>DAOTWA010000034.1:0-40749 GCA_034435955.1 Anaerolineaceae bacterium | reverse complement strand
AAAAAATTGGGCTGGTTCAATTGGCTAAGTTTTGGGAATGAGCCAGTTTATGAGTGTAGTGAACAGCCCTTGTAAAGTATACAGGATATTGTCATATCAGACAAGTATGATTGGTCACATTGCTTTAAGGGCTGATAAGCCGCCAGTTATTCATGAAATTTTTCACCAGCAAGGAGGCGAGCCAGAAAAGCGCGATCGGCTGGGGAAAGCGGAGCGGATGCGAGCAGGTCAGGGCGACGCTGATAGGTGCGCAGCAATGACTGCTCGCGCCGCCAGCGGGCGATTTCGGCATGATTGCCGGATAGCAGCACGTCAGGGACGCGCCAACCGCGGAACTCCACCGGGCGGGTGTATTGGGGGTATTCGAGCAGACCGGTGGCGTGTGAATCATCCTGGGCGCCTTGTGGGTCGCCCAGCACGCCAGGGATCAGACGGGCGAGCGCGTCGATCACAACCAGGGCGGGCAGTTCGCCGCCGGTGAGCACGTAATCGCCGATCGAAATCTCATCGGTGGCCAGGTGCTGGCGTACGCGCTCGTCCACGCCCTCGTAGCGGCCGCACAAGAGTGCCAGTTTGGGCAGCTCAGCAAGCTCTTGAGCCAGACGCTGGTTGAAAAGGCGGCCTTGCGGCGTGAGGAGTATCACCGGACAGTCCGGTGGAGAGCCCAGCACACCTTCGACTGCTGCGAAGATCGGCTCGGGCTTCATGATCATTCCGCCACCGCCGCCGTAGGGAGCGTCGTCGGTGATGTGGTGGCGATCCTTCGTCCAGGCGCGGATGTCGTGTATGTCCACCTGCAATAAGCCGCGTGCGATTGCGCGCTGCAGGATGCTTTCTTGCAGGTAAGGCGCGAACACGTTGGGAAGCAGTGTAAAGACGTGAATATGCACAGTTTCATTCTAGCTGCAGGGAGCGGGTTTGGCAAGATAGCTCTGCTCCTTCATTGGGCAAAAACTTCGCGAGGGAAGCGCCCCGGATTCAACGGTCATCTTGACCCTCCTATATGGGGATGGTAGGATTAACTCATGTATCTTCGCGGCAGCAAATGGAGCATGAACAAACGGCGCCGGCGCATTCATCCGTGGCGAATCCTGATACTGATCGCGCTGGTAGGGGCGGCGGTGTACGTCAACCAGGTAGTCGTGCCGGCCACTCCGCCGCTGTTCATTCCCACTGCCACCCCAACACGCAACCCGGCATCGTACATCACCGACGCCGAAGCGGCCTTTAATGATGGCAAGCTGAGCGCGGCCATCGACGCTTATCGCGAGGCGATCCGCTCTAACCCCAACGACCCGGCAATTTATGTGGCTCTGGCGCGTGTGGAGATCTATGCCGGCAAGTACAAGGACGCCCAGGACGACGCGGAAAATGCTCTGCTGCTAAACCCGAACAACCCCAATGCGCTGGCGCTGCGAGGTTGGGCATTGACCTTCCAGCAGGATTACCTGCCAGCCGAGGCGTCTATCAAGAAAGCCATTGACCTGGATCCGAATAATGTTTGGGCGCACGCTTTTTACGCTGAGCTGATCGCGGACCAGATTGCGAACGGTACGGCGGCGCTGGGCGCGCCAGAAAAGGCGGCCAGCGAGTCCAACATCGCTCTCGGCCTGGATGCGAACTCGTTGGAGGCGCACCGCGCGCGCGGCATCGTGCTGCAGGTTACAGGCAATTATGAGGAGGCCATTCAGCAGTTCGAAGCGGCGGCGCAGATCAACAACCACATCGCCGATATTCACATGGCGCTGGGCGACAGTTACCGTTATTTGAAAGATCCGCAATATGACAAAGCCATCGACGAATACACGCAGGCCAGCCTGCTGCGACCGGACGATCCGGTAGCCTACGCGGCCATATCGCGCACCTATGCCACCACGGGAGATTACGCCAAATCGATCCAATACGCGCAGCAGGCCGTTGACGTTGATCCCGGCAATCCATACTACTGGGGCAATCTGGGGCAGATGTATTACCGCACGGGCAAATACGAAGATGCGATCAACGCGCTGCGCCTGGCGGTACGCGGGGGCAATGCGCCTAATGGTACCCCGGTGCAAGGGCTGCCGCTGGACAGTGTGTTGGTGGCGGGGTATTATTCCAGCTTTGGCCTGGCGCTGGCTAAAAACAACCAGTGCAGCGAAGCCATTCAGGTGTCACAGTTGCTGCTGCAGGCAATGAAGGACGACGAAACCGTGGCTTACAACGCCAACGCCATAGTGGATATCTGCAAGCAGAACATTATCGGCACCTATACGCCCACACCGGAGTCGCGCGGGACGCCCAAGCCGCCAGCTTCAAGCTCTTGATGCCATGAATCTATCTGGAAAGAAACCGATCTTCCGGCAGACCCGCTCCGCATCGAACCCCTACCGGATGATGATCTGGCTGGGGTTGATCATTCTGGGATATTGGGTTTTGCGGTCGGTATGGGTTACCCGGACGGTTCAGCCGCTCTCGCTGGTCACTCCCGAGCCCACCCGCACTGCACAGTCCTACGCGGCGGAGGGAGACGCGCATTTTCTGGCCGGCAACCTGCAGAAGGCGATCGACGCCTACGATGAGGCGGCCAGACTGGACCCGATGAACGCAGAGCTGCTCGCCAAGCTGGCGCGCATTCAGATCTACACCTCCGCCACAAAATCCACTTCGCAGGAAATTTATGATTTGCGTATGAGCGCGTTGAAGAACATCGACCAGGCCAAACAACTTGCCCCAGACGACAGCAATGTGGCCGGTGTACGCGCCTTTGTCCTGGACTGGCTGTCGTCTTCAGACCTGGTGCCCAAAGATCAGGCAGCGAAGTATCTGACGGAAGCCGACACCGAAGCGGTGCGCGCAATCCAGCTTGACAAGAACAATACGCTGGCTTTAGCGTATTATGCGGAGATTCAGGTCGACGAGCAGAAGTGGGTGCAGGCTGAATCGACCATCAAGCAGGCATATGAGCGCGACAAGACCCTGATGGATGTCAATCGGGTATACGGCTACGTGATGGAATCACAGGGGTATTACCGGGAAGCGATTGATTATTACAAGGCTGCTTCGGATGCGGCTCCAAATCTCACATTTTTATACATCGAGATTGGAGTCATATACCGCCGGTTGCAGGTGTACGATAAGGCGTTGGAATACTTCCAGCAGGCGGCCGATTTGAATGAGCAATTGGGCATCAACGATCCCACTCCGTATATCGCCATCGCCAAGACGTACAGCCAGACGGGGGATTATTATTCCGCCAATCTAAATGTCGTCAAGGCCCTCCAGCTCAACCCCTACAACCAGGATGTATACGGTCAACTGGGCATTGTGCGGGTCAAATCCAAGAACTATGAGGGGGCGATCGACGCCTACCATTGCGCACTGGATGGGTGCTCGGCGCAGGAAAGCTGCGACCTGCGCGGCTGCAATCCGGAGACGGATCCGCAGGTGGCCATCCAGGGGATGCCCCTGTCCGATTCGACCAAGGATTATTATTTGAGCTATGCATCCATCCTGGCCGGGCTGCATCTGAGCGGCGACGACAAGTGCCAGCGCGCCGAGCGCATCTTCTCCATGCTCAAGGAAAAATATGCCGGCGATACGGTCACGATGAGCGTGATCCAGGCGGGGGAGAAGATCTGCGCGGCTGATTATTCGCCAGCCTCCGCCAGTCCAACGCCGGCTGGCAGCGCGGCGCCCACTCCGTCAACGCCAGCGGCACCTCTTCCGACGGCGCACTCATCTTCGTGATCCTAGCACACAGCGGGAATCCAATTCGTATTTCGTCATTTTTTGGCAAACCAGCTTGTGCAGGAAAGTAGGAAATTCAATCCATGCAGTAGCCGCGTAAAAGTTCGGTGGATGAGGATTGCTACCCGGCGCGGGATTGACGAGCCGCTGCCGCCGGTAGACCTGATCGAGGCAGGGGAGGACAACACAGCGCCTCGGCGGTGCGAGCTCTGGGTGAAAGTTACATGGACGCCGTCGTAGCGCAATGGGAGAGAGCGGGTTAAAATGTGGGGCCAGGTATTAAGCGCTCCGCCCGAGTAAGGGAAAAGTCCAATATCAGAAAAACGTAAGAATCCTTTTTACCCCCTTGACTCCTGAATAAAAGACTATTATCATACGGTCGTATTAGCACTCAAAAGGATAGAGTGCTAATTCTCCCTTTTTTATAAGACACTCAATTCTCGATCAGGAGGTCCGTATGGCGATAAGCTTAAAACCCCTCGGCAACCGCGTCGTAGTGGAACCTATGGAGTCCGAGGAAGTCACCCCAGGGGGAATTGTTCTTCCCGAGACGGCCAAAGAAAAGCCGCAGAAGGGCGTGGTCCTCTCCGTTGGCCCCGGCGACCGCGACGATCAAGGTAGACGCATCCCCATGGATGTATCCGTAGGCGATACAGTTTTGTTCGCCAAATATTCCGGCACTGAAGTCAAAGTGGATGGCAAGAAGTTGTTGATCTTGCGCGAAAACGATATTCTGGCAATTCTCGAGTCCAAATAGATCTTATCAGAAGGAGCGCGAATATGGCAGCAAAACAAATTGTCTTCGCTGAGGAGGCACGACGCCGGCTGAAGAACGGCATCGATATCGTTTCGAATTCTGTGGCCACGACCCTGGGCCCCAAAGGCCGCAACGTGGCATTGGATCGCAAATTTGGTTCACCGACCATCACGCATGATGGCGTCACGGTCGCAAAAGAGATCGAGCTAGAGGATCCCTTCGAGAACATGGGCGCCCAGCTCTTGAAAGAAGCCGCCACCAAGACCAATGACATCGCAGGCGATGGCACAACCACCTCCACCGTCCTGGCTCATGCCATGGTGACGGAAGGTTTGAAAAACCTGGCTGCCGGCGCCAATCCGATGCTGTTGAAGCGCGGCATCGAAGCTGCTGCGAAGGCGGTGGCGAACAGCATCAAGGAACAGGCGATTGAAATTACGACCAAAGAAGAAATCGGCCATGTGGCCACCATTTCCGCTCAGGACAAGGCGATCGGCGATTTGATCGCCGAGGTGATGGATAAAGTCGGCAAAGATGGCGTGATCACCGTGGAAGAATCCCGCGGTCTGGAGTTCGAGACGGAGTACGTGGAAGGCATGCAATTCGACCGCGGTTATATCTCGCCCTATTTCATCACCGATCCCGAGCACATGGAGACCAATATCTCCGAGCCCTACATCCTGGTGCACGACAAGAAGATCTCGGCGGCCACTGACATCGTTCCTCTGCTGGAGAAGCTGGTGCAGGTTGGGAAGCGTGATCTGTTGATCATTGCCGAGGATGTGGATGGCGAGGCTTTGGCGACCCTGGTGCTGAACAAACTGCGCGGCATGCTGAACGTAGTGGCAGTGAAGGCGCCCGGATTCGGCGACCGCCGCAAGGCCATGCTGCAGGACATCGCCATCCTTACCGGCGCGCAGGTAATCTCGGAGGAGACCGGCCGCAAGCTGGAAAGCGCCACAATCGCTGATCTGGGCCGCGCCGAAAAAGTCGTGGTGACCAAGGACGATACCACCATCGTTGGCGGCAAGGGCGATCCGGCGCAGATTAAAGGCCGCATCGAGCAGATCCGGGTCGAGATTGAGAACACCACCAGTGATTATGACCGTGAGAAGCTGCAGGAGCGGCTCGCCAAGCTCTCCGGCGGCGTCGCCATCATCCGCGTGGGCGCGGCGACCGAGACCGAGCTGAAGGAGAAGAAGCACCGCGTCGAGGATGCGCTCTCCGCGACCCGCGCAGCCGTGGAAGAGGGCATCGTGGCCGGGGGTGGCGTGGCCCTGCTTAACGCTATGGCCTCTCTGGACGGTATGAAGATGGAGTATGATGACGAGCAAATCGGCGTGAATATTGTGCGCAAGGCGTTGGAAGTTCCCATGCGCAAGATCGCTGAAAACGCCGGCAAGGACGGCTCGGTAGTCGTCGAGAACGTTCGGGCGCAGCAGAAGTCGCGGGATTCCAAGCGCATCGGCTTCAATGTGCTCACCGAGGAGTACGTCGACATGGTCAAGGACGGGGTGATCGACCCCGCCAAGGTTACGCGCGGCGCGTTGGAAAATGCCGCTTCCATCGCGGCCATGATCCTGACCACCGAGGCGCTGATCACCGACGTGCCCGAAAAAGAGAAGCCCACGCCGCCTCCGCCGCCCGAGTATTAAACCGACGAGGTTAGAAGGCGAAAGCACCCCGCAGAGAACAGCCTGCGGGGTTTTCTTTTGGCGAAAACTGGCGGAAGCCCGATCTGCGTCGCGATAGTATAATCGGTCTGATGCGCCCGAAACCGACTATTGACCGGATTTTCATCCATGTGGCGATTGCCTTGAGCGCCATGATGATTTCCGGCTGCGAATTGCACCAGTCTCCTGCTCCCACCGAGGTTCGCACACCAGCGGTGCAAAGTCCTACGCCGCTTCTGCCGACGTCAACTTCCGAGCCGCTGGCGGCAAAGGTGAACGGGGAGGGCATCCCTCTGGCGATGTTCCAGGCGGAGCTGCAACGCTTTCAGGCGGGGGAAGGCAAAGGGCTGGCCTCATCTGAACAGCAGCAGGTTGTGCTGGATGATTTAGTGGACCAGGTGCTTCTGGCCCAGGCGGCAGGTAAGGAGGGTTTCACCATCAGCGAGGCTGCTTTGCAGTCGCGGATCGATCAGCTCGCTGCCGAGATGGGTGGGAATCAGGCTCTGGCTGCCTGGGAGAGCAAATTTGGCTACACGGATGACGAATTCCGCTGGTCACTGAAGCTGGCCATGGCGGCCGCCTGGCAGCGGGATAAAATCGCCGCCCAGGTGCCGGAAACCATGGAACAGGTCCACGCCCGGCAGATCCTGGTTTACAATGCGGATCAGGCGGACAGACTCCTGGCTCAGTTAAAAGCTGGCGCGGATTTTGCAACGATTGCCAGGCAGGTCGATCCTCAGTCTGGTGGAGACCTGGGCTGGTTCCCGCGAGGATATTTGACCGAGAGCGCCATTGAACAGGCTGCGTTTTCCCTGCAGCCGGGCCAGTTTAGCGAGGTGATCCAGACGCCGTTAGGCTATCACATCATCCAGGTGATCGAACGGGACCCCCAAAGGCCTCTCAGCCCGGACGCCAGGCTAGCGCTGCAAAAGCAAGCCCTGCAAAAATGGATGGAGGAGCAGAGGAAACAGAGCGAGATCGAGGTTTTGATGCGATGAGGGATGGGGAATCATCGCAGCTCGTGCTCCCAAATCCAAGCCAGCTTCACGCGGCACAAAATGTGTGAATGGAACAGGAGTCAAGGAAAATGGAACCTTCACCGGCGCGCCAGCGCGTTCATCCAACTTCACGGGGTGGGGGCGCTTTCTGGAATTTCCTGACCGGACTTGTGCTGCTGGCCACCATGTTTCTGGTGGGTCTTTTCCTGGTCATCTTCATCAACCCATACGTGCCTTTCAACCTATTTCCGCCGCCAACGGCGCCCGGGGAAGGGACACCCCCAGCGGACACGAGCACTGCCACCCCAACCATCTTTCCGCCTACCTGGACGCCCACCGTTTCGCAGCAAGCACCACCGACGAGTACTCCAGCGCCGGACATGACCTCCACCCCGTTCCCGGTCGAGGCCACTCCAACGGCAGAATCTACGGCCATCCTCGAAACGCCGACCATCACACCCACACTGCCTGCCATGCCGTACAGTTTGCGGGGAACGCCGGTGGCCGTGTCGAGCACGATCATCCATCCCGATCTGGCCTGCAACTGGAATGGAGTGGGCGGACAGGCGTTTGATATGCAGGGCGCGCCAATCGTTGGCCTGACCATCCAGTTGGGTGGCAGCCTGGCAGGCGAGCCGGTCAACCTTCTCAGCCTGACCGGCACCGCCGTTCAATACGGACCGGCCGGTTATGAGTTCAGCCTGGGAGACAAGCCGGCTGCCTCGAACTCGACGCTGTGGGTGCAATTGCTCGACCAGGCTGGACTACCGCTTTCGGCTAAAGTATACTTCGACACGTTTGACGATTGTTCTAAGAATCTGGTGCTGATCAACTTCAGGCAGGCGAAGTAGTCCGCCTGATGGGACCAGCAAGACGAATGGAGGACCGGAAAGAGTAGATGGGGAAGCGTTCCCTTTTTCGAAGCCATCGGGCGGGGAAAAACCCCGCCTTTTCAATTGTAATGAAGTCATCAATGAAAAATGGGTTGCTAATTTTGGCATCCGTTGCAGCTTTTTTGGGCATGCTGGTGCTGCCGGCGTGTGCTCCGGCAAGCCCCGAATACCTCTCACCTGTGCCCAACGCTCAATATGTATCCAACGGCGCGACCATTATTATCCGCTATGGCCCAGTGCTGGCGGAAGAAAATGTGGCATCCTTGAATTTTGTGGTTCAGGGCTCAAACAGCGGACTTCATGCAGGTCAAAAGATTCTGGCGGATGATCACAGAACGGTCATTTTCAAGCCCAGCCAGCCTTTCACGCCTGGGGAAGAGGTCAAAGTTGCAGTCAGCAGCCTGAGGCTGGATATCCACACAAGTTATGATCCGATTTCGTATTCGTTCACGGTCGCGGTGAAACAAGCGTCCGGCTCGCCAGGCGCGGCTACAACCCCTCCACCCGCCAATCCGCCAGCAAGCGCCTTTCCCGATTACCTGACTCTGCCCAAAGATATTCCCCGGTACAGCGTAACGACATCACCAGCGGATACGGGCGAAGGATATTTTTTCGTCGCGCCTTTCTACTGGACAAGCTCGGTGGTGGGATCTTACCTGTTGATATTGGATCAAACCGGTGAGATCGTGTATTATCAATCGGCAGCCAATGATCAAATCGGTTTTGACTTCAAATTACAGCCCAACGGCCTCCTTTCCTATTTCAGTCAGAAGGATGCCGCATACTACCTCATGAATTCACACTATCAGATTGTGGATAAATACACAGCCGGTGAGGGATACGCGGCGGATCTGCACGATTTCCAGGTTCTGCCAAACGGGAATGCGCTCCTGATGATTTACGATTCCGAAGCTGTGGATATGAGCAAGATCATCAAAGGCGGTAAAAAGGACGCCACCGTTACCGGTCTAGTCATTCAGGAGATGGACCCTTCCAAGAATGTGATCTTTGAATGGCGGAGCTGGGATCATTTCTCTTTGTTCGATTCGACCGCTGACCTGACCGCCGAACAGATCGATGCGGTGCACGGCAATTCGCTGGCGCTGACAAACGATGGGAATTTGTTGTTATCCAGTCGCAATTTGAGCGAAATCACCAAAATCGACCTGCAGACCGGAGCCATCCTGTGGCGGCTGGGCGGCAAGAAGAATATGTTCAAGTTTATCGGCGATGCGCAGCCCTTCGCTTTCCAGCACGACGTCCGCCAGCTTGCGGATGGCCACATCACCGTATTCGATAACCACGGGGATGCCGCCGAACACGACACAGCCCCCTCTCGCGGCATGGAATACCGGATCGATGAGACCAACAAGACCGCGACCAATGTATGGGAATTTACCCACAACCCGCCCGTGTTCGCCACATATATGGGGGATACTCAGCGGTTAGCCGATGGGAACACTGTTTTGGGTTGGGGCGCGCCCTATACCGGCGCGGGATACGCGTTTGCCACCATCAGTGAAGTGACCCCGGATGCCAAGACGATTTTCGAGCTGACTTTTGTGCAGCCTTATGTGAGCTACCGCGCTTTTCGGTTCCCATGGCATGGATCGCCGGACACTCTCCCGGATCTGGCCTACAGAGCGGATGCAAGCGGGCTTACACTTGGCTATTCCTGGAACGGCGCCACAGAAGTGGCTTCATACAAGCTATACGGTGGAAATTCCGCGAATTCACTGAACCTGATCGATGCCAAGGCAAAGGCCGGTTTTGAAACTCAATCCCGCCTGATGGGTCTGCCAAAATCCATCTGCTATTTCCAGGTCGCAGCGCTCGATAGGAACGGGGCCGAGATGGCGCGATCCAAGGTAATTTCGACGGATCAGGCTATTTGCCCATTGATCTCATGACGCAACGCCGCGCCTCAAGCGGACGAATGCGGCTGGAGCGTCACCTGTTCGCCGCCGTGGAACAGGCGCTCTAAGGAGGCGGCAGGCAGGGGGAGGACACGGCTGTCGGCGAAATAGCCGAATTCGAAGTGAACCGGATCACCGGCGGCTTTTCCAGGAATGGGCATCAGCCGGGCGGTAAGCGGTTTGCCCAGGCGGGTCGAAAGGGCCGCCAGGTCGAGCAGCACGGCCGCCAGTTGATCAACGCTGGCGTCCCCAGGCAGGGGCAGGGTATCCAGACCGGTGCCGCATACCGCAGAATAGAGCAGAAGATCGGATATTGACAAAAGACCCTGGGCACAGCGCGCGGCCAGGATCGCGTCCTCCATGACGGGCAGCATCAATCCGCTGAAACCAGCGCGGGTGAAGCGGGCTCGATCCAGCGTGTCGGCCAGGAAGGCGGCCGCCGCCAGCGATCCGGACAGGCCGACGCCGGGAGCGCCTAAAAGCTCCATGGCCTTGCCGATGGAAAGCTCCTCGGCGGGGAAAGGGGCCAGGCTGAAGTCGATGCCGGCGAAGCGCACCCTGGTTTGTTCGCTCACGTCGGAAGCGGCTTTCTCAAGGCGCCGGGCATTTGATTCGATGGACGCCACCAGGTCGCGGCGCGCCTGGGCCAGGGAGCCAGCGCCCAGGAATGCTTTCACTGCCAGATCGGCTGCTTCTGTGGCGAGCGCGAAGGCCGGTGCATCGCCGTGGTGGTAGGCGGCAGGGAAGAACGGCGAGCCAGGCGGCACATTGGCAAGCGCGGCGAAGCGCAGGTTGGCGAAACCATCGGGCGAGATGGTCGCCGCCTGGTGGATGGCAGCGGCGCAGTCCCGCACTGCAACCAGCGAAACGCCCTGCTCCGGGGCGGTTAACATTCCGGAAACGAAGACGTTTTGCGTGGCCGCCAGCACCGCAGCGATGCAGGCATAGCTGTCGCGTGATCCAGGCAGGGCCGGGCCGATGGAGATGTAATCGAAACCCTGTGTCTGGGCTTCTTTCTCCAGCCTCAGCGCAAACTCGACGGCCAACTGCGGGTTGGCGGCATCGAGCAGCTCTGGGAAGGGGATCGTGGCGAGGCGGGCGGTCTGAACCTCATAGCCGGCGGCCTGGAAAGCTGGGCGCGCGGCGCGGATAAAGTGCCCCGCCTGGTCGAGTGCGGCCTGATCGATCGGCCAGCCGGGATTTATCAAATAGGTAATCGAACGGATCTTCATGAGGGCATCTCGCTTGTGTTGCGTTGGCGAACAACTTCGAAGAGAAGAATGGAACCGGCTATGGCAGCGTTCAGGGATTCGCTTCTGCCGGGCATGGGGATATGCACCACATGATCAGCCAATGCGCGGGCTTCCGCGCCTGGGCCGGCAGCCTCAGCGCCAATGATGAGGGCGAGCGGTTCTCGCAGGTCAGCCTCCCAAAACGGCAAGCCGTGTGCGGCTTCGGCCAGGTAGACGCTCAACGGACTGCCCTGTGTGGGAGACTTCAGCAAGGAGCCGATCGCATCCCATCCCAGGCTGCGCAGCGGCAGGCGGAAAATCGCGCCCATTGATGATCGCACCACCTTGGGCGAGAATGGATCCACGCATCCAGGTGCGAGCAGCACGGCCTGGATGCCAGCGGCGGCGGCCGAGCGCAGCAGAGTTCCCAGATTGCCGGGATCGCGCAGAGCGTCTAAAACAAGGACGAAATCCATAGGCGCGGGCAGGGGTAGCTCGCGCACCCGGGAGACGACCAGAAGCCCCTGGGTCGTCTCGGTGTCGCCGAGACTCTGGATCACCTCGCGGGTGGTTTCCTCGACGACGACGCCGTTCGCGGCCAGCCTATGGACAAGCTCTTGACCGCGAGGGCTCAGTTCGGAGCTGTAGAGGGCCAACTCAGCCTGCCATCCGGAGGCCAGCAGCTCCTCGGTCAGGCGCACTCCCTCGATCACAAAAGCATCCGCTTGGCGCCGCTCGCGGGAGCGGCCCAGCAGGGCGCGGATGCGCTGGATTTTGGGATTATGAATGGATGTGATCATGATCTGGCCACCAGCAGCGGCGTTCAGGAAAAGGTTTCCTCGAATTTCCGCTGGAATGCATCCAAAGTGGGCCCGTCATAGAGGATCACGCGCACTTGTTTCAAGCCGGAAGCGGGATTGGCCGCAAAATAGGAACGAATTGCATCCAGGATGACCTGCGCCGCCCGTTCCTTGGGGAAACCGAAGATGCCGGTGGAGATGGCCGGCAGGGCGATGGAAGCCAGCGTCAGGCGATCCGCCAAACGGAGAGAGCCCTGGACGGCGGCAGTGAGTTTGGCATCCTCATCGCCGCTGCCCCATACTGGACCGACGGCGTGGATGACATAACGGCAGGGAAGGCGGCCGGCGCCGGTGTAAGCCGGTTCGGCGTGGCTGACAGGGCCGTGGACGCGCACCCATTCATCGCTTTCGGCCTGGATTTGCGGGCCTCCGCGCCTCGAGATGACGCCGGCCACCCCGCCTCCATGGCGCAGATATTCATTGGCTGCGTTCACGATGGCATCCACCTGTTCCTGGGTAATGTCTCCGGAAACGATTTCCAGTCGTTGGCCGGATGGAAAAGTATGACGATGCAGAGTGGTGTTCACAGGCACCTCCACCGCAACGATTGTACCCGGATTCGCTCAGGACAATATGTCAATGCCCCGCCTCTTATATCGAAGGGAAGTTCGCATGAATGGCCCTTCCCTTTAATTCTATCCACGCAACGCGCGGAAATACAAAAAAAACGGGACGATTGGTACCGTCCCGTCAGAAAAGTCGAAGGGCGCAGATCATCCAAATTTTGCTTTGGCGACCACCGCGGAGAACGCCTGTGGATCACGCACAGCCAAATCTGCGAGCATCTTGCGGTTGAGGGCGATACCGGCATTCTTGAGGCCGAAGACCAGTCGGCTATAGGTCAGGCCGTTCGAGCGCGCAGCGGCATTGATGCGCGCAATCCAGAGCTTGCGCAAATCGCGCTTACGCACGCGCCGGTCGCGATAGCTGTACCACAGGGACTTGAGCATGGCTTCGTTGGCGCGCCGGAAAAGGCGGTGGCGTGTGCCGGCGAAGCCTTTGGTCAGCTTTAAGATTTTCTTGTGGCGAAGATGGCCGTGGGGACCACCTTTAACACGAGCCATAAAACACTCCTTTGCGAACCCCTGGGCGCCGGTAGCTTCCTACCCGTTGCGCGCACCCAACGGCCGCACCAATCCGAGGATCAAACTACAGGCGGCTAATCAATCCTTCTTAGCCACGTAAGGGGCCAGTCGCTTGACGCGCTTGATGATGCCTGCACCTTTCACAGGGATCATCTCCATAAATAAGCGCTTGGTGCGCGGAGATGTGCGCCGGCGCAGGTGGCTTTTGCCGCCCTTGGTGCGCAATAACACCCCCGACCCGCTCAAGCGAAAGCGCTTTGACGTGGCTTTGTGGGTCTTTATTTTGTACTTGCCAGCTTTCTGCTTTCGGGGCACAGTCTTCCTCCTCTCTCAACAAAATGCTGCGGTCTGCTCATCGCAGCCGCAGGTCGCCGGTCAAAACTCTGCAAACGAACCCTCAGCTTGCCGGTTCAGTGACCTTCTTTTTCGCGCCTTTGCTCGGCGCAAGCACCATCAAGAGCACGCGACCTTCCATCATGGGTGGTTGCTCGATGACGCTGATGTCGGAAAGTTCTTCGGCGATCTCCTTCAAGTCTTCGAGGGCCAGCTCAGGATAATCGATCTCGCGGCCACGGAAACGAATGGCCACTTTTACTTTGTTGCCTTCCTGAAGCCAGCGGCGTGCGTCGCGTGTTTTAAAGGAGCGATGATGCTCGTTCGTCTTCGGCCGCAGACGGATTTCCTTGACCTCGATTTTCGTTTGCGCCTTGCGCGCCTCGCGTTCTTTCTTAGTTCGCTCGTAGAGGAACTTACCGAAATCCATCACGCGTACGACGGGTGGACTTGAGCCGGGCGCTACCTCAACCAGATCGAGCTCTGCTTCGCGGGCGATGCGGAGTGCCTCCTGGATTGGCACGACACCCATATTTTCGCCATTGGGTCCGATCAAACGGACTTCTGGCACGCGGATGGTTTCGTTGACTCTATAGTTTGAGGCGCTGATAGCTTTCTCCTATTTCTGAGCAAATTTAATCTGCGGTTGCGTTTCCGCAGCCGTACCGAATTGTACCCGATGATACCATAAGAGGGGAAAATTCGTCAACAAATTGATCGCTGCGGATGTGCATACATTGGCGCATCGAATTCCTGTTGCGGGCAGCCAAACACGGTTTGAGCCCGGAGGTTGGAGGAGTCCCATCCGACATCCGGGCTCAAGGTAATCAAACACCTTCAGCGATCTCTTTGCGGGCCCTCTCGATGAAAGCAGAAACCGCCATTGGGCCAGGGTTTTCGCCGGAGCGCAGGCGCAAGGCGACCTGGCCAGTTTCCATTTCCTTATCGCCCACCACCAGCATATAGGGCACCTTCTGGGTCTGAGCGTCGCGGATTTTGGCGTTCATGCGCTCGGGGCGCTCGTCTACCTCGATGCGCAGGCCGGCATCCTGAAGCTGGCGGGAGACCTGACGGGCATACTCGATGTGGCGGTCGGCGATGGGGATGACCACTGCCTGGACCGGGGCCAGCCAGACCGGGAAAGCGCCGGCGAAATGTTCGATGATCATAGCCATAAAGCGCTCGGTCGAGCCCATCACGGCGCGGTGTATCACCACCGGCACGTGTTCCTG
This sequence comes from Anaerolineaceae bacterium, assembly GCA_034435955.1. Lineage (GTDB taxonomy): Bacteria > Chloroflexota > Anaerolineae > Anaerolineales > Anaerolineaceae > DAOTWA01. Next base: position 26,041 of record DAOTWA010000034.1, on the reverse strand, counting down.
ACCGTCCTCGCCGATATAGGTGAGACCGAGTCGGGCTGGCTGGATGAAATCCACCTGGATGGTGGATAGCTGCCACTCCCGGCCGAGCACATCCCGGGCCAGGAAATCGGCCTTGGGGCCGTAAAAGGCGGCTTCTCCTGCGGCTTCGTAATAATCCACGCTGGCCGCATCCATGGCCGCACGCAAGGCGGTTTCGGCCTTGGTCCAGCGTTCGTCGTCCTTGACGTATTTACCGCCCTCGCCGCGCAGGGAGAGGCGGATGCGGTAGTCTCTCAGGTGATAGCGGTTCAAGACCTCGGTGATCAACCTGAGTTCGTGGGCGAACTCCTCACCGATCTGTTCCTCGGTAATGAATGTGTGGCAATCATCCTGGGTCAGCGCACGCACGCGGGTCAATCCGGTCAGCTCTCCGGTCTTCTCGTAACGGTGCAGGGTGGCGAACTCGGAAAAGCGCAAGGGCAGCTCGCGGTAAGAGTGGAGACCCATCTCGCGGAAGAGCACCATGTGGCTAGGGCAGTTCATGGGCTTCAGGCGGAAAGCCACATTCTCGTCCACCATGGGCGGGAACATGACGTCCTTGTAGTTGTCGTAGTGGCCAGAGCGTTTATAAAGATCCTCTTTGACCACGTTCCCGGTCCAGACGTGCTGAAACCCATAGCGGGTCTGCGTCTCGCGCATATAGGTTTCCATGATGTGGCGCAGCATTTCACCTTTTGGGGTGAAGAGCGGCAGGCCTGGTCCAACATCTTCGGAAAAATAGAACAGGCCCAATTCGCGGCCCAACTTGCGATGGTCGCGCTTTTTGGCTTCCTCCAAGCGCCACAAGTAATCCTTGAGCTGTTCGGGGGTCTCCCAGGCGGTGCCGTAAATACGCTGGAGCATGGGGCGGTGCTCGTCGCCGCGCCAATATGCCCCCGCCACGTTCATCAGCTTGAACGCATCGGGATGGATCTGGCCGGTATCCTGGACGTGCGGACCGCGGCACAAGTCCACGAACTGGTCATCCTTGTAAATGGAGATGACCGGCTTCTCCTTGATGGGATTGCCGTATTCGTCGAAGCCGCCTTTTTCCAGGCCGTCGATCAGCTCCAGCTTATAGGGTTGATCCTTGAAAATTTCACGGGCCTGCTCGGCGGTGACTTCCTCGCGGATGAACGGGTGCCTGCCCGAAATGATCTCGCGCATGCGTTTTTCGATCTTTTCCAGGTCCTCGGGCGTGAGGGTGCGCGGGAGGTCAAAATCGTAGTAGAAGCCGTCCTCAATGGGCGGGCCGATGGCGATCTTCCCGTCCGGGAACATCTCCAGGACGGCCTGGGCCATGATATGCGCCGCCGAGTGGCGGATGCGGTAGAGCAGAGAATCTTCGTAGCGTTCCTGTTTCTTCTCAGCCATTCGAACCTCCTTTGACTTCGATCCATGGCTAAATAAAAAATCTCTCGCCCACTGGGGCGAGAGCTCACACTCACGCGGTTCCACCCAGATTGACCGCTCAGGCGGCCATCTCCTTGGGCCGATAACGGGGCCAACCGTTCGCCTTACTGCGGTCATTGTGCCGGTTCAGGTTTCCGCTCGCGGGTGGTTTTCGCCGTCTCACTTCCGGTGGGACTCTCAGCCCTTGGCCCCATTCTCTGGCGGGTGGATAACGGTTACTCGTCCCGGTCAGCGCGTTTGAGGATGGTGGGCGGTATAGGACTCGAACCTACGACCTTTGCGATGTCAACGCAACGCTCTAACCAACTGAGCTAACCGCCCAAGCTGAAGAAGATTATACATAAAGGCGGGTGAAATGGCAAGGAAGGCTGGAATGAGGAAATGTGGGCGCCGATGAAACGGAGTATAATTTTGCAGTGATCGGCTCGGGCGCACATCGAGGGAAACGAATTGGCGCGTAAACCATCTCCACAGGACCTCTCGGTCGATGAATTACGCCGCCTGCTGGTTGAAAAGCGGCGGGCGGAGCGTCAGGCGCGGCTGGACCACTACCGACGCACCGGCCGGCTGGTGATGGTGCCGCCCTCGGTGGTCGCTGGAGGGAATAGCGCTGATCCGCCGATGCAGGAAACCGGAGCGACTGGAGCAGAAGCGCCGGCAGCTCCGCGCGGTGGAAGGGCGCTCGACCGATTCTTGTTTATCGTCGAGATCGTGGCTGTCATTGGACTCATCTTCGTACTTTTCAATGGCTTCAACCTGCTGCGTGATCTGAACCGTGAAGTGGCCGCCGCGCTTCAGCAACCCACGCTCACGCCGACGCCGCTGATCCAGGCGGTGGTGCTGCCATCCGGTCACACGCCGCCAAACTCGCCGGGCGGGACGCAGCCGAACGAGGAGGAAATCCCCAGAAACCTGCTGCCCCTGGTGCAGAGCCTGGCCAACATCCCCATTCCCACACCGGGGCCGGAACAGGCGATCCGAATCCAGATACCGGCTATCAAGGTGGATGCACCAATCGTGCAGGGCGATGGCTGGGAGCAATTAAAGAAAGGAGTCGGACAGCACGTCGGGACGCCCGACCCCGGGCAGAAAGGCAATCTGGTCCTTTCCGCGCACAACGACGTATTTGGCGAGATTTTTCGCGATCTGGACCGGCTCAAGCCTGGCGACCTGGTGATCCTCTACACGAATCAAAGAACGTATACCTATGTGATAAAAAGCAGCCGCATTGTTGAGCCAACTCAGGTGGACGTCATGGCGCCCACGCAGTCTGCCACCGTCACGCTGATCTCATGCTATCCATACCTGGTGGATAAACAGCGCATCGTGGTGACGGCCGAACTGCAGACGAATTCATAATCCATTCTAGAAGGAGCCTTTATAGATATGAGCAAGAAGAAACAGAGACGCCAGGCATCCCGCCCGACCAGGGAAGCCCCTTCCGTGGTCACCCGCGATAATCCGGTTCTGCCGCGTAAAGGGATTGGGGTAGTGGAATTCAACCCGGACTACAGCCATCAGCTAGGCGATTTGAAACGCATCGGCGTGCTGGCCGGCTCGTTTTTTGTGATTCTGGTGGTGTTGTCGTTTTTCTTACGGTAAATAATTCCCTGTCGATTTCATCGGTCAAGGGAGGCAGGGTGATCACCCGGATCGCAGGAGGAAGGTTTAAGCCTTCTTTTTTACGGTTCGGGGTGGGTATATTGATCGTATTGACAGCCGTATTTGTTGCCTGGCTGGTTGCCCGATCGGTAGATTATGAGGTCAATAACGATTTCTTCACCTTCTGGTTGGGTGGGAGAATGCTCCTACAGGGGCAAAACCCTTACGATGCGGAAGCGTGGGCAACCAACCACACCCTTTATGGATCGACCTGGATAGAAAACCCAGTTTACATCTATCCTCTGCCGCTGGCTTTCCTCTATGTTCCATTGGGAATATTATCTTTGCCGGTTGCAGCGGTGGTCCAAATCGGCCTCTCGATCCTGGCGTTGATCAGCGCGGCAGGCTTAGCTCTTTCTGACTGGCGAAGCACCAAAGCGGCCGGATATTTGCCGGTCATTCTCATTGGCTTGTTTCTATACCGACCGGCGATCGTCACGCTCAGGAATGGCCAATTAGGAGGGTTTCTACTGTTCTCCCTGGCTATGACCGCGTACCTTGTGCTGATATGGTTGTTGTGGGAAAACAGAATAGAATTTCAACTGAATTCGAGGCGGACGGAATTCACCAACTCGCCGAAGTGACGCTCGAACGGCTGGTTTACGGCGGCGACGCGGTCGGACGACTGGCAAATGGGCGAGCGGTCTTCGTGCCCTTTGGACTGCCTGGCGAGCGGGTCAGCGTCCGGCTGGTCGAGGAGAAGCGGGACTATGCCCGCGCCGAACTGGTCGAGGTGCTGAAACCCTCACCGAAACGCATCCGCCCACGCTGCACGCACTTCACCGTTTGCGGTGGGTGCGCCTATCAGCACCTGGATTACGCGGAACAGCTCGCCGTGAAACGCGCACTGCTGATCGAGACGCTGGAGCGGGTAGGTGGAATCGACCATCCCCCGGTCGAGGCGACGGTACCTTCCCCTCTTCTCTGGCATTACCGCAACAACGTTCAATTCCACCTGACCCCGGATGGAAAGCTCGGCTTCCAGGCTTCACGCTCACACGAGGTGGTGCCAATCCTCGAGTGCCATGTACTCGAAGAGGCGATTGCCGAAGTGTGGCCGCTCATCGAGGTCGCGGCTGTTCCTGAGCTGACGCAGATTGGCCTGCGGGCAGGAGCAGGAGGAGAGCCGATGCTGATCCTGGAAGGAAGTTCACGAAAACCGCCCGAGTTCAGCGTCGATTTCCCTCTTTCGGCCGTATATCATGGGCCGGATGGGCAGTTCGTTTTGGCGGGAGACCCTTTTCTCACCATAGAGCTGCTCGGGCGATCCTTTCGCGTCTCGCCGGGTTCATTCTTTCAGGTGAACACCGCCGGCGCCGCGAAGATGGTCGAGCATCTGCTGGCGAGCCTGCCGTTGGACAGCGCGCCCGCGATCCTGGACGCTTATTGCGGTGTGGGCCTGTTCAGCGCCTTTTTGGCGGCGCAGGCGGGTCGGCTGGTCGGTGTGGAAGTTTCAGAGAGCGCCTGCCAGGATTTCGCAGCCAATCTGGACGAGTTCGATCATGTGGAGCTCTACCAGGGGTCGTTGGAGGACATCCTGCCGGTCCTTGATTTTCGACCTGACATCGTCGTAGCAGACCCCCCGCGCTCCGGGATCGCGCGTAGAGGACTGGAAGCCATCCTCGCGCGCGGGCCGAGCACGATTGCCTACGTCTCGTGTGAGCCGCCCACGCTGGCGCGTGATCTGCGATGGATGCTCGCACACGGCTATCACCTGGAGAAGGTGACGCCTTTCGACCTGTTCCCGCAAACGTACCACATCGAGAGCATCAGCATTTTGCGGAGAGGCTGAAGTTGTCCGCATTTCTCTCGCAAAGCGGCCGAGGCACTCCGTTAATAAGGTAATCGCTTTTAGCAAGCCGTGGGGGTTAGAGATTAATTCCGAAGCAGTGAGCCTGGGCTTTAGCCGGTCGATTCAATCCCGGATAACGAAATCATCAGGGAAACAGACGGCGCGCTTTGACTTCGGCCACCGCATCCGGGCGGTAGCGGTACAGGCGAGCTGGACGGCCTTCACCGGTGCGCAGCGCGGGCGTCGGTTCGATGATGCCGGCTGCGAGGATGCGTCGGCGGAAGTTGCGCTTGTCGATTTTCTCGCCCAGGATCATCTCATAGGTACGCTGGATCTCGCTCAGGGTGAATGTTTCGGGGAGAAGCTGGAAGCCCACGGCCGAGTACTCCAGCTTATAACGCAAGCGGCGCAGCGCGTAGGCGATGATCTCAGCGTGGTCCATGGCCAGGGGAGGCAGATCGTCCACGGTAAACCAGCGGGCGCCGTACGCCTCGCCGGCCGTATAGGGAGCGTCTGCAGGGATTAAAGCGAAATAAGCCACGGAAATCAGCCGCCGCCCGGAGATGCGTTCAGGATCGCCATAGGTGTAAAGCTGTTCGAGGTAAGCGTCGGCCACGCCAGTGTGACAGTCGAGTTCTTCGGCCGCGGCCTGTTCCAGAGAAGAGGAAAGGCGCACCGGGCGGCCTGGCAGGGCCCACAGGTCGCCTGCCTGAGCCTTCAGGAGCACCTTGAGCCGGCTCTCTCGCAGACTGAAGATGACTACCAGGACTTCGAGCTGCTCAAGGACGGTGTCATCCTTTGCATCGAATCCAACGGTTTCCATCGCCATTTGCTCGCTCTCGAAAAATTATAACGGCATTGAACGGAAATGCAAACTGGCTATAATGGGGTCAGCGAGGTCGGTTTCCAGGCAGAAGGAGCTGTTATGAAAATCAAGGTCAAGCGACTCTCAACGATTACCCTGGCAGTCAGCGCTGCTCTGGTTGCCTGCAGTCTGCCGGTGCGGACACCGACCCCGTTTGTGTTCCCCACCCCCAATAGGACGATGACGGCGCTGTTTGCGCAGGTTCCCGTTGGGGCTTCCACAGCCACCCTGCCGCCGGTGTTGACGGCCACGCTGACGGGCGGTCATCCAACCATGACAGCGGCACCGCTGGCCTCCTCGACGTTGGAGGTCAATACGGCCACACTGGCAGCTTCGCGTCCCGGCCCGGCCATCGTTGCGCCTTACCTGAGTTCACCGCCCAAGATCGACGGCGATTGGAGCGATTGGTCAACAACCGCCTATCCGGCCACGTTCGTTGTCTTTGGCGCGAGCCAATGGAGTGGTCCTGCCGATCTTGAAGCCTCCTTCCGCGTAGGCTGGGATCTAAACAATCTCTATCTTGCCGGCAAGGTGAAAGACGACCGGTACGTACAGGTCTCACACGGCGCCGACATCTATAAAGGCGACAGCCTGGAAATCCTCCTGGACAGCGACCTGGCCGGTGATCTGACCAACCGGGAGCTCGACGATGACGATTATCAGCTCGGCATCTCACCGGGATACGAGACGGTCGGCAATTCCCCCGAAGCTTATCTGTGGTATCCCGAAGCGGAAGCCGGGAGTCAGAGCGGTGTCAAGATTGGCGCCATCGGCAGCTCGGGGGTCTATCGGGTTGAGGCGGCCATTCCGTGGAGCCTGTTTGCCATCACACCGACGAATGGGGCACAATTTGGTTTTGTTTTTTCCGCCTCAGATGATGATACCCCCGGCGTGAGCGAACAGCAAAAGATGGTGTCGAACGACCGTGGTCGCCAATTGGACGATCCCACAACGTGGGGGACGCTGATATTGAAAAGGTAGACTATCCGAACAGGATAGAAGCCAGCTCAGAGCGGTACGCACGTGTAGCGGGATCGTCCTCACCGAGCAGCTCAAGGAGGGCGAGAATCACCTGGCGCACCTGGCCATTGCGGAAGTGTTTATCCTGGCGCAGGATGTCGAGCAGGCCGTCCAGGGCTGCCGGCAGGTTGCCGCGCCCCACTAGCCGCAAACTGTGGCGATATGCCGCTTCGAGCGGGCTATCTTCATCCGCTCCTGGGTTTTGCAACTCCATCATCGCGCTGGCCAGAGGCAGCAACACCTCGGCGGTGGCGTATTCCCGGCTGACAGGAAAATTCCTCAAAATATGATAGGCTTCTCGCGCCTGACCCTGGGCCAGCAGGGTCTTGGCCAGGCCAAGCAGGGCGGTCGCATTCTCAGGCATCAGCTCCAGGTAAGAGCGATAGGCCTCCTCGGCGCTGCGCCATTGGTGCATGCTGGTGAGACTGCGTCCTTTCTCCAACAATAAATCAGCGGACGTCGGGACGATGGAGCGGATGAACTCCCGTACGCGCTCTTCAGGTAAAGCGCCGGTAAATTGAGAGACCACCTGACCGTTTTTGACGGCCAACACGGTCGGAATCCCGCGCACGTTGTAGCGATGGGCGAGGGCGGGATTCTCGTCCACGTTCACCCGGGCGAGCCGAAAACCACCCTGCGCCTCTTCGGCCAGACGTTCGAGGAGCGGACTGAGGACTTTGCATGGGACGCACCAAGTCGCCCAGAAATCCACCAGCACCGGCGTCTTTTCGGAAAAGGCAATGACTTCAAATTCGAAATCGGATTCGGATACGTCTAACACAAATTTAGATGAATTCATAGGCACTTCTCCCAATGTCCGTCAGCAGGTAATGATAATGAATTTGCGTTAGATTAGCGTCAGAATCGAGAAAAATCCGGTCGAAGTAGTGAAAGTTCGCCCACGCGGATTTATTCACCGCTGCCTTCGTCGCCGCCGAGAGCCATCGGCTGATCCACGCGGATGACCTCTCCGTGCATGTTAATGACGATTTTAAAGCCTACCATGCCCATGTAAGCCAGCCCCTCCTCAGGGATGCCGGTCTGAAACAGGGCTTCAAAGGACTGTTCGATCTGCTTGAGCTGATTCTGGATGATAGCCTGAGTAAAGATGTCGTCCTGGCCGAGCATCTTAGACGTTTGCTCGGCGATCAACTCCTCGTTGCCCTTAATTTGCTCGCGCAGAATGTTAAGAACCTGCCGATCCACTTCTTGAGATGGGATGTGGCGGTGGAATCCGGCGTCGTTGACCACATAAAACGGCTCTCCGCCGACGTAAGCCAATTCAACCGGCTCGTCATTTTCGTCAAAGACCAGGCCTGGAAAAAGCGGTTTTGTCATCTATACTCTCTATTTTCGACGCGCGAACCTCTCCGCACCTTACGAAAAGCTGCGATGATGCGATCATCCAATGATGTCCACGCGCGTGCCATCATTTTCGAAGACGAATTGATTATAAAACGGGACGCTGGGCAGCGTCCACCGATACACCCAGCGGGCGGCGGAAATTGACAGGTTAATGCAGCCGTGGCTGCGCGGTTTGCCGAAATCGTTGTGCCAGTAGGTGCCGTGAATGCTGATGCCGTCCGCCGTGAAATAGCAAACCCAGGGTACGCCGGGTAAATCGTAGCTGTTGGGCGCCGCCCGGTCGCCGGCCGCCATGTGACGATAGGGCCGTTTCCAATTGATCCGATGCACGCCGTTGGGCGTTTCGTAATTGCCGCTGCTGAAGCGAGCGCCGGTGGCCGTGCGCGTCATGAAGACCGGTTTGTCCCATTCATAAGCGATCAGCATTTGTTCTGGGAGCCGAACCTCGATGCGCTTAGCCTCCAGAGGCACCTGCGGCGAAAGGGATGAAACTTCATCCGGGGTGATAAGATGAAAGTGCACCGCGGGGGCATAATAGGTATATTTCCACTTGTCATCCAGAATGGCATACCAGGCTTCCCCTTCCTGGTTGGTCGACAGCCCGGTGACCCAATGGGTGGTACCGTAATACAGGCGGTAGGCGACGGCCTCGCTCTTGGCTGGCTTCCAACGCGCGTCGGTGAAGGGCACGGTCAGTTCGGCCAATTGCCCCCCGTTGGGGATTTCCGAGGGGACCGGGTTGGTACGTATCTCCACCGGCTGAATGGCGCCGGAATGGGCAAAGCCATCCTCGCCGATGCGGTACCAGACCCGGTTGTAGGCTGGCACGCCGTCTCCGATGGTAACCTCGCTGATGGGAACCACCAGGTCGCGCCAGAGTGATTTTACCGCTCTGGCAGACAGGGACGGCCGGTCGTAAATCTGGATCGTCGGTTCGAGCACGCGGCCGAGAGGCTCAGCCGGTTCCTGGGTGTGGAAGGAAAGAGGGGGCAGTAACAACCCGCCCAAGATCACCCCGCCGAATTTCAGGAATTCGCGGCGGGTGACCATTTTTTCCAAAGAGAGGGGAAGCGCACCCATCAGTAATGGATATTGACCAGGTCGCCTATGTCCACAAAGTTGTAGAGCCAGGCGGCGTCTTCCGTGCGGAAGTTGATGCACCCATGACTCATCGGGTGGCCGAAGTTGTTGTGCCAGTAGGTGCCGTGCAGACCGTAACCCTGGTAGAAATACATCACATAGGGCACGTTTGGCAGGTAATAGCCCGGCCCGCGCATGGGCGCGTAGCGGTATTTGACGTATATGTGGTACTGGCCTGTCACCGTCGGATGCAGCCAGGTGCCGGTCGAGACCACGAAGGAGCGCACCAAATCCGTGCCGTCGTAGGCATAGGCGGATTGGGTGGTGAGGTTGACGTCCACCCAATGAACCCCCGGTTCCATCGGCAGGGGGGCAGGTTGATATGGGGCGGTCAGGCCTGAGGGCTGGGGCGTCGGTACGGGCGTGTCGGTGGGCGTAGGTGTCGGCGTGTCGGTGAACGTGGGGGTCGGCGTTTTGGTGGGGGTGGGCGTTGGGGTGGGCGTGCTGGTGGGCGTGGGGGTGAGGGTTGGTTTGACCAGGCCGGCGACCGGCCGGCCTTCCGGCGGGTTGGCCTGGAAGGCAGCAGCCAGATCAATGGGAACAGCCCCTAACCAGGCCACCCATCCCAGAGCAATGATCAAAATGAACGCCAGCCAGGGGAGAACGGGCGCGCGCCGGCGGGCGATCACGCCCTCTGGCAAAACGATCATGCCGCGGAAAGCACGTTGTTCAGGCTGCGGCCGGGCTGTGCGCAAGCGTTGGATTGCCCAGTGGATACCCTTGCGCGCGCGCTGGCTGCGCGGATTGACTTCGAGAGCGCGGCGCAGATACGCCAGACTGGCCTGCGGCTCAGATAGCGCGGCCAGATACAGCCAGGCATCCTCCAGGTTTGGGTCAAGTGCGGCGGCGCGCTCGGCCCACTGGCGCGCCGAGCGCCTATCCCCGTGTTGCATCGCCAGTCTGGCGTTTTGCAGTGCTACGATGGCCTGGTTTTGGGGTGCGTTCATGGGGCCTGGCTGGGGAGCGGTTCCTGGATGGGCTCGTTGTGAACGTAGCAAAGGATGCCTGCGGCGATGCCTTCAGCCACCTTATCCGTATGTTCGGTGAGGTACTGGCGATCCAGATTAAGGAAGCCGGCTTCGATGATGGCGGCGGGCGTGTCGCTGTTGATCTCGTTGAAGGCGTGGTAATTGGTCATGTCGGGAGTGATCGAATTGTAGTGAAAGCGTAAACCGGTAATCGCGTGGTAGCGGTCGATCAGGCAGGCGGTCAAACGAGCCGATTTTTCTGGCTGGGTGCTGCTGGCGAGTGCGGCAGCAACCTTGAAACCGGTGGCTTCATCATTGATGTAGTCGCAGGAATCGTTATGAATGGAGACCAGCGCCAGGGCATGATACTGGTACAGGCGCTTATCGAATTCCTGCAGCAGATCTACATCGAAGCCTTCTTTGGTCAGATCCTCTTTGACCAGGGTGGCGATCTTCAGGTTGACTTCCGCTTCAGTCAGGCCGTCAGGGCAGACGGAGCCTGAATCGTTGCCCCAATGCCCGGCGACGATGCCGATCAGCGGCTGAGGTCGGGCGGTTGGGGTGGGAAACATTCCCGGGCTGTTTGCGTTCGGGTTTGTGCGCAATGCAGCGGCCATCTTTTCGGCCAGGCTGTTGTTGAACAGGGCGGAAGGCGTCCAGATGGTAAAGAGCGTGGCAACGATGACGGCCACGCTGAAGACCGTCGAGAGGGCACGCCACGTGCTCCAGGGTTGCGACGGCGGCGGCGAACTGCTCTCCACAGGTGGTGTTTGCTGTTCAGAGATAGGAGTGTCCATATGGATAATATATCCATGATAGTACCCGAATAGTGCGCCCGCCGCAAGTGTTCATGTCGGATAAACCTGGCAATTTCCCTTGACGTCCGTTCAGCGTGAATGTATAAACAAATTGTTCAGCGGGCTTTTTTCTGAACGAGGTGATCATGTCGGCCGACCCCATCGCTTTTCGCACCGGAATGCGCCAGTGGGCTTCCGGCGTGGTGATTGTCACCACTGTCCTCGATAATGTACAGCACGGCATGACGGTCAGTTCCTTCACCTCGGTATCCGTTTTCCCGCCGGTTGCGCTGGTTTCGCTGGCGGCCGATACACGCACCCACGAGCTGGTACGCCGGTCGGGAATATATGGGGTGACCATTTTGGATGAGAGCCAGCGTCACCTCTCCGACCGGTTCGCCGGGCGTATCCCCGATGGCGGCGACCGCTTCAAGGGCGTGCCGACCTTCACGCTGGTCACCGGAGCGCCGCTGATTCAGGGTGGCCTGGCGCACTTCGATTGTAAAGTGTTCCAAATTATAGACGTGGAAACGACCTCTTTATTCCTCGCCCACGTCATGGCCGTCCAATATGTTGAAGGGGATCACCGGCCCCTCACCTTTTATAATCGCACTTATCGTGAACTGTGCGATGGACACTGATCTGCTCACCCCTGAAGAACAGAAGATTTTGTTGCAACTTGCGCGCCAAGCGCTGGAGCAGGCTGTGCGGGGTGAACCCATTCGGCCGGTCGATTTGAAATCCTTACCTCCACGCCTGCGGAAACCCGGAGCGACATTTGTGACCCTGACCATGGATGGCAACCTGCGCGGTTGCATCGGCGCGCTGGAACCCTATCAGCCTCTGGCGGAAGATGTGCGCGAGCACGCGATCGCGGCTGCGTTGGACGACTATCGCTTCATGCCGGTGCAGGAATACGAGCTTCCGTTTATCCGCATCGAAATCTCTTATTTGACTTTGCCTACTCCGCTGGAGTATCAGACGCCGGAAGAGTTGCTGGCCCGATTAAGGCCGGGCATCGATGGTGTGGTTATCCGGGACGGATTTCGGCGGGCGACCTTCCTGCCGCAGGTGTGGGAGAAACTGCCAGAAAAAGAGGAATTTCTGTCTCATCTGTGTGAAAAGATGGGCGCCCCGCCCGATTACTGGCGACGCAAGCATCTACAGGTGGAAACGTATCAGGTGCAAGAGTTTCACGAATAGAGCCGAAGGATTGAGCCGAATCCATCGATGGGGCGCAGCGAGCTAACCGCGCCCCATCGTTTGTTTCGATAGGCCGCCCGGCGGCGAATTGGAGCTACGGTGTTGGGTTCGTGGCGGGCGGGGTATAGATACTGCTTTTTGTGGCCTCGTTATAAGCCTGACCATAGAGATGTCCGGCCACGGCCATTGCGTATACTGCGGTCAACAATACCCCAACCACGCAAAGGATCACGCCGAGCGAGGACAGCAGTCCGGCCAGCAACGCGCCGACAATGGTGATCAGATAAGCGCCAGGTGCCGATTTTAACAGGCCGAATACTTCGCTGAAATTAAACGCCGCACCGAACTGGTTTTTATCGACGAAATTGCCATAAGCCGCAGGTAGAACGAAGGCCATCAGCAGCCCGTAGAGGAAGGCTAATACACTGAAACAAAGAGAAACGAATACATATCCTCCGGCTGAATTGACGTCGTTCCCGGCGGCGGCTGACAAGACCGTGAAAGGAATGATGATCACAATCAGCGGAATGGCGTATATAAGGCCGATCACCCAGGCAAGAAATCCTTTGGATAAATTTTCCCCCAGATCCATATCCGGCAGGGGCACGGGATCATGGCGGATGACCCGGCGGGTGACCTCCAGCGACCAGCCAAGGATGAAGAGCTGCCCCACGATGGGTATCAGTGATACCAGAGCCGGGATGGCCAGCTTCTTGAACCAATCTTTATCTTGAAACGGGAATGAAAATGCCAAACCGAAGTTCATGTCTCCTCCCATCTTTTCTTTGTTATGGCCGACTTTTCAGCGCGGCGGAAGATTAATAAAGCATCCAGTCGTACTATATCCGCAGTCCTTTTGATAGACAAGCGGTTTGAAGCCTGAATATTTGCTGTTAAAATGTTTCGCGATGGTGTTGAGGGGGTAATTGTGCAAGAAATGTACCAGAAAATGTTATAGATTGAATTCGAGAAATGAGGGCCGGCCTCTGGAAAAGGCCAGTGGGCTGAAATTTGATCTATCCATTAAAGCTGGGTGTAATGATCCACTTTGACCACGAAGATCGTGGCGTTTTTCGCGCTCGGCTCGCTCGATGGAGACACATTGGCGCGGATCAACTCGAGGGCTTCTTCAACCTGTTCATCTTGAAGGCCGATCAATAAAGTGGATGTTCCACGCCGCAGGAAGCCGCCCGTCGAGGCGATGTACGTCACGCGAAAGTCGGCCTTGGTCAGCGCGTGGGAGACCGCCTCCTGGTCCTCACCCCGAATGATGGCAATGATCAATTTCATAGTCAAATCTCCTCGAAATGGTCCAGCTCAAGGGCAAAGACTGTGGCGCCGCCAATGGTGACCGGTGTGGGCGCAGGCAGCGGCAGCGGGGCGCTCTCCAGCGGCACAGCGATGAATTCGGTGCGCTGGCGGCAGGTGCTGCGCAGGGCTGCCATGGCATCCTTCTGGCGGGCGGACGGCAGGCAGATCAACAGAGTGGCGTTGCGCCGCCCGAGGAAGCCTCCCACGCTGGGCAGCGTGGTGACTGACAACCCCAGCGCAGCGAGGGCGCGAACCGCTCCGTCGGCATCCTGCGCCTGAACAACCGCCAGCAGCAGCAGGTCTTTTTGATCCTCTTTTTCGTTTGATATGTTCATCCCTTACCTCTAGGAATATTTTACCTGAGTTATTCCATGAAAACTACCTGAAATTCAGGTTTTTCGAGGGAAACCGGCTGACCATCCGGGAAGGTGATGAGCGTCTTGGCCCCGCTGCGAAGCACCGTGAGGCCGCGGTACCTCAACGTCACATCCCATGGGAAGGGATTCCGTCCCCACACGGCGACCTTCCAGGGTGAGATCAGGCGCACGCCCAAGGTCTCAAGGAAAAGACCGATCGGCGCCAGTCCTCCCAGGCCGCCGCGCACGCCCGCAGGCCGCCCGCTGTCAGCATTGTACTGAGAATAGAAAGCTCGGTCATGTTTCAAGGTCTGGATAACCGCCGCCATCAGACGGGTCACCAACGCGGCTGCCTCGTTCTGGAAGCCGTTCGCGAGCAGCCCCTCGCCGACGATCTGATTCCACGGCATATGGACTGCCGAGCAGGCCGGATCATGGCGGGCGCCGCCCGACGGGCAAGCAGGCAGTCCAAAGAGGCGGCCGTAGCGCTGCGGGGAAGTGATCGATCGGCGCACCAGGGATGACGCCCAGCGCGGGTCGATCCTCCCTGACCATAGAGGCGCCAGGCAGGTGATATCGTCGTGTGAAAAAGCGGCCGTCCTCGCCGTGACCTCTGCGTGCGCGGGCAGTCCGTCTACCGCCAGCGTGTCCAGGCGTGTATATACCTGTGAGGTAGTAATCCATGCCTGACCGGGAATCCAGAAGACATCCGACGGCGGGATGATTTCCTCAATGCGCCGGCGGCCATGCCTGCCGCGCAGGCTAAGGCTGGCGCGAGGAACCGTCTGGCCGGGAGTTGCCAGTTGGATCACCAGACGGCGGGGCGAATCGAACTCTGCACCGATGGCGTGAGGTCCAGGGCCGCGGCCGTGAAACAGCATGCGGCCAGGCGGGCAGAGGTGCGTGTCGCGGTCGCGGTAACGGAACACCGCCCGGCGGGCATCCCACATTTCCCGCAGGGATCGTTCGAGCCGCTCCTGGCGCTTATTCAGGGAGGTGAGAGCGTCTTCATGGCCTATAAGGCGCGCCATGGCCGCCAGGCTCTGGCATTCACGCAGCAGCAGGGCGGTTAATGCGGGGCTTTCGGCGGCACGGATATCCAGACCTCGCCCATGGGGACGCCAGCGGTCGAAGGCGGGATTCTCTTCGAAGCCGGACTGAAGCGGATGGTCCCATTCGGGCGCGCCATCCTGATCGCGATCGTGATCCGGATCGAACCAGCGCTCGAAACTGGCTGAGAGAGGGCGAAAAGTTTCGCGCAGGAAGTTGAGGTCTTCGCAGGCGGAGAACAAGCGCATCGCCAGTGAAGCCAGCAGGGGCTGGGCCGGCAGGCTTCCGCGCTGGCCGGCCAGGCCTGGCTTCCAATCCAGCGCGCCATCCTCAGCCTGGGCGGCGATGAAATTCCGAATCAGGCCTTTGACCAGGTCGGCGCCGCCTGGCAGGATCAGGGTGGACAGATAATAACTCTCCAGAGCGGTTTGGCCGTTCCACAATGGACCGTAATCGCGGCCGTCCCCGCGCGGAGAAAAGCCGTGATCGGGCTGACGCGCAGAGACGAAGGATGGGTAAGGCAGCGACGCAGAGGGTCCCATGAAAAGCCTGAAGGCCTGAGTTTGAGCGAAAGCCAGGGCCGCATCCCAATCTGGATCACCGGTGTTAATCTCTACAGCCTGCTGCTCATTAAGCAGCTCGATGCGGGCCAGCTCGGCGTCCCAGGGTCGTGCGGTTAAACGGCGAGCGTGCTCGAAGGATGCCTCCGCAGCGTGGAGAGAAGCCAGCGCCCAGGTGAACTGGCGGGAGCTGCCGGGCGCCAGTTCAACATCTAAGTATAGAGAAGGGAAGGGGCCGGCGCCTGGCGATGGCCCACCGGTGAGGAAGAACACCGGTTCGAGTCCGCCGCTGCGGCCTTGCAGGATATGGTTGATCTCGAATTGAGCGGCCGACATTCTTTGTCCATCGCCTAAGGGAACGAGCAGAACGATCCATTCCATGCGCAAGGCGCGCGGGACGACGTTTCGATTGGTAATACGCAACCTGCCTAAGACCGCGTGCGATTCGGGAACCCAGTACTCGCAAACCGCGTCAATGCCTGAGAAAGGTTCGAATTGAATTTGAAGATAGTTTGGATAAAAACGGACTACGTTTGGCGATCGGTCGAAAGCGGCGGGATCGCTGACCATTTTGTGGTCAAGGGTGAAGCGAGGGAAGATGCGCATTCCCCGCGCGCGGAGTCCGAAGCTGGTGTGGAGCGCCACGGCTGGAGGATCGCCACCGCCCAAGCTGAGCTCCCAGATGTGGTCGTTGGCGTAATCCGGCTGGCAAAGGCGCTGATCGGCGCACAGGTTGAGGCAAAGCGGATCGCCTGATTTTAGGGTCCAATCACGCATGTTCCCATTTTACGGGCATCGCACCCAACGGTCAAAGGTTTTGTGCTAGAATGAGGGCTGTCGGCGTAGAGTACGAATGATGAAATCCAGGTTGCCATGCCTGTCTAACAGCGCTGTCAACCGATGGATGACCCGAAAACGAACCAGCCTGCCTCCATGAGCCATCACAACCCCGCTTCCTCTGAGCGACCCAGTCAGCGATTCCGACGCCTGGCTGCCAGCCAGGATGAACCTGAAATCACCCCGGCCCGAACACCGGAGGAAGCAGCCATTCCGGCGGAAAAACCGCTGCCCCCTGAATCTCCGGTCGAGGCGGCGGAAAAGGGGGCGGCTGGCGGCGGGGAGGTGGTTGCGTCCCCCGATGGCGAAGCCAATGATATCCCGCCGGTTGAAAGCGCATTGCAAGGTGAAGAGAAGTCCTTAGCCTCTCGCCTGGCGAATGAGGTGGATGAAGCCGCCGCTGGTCCGGAAAGCACAGCCGTCCCACTCGACCAGCCTTCTTCGCCGGTTGAAGAAGGGACGCCGCCGGCAGAAGAACCGGTCCAACCGCCGGCCGCCGGGTCTGGGCCTTTTTCCGGCGAATTTGTCACCGGACGGCATCCGACCGGTTATCCTGAAGCGACCGGCGGATGGTACGGCCAGGAGAGCGCCGCTCCCGGGGCACTTTTCCCCTCGGAAGAAGAAACGCAGCCCATGCGCCTGAATGGAGCCGGACCGCTCGACGTGACGCGCGCGTCTGAGCCGCAAGTCGAGGGTTCGCAGGCGCCGCGCAACGACGACGAGGCTACTGTCCCTCCGCTGGCCATCGACCAGTACGGCATGCCCCTCCCCAGACGGGTGGACGAGATTGACCCGTACGCGACGCGCGTCTCCCGCGCAGCGGTTAGCTCGCTTGCCAGAGCTTCGGCAGGCCAGGCTACGACGGCACCGCCTTCGGCGCGGCGGCATACGACCCCCATCCGCGCCAGGTCAAGCGGATGGCGTACGGCTGCGGGTTGCCTGCTGCGGGTGATCATCGCCTTGGTGTTCGTTGGCGTGCTCGCGCTCGTTGCGGTGGGCTCGTGGGCGATTTACCAGTATTATTCGATCGCCGCCACGCTGCCCAGCGTGGATGATCTGCAGCAGCACGCCTCGCAGTTCGAGACCACGCGCATTTTGGATCGCAACGGCGACCTGCTTTACGAGATACTGGATCCAAACGCCGGCCGGCGCACGTACACCACTCTGGACAAAATCTCCCCCTATATGGTGGCGGCCACATTGGCGACCGAAGACAAGGACTTCTACAGCCATCCCGGCTTCGACCCGATCGCGATCGTTCGCGCATTGTGGCAGAATTACACCACCGGCGATGTGGTTTCCGGCGCATCGACCATCACGCAGCAGCTCGCCCGCAACCTGCTTTTCACGCCCGAAGAACGCAACCAGCGTACGGTCCAGCGCAAGGCGCGCGAGATCGTACTCTCCTCGGAGATCACGCGGCGCTACACCAAGGACCAGATTCTCGAGTTATACATGAACGAGAATTACTACGGCAATCTGGCTTATGGCGTGGAGGCAGCCGCCGAGACGTACTTCAAGACCAGCGCGGATAAACTCACCTTGTGGCAGGCGGCTTTTCTGGCCGGACTGCCGCAGGCCCCCTCGGTCTATGATATCTACACCAACCGCGATGCCGCTCTCCGGCGCCAGAAGCAGGTGCTGATCCTGATGTGGCAGCTCAGCCAGGAGCGCAACTGCATCGAGGTCAGTAACTCGCGTCAGCCGGTGTGTGTTGACGCGCAAGCAGTCGCGGATGCCGCCACCGCGCTGGAGAACTACAACTTCACCAGCGCCAATGTCTCTATGCGTTACCCGCATTGGGTCAATTACATTCGCTCTTTACTGGAAGCGCAGTACGATCCGCAAACCATTTACCGTTCCGGCTTTACGGTAACCACCACGCTTGATCCGTACCTGGAGGACCAGGCCCAGCAGATCGTTCAACAGCAGGTGGCGACGCTGGCCGATAAGCACGTCACCGATGGGGCGCTCGTGGCCATCCGTCCGGCCACGGGAGAAATTTTGGCGATGGTCGGGTCGGCCGATTTTTATAATGACGCCATTGCCGGTCAGATCAATATGGCCCTGGTGCCCCGCCAGCCGGGCTCTTCGATCAAGCCGTTGACCTACGTGGCCGCTTTTGAGAAAGGCTGGACGCCAGCCACCCTCATCTGGGACGTGCCGTCCGAGTTCCCCCCATCCGGCAACCCCAGCGACCCGCGTCCGCCCTACAAACCAACCAATTATGACAACCGTTTCCACGGACCGGTGACCGTGCGGACGGCCCTGGCCAATTCTTACAACATTCCAGCGGTCAAAACCCTTCAATTCGTTGGCATTTACGGTGATCCCAACAACCCGGATCAGGGTGGGCTGATCAATTTCGCTAAACGTCTGGGCATCACCACACTGACGAGCGACCAATACGGGCTTTCATTAACCCTGGGCGGCGGGGAAGTTACTCTCCTGCAGCTCACCGGCGCCTACGCGGTCTATGCCAACGATGGCCGACGCGTGCCACCAGTTGCTATCACGAAGATCGAGGATCACGCCGGGAAGGTGGTGTATTCCTACACCCCGCCCTCGGGAGACCAGGTCGTGCGCCCTGAGCATGCTTTCTTAATTACCTCGATTCTTTCGGACACTCAGGCGCGCACGCCGGCCTTCGGGGCTCATCCGGTGATCAATCTACCCTTTCCGGCAGCAGCCAAGACCGGAACGACCAATGATTTCCGCGACAACTGGACGCTCGGTTATACACCGGATCTGGCCGTAGGGGTCTGGGTGGGCAACGCCGACTACACGCCCATGATCGACACCACCGGTTTGACCGGGGCGGCGCCCATCTGGGCTCAATTCATGCAGACAGCCATTCAGCATCTCACCGGCGGGACACCGACGCCTTTCAGCAAGCCGGCCGGGGTGGTGGAGCGGGTGATCTGTGCCATCTCGGGGACGGAACCGTCGCAGTGGTGTCCTGAGCAGCGCACGGAATACTTCGCTGCCGACCAGCCGCCCTTGCCCGCCTCCCAGGACCTGTGGCAGAAAGTTAACGTGGATACCTGGACAGGGCTGAAGGCTTCGGGCGCCTGTGCGGATTTCACCGACGAAAAATTCGCCATAAACGTGCAGGACCCTTGGGCGCGCAAGTGGATCAAGGACAACCCCCAGGGGCAAAAGTGGGCCAAGGACAATGGTTTCTCTGATCCGATCTTCTTCGCGCCAGATCGCGAATGCAATTCGAGCGACCCGCGACCGTTACTGGCCTTCAGTGGCCTGAGCGATGAGCAGACCATCACCAGCCAGTCAGTGGATGTTTACGGGGTGGCCGACGCAACAGCTAATTTCGATTGGTGGAAACTGGAATATGGGGAAGGAGACGACCCCCACGATTGGAAGACGCTGGTGGATGAAAATCATTCTCCGGTCAAACAGCCAGATAAGCTGTACACCTGGGACCTCAAAGACATGCCGGAAGGCGAAGTGACGCTGCGCCTGTATATGCACAGCACGCAGGATACTTATGCGGAGAAGCGCATCCACCTGGAGATGATGGTGCCCACGCGGACGCCCACGCCTACGCTCACGCCGACCGTCACGCCCACCTCTACACCGACGCAAACCCCGACGCCAACTCTCACGCCAAGCCCTTCACCGACGCCTACGCCCACGCCAACCCCGACGCTGACCCTGACGCCGAGCGCCACGCCGACAGACACAACGTGGCCATCCCCTTAATCGCTGGTTGGCGAGGGCTAGAAGTTGCTGCGGTATTTTCCAATCGTCTGGCGGTGAATTAGAACATATCCATCTGGGTTATTTTAGATTCCGGCGGGTCGATCTGAATCTGCTCGATCCAGCTCTCGCGCGTCAACAGCGGCAGATCGGCGATGCGGCGTAAATTGCGGAACTTGATGAAATGCCAGCCGGAAGCCGCGGCGCGCTCCAGGCGTGGATTGCGGCGCAGCTTGAGGCTGAGCAGGTTCGCCCGTCCGCCTGGCAGCACCACGCAGCAGAAAGGGGCAGGTCGCTCGTAGGCCAGCAGCCAGCGATCCACGCTGGCGGAGGTGATGGGGTAGAAGGCGTACACCGGCCGCGCTTCTTCACGCCAGATCAGGGGTAATTCGCCCTCGGATTGAAAACCCAGGCGTTCCCCAAGCGTTATCAGCAGAGCGCGCACTTCGGCCAGATCCGCTTCGCGGTGGGTCGGCTCGTCCTCGCTGCGCAACCGCCAGCGCATGGGCTGTTCTTCGAGCGGCTCTCCATATGATTCGAGGCACATTTGCACCAGTCGCCTGTCTGGCGTGCTAGGACCAGGGAACGCCTGGCAGACGGCCTGATCCAGCTCTTCGGCGGTACAGGCGGGGTGATCGCGAAGGTATTGCTCAACCGTTCTCTCGACGCGATCGGAGAGGGAGAGCTCCACCGGAGGAGGCTTTGCCAGCGCCCACATGCCCACTTCGATGGAATGCTCGCTGCCGCCAAAGCGGGTGAACACGGCCCGGTCAGAGAGAACGACGCGCAACACATTCTGCACCTGGCTCAACACATCGCCAGGGTTCTGGGTTTCGCGCGCGGTCAGCGCGCCTTCCCTGGCGGCATCTGCCAGGACAGCCGCAGCCAGCCAGGCATAACTGGCCGGCTCTCCCCGGCTGGCCAGATGCTGCGCGGCGCTGCGCCGGACCGATGCCTCGAACCCGTGGGCAGGAGGAGTGCTGCGCCGCGGGCCGGTAATCCAGGTAATCTGAGCCTGGTCCTGATCCTCGCGGTAGGCGGCGCCCTGCAGCTCCAGCCCGGCGGAGGCCGCCCCAATCATGGCCGCGGCGATGAAGGCTTGCTCGACCTCTGTTAGAACGGCGAAAACGGGTATCCCTGTTCGCACGCCGCCCGCCAGGCTGCTGAAAGCGCTCCCAAGGGCGATGGCGTGCCAGTTCCAATCGTAGCGGCGGCGGCTGAGGGCGCTGCGCATAGGTTGAACCGCCTCTCCCCCCCACAACCAGCCGGTCCACAGGGCTGAAAGCGTCCAAAAAGCCTGGTTGGGGCGGGGCAGCGCCGTCAACGCCGCGCGCACTCCCAGGGAGGGGAGCGAAGGCGCCAGCTCGCGCAGCCGCCCCTGGTAAAGGCAAATTCCGCCGGACGGGGGAGGTTGCTGAGGCCATCGGCTGAACGGAATGGGCGGCCCGTTGGTGCTCCATTCTGGGATGGCTTCCTCCAGCGCCAGCCACAGGTTGTTTTCACGGAAATGGTGGGGTATGGTGAGCTGTTTTGGGCGCGCACGAACGGTCGGGTATTGCCATAATGTGTTACCCTGGTCGCACGCGCTGATCAATAACGCGGAGAGCAGCCTGCGCCTGACGGCGTTGACCGGCAGACTATCCAGTTTGTTGATCAAAGTCGTCAGGGTGTACAAGGGTCTTGGCAGGTAGCAGTTCAGGGCTTCTTCCACGTCGGCGCGGTTTGGGTCGTCCAACGGCGCGACCCGCTCCAAAGCGCGAGCGCGGTGAAGGCCATCCCCGCGGGCGACCCTAGCCAGGGCGGCCAGATTATCCTCGGACACTTTGCGTTCTCCCTCGTCGCCGCAATAAGGGCAGCGATACAGGCAGGCGTAAGGGGCCGCGGATTGAGAATACAGGAAAGCCCTGGCGCCGATCCGCCGGCCGCAGTTGCTGCATTCGGTGGCGTACAGCGCCTGGATGTGAATTTCAAGGCGTTCATCACCCCGGCGCGCGGCGGCCAGGTCGGCAAGAGCAGCCCGGAATTCATCCGCAGTGTGTCCCTCAGCCAAAATCTCGACCATGAAGGCCAGGATCGGATTATTGGCGGCCACCAGGACGCGATAGCCGGCGCGGGCAGCCTCCAGGGCATGCTGGGGCGTGGCTCCGAAGGGGTCCAACACCCAGGAACCTGGCGGGACGTTATGTGACAACCATTTTTCGGCCAGGCCGGCGGGCAGGAGAGGCAGGTAGCGCGCCAACGGCAGCAGTGGCGCAGGCTGATCACTGGTAATATAAGAAAGGTCCGTCGCCATTACGAAACCTCTGCTAAAAGTATAGCGATTAAAATTGGAAAATGAAAGAATAGAGTCGAAAGCTTGACAACGATTTCCCTGTCAGGTCCGATGATCATGTTACCGAACGCGGATGCCTTGCGTCAGGGTATCTTTTGTGATAAAATCCAATGCGCACGCAGTTGTGGCAATATGGTCTACAGCGAAAAGTGGGCGTTCCCCACTTTTCTTCGTATAAGACAGGGCAGTAAGGTGTGGAGCAAGAGAACGGATGAAGAACGAATTTACACTGGCTTTCAATGAAGTGCTGGAGGAGAAACAACTCCCCCGTGAGGTGATCCTGCATGCTTTGGAATCCGCGATGGTATCGGCCTATCGGCGGGCGGTGAATGCTTCGAATGCCCAGCACATCGAGGCCAAGATCGATCCGGAAACCGGCCGGGTCAGCATCTACGCGGAGAAAGAAGTGGTGGAAAGTGTTCAGGATCCGCGCACGGAAGTATCCCTGGAGGAAGCGCGCAAGGTGGTCCCTGGTGCCGAAATCGGCAGCATGGTGGTGGTGGAAACGACGCCGAGCGATTTTGGTCGTGTGGCCGCCCAGACTGCCCGGCAGGTGATCCAGCAACGCATTCGGGAAGCCGAACGTCAGGCGCAGCTCGCCTATTATGAAAAGCAGCTTGGCGAGATCGTCAGCGGCGTGGTCCAGGCGGTAAACGCTCAGGGAATCACCATTGGCCTGGATATGAAGGCCGAAGGCGTGATGTTGCGCAAAGAGATGATTCCGGGCGAGCGCTTCAGGGTGCACGACCGGGTACGGGCGTTGATCTACGAGGTCAAGGATGGACCTCGTGGTCCTCAAATTATGCTTTCCCGCGCCCACCGCAACTTCCTGCGGCGTCTCCTTGAAAACGAAGTGCCGGAGATTTACCACGGGGTGGTGGAGATACGCTCGATTGCCCGCGAGCCGGGCGAGCGAGCGAAAGTGGCTGTGGCCGCCACCCAACCGGGCATCGATCCGGTGGGAGCCTGTGTGGGTATACGCGGGGTGCGCATCCAGGCCATCGTGCGCGAGCTTCACGATGAAAAGATTGACGTAATCGAATGGAACGCCGATCCGGCCATGTACATTGCCAAAGCCATCAGCCCGGCCAGGGTGAGCGGCGTATATCTGAACGAAAAGACGAAGACGGCAACTGTGGTCGTACCAGAGGACCAGTTGAGTCTGGCTATCGGCCGCGACGGGCAGAACGCACGCCTGGCTGCCAAGCTGACCGGCTGGCGCATCGACATCAAGAGCCTGCCCGAAGCTGCTTCGGATGCCCTCCACAGGCTGCAGACCGATCCGGCCCTGGCCTCATTGGCGGAGACGGAAGCGGAAACCGCCGCGCAGATGGCAGCTTTGCTGGCTAAAAAGGCGGAAGGTCGCGCCTTGATGCCCGAGGAATACGACCTGCTCAATCAATTCGTCGATCGGGTAGAACGGCGTTACGCCAGCCGACGCCAGGCAGAGAAGAAGGCTGAGGATGCGCGCCGTGAAGCCGCGCGGGCCACGATTGCCGAGCGGGCTTTTGCCACCCCGCTGTCTGAGCTTGGCCTGGCCGCGCGGATCAGCGATGCCTTGAGCGAGGCCGGCTACACCACCGTCGGCGACCTGATGCTGCAGATGAAGCTCAATGCGGACGCGATATTGGCCCTACAGGGCATCGGTCCGAAGGCGATCCAGGAGATCGAAGCATTGACCGCGCCCTACGCGGCCGAAGCACAACCTGAAGAAGCAGCCGCTGAGGTCGAAGTGGCGCAAGCCGCCGAGTCACCGGCGCCTGTGGAAGAGGCCGCAATCGCCGAAGTTGAGGAGGCGGCACCGGTTGAGGCAGTTTCTGCAGAGGAAGCCCTGCCAGAAGCGGCACCGGAGGCGGTGGAGGCGGCCGAAGAAGCGCCTGAAGAAGCCGAAGTGGAGTTCCCGACCTCATTGGAAGAAATCTTCACCCTGAAGCCCGAAGTGCTGAAACCAGTCGCCATCGCCGATGATGAAGACGAAGGCGAAGGCAAGAAGGGAAAGAAGAAGAGAAAGAAGCGCCGCGCCGAAGTGGAATATGATCCCGAACGGGATATGATGCTGGTGCACAAGAAACATAAGCGGGGCGCGGCCGGTTGGGAAGAGTGGGAAGAGTGATCGATATCACTGACAAGAGAGCGTAAGGTGGCCGGCAAGAAGGAACGACGAGTCAAGCACGTGCCGCAGCGCACCTGTGTGGGGTGTCGGACGGTCCAGGCGAAGCGCAGCCTGATCCGTGTGGTGCGGCGACCGGATGGCGTCTTCGTCGATCCGACTGGAAAGGCCGCCGGAAGGGGCGCGTACCTGCACAACCTGCAATCCTGTTGGGAGCGTGGGTTGAAAGGCGCGCTGGCGCAGGCATTGAAAACCGAGCTGACAGATCAAGACCGTGAGCGCCTGCTGGCGTTCCTGAAAACTCTGCCTGAGGGCGATCCTTCTCGAGCCGGGGAAGCATCACCCACCGGCAGAGATGAGGAACTGCGAGGATCGGTTGGGATGAATTAATCAACACCCCATTTTCCTTGCTCAGCGGACCAGGAAATAACTGCCAGCCATCTTTACCACCAGGCGCTACAGGGCGGTTTAGATGCCTGATACGGGAGAAGTCAGGATGGCGAGCAAAACAGAAGGAGTACCCTATGAGCGAAAATGGGCATAACAAAATTGAATTACCGGCGAGCATTACCGTGCGCGAGCTTGCGCAGCGGATTCAGGCCAGCCCCATCCAGGTCATCAAGATTCTGATGGCCAATGGGGTGATGGCCAACATTAACCAGCAGATCGATTTCGATACCGCCGCCGTGGTTGCGTCGGAGATGGGCTTTGAAGCCAATCTGGAAGTCCTCGAAGAAATCCATGAACAGGATACAAGCGAGATTCCCCTCTGGCGGCGGCTGATTGCCAATGAAGACCCGGCAAAACTGGTGCCCCGCCCTCCGGTGGTCACCATTCTCGGACACGTGGATCATGGCAAAACCACTCTTTTGGACGCCATTCGCCATACCAACGTGGCAGGGGCCGAGACGGGAGGCATTACCCAGCACATCGGCGCCTATCAGGTGGAACACAAAGGCCGCGTGATCACGTTTCTGGATACACCAGGCCATGCCGCATTCACCGCCATGCGCGCACGCGGCGCGCAGGGCGCGGACATCGTCGTGCTGGTGGTGGCTGCCAATGATGGCGTCATGCCGCAGACGCGCGAGGCGATCGCCCACGCCAAAGCAGCGCGTGTGCCCATCGTCGTCGCCCTAAACAAGATGGACCGCCCGGATGCTAATCCCGATTTCGTCAAGCATCAGCTTGCTGATGCCGGCCTGGTACCCGACGAATGGGATGGAAATACGATCGTCGTGCCGGTCTCGGCTAAGCAGAAGACAGGCATCGAGGACCTGTTGGAGGCGATCCTGCTGGTAGCCGACAGCAGCGATATTCGCGCCAATCCGGATGGAAAAGTTTTCGGGACGGTGATCGAAGCAAAGGTCGATCGGGCTAAAGGCGTGGTGGCGACCCTGCTGGTGCAAAACGGCACTTTAGAGCTCGGCGATGTGGTGGTGGCCGGTAATGCGTATGGCAAAATACGCGCCATGTTCGATTTCCGCGGGCATAAGCTTCGCAAGGCCGGGCCGTCAACTCCGGT
>DAOTWA010000033.1:0-25146 GCA_034435955.1 Anaerolineaceae bacterium | reverse complement strand
AATATCGGATTTCTCAGCGAGTGTCATATGGGTATCCTGTGTCAAT
This sequence comes from Anaerolineaceae bacterium, assembly GCA_034435955.1. Taxonomy (GTDB): domain Bacteria; phylum Chloroflexota; class Anaerolineae; order Anaerolineales; family Anaerolineaceae; genus DAOTWA01. Next base: position 25,100 of record DAOTWA010000033.1, on the reverse strand, counting down.
GACGATCGAGGTAAATAGCCGGGCCTCACTCCAGGTTTTTATCTGCATAGGAGGGGTGGAATTGCCTGCCCATGTAGCCCCAGGGAGTCTGTGGGCGCACACGGATGCCCCATTGCTCGATGGCCGCCTTCAATTCGGGTTTTTCCCGGGCGGCTTCCGCCAGAGGCACGCCCTGCAGGGTCGCGTCGATGGCCTGGCGCCAGGCCATCGCCCCGGCGGTATAACCCAGCGGATGGCCGAGCATTCCGCCTCCGGCCGGGATGATCATGTCAACGCCGAATTCCTCCATCAGCGCCGGAACCAGGCCGGGGTACATACCGGCGGCTGGCATGGGAAAGGTGGGCTTAATGTGGTACATCGGCGCAACCATGACCTGATAGTTGCGGGCCGCCTCCTCTGGAGAGACCATCGGGATGCTGGTCCAGATGCATGGCGAGAGCATCATATCCGCGCCGCACAACCGGCATAGTTTGGAGAAAACCGGAAAGCTGATGGTGGGAATCTGGCTGAGCATATGCGAGACGTGCAACAGCACCGGTGCGTTTACTTCAGGGTCTTCGGTGAGCAGGCGCAGCGCCGATGGCCCGGCGGAGTAGGCCAGCAGCAACCCCGAAGCGCCCATTGCGACTGCCTTGCGCGCCTTGGCGTTGATGCGGTCAACCTCGTCGGTGATGGAAAGCATGTAGAGCATCTTGTGCCCGGTTTCGCGCTCGGCGCGCTCGATGGCCTTGAGAACGGCCTCCAGGCGCTTCTCCCAGGGCGAGTTGGCCAGGTCGCTGAGCATCTCGTCATCCTTGCACAGATCCGCGCCGCCCAGGGCCGTCTGGTATACCTGATTGGCCGTCTCCTCGGGAGTCATGCCCATCTTGGGCTTGATGATGTGCAGCACGAGCGGCCGATCAAACACACCCAGCCGCTCACGCACGCCCTGAATGCCAAATTTAGGGCCTTGGAAGCGGGCGACCAGCTCTTTGGGGAAGAAGATATCCAGCAAACGCACCCTATCCGAAAAGGCAAAGCAATTGCCGGCTATGGTGAGGAGCATCATGGGCACATTCAGGTTGACGTCCCAGGCATCGATGGGAAAACCGATCTGAACGACAGCCGCCTTGGTATGAGGCTTATCGAGCGGCACCTCATAATACCCCAGCACCTTGCTGGTCAGTTTTTCACGCACCGCGCCGGTATCCTCCTTGACGCGCATCCAGGAGGATGTGGAGCCTTCCAGGGCCATGCGTTGCACCTGGCCAAGGTGCTCGATCCAATCCTCGCCTTCCAACGTGTCCTGGATGAAATAAGTGGCCACGATATAGCGGTCGTGGTTGATGCTCTCCCACTGGAAGTCGAACATTTCGGGGTCGAAAATGCGTTTCATGGGTCTTCTCCTGATCGGGAAATGAGGGCTCGCTTCCGGCGTGGGGCGCTGAAATTGGAAGTGAACCGCTGTGCACTTGTATAATTGTGCGTACAAGAATACTATAGCATTTGAAACCGTCCGAGTCAAGCTGTTGCTTGACTTTGATATCCCATCTTGATATACTGATATCGAATGATCCTGTTTATACAAGCAAACAGGTTGTTTTATCTGGATGGAACATATGGAACCGCTCGCTATTGTAGGCAAGCTGAACAAGGAACTACCCGTTCCCTATTATTATCAGATCGTGCAAATCCTGCGGAATGCCATCGGCGCCCACCCCGCCGGTGAAGAAACGGAGATCACCCTGCCCTCCGAGAATGAACTGTGCGAGCTCTTCCATGTCAATCGGGGCACGATCCGCCACGCGCTGGAGGTGCTTCAGAGGGAAGGTTTGATCTATCGGGAGAAGGGGCGTGGAACCTTCTTGCAGCGCCGCCGGCTTGAGCTGGATCCCACCACCCTTTGTTCCACCTCTGAAGATCTACGCTCGCGCGGCTGGACGCCTGGAGCGCGCCTGCTCGGTCTGAGCCTGATTACGCCACCCGCACACATTCAACAGCGCCTTAACCTTTCCCCGCAGGATACCGTCTGGGAGATCCATCGCTTGCGCCTGGCCAACGGTGAGCCGATCAGCCTGCAGTGGTCGTACCTCCCCAGTCAACTGACGCCCGGCCTCAATCAGATGGATCTGACTGCCTCGCTGTTCGCCCTCTTGAAGAATCGTTTCGGCATCCAACTGAAATTTGCCGACCAGACCATCCGCACGCGCCTGGCCACGGAAGAAGAAGCCGCGTTTCTGGAAATTAGCGAACGGGTACCCGTCTTCGATATCACCCGTGTCACCTACGATCAGGAACAGCGGCCGGTGGAATATCTGAGCTCGTTATGGCGCGGCGACCGCTATGATTTACGCGTCAAGCTGGCTTTGCGCACAGCAATCGCCTGAGCTTCTTCTCAATCCTGATGGGAACATGGAGGGAATACTATGGACTCGACGCTTCGTTTTTCCGCCAACATCAACACCTTCAATGCAGGGGCGGATCGCTATGTGCTGTCCGGCTACGGAGAGCGCTATTCGACCGAGCAGCTAATCCGCTTCGCCGCCAGCGTACCAGGCCTGACCGGGGTCGAACTGGTTGGGTTATGGCATGTGAATGACGAGAACGTTGCGCAAATCCAACGCTGGGTGCATGATGCCGGGCTGACGGTTACCTGCGTCACCCCGGACATCTGGGCTTCGGCCAAATGGGGCAAGGGATCGTTCACCTCCAACGATCCGGCCATCCGCCGCGCCGCCATCCAGGAAGTGAAAAAGTCCATGGACTGGGCTCGCCAGCTCGATTGCGAGGTAATCGACCTGTGGTTCGGCCAGGATGGCTACGATTATCCCTTTCAAGCCGATTTCCCTGCCGCCTGGGAGCGTCTGATCGAGGGCGTGGCCGAGTGCGCCGAGCACCAGCCGGAGGTCAAGATCGTGCTGGAGTACAAGCCCAAAGAACCGCGTACGCACTGCTACTTGGCCACCGTCGGCAAGACGCTGCTGCTGATCGAAAAAGTGAACAAATCCAACGTGGGCGCGATGATCGACGTGGGCCACGCGCTGATGGGCTACGAAAACACGGCCGAATCGGCCGCTCTGCTCAGCCATTTCGGAGACAAGCTATTTTATATGCATTTCAACGACAACTGGCGCCTGTGGGATGACGACATGACCGTTGGCTCGGTGCACACCATCGAGATGCTGGAGCTGATTTACTGGCTGGACAGAGTGGGCTACCGCGGCTGGTACGCTTTGGATATCTTCCCTTATCGCGAGAATGGTGTGCGGGCCGCCGCTGAGAGCATCCGCTGGATCCAGGCCTTGCACGGGTTGTTGGACAAGATCGGACGCGAGCGCATCAGTCAGGTCGTCACTTCGGGGGACGCGATGGACGCTACTGCGCTGGTGCGAGAGGCGCTGTTCGCATAGAACTGCCAGGTCAACCTTTATGAGAGTCTCGAACCTGCGCAATGTATGAACAGGCAGAATGAGGTCGATATCATCATTTCGGAGTATAGATTTTAATTTCGAATCGTGATATAATTCACCAAAGATGACAGAATATGTCAGGTATATGGTCATCTGAGCCTATGCGGATGGATTGGACGCTGTGGACAGGACCAAACCCGTGATGAACAGGATTCAGAAGGCGGGTTTAAGCCAAAAGGAGCAGGTCTGTTATAATATTACCTGGTTTATCTGATTTGGAGTACTAATAGAAGTTCACTTATTGGTAGGTGTGGGCTGTGGCGATTGAAGCTGCATTACAGGTAACCGAGCTGCTCCATAGAGCTCCTGCCTTTGATCGTGTACCGGGCGGACGCATTGTCGCACGTAGACCCCCGGTTTTAGCCTGTGAACGGGGCGCCCGTTCCTTACACGGTGTATGCGCCTGTCGGCAGGTTGTCAATCAGATTCCCTTCAAAATCAATAAACGGATAATGCAGAGCAGTCAGAAGGGCGCGAGAGATGCGGAGCCGCCCCTCCGCATCGTCGCACGCAATCGCATCGGTAGGCAGGTCGTTCATTCGGCATTACCTGGGAGAGAATGGCTTGAGCGAGAAACGCATCCAACAGGTGCTCGAAATAGAGGAACAGGCTGAGGCGATCCACGCAGCGGCGCTGAAAGAAGCCGAGCAGTTGCCTATCCAGGCCGAAAAAGAGGCTCAGGCTCTGCTCGAAAAAGCTCGCAGCGAAGCAGAGACAGAGGCGCAACGCATCCTGGCGAGCGTCAACGCCGAGGAAGAAACTGCCAGGATCCTGGCCGATGCCGAGGAGAAAGCCAGGCGGCTCGATGCTCCGGCGATGACCAATTTCGATCGGGCAGTAGCATACGTGATCTCCAAGGTCATCAACAGGGAATAAGCAGCCATGGCCAGCGGCGGGGTCTTCAGCTATGCGGGTATCAATGCGCGTGTGCGCGGCATGGTCTCCGCACTGCTAGGCTCGCAGGAGTGGTCCGAGCTGATCAAGGCTTCGGATTTCAATTCCCTGATCGGCCTGTTGCGGCGCACGCGCTACGGCCCTTATCTGTTGAGGGTCGAAGACAAGGACCTGACCCCCCGCCGTGCGGTGTATCAGATCAAAAGCCACATGACCGATATCTTTTTGATCTTGTTGCGCACGGCTCCCAAAGTCACCCACCCGCTGCTCACCCTCCTGTATCGCAATTACGAGGTCGAGAATTTGAAGGCCGTGCTGCGGGGAATCGTCAGCCGATCTCCCTGGGAGCGCGTGCGTGATGTCTTGTTCCCGTTGAACTCGCTGAGCAATCTGCCGGCCCAGGCGATGGTCGAGACCGGCAACGTCGAAGAGGCGGTTGAGCTCCTGAGAGGCAGTCCGTATTACACCACACTCTCTCACGCCCTGACCCGCTTCACTTCCGAGCAAAGCCTGTTTCCGCTCGAGGTGGCTCTGGATTTGAGCTACTGGCGCGAAGTGTGGGCCAGCATCAACCAGTTGCCAAAGTTGGATCGCGAGCATGCACTGACCATCGTCGGCTCATTACTGGACATGAACAACCTGATGTGGGCGATCCGCTACCGGGTGTACTACAACCTGTCGGAAGAGGAGCTGATCAACTACACCCTGCCCTTCGGCTACCAATTGCAGGACGCCGACGTGCGCGCCATTGCAGCCGGCGCCGATATTCCCCAGGTGGCGCTGCATGTCTATCCCCGCCTTGTTGAACTGGATGAGTACCTCCGGGTACCACGCGAAGGCCTGCCCCTCCTGGAGATACAGCTTCAGAGGGCCGTGGCCGAGCAGTGCCGTAAGGCGTTCATCGGTTATCCATTTCACATCGGCGTTCCACTGGCTTTCCTGACTCTGAAAAGGATGGAGATTCAAGACCTGACCGTGTTGATCGAGGTCAAATCGTCCCACACGCCAATCGATGATTATCGTCGCTTTCTACTGCTCGGGTATGCTGCCAAATGATCCCTTGGTGATATTTCATCGGTTGGCAGGTTTCTGAATTGAGAAAGAAGACTGACTTTCAAGGCTCGGAGCGAGTATGTTCTTCCCAGAAGCGATGACGAGGGTTCGTCTGATCATCCCGGCCAGGGATTTGCTGGCAGTGACCAAAGAGCTGGCCCGCCAGGGGATCATGCATCCCATCGACGGCAGCCAGCTCGTGCCAGCAAAGGTGCAGGCCACAGGCAACTCCTGGGCCGAGAACGCTGCCGCTTACGCCTCGCTCGAGCGCCGCATTCAGGGCATCATGCAGACAGTGGGGCTGGAGGAGAAACCGGTTTCGACAGATGGGGAATCCGGGCTGGTTCCGTTCGACGAGGTAAGGCCATCGGTCGAGCAGATGGAACGGGAAGTCAGCCAGTCCACCGAGCAGCGCGAGCGTGTACAAAAGCGTCTCGAACAGATGCATGCGGTCTTCGAACAGGTTGAGCCGCTCGCGGGCATCGATATCAGTATGACCGCGTTGCGCAATCCTCGCTATACCTACTCGATACTGGGGATCATCCCCACAGCAAACATCGATCGATTGCGCACCAGCCTGGAACGCATTCCTTTCGTACTGCAAAACCTGCGCCAGGAAGAAGATCGGACGGTCGTCCTTCTCACCGGTTTGAAGCGCAATGCCGACATTCTGGAGCGTGCGGCGCGCTCCGCCTATCTCAACCCATTGAACTTGCCCGAAACGTTCGCGGGCACGCCGGGCGAATATATTGCTTCGTTGCAGCGAGAAATGGAAGAAGCCCGCAAGGAAATCGCTCAAATCGAGCGCGATTTAAGCCGGCTGCGCGACGAGCGCGGCGAACAACTACAGAAATTGTTGTGGCGCGTGCGCTCGAGCCGGATACTGGCTGAGGCAATTGCCCGTTTCGGCCGGCTGCGCTACACCTATGTGATCGAGGGCTGGGTGCCATCGGCGAAGCTGGATGATTTCTCCAGGCGTATGAAGCGGGTTGCCCATCAAATTGTGATCGACACCTTCAGTTTCAAGCGCGGCACGGAAAAGCAGAACGTGCCTGTGGCTTTGAAGAACCCATGGTTCATTCGACCATTCCAGCAGCTCGTCACCAACTACTCACAGCCCAATTACGATGAAATCGATCCAACTTTCATCCTTGCGATTACATTCCCGCTCATTTTTGGGGCAATGTTCGGTGACGTGGGCCAGGGTATTCTGTTAGCAGCGCTGGGCAGCCTGCTGGCCAGCGGAAGGATCAAGGCGCTCCGCGGTCTGGCCACCCTCGGCGGTGTGATCGTCGCCTGCGGATTAGCCGCGACCTTGTTCGGCTTCTTCTACGGCAGCATCTTCGGATTTGAAGACATCCTCCCCGCCCTTCTATTACAACCGATGCACAACGTCTTCCAAATTATGGCTTTGGGGGTTGGTTTTGGATTCGTTTCTATCAGCATCGGATATCTGGTTGCCATTTTGAATCACTGGACTTCACGAAACTGGGGGCGGCTTTTGTTCGATGCGCATGGAGTGGCCGGTCTGGTGTTGTATTGGTCCCTTGTCGCGCTGGCTGTCGAAGTCATCGCCGGCATCCATCCAGTCCCGCTCATCCTATTGGCTTTCTCCGCGCTGATCGGCGCAATCGGGGTCATGTTCTCGGAAGCTTTAGAGCATCTCGTCTCGGGTCATCGCCCTGTGGTAGAGGGTGGTATAGGCATCTATGTGGTTGGCTCATTCTTCGAGCTTTTCGAAAACCTGATCAGTCTGTTGAGCAACAGCATCTCCCATATCCGCGTGGCCGCCTTTGCGGTGGCGCACGTCGGGCTGAGCGCCGTCTTCTTCATTTTGGCAAACTTAGTCAGCTCCTCCCATGGAGCAGGCTACTGGCTCGTTCTTGTTATTGGCAATCTGTTCATCGTGGGGTTTGAAGGCGTCATCGTCAGCATCCAGACGATGCGTTTGGAATATTACGAGTTCTTCAGCAAATTCTTCACTGGCGGAGGGATGAAGTATGAACCATTGACCCTGCAACCCACAGCAGAGGATTGAATGCAAGTCTGTTTTTCAGGACGTCCATTCATCGGGCAGGTAGAAGGAAATTAAATCACACTCGAAGGAGAAGACAAGAAATGTTGAAATTGATCGTTGCGGTGATCGCGGGTTTGGTGCCAATGATTCCGGCCGTAATTTATTTCCTGCGGGAGCGGCGTCGTTCCCTGACCAACGCCACACGGGGTCTGGTATGGGGTTTGAGAGGGTTCAATCTGGTGATCGGGTTGATGGTCCTGGGTCTGGGATTGGTCTGGCTGGCCTCGCCATCGACCGTAATGGCATCCGGCCTGGTAGCCCAGGCTGCGACCGTGGATCCCTATGCATCGCTGGCCGCCGCCCTCGCGACCGGCGTGGCGACCATCTCGGCGGGTATCGCCGTGAGCAATACAGGTGCGGCAGCCTTGGGCGCCATCGCCGAAAAACCCGAAACGTTTGGCCGAGCACTGGTTTTTGTCGGCCTGGCAGAAGGCATCGGTATCTATGGACTGATCATCGCAGTTCTGATCTTAAACCGGTAAGGCTGCGATGAAGCTCATGGTGATCGGCCACCCAGAGGCGGTGCTGGGATTCTCGCTGATGGGCGTCGAAGGCAAAGCCGTAACTTCTGCCGAGGAGGCCAACCGGGCGCTGGACGAAGCTCTGTCAACCAACGGCGTTGGCATCATCCTGGTGACAGAAGATGTGGCAACCATGATTGGAGCGAGAATGGACCAGCTCAAGATGCACAGCACCGTCCCTCTGGTGGTCGAGATCTCCGCGCCCGAGGGAGTCCGTCCAGTCAAACCTCCGCTCAGCGAGGTGGTCAAGCGGGCCATTGGCATCAAGATCTGATCTGGCCTCTGAGCCAGAATTGAATTTGCGGATAAAGATCAGGAAGAAGAATATGACACCGGTTGAAGATACGATCGATACGCTCTCCCAGGCCGTGCTAACCGAGGCGCGTGACGAATCGGAGAAGATTCTTGCGGAAGCGCGGCAAAAAGCCGAGGAAATTCGCCGGGAAGCGCAGGAACAGGCGGCTGCAGCGCGTAAAGCCATCCTGGAAAGGGCGGCGCTCGACGCGGAGCGCATTCGCAGCCGGGTCATCGCTACGGCCCAGCTTCAGGCCCGCATGCTGCAATTGGAGCATCGCGAAAAACTGCTGGACAAGGTATTCGATGCCGCCCGCCGACAACTCCCCAGCGTACAGCAATGGTCCGATTATGATCAGATCGTCAGGGAACTTTTGCGTGAAGCGCTGCACCGTTTGGGTGCACAGAAAGCCCAAGTCCTGGCCGACGAAGTGGCACGCCGTGTATTGACGAACGGGGTACTGGCCGAGATCTGCGAAGAAATGAAGGTCGAACTCAACCTCGGACCGACCCTCATGTCGGGCACAGGATTGATCGTCGAAACTGAGGACGGACGGCTGCGCTTCGATAACACCCTGGAAACACGGCTTTCCCGTCTGCAGGATTCGCTTCGCTCATCGGTTTATCATATCTTGATGGGAGAAACGTTATGAGCGATCAGATCGGAACAGTTACCTGGATCAGTGGGCCGGTCATCCGTGCCCGCGGTTCCCGCCAGGTGACCATGTTGGAGCTGGTTGAGGTTGGGGAGGAACATCTGGTGGGCGAGGTGATCGGCCTCGACGACGACCTGATCACCATCCAGGTTTACGAAGAGACCTCGGGCATGCGGCCGGGCGCGCCGGTGTTCGGCACCGGCCTGCCGCTCTCTGTGGAGCTTGGCCCGGGTTTGCTGCGCAGCATCTTCGACGGCATTCAGCGTCCACTGCCCGTCATCGAGATGCGCAGAGGCGCATTCATCCGTCCGGGCGTCCACCTCACCCCTCTTTACCACAAAGACCGCTGGAACTGGACGCCTGTGGCCAAGGCCGGCGACGAGGTGAGCGGCGGGGCCATTCTGGGCACCGTCCCTGAAACAGCCGCGCTCGAACACCGCGTGATGGTGCCGCCCAACCTGCAAGGCACACTGACCTGGGTTGCACCGGCGAAAATGTACACAATCGATGAGACGATTGCCCGCCTGCGCACCGAGACCGGCGAAGTCGAGTTGACCATGCTACAGCGCTGGCCTGTGCGCCAGGCGCGGCCATACCGCGCCCGTCGCGGCAAATCCGAGCCGTTGATCACCGGCCAGCGTGTGCTGGATACATTTTTCCCGCTGGCAAAGGGCGGCGCGGCGGCGATTCCAGGCGGCTTCGGCTCTGGCAAGACCGTTACCCAGCACAGCATTGCCAAGTGGGCCGATGCGCAGGTGATCGTTTACATCGGCTGCGGCGAACGCGGGAACGAGATGACCGAAGTGCTGCAGGAATTTCCCCACCTGATCGATCCACGCACCAACCGTCCGTTGATGGAGCGCACCGTGCTCATCGCCAACACCTCCAATATGCCCGTGGCAGCTCGCGAAGCCAGCATCTACACCGGTATCACCATCGCCGAATATTACCGCGACATGGGCTACCACGTCGCCTTGATGGCCGATTCGACCTCGCGCTGGGCCGAAGCCCTGCGTGAGATTTCGGGCCGCCTGGAAGAGATGCCAGCCGAAGAGGGCTATCCGGCCTACCTGGCCGACAGCCTGGCTGAGTTCTACGAACGAGCCGGCGCGGTGGAGACGCTGAATGGGCGGTTCGGCTCTATCAGCGTGATCGGTGCCGTTTCCCCGCCTGGCGGCGACTTCTCCGAACCGGTCACCCAGCACACCAAGCGATTCATTCGCTGCTTCTGGGCGCTGGACAAGTCGCTGGCTTCGGCTCGCCACTATCCCTCGGTCAACTGGCTGGATAGCTACAGCGAATACGTGGAAGATGTTTCCGATTGGTGGCGCCAGCAGGTTGGCCTCGACTGGTACGCCATGCGAACGATGGCCATGGAGATCCTCAGCGAGGAGGATCGCCTCTCGCAAATCGTCAAGCTGGTTGGACCGGATACCCTGCCGGACGAACAACGCCTGATCCTGGAAACAGCCCGCCTGCTGCGCGAGGGTTTCTTACAGCAAAATTCCTTTGACGATGTGGATGCATTCTCGACCGTCCAGAAGCAAATCCGCATGCTCAACCTGATTCTTTACTTCCACCAGCGCGCCCAGCGCGTAATCAAACGAGGTGCACCCATCTCGGTCATCCATGCCTTGCCGATCATAGACCGGTTGATACGCATGAAGATGACCGTGGCCAATGAAGAGGTCGATAAGCTGGAAGGCATCCGGCAGGAAATTAACGATCAGTTCGACAAGCTGGAGGCGGAATATCTATGAGTGAGGCAGTCGATCTTGGATTACTCGAAGTCGTCGGCGCCAGCCGGGTCGAAGGTCCGATCGTGGTGGTCGAGGGTATCGGCAACGTTGGCTACGACGAAGTGGTCGAAATTGTGGACGCAAATGGAGGGCAGCGCTACGGACGCGTGCTCGAAGTGGGCAACGGCATGGCCGTCGTGGAAGTATTTGCCGGCACCACCGGCCTTTCAATCGACGGCACCCGTATTCGTTTTCAGGGACGCCCCTTTTACATCCCCGTAGCCGAGGAGATGCTCGGTCGGGTCTTCGACGGCCTGGGGCGGCCGTTGGATGGAGGGCCGCAACCGCTCGCCGACCATTACGCCAACATCAACGGCGAACCGATTAACCCGAACGCGCGCGTTTACCCGCGCGATTATATCCAGACCGGTATCTCGGCCATCGACGGTATGAACACGCTGTTGCGCGGCCAGAAACTGCCGCTCTTCTCGGGCGCAGGTTTACCGCACGACCAGCTCGCCACCCAGATCGTACGTCAGGCCACCCTGGGCGCGCCAGTCGGACAAAAGGCTTCTCAGGCGGAACAATTCGCCATCGTCTTCGCTGCCATGGGCGTGAAGAATGACGTGGCCACTTACTTCCGCAACTCATTCATCGAAAGTGGCGCTTTGACCCGTGTGGCTACTTTCTTGAATCTGGCCGATGATCCTCCGGTGGAACGCCTGGTCACTCCACGCGCTGCCCTGACTTTAGCCGAATACCTGGCCTTTAAGCTCGACATGCACGTGCTGGTCATCCTTACCGACATGACCAACTACTGCGAAGCGCTGCGCGAGATTTCCAATATCCGCGGCGAGGTCCCCAGCCGCAAGGGCTATCCGGGTTACCTCTACAGCGATTTGGCTTCATTGTATGAACGCACCGGACGCATTAAAAACAGCCAGGGATCCATCACCCAGATCCCAATCCTAACCATGCCCAACGATGACATCACTCATCCGGTCCCGGACATCACTGGCTATATTACTGAAGGGCAGATCGTGCTGGGGCGTGAGTTGTACCTTCAGGGCATCTATCCGCCCATCTCCGTACTGCCCAGCCTGTCGCGACTGATGAAGGATGGCATCGGAGAGGGACGCACCCGCAGCGATCATAGCCACTGGTCAGCGCAGCTATACGCGGCTTACGCCCATGTGCAGGACGTGCGTGCGCTGGCTTCCGTCATCGGCGAGGAGGAATTGACCCCTGTGGACCAGCAATACCTGAAATTCGGCCGCGCCTTCGAAAGACGGTTCATCAATCAGGAGCCGACCGAAAACCGGAGCATCGAGCAGACGCTTGACATTGGCTGGCAGCTCATTTCCATGCTGCCCAAGGAGGAGCTCACCCGCCTCACCCAGGAAGAGATCAACACATATTACCAGGAAGGCTATGGCGCGAATTAATGTTCCGCCCACGCGCAGCAATCTGATTCGCATGAAACAGGAGCTGCGCTTCGCCCGCGAGGGCTATGAGATTCTCGACCAGAAGCGGGAAGTGCTGGCGAAAGAGCTCATCCGCGTGGCCGATGAAGCCGAAGCCCTCGAGCGGGACATGGAAAAGTTGATGACCGCGGCGTACTATGCGCTGGAAACGGCCATGCTCACCATGGGTCGCGAGCAGGTCGAATGGGCCGCCCTCGCGGTTCACAAGACCGTCGAAGTGCATCTCAAATACCGCAGCGTCATGGGCATCCCTATCCCGTTGATCGAAGCCAGCGGTGAACCGCCTGTCATGCCTTACAGCCTGGGCGACACCACCGCCGGCCTGGACGAGGCCAGGGCCCTGTTCCGCGAAGTGATCCAGCGCATCCCTGAACTCTCCCGTCTGGTGACCACCGTCTGGCGGCTGGCCATCGAGCTTCGCAAGACACAGCGGCGGGTCAATGCTCTCCAATTTATATTCATACCCAATTACGAGGAGACCATCACATTCATCCAGAGTTCGCTCGAGGAGCGCGAGCGGGAAGATATCTTCCGCCTCAAACTGCTCAAGACAAGAGCTGGCGATGAGCACAGCCATCCACAAGAAGTGAAAATCGAGGAAATAGAAGCGAAATAATGCTTCACGCCCACCAATTTTATGATATAATAATTACGATCTTGTGTGGGATCTGCGCACCATCCGCCAGTCCTAGCGCATGACTGGCGATTTTTTGTTTCTCTCTATACGCATACTGTTGAAGCAATGTTACAAAACGAAGTACTTTGCTTCTGGGAAGGCGGATACAGCTAATGTTAGAGCAAGATTTGGCCTTCCACGTGGGCGACCAGATCATCCATGGGGTGTATGGCCCAGGTGTGATCCTGCGCCTGGAAGAAAAACAGTTATCTGGCGAAATCGGCCGCTATTATGTCGTTCAAATTCGCGACCTGACGCTTTGGGTGCCAGCCAATGAAAAGGGTGAACAAAGCCTGCGTTTTCCTACGCCGGCGAAAGAATTCCGAAAACTTTTTCGCATACTTACCGCTCCGGCTGAGGGCCTTGCCGACGATCGCATGGAGCGAAAAATGCAACTGGCGGAACGCCTGAAGGACAGCTCGCTCGAGTCGGTGTGTGGGATCATTCGTGATCTTACGTATCACAAACACTTCAAAAAAATGAACGACAATGATAATACCGTGTTGGAACGCGCGACGAGCTTCCTGCTGAATGAATGGAGCCTGTCCATGTCTGTATCCGTCCAGCAGGCTGAACGGGAGTTAAAAGAACTGTTGACCAACGACAACACGACAAGCACAGAATCCTGAATCACCTGAATTCACTGCATTAACTCCAAAAGCGACAATGCACGTCACCCAATCCTGGCTCCAAAGTTGGAAGCCAGGGTTTATAATATAGTTATCTTATCCATCTAGTCCAAAATTCATCGGCTTTCCTGCACGGCTATTGTAAGGGATCGGGCATCGGATCCGAATTTTTTTCTATACGACTCTACTGATCGGGGTTATCCGGGCATTGGACACCCGTCTTAGTGCCTGGATATCATGGTTGCTCGTAAAGGGCTATCTTCTGGGCCATGAATGGGGAGGGATGGTAATTTAAAGATAGGAATTTCTTCTGGCCCATCGTCTGACAGGCATCGTGGGCTCAGTTTGCGCGTTAAAGTCACCCTCAGCGTCATTCTACCCTTAATCATTATCCTGGGCACCTTTATGGTGTTCCAGTACAAAACCGCTCAGGCGAGAATGATGGACAACCTGAGCCTGCTGGCGTCGCAGACAGGTCTCACCATCGAAAACAGCCTGCAGCAAGCGATGCTGGATCACAACCAGGAGGAGCTTCAACACATTCTGGATTCGATCGGCGAGAATAAAATGTTGCGCGTCGTCTATCTGCTGGACACTTCCGGGCGCATCGTTTTCGCGCCAAACGGTCAGGGGGCCGGCGCACAACTGGACAACCGCGATCCAACCTGCCAGCCCTGCCACCGCCTGGCTCCCTCCGATCGTCCCAGCAGCGTTGTCGTGACTCTGCCGGGTGGCCAGCGTGTGTTCCGCACGATGAACTCAATTCGGAACCGTCCTGAATGTGAAGGGTGCCACTCGCCTTCCCATCGTTTAAATGGCGAATTGCTGACAGACATTTCGATGACCCCTCTGGAGGCGTCCCTGACCACCGACATGTGGCAGCATCTTCTCTGGTGGCTGGCCGCTCTCTTGACCTCCGCCGTTGTTGGGAATCTGGTGCTCAACCGCGTTGTTCTCAGCCGGTTGGGGAAATTATCGGTTGCCATCACCAAGATGGGTCTGGGTCAGCTAACCGCGCCTCTCCCCGAAAATCAGCCCGATGAAATCGGGCAGCTCTCGCTGGCCTTCAACCAGATGGTGGCGCGCGTGGATGCGCGTGAGATCGAAATTCGCCAGCTATCCGATGATTTGCAGCGCCGAAGTGCAGAGCGGGGTGAACTGCTCAAACGGCTGATCACAGCCCAGGAAGATGAGGGCAAGCGCGTCGCCCGCGAACTGCATGACGAGCTTGGTCAGGCGTTGGCCGCATTGCGTTCTCAGGCAGACCGGTTGCTGAGCAACACATCCATAACTTTTGAATTAGATGCCAAAAGCTTGACCAGGCGCCTGGCTCCAGAGGTAGAGACGGGCTTTAATCGTATCTTCCAGGAAGCCTTAATCAACATCGTTCGCCATGCAGATGCACACCGGGTTTCCATACGCCTGGCCCAGACAGACGGTTGGTTTCATGGGGAAATTGAGGATGACGGTCGCGGCTTCGACCCGCAGGACATCCAACCGGGCGCGGATAACCCGAAAGACCAGGGGCTGATGGGGATGCAGGAACGAGTCGCTCAACTGGCGGGCGGTGTGGTGCTAACACTGGCAGTGGCCTTACGCTGGATCAACCGTGGAGCCAGTATTGAGGAAAGCGAGACGTTTGCCTATCCAACCCCGGCTTTGTTTAAAGACAGAAGCGAAGAATAAATTTTGTCGTTGATCGATTCGAACATTTCCGATCATGAAGGTGGCAGCAGTGTTGAAGCAGCCACCCATCGATCTTCCTCCCTACTTGGCAATTTACAACCTGCTCATGGGGTGACATGGACTAAGCAAGGCACCCGCATCCTTATTTTTTCGGTTCAGCAAAGCGCACACCTAGACCCAGCCTAATCAGGGAACAATCAAAGCCAAATTGATAAAAACCTATTGACAACTCGCTTCTCCTGGACTATAATTTCATTAGGTAAATGGATATTTCATTGTGTGAAATACACGATGCGTAAATAGCACAAAATGATGTCCTACACACTGCGCGTTCGAACATCCCTCCTGGTTCTCCTTTCTGCGACCTGATGGTACTGTACCACCAGGTCGCACATTTATTCGTATCAGTTTTCACAAGTTGACCAATTAGCAAGCAAGAACAGAACCACGACTGTTCATGAATGTATCTTATCAATCCATCCTCTTCTCTGGAGGCTTTATGGTTTCTTCTCCAACACTGGAACGGCTGCTCGACTGCGGCGTGGTGGCTATCATGCGCGCCAATAGCTCTGACCAGCTTCTGGAGGCAGCCGAGGCGGTTCTAAACGGTGGGGTGCAGGCGATCGAGGTCACCATGACCACGCCCGGCGCGCTGGAGGTCGTCCGCCAGGCCACTGCTCAATTTGGCCAAAAAGTTCTCTTTGGCGCAGGATCGGTGCTTGACCCCGAAACCACCCGGGCGGCTATCCTGGCCGGAGCACAATTCATCGTCTGCCCGACGCTCGACGTAAGTATCATCGAAATGTGCAACCGCTATTCCATCCCAGCCATTCCGGGCGCCTATACACCCACAGAGATTCTCACCGCCTGGGAAGCCGGAGCCAGCGTGGTGAAAGTCTTTCCTGCCAGCGTGGGCGGCCCCGCCTATATCAAAGCCGTTAAAGCCCCCCTGCCCCAGGTGCGCTTGGCCGCCGTGGGCGGCGTTACTGTGGAGAACACCGCTGAATTCTTCCGCGCCGGCGTGGTGATGGTCGGCGTAGGCAGTGAGCTGGTAAATCAAAAGCTGCTGGACGCCCGCAACTTCTCAGAGATCACTGCGCGCGCCCGAAGCTTTCGCGAGCAGGCTCTCTTGGGCCGCCAGAATTGACAAAATAACATGATCGAACGCCACGTCACCTTCCAGGTCTACCCGGAAAAGACCGCCGATTTCATCGGCTTCTTTATCAAAACATACCGCCCAGCCATGGCTTCTATGCCCGGATTTATCAAGGCTGAGCTCCTTTGCGAGCAGGAGGATCCCACTCGCTATCAAATGGTCATCCGCTTCGAGACGGCCGAAGCGGCCAGCCACTGGCGCAATTCTGAGCTTCACCGATCCTTGCAGCCTAGTTTGAAAGCGCTTTACAAGGAATCTCAGCTTCTAGTGTATACGGTTGTGGCATGAACACACCCACTGATGCTGGTACGAGCGGCCGGACGCGGTACAACATCCGTGTGCTTGACCGTGCGATCCGGGTGCTTTCTATCCTGGCAGATGGAAAGCCGCGCACCCTGGCTGAACTTAGCGCCGATATCGACTTGAGCCCCAGCACCACATTCCGCCTCTTGGCCACCTTACTTTACTACCGTTATGTACAGCGCGATGAGCACACCGGTCAGTACAGCCTTGGCCTGGCCAGCCTTGAGCTCTCGCGCGCCTTTTACGACAGCAACGACCTGCGCCGTACCGCGCTGGCTGACCTGGAAGCGCTTCGGGATGACGTCAAGGAGACCGTGCATTTGGCCCTATTGGATCAGATGGAAATTGTGTACCTTGAAAAGCTGCCCGGATTGCACGCCATCGGGTTGATGGGCTCCCGCATTGGAGGCCGTGCGCCCGCTTACTGCACCGGAGTTGGCAAGGTGCTGCTGGCCTATCAGAATCCGGCCACAGTGGCCGAATTCTTCACCCAAAATCCGATGCGCCGTTTCACTGACGCAACGCTCACCACTGTCGAGGAGCTTACCAGAGAATTAGAGGCAGTGCGGCAGCGCGGCTATGCCCTGGATCGAGGTGAGCACGAAGCGGAAGTGCGCTGTGTGGCCGCGCCGATCTTCAACATGAGCGGTGAAATCGTGGCGGCGTTGAGCATATCCGGCCCGGCCGGGCGCATGGAGCCCCTGGAAACCAATCATGAATTGATCGCCAAGACCTGCCGGACTGCTCAGACGATCTCTGAAAAGCTGGGTTTCCATCCTAGGAGCGCAACCGGCGTGACCGCCAGCGTCGGCAGCAATCACAATCCTTCCGAGAGGTGAAAGGATGCGCAAGATCATCAATCGACGGACTACCGCATTAGATGCCCAAATCCTGGAGGGATATAAGGATCTGCTCAAGGTCTACAGTCCTTCCTGCGTTGTGGCTGACGCTCAGGAGCGCGCCGGTGTGATGCGCAGCTACCTGCGCCCGTTGACCAAAGAGACCCGCTTTGTTGGCCCCGCCCTGACCGTCAGGCTTGAGCCTGGAAATCAGGTTGACTGCCTGGACGCGTTATCCGTCGCTCAGGCGGGGGACGTCATCGTCGTGGATGCCGCCGGGGAGACCGAGACCTCTGTTTGGGGCGGCCTGATGTCCGGCCTGTGCAAGATCAAAGGCGTGGCCGGCGCAGTCATCGACGGTGCCATGCGCGATACCGACGAAACGCGCGATCTGGGTTTCTTCATCTTTGCCAAAGCCATCGTCCCGCGCTCCACCCACACCCCTTATTCTGGGCGCATGGAGCCAATTGAGATCAACGTGCCGATCCAGTGCGCAGGTGTCCTGGTACGCCCCGGCGACCTGGTATTGGGCGATGAGATTGGGGTGGTCGTGATACCCCTGGAGAATGCCGCCCAGGTGCTCGAGAAGGCGCGTGAACAGGCGGAAAAAGAGGAAAAGACCCGCGCCAAGATCCGCGAAGGCAAAACGGTTGAAGAGCTGCTGGCCGAGTTCGGCCGATTGTGATCACCTTTGCTTCGGAAAGGAGAAAGGATATGGCAGAGATGGATCGTGTCCGTATCGAGCGTGTACAGAAGCGGATGAAGGATGAGGGCTTCGACGCCCTGGTATGCCGCCTGCCGGAAAACGTGGTCTACCTGACCGAGTACTGGCCGCATCACGGTTTCTCGGTGGTGGTCATGCCTGCCGAAGGCCGCCCGGCCCTTTACGTCCCCGAGGTGGAAGAAGAATATACCCGGCCAGAATGGGCAGATGTAAGCCTGTTCGGTTGGGGTCTGCTCAAAGATGGCGACCTTTACGAGAATTACAACCGGCTTCTCAGTCAGGCTGTCGAACGGTTCGACTTGCATGGCAAGCGGGTCGGCTACGAGGGCAGCTTCGAGATCGTTGCGCCAACCTATCGGATGGCCGAGCCGGTCGTCCCTTCAGGCCCGTGGCGGAATCTGCTCGCCAGCGTCTTCTCGAAGGCCACCCTGGTCGATGCGACCGATTTTCTCCAGGGCGTGCGCGCCATCAAGACCCCCTACGAACTCGAAAAGCTGCGCGTCGCCAATGAGATCGCCGAAATGGGCCTGCGCGAGGCGCTTGACCGACTCGCGCCCGGACTGACCGAAGCTCAGGTTGGCGCCATCGCCGAATATAAAATCCGCGCGGACGGGCCGGGGTACAAAGGCGCGCGGTTAGTGCGCGCAGAAGCCGAAGTGGGTGCCGGCCCGATTGGCAGCACCAAAGGCACCCTGCTGGTGCCATCCAGCACCTATCGCCTGCAGCCAGGCGATCTGGTCATGATCGAACTGGCCACCATGGTGGACGGTTATTTTTCCGATCTGACTTACATGGGCGTGGTGGGAGAGCCCAACGCACGCCAGCGCGAGGTATATAACCACCTGCTGGAGGCCCAACAGGCGGCAGCCAGAGAGTTCATCCCGGGCAGGCCGTACGACGCGCCCGATCAAGCTGCCCGCCGGGTGCTGAAAGAGGCTGGACTGGATGAGTACTTCGTCCACATCACCGGCCACGGAGTCGGCCACCGCTACCACGAGTTTATTCCTTTCCTTGCGCCTGGCTCGGTCGGCACACTCGAGGAGGGCATGGTCGCCAGCGTTGAACCGGGCGTATACATCCCCGGCTTCGGCGGCCTGCGCATCGAGGACAACGTAGCAGTTGGCGCCTCCGGACCAATTTTCCTCTCTACACCGCGCAAACCCTGGTGATCGAACCTTTGCTTGCATATACGTTCAAAAGAAGGGAGGTCGGATATGCGATTCAAAGACAAAGTTGTCATCGTCACCGGTGCAGCCAAGGGTATCGGCTGGGGCTGCGCCAAGATCTTCAGCCAGGAGGGCGCAAAAGTCGTCGTGGTGGACTGGGATGACGAGAATGGCCAGAAGACGGCTGCTGAACTGCGCCAGGGGGGCGGCGAAGCCATCTTCATCCACTGTGATGTCTCTAACGAGGAGCAGGTCAAGGCGATGGTCGACCAGACCATCCAGACTTTTGGCCACATCGATGTGCTGGTGAATAACGCCGGCGTGGGCGTCTACAAGACGCTCACAGAGGCATCCACCGCCGACTGGGACCGCGCCTTGAACGTTAACTTGAAGGGCGTCTATCTATGCTCGAAATATGTCATCCCGCACATGCAGAGGCAGGGCAAGGGCAATATCATCAACATGTCGTCGGTCCATTCCTTCCAAACGGTGAACGGCGCCGCTCCATACGCGGCGTCGAAAGGGGGCATCACTGCCCTGACGCGCAGCATGGCCATCGATTACGGCCCCACCATTCGCGTCAACGCCATCGCACCTGGATGGGTATTGACGCCTCTGATTCAAAGCATCTTCAACAGTTACCCGGATCCGGCCGCACAGCAGCGTGCGGTTGAACAGCGTCAGGTCATGAAGCGCATTGGCCGCCCAGAGGACATCGGCTATGCGGCCGCCTTCCTTGCCAGCGACGAAGCCGACTTCATCACAGGGACGCAGCTTTTCGTGGATGGCGGCCTGACCGCCCAACTGGAGAGCTGGTAAACCGGGTATTGGGGGGCATTGATGGGGAAGAACGAATTCGATCTTGATATCACCAAGGATGACCTGAGCGTCTTCGTCGGTAAAGGGCCAGCCTTCGTCGCTCTCGGTGAGACGCTGGTGCGGGATACCCCGGCCGATATGCAGCGCCTGGAGCGAACCGGCACGGTGTACATTTCGATGGCAGGCAGCGAGTATACCCTGGCCGTTCTGCTGGCCCGTTTCGGCATCCCCGCCGCCTACGTCACCCGTGTTCCGGATAACCCCTACGGTTGGCTCCTGCGCGACACCGCCCGCAGTCATGGCGTCAACACTGATTTTATAGCCTGGGCGCCCCGCACAGAGCCGATCGGGCGTTTCCTTTATGAGCTGGGCCGCACACCCAGAAAAAGCGTCGTCTGGTACCAGCGCATGTACTCAGCGGCCAGCAAGCTTGCTCCAGGGATGGTCGATTGGGGCGCGGCGCTGAAGAATTGTCGCCTTTTCCACTCCTCGGGCATCACCTTTGGCCTGGCTCACCACAGCAAATACGATCGCAATTACCTGCTCGAAGCGTTCCATGAAGCCTTGGACTTGAAACCGGCGGACTGCCGGGTTGGGCTGGATTTCAATTTCCGTAGCACCCTCTGGCCTGCCGAGCTGTGCAAATCGGTCATGACGCCGCTGGTGAAAGATCATGTGGATGTGCTTATCACCACCATCGAAGATATGGCTGGCGTGTACGGCCTCGGCTGCGGCCGCTATACCCCCGAACAGATCAGCAACGGAGACATCGGCGAGCTCAGCGACCAGGACCTGAAATCCTTCGCTTCGCAGGTTGGGGAAATGTTCAAAGTAAGGCTGGTGGCCGTTACCATCCGCTATCCCGACAGCTTCGAGTATCACCGTTGGGAATCGGCCGCGATGGATGAGCAGGGCCGTTTTTACCGCTCGCCAGCCATCAAGCCGATCACGCTGCTGGATCGCCTGGGCGGCGGAGATACCTGGAACGGCGGTTTCTATTACGGCCTGCTGACAGCCGGCTTCGGCCCGGAAGGCGTCGAAAAGGGCATCCTGGTGGGCGACGCCGCCACCCGGTTGAAGCAGACCCTCATGTTCGATCTGCCCGTCATTACGAAGGCGGAAGTCCGAGACCTGATCAAGGAGGATGTTATGGGTGGTGGAAAAAGAGTATCCCGCTAAACCATCCGTTCACCAATCCATCTAATAACCTATACGCAATCGAAAGGAGAGTAAGATGAAAAGTCGTTTCCTGAACATCCTCGTTCCGCTCGTTCTCATCGCACTGCTGGCCGCCTGCGCTCCCGCCGCCACTCCCGCCCCGCAGAATACCCAGGCGGCTGCGCCAGCGTCATCCACCTCAAACGAGACGTATATCTACGTGTCCAGCATGGGCAACCTGGAATTCTTCAACGCCCATAAGTACGGTTGGAAATGGGGCGGCGAAGCGCTGGGCGTCAAGACCAAATATGTCGGTCCGGCCGAATACGATATGAACGCCATGGTGGCCGCCTTCGACCAGGCCATCGCCGAAAAGCCCGCCGGCATTACCGTGTTTGGCGTCGAACCGGTGCTCAAACCCGAGATCGATAAGGCTGCAGATGCCGGTATCCCGGTGGTGACCATCCTGGGAGACCTGCCCGATTCTAAACGCATTGCCTATGTCGGATCTCCTCAGCATGATCTGGGCTACGTCGGCGGCGAGCAAATCGCCAAGGCCTTGGGTGGAAAAGGCAAGGTGGCTGTGCTGAGCATCCCGGGTGTGCAGATGTTCGACGACCGTGAGGCTGGTTATCGCGATGCTTTCAAAAATTACCCTGACATCCAGATCGTTCAGGTGGGCGACACCAAAGCCGACACCGTCACCGCGGTGAATGTGGCCAAGGACATCCTGCAGCGCAATCCTGACCTGGCAGCATTCGTCTGCACCGACTCGACCGGCGGCATCGGCTCCGCGACCGCCGTACAGGAAGCGGGCAAGGCCGGCCAGGTGAAGATCGTCTCGATGGACCGCAACTCCGACGTGTTGGACCTGATCCAAAAAGGCGTGATCACCGGTACGGTCGCTCAGGATGATGCCGCCATGGCCTTCTGGGCCCTGCAAACCCTGTACAACTACAACCATCATCAAGCTCCGCTCACCAGTGACAACGTGAAAGCTGGTGTTCATACCGGCCCATCCACCATCTATATGTCGGTGAACTGGGTCGACAAGAACAACCTGCAATACTTCCTGGACGCCAACAAACTGTATTCCCAGCAGTAGCAGTAGAATTAACCACAAAACAACCTGGAGGGATGCATGGCCTGGCGTCCCCTGCATCCCTCCCCCTAAAGGCAGGTATGGAAGAAGTTCTTCGCACCGAGTCCATTTCGAAAAGCTTCCCTGGAGTGCTGGCAGTCAATGACGTCAGCTTCTCGCTGCAGCGGGGAGAAATTCTGGCCCTGGTGGGCGAGAACGGGGCGGGTAAGAGCACACTTTCCCAGATCCTGAGCGGCGTACACCGGCCAGATCGTGGCCAGATCTTCCTGGAAGGGCGCCCGGTAGTATTCAATTCTCCCATCGACGCCATGCACGCCGGCATCAGCATGGTCTTCCAGGAACTTTCACTGGTGGGCAGCCTGTCCATCGCCGAGAACATCTTCGCCAACCGGCAGCCGGTCGGCCGCCTGAATACGATCAAATGGGGCGAACTGCACCGCAAGACGGCTGAATTCCTCGGCCGCTTCAACCTCGATCTGGACCCGCGCCGCCCGGTAAAGCAGCTTTCCATGGGTCAGCAGCAGATCCTGGAGATCCTCAAGGCAATATCCACGAACCCCAAAGTGCTGATCCTCGACGAACCCACTTCCTCGCTCACCGATGCCGAGATCGCTTACCTGTTCGAGAACATCCGCAAGCTGCAAAAACAGGGTATGTCCTTTATCTACATCACCCACAAGCTTTCCGAGGTCTTCCAGATCGCAGACCGGGTGATGGTCATGCGGGATGGCCGGCATATCGGCTCGCGGCCGGTGGCCGAAGTGACTGAAAACGACCTGGTCGCCATGATGGTCGGCCGTGAGATCGTCAATCTGTACGGCTCAGCGGGTGAAATCGGGGGAGAGGAATATTTCCGCATCGAGGGATTTACCCGCAAAGGCATATTCGAAAATATATCCTTTGGGCTGCACCGCGGCGAGATCCTTGGTCTGGCAGGACTGGTTGGCGCGCGCCGCTCTGACGTGGCCCGCGCCATCTTTGGCATCGATGCCAAGGACTCCGGCCGCGTCTGGCTGGAAGGCAAAGAGATCCACATCACCCGCCCGAGCGACGCCATCCAGCATGGCATCGCTTATCTCACTGAGGACCGCAAAGGTCAGGGATTATTCCTGAACATGAGCGTGCGGGATAATCTGGTGGCTCCTTCCTTGAAACATTTCACCTCATCGGGTGGTTTCTTGAACGGCCGAAAAATCGAGCAGTTCGCCGCCGAGAAGGTGAAGGAATTTTCCATCGTTACTCCTACTGTCACCAAAAAGGTGCTCAATCTGTCCGGCGGAAACCAGCAAAAGTGCATGATCGCCATGTGGATGGGTATTGAGCCAAAAGTCATCCTGTTCGATGAACCGACCCGCGGTGTGGATGTGGGTGCCCGGGCTGAGATTTACCGCATCCTGCGTGAGTTTGCTGCCGCCGGCACGGGCATCATTATGATCTCGTCGGATCTGCCGGAACTGATCGGCATGTGCGACCGCATCATCGTCATGTATCAGGGACGGATAACCGGCGAACTGCAGCGTCATGAGTTCTCTGAAGAAAAAATCCTGGCATACGCCGCTGGCCTGGTCACCGCCAATCACAAGCCCGGCGTGCTGGTTGATCAATGAGGTGTGTTTATGATTAATCGCAGGGCCATGATCCTTTCCACCGTGCGCTCGATCGCCGGCTTCCGCGAATTCGCCATGGTCATCGTCCTGGTGGTCTTCGGCCTCATTATGACCATCCTCTCCCCCGTGTTCCTCACCAAGGCCAACATCGAGGCCATTCTCCTTGGTCTTTCCGTGGAGGGCACCATCGCCGTGGGCATGGCCATCGTGCTGATCTCAGGCGGCTTTGACCTGTCAGTGGGCTCTACCCTGGCCTTTGCCGGGGTGGTCACTGGATTGGTGCTGGTGGCCGGCGTGCCTACTGTGATCTCGATTATTATCGGTCTGCTGGCGTCATTAGGGGTGGGCCTGGTCAACGGATTGTTGATCGCAAAAATGAAGATCAATCCCTTCATCACCACCCTGGGCATGATGACGGCCGTGCGCGGCCTGCTGCTGGTGCTGGCCCACGGCCGCGCCGTGCTCAATCTGCCCGATTCTTTCACCGTGATCGGGCAGGGAAGGCTGTTCGGGGTGCAGTATCCTATCTACGTCATGATTGCCCTGGTCATCATCGGCGACCTGATGCTGCGCAACAGCCGCTTTCTGCGCCAGAACTACTATCTGGGCGGGAACCAACGGGCGGCCCGCCTTTCGGGTATCAACGTAGATCTGGTGCTGATCGTTAATTACTGCATCGTAGCGCTGCTGGCCGGCATCGCCGGGTTAATGATCACGGCCCGCTTCGGTTCCTCTTCGCTTACCGTGGGCACCGGCACCGAGCTGCGGGTGATCACCGCCGCCATCATCGGCGGGGCCAGCCTGACCGGCGGCGAGGGATCGGTGCTGGGCGCCTTCCTGGGAGCTCTATTTATGGGGGTGCTGGCCAACGCCCTTAACCTGTTAGGGGTGGACGTCTACTGGCAGAACCTGGTCACCGGCCTGATCCTGATCATCGCCGTGGTCATCGACGTGATCAACGAACGGCGCAAATCGCAGACCAGTTGAGATCTTCACGGAGGATTGCAGCGATAGACAGTCCGGGAGGGCGGCAGAGCCGCCCTCCCGCTCATTAATTCCGGGCAGGCC
>DAOTWA010000032.1:0-16087 GCA_034435955.1 Anaerolineaceae bacterium | reverse complement strand
TGGCCACCTAACCATCCCTCCGCAGACCATCAGCAGCCATATATCTATCACGATACAAAGCGACCATGTGTATGAGGGTTCAGAAACGTTTAAGCTCAAACTGGCGGTGGAAGACACCGATAAGGCCACCCTGGCCACAACGCAGGCCATTGGCACCATTGACGAGCCGTTGCCAGTGCTCCAATTCGACGCGGCTAGCTACAGCGTGTCGGAAAAGGACGAATTTGTAGAGGTGAGTGTGACGCTTTCAGAGCCGCTCAAAACTGGACTCACGCCGGTCAGCGTGGCTTACACTACACTGGACGGCACGGCCAAAGCTGGCGAGGATTTCACCGCCGTTAGCGGGACGCTTACCTTCAACGCCGGTGATACACACAAGACCCTCCGGGTGGCGATTATTCAGGATAGCGTCAACGACCCCGGTGAAACCTTTCAGATTAAACTGGATAGCCTTACAGGTCCGGCACAGATGACCCCCAACCCGCTCTTTACCACCGTCACCATCTTGGAAGGCAGGCGCTGGCTCTATCTGCCCATCACCCTGAACCGCCCCATGCCCGATCTGATCGGCAATATTACGATTGAACCGGTCAAACAATCCTACTCCATCAGCGATCAGGTGCTGATCAAGGCCACCATCACCAATCAAGGAAGCATGCCGGCGGGTGATTTTTACGTCGATGTTTATTTCAATCCCCAAGAACCTCCCACCGGGCCCAATTTCGACCAGAATTTATGGTGTGTAAAAGCTTCGCCCTGCTACTGGATCAGTTGGGAAGTGCCCCAACTTGCCGCGGGTGAAAGCATCACCCTGACTTCAGAAGATAATTATATTTTTGACAAATGGTGGCCCGGAAAATTCGAATACTTGGGTGAATACCGTTTGTATCTGGTGGTCGATAGCTGGAGCGAAGCGGCGACCAGTTACGGGCAGGTCAATGAATCCAATGAGACCAATAACATCTCGTCGCTGACCACGACGGTGAAATGATCGCTCGGAGACGCAGCGATGAAGATGGTTTTGCCCCGTGCTTTCCTGACAGCCATCCTGATAATGCTCCTGGCAGCCATTGGGGTGTCTCCTGTGGCGGCGGACTGGATCGCCTCGTCGGACGGCCGGTTTTGGCCCGCTTCCCGTCCTACGCCGGTTCCTCCCACTGAACCTCCGCCGCCTCCTCCAAAGGAAGCCAAACCGACCCAGACTCCGGCTTTGCGCATCCTGCCGACGCGCACGCCCACCCCCACCTCAACGCCGACCGCCACGGCGACCGCCACGCGCACCCGCTACCCCACCTGGACCCCCTCCATGACCTATACGATCACCAATACCCGCCAGCCCACCGCGACCAGGACCATCAATCCCTTCAGCCTCACCCCTCAGCCTGCCCCGCGCAGCGCCATCCTGACCGAGAGCTGGCTGCTGCCCGCCCTGATCGCGGCCATCGTTGCGGAAGCCGTCGTGCTCCTCTGGCTGCGGCGCAGAAGGTGGTAGCGCGGCGAATTGTTGTTCCCAGAACGGAGCTCGCTCAATTGCCCGTATCGAGACAATATTCCGATATATATTGTCGCATTTTGGTTTATAATGCCGCTAGCACGGTTTTGATGCCGTTTCCAGCACGTCTTAGTTTATTGCCATAGTTGAAGATTGGTTGGTTGAAAATGAAGCACCTCCAGGCTTGCCCTGGAGCCTTTCCGGCAGCCGCAGAATAACGGCAATGCCCTTTACTGGTAGATAATCAGCCGATGATTTCAGCATTCCCCAGGTGGTTTGCATTCTTTCTCGCCGTTGCTCTGGCGCTGGCGGCCGACTTTGGCCTGAGCGCGGCCTCCGCCCTCGCTCCGCTTCAAGTCACCGATACCCCTGTGTCGTCTACGGATACACCGCTGCCGCCACCCACCCAGCCGCCGCCTACCGATACGCCGCTGCCGCCACCCACCCTGCCGCCGCCCACGGATACGCCCTTCCCTTCACCCACCAACCTGCCGCCCACGCAAACCCCTCTTCCTACCCTGCCGCCACCTCCCACGCCGACGCCGCCGCCAACCATCACCCCGACCTCGCCTCCCACGTCCACTTTCCCGCCGCCCACCCGCACGTCCACGCTGACCGCCGTTGCGCCTACCCTCACGCCAACGGTGCCGACGCCGACGTTCACCCAGCCTCCCCCGCCTTCGAAAGGGGAAAACCCAACCCCCACACCCGTCTATTACTTCCGCCCGCGCCCATCCGCGACGCCGAGCGCATCGCCGGGCTCAATTCGGACAACCAGAACCAGTACGGCCATCACGGCTACTGCCATCCTGACGGCGGTCACCTCCCCCTCCCCCACTGACATACCCCCCTCGCCCATGCTTGTCCCGGTGAGCGGCTCGCCCCCGCCCGGCCTTCGCCTGGGCGATCTGCTCAAATCCATCTGGCTGCCCAATCTGGCAGCCGGTCTGGTTCTGGGTGCGCTGGTGCTGTATTGGGCCTGGCGCCGAGAGCATTGAGACTAAAAAACGGCGGCCAGGATGTGAAATCCGCTCCACTGACCGGCGAGCACCCGCCTGAGCGCGCTGAGCAGATTTATCAGGCCTGCTCCCATTTCCCCGGCTCTATCCTGGTCCGCCATCTGCCTGGCCTGGCCGCATCCATGGTCGAAAACCAAGCTGCGTCCGTCTCCGCTGTTGGAGAACGGCGCGTCGACCGCATAGGGCTTGAGGCCATCCCAGGGCACATAAGTGAAACTGCCGTCGGGTTTGCGCACCAGATAGCGCAGATCGTAGCTCTTCGTATCCCCCATGCACTCTCGCCCTGTGGCGACCTCCCCGCCAATCGTGACGGCGTCCCCGGCAGAGAAATCTGCATCCACGCTCCAAACGCTGACGCCGTCCACGAAAAACCAGTAGCGGCCCGTGTTTGGGTCATACTGGATGCTGTAGCGGTGCGTGGCTGAGCTCAAACCGTTCACGACCCGGTTGTACAGGCGGGTGCCATCATTGTACGCGATCATGCCGCGGAAGCCCGCCGTTGTCTTCTGCCAGCCCCATTCGACGAAGCGCCATGGGGACCAGTGGATGACCGATAGGCGATGGTAGCTCCACTGGCCGCCATTCAGGCTCGGATCCGTCCAGGTAATGTAACCCTGCACTCCCCAGGCGATGGTATCCAGTTTTTGCGTGGCATTGTGGAGCTTTTCTGCCTGGGCGGCCATCATCTGCGGCAGAATGTCGCGTTTGACTTTGGGCGCAACCGGAATCAGCGCCAGCATGGCAGCAAACAGGAAGAACGCCCCACCAGCCCGAATGGTGATGCGGGTGAATGAACTCATCATCCTCTCCCTGATGATGTTTGTGTCCCTTTACCGGTCGGCGTCCGGTTTCGGGGATTGTTGGATGCTGCGTAAGGGCGATCTTCTGGATAAAACTGTTATCAGACGTTGCCAGTTCATGAAGCGCCGTATTTCGGCCGTCTCGCCTCCTGACCATTGACCGGGCAAAATCCATCTCGAGCGGGCGCTGCATCATGCCGCTTTTGCACCCGTGATCGTCCTCAGATGATCATCCGGCAGCGGATGCCCGGCGCATCGCGCGCCCGCTCGATCGGCTGCTTAAATTTTGAAAGCGCAGCGCTATTGAGGCTTCATCTTACGCCGGCTGCTGTCGGGCGAGTCCCGCCCCATCCCGCTCAGCGGCCAGCCTGGCCTTGACCTGCTCCTCGATCCACGCATAGGTGATGGAGAGGCCCTGCTCCAGGCTGATTTCTGGCTCCCAACCCAAAACCTGCCGCAAACGTGTGTTGTCCGAATTGCGCCCGCGCACACCTTGCGGCCCCGGAACGTGCTTCTTGACGATCTCTACTCCAGCAATTCCGGCGATGATGTCGGCCAGCTCGTTGATGGTCACCATGCGGTCCTGGCCCAGATTGAGCGGTTCGACATAATCCGACTGCATCAGCTTGTAAATGCCCGTCAGGCAGTCATCAATATAACAGAAAGAGCGCGTCTGCTCGCCATCCCCCCAGATCTCGATTTCAGGATTGCCGGTCAGCTTTGCCATGGCGATTTTACGGCACATGGCCGCCGGCGCCTTCTCGCGCCCGCCATCCCAGGTGCCCAACGGGCCAAAGATATTGTGGAAACGCACGATGTGCGTTTGAAGACCGTATTCCTCGCGGTAGTGGGTGCACATCCGCTCCGAGACCAGCTTCTCCCATCCGTAGGCATCCTGCGGCTGAGCCGGGTAAGCGTCTTCTTCTTTCAACGGCTTGACGTTGGTCTCCATTTGCAGGTATTCTGGATAAACGCAGGCCGAAGAGGTGTATAGATAGCGTTTCACTCCGTTCACCCGGGCGGCGTCCAGCGTATGCGTGTTAATCAAAATATTGTTATGGAGGATCTGCGCGTGATAACGCGAGATGAAGCCCATGCCGCCCATGTCGGCTGCCAGAGCGTAAACTTCGTCGACGCCGCGGGTGGCCTGCAGGCAGTTGTCCCACCGGCGCAGATCGAGCAGTTCGAACTCGTCCGCCTCCGTGCGGCTGAATTCCGGCAGCTTGATGTCGACGCCGCGTACCCAGTACCCCCTTTCTTTCAGGTATTTCACCAGGTGGTTTCCGATGAAGCCGCCCGCGCCGGTCACCAACACTTTGATTTGTGCCATGCTTCCTCCAGCAAGAATTTTAATTTTGAGTGAAATGAATTACCTGACGCTGTCGCCGGTCGTTCTGCAGAGCTTAGAAAGTCGCCGCCCGGCGCAGCCACAGACGCAGGCGTACCGGCAGCCAGGCGTAAAATAAACGCCGGACGACCGCCCGCAGCCTTAGCCAGGAAAACCATCCACCTACCTCGCGCTCGTACACCCGCAGCATATCCGGGTAGCATAAATCGTCGTTCTTGACGCTCTTTCCTAGATCGTGAATGCGGAAATTCGCCCACAACCTGGGTACGTAGCGCACCTCGGAGATCTTGGCCAGTTTCACCCAGAAATCATAATCGAAGGCGAAGAACAGCGACAGATCCAACGGACCGACCTTGCGCCACAGCTCCGCGCGGAAAAAGGTCGTCGCCTGCGGGATATGCACCGACCCGCGCAGCATACGGGCGTAGTCGGTTTGTCGCGAGGCGAACCGCCCGATGATCCTGCCCTCGTCGTCGGTCAGGTTGGCGTCGCCGTAGACCATGCCGACCTCCGGATGGGCCGTAAGAAAAGCCGCCGCCTCGCCGACCGCGCCGGGCATATAGGCGTCGTCTGAGTTCAGCCATGCCAGGATTTCGCCGCTGGCATGGGCAAAGCCCTTGTTCAGCGCGTCAGCATGACCTTTGTCCTTCTCCGAGACCCACCAGGCCAGATGCTGCTCGTACCGCTTAATGATCTCCACGCTCTCGTCTTTCGATCCGCCGTCCACGATAATATATTCCATGTTGGGGTAATCTTGAGCGAGCACTGAGCGGATCGTCTCTTCCAGGTATCGCGCCTGGTTATACGAAGGGGTGACGATCGAAACTTTTGGCAACCTGGCAGATGTCGTCATACGGCTGGCTTCCCACATGGAAACCGGCGGGCGTACAGACCCGGATTGAAAAGCAGGGAATGACCCGGGTCGTAATTATATCTCCAACTCGCGCTGCTGGTTTGGTCGATTTCGCGGGACAATGAACCATCTGTTAAGGATGAATTTTGCTGACAGGCACCATGGTAACACGAAAACTCTCAACCGGCAACTGAAGATATTCCTTTTTATGGATCATAATGGTCATATCTGCGCCGTCGGCGGCTCATCCCCCCTGATCGTCCGTTGTGAGCGCCGCTCTAAATAATACAGGCCGTAATTGACCAGGACGGCCAGCAATGACACAGCCAGAGCGCCGCTGAAAATCTTGCCGGTATTGTTTGTGATCACGCCTTCGAAGAGCAGCGTGCCCAGGCCTCCTGCTCCCACATAGGCCGCGATGGTGCCGATGCCGATGATCTGGATAGAGGCTAGGCGCACTCCCCCCAGGATCAAAGGCATGGCCAGCGGCAGCTCGATCCGCCAGAAGCGCTGCCAGCCGTTCATCCCCATGCCGCGCGCGACCTCGATCACGGCTGGGTCAATTCCGCTCAATCCGACCAATGTGTTGCGCACGAGCGCGAGCTGGGCGTAAGCGACCAGCGCCACGACGGCTGGCTTGACCCCCAAACCGAAGAGCGGGATGAGCAGCACGAACAGCGCCAGGCTGGGGATCGAGTAAATCACATCCAGCATACCCAGCAACGGGCCCCCTATGGCCTTCACCCGCACGGCCAGAACGCCCATCGGGACGGCAATCAGCACTGCGATGGCCAGCACGATCGCCCACAGCTCTAGGTGCTGGCCGAAAAGAGCCATGACGGTGGGTAAATTGTTCGCCAGATAACTCATTCAGGCACCCGTAGCGTTCGCATCGGACTGACCGGCCAGTTCGTTGCGGATATCTGCCAGGGTAATCGATCCCATGCGCCAGCCGTCCTCCCCTACCACGCTCACGGCGCCATCAGCGCTGGCCAACAGCCTGGAGAGGGCCGTGCGCAGATTGTCCTCCGGCGCGATGACCACTGGCAGCCCGCTGGCGGGTGCTTCGCTCCCTTTTGGGCTGAACCTTCCTTTGCCAACCGAACGCCGCGCGACCACGTCTTCGACTTTGACCAGGCTCAGCCGCCGCAGCACATCGTCCGCGCCGACCAGCTCGCGCACGAAATCATTCTCAGGGCGGCTGAGGATACCCCAGGGAGTGTCGTTTTGAACCAGCCTCCCATGCCTCAGTATCGCAATCCGGTCGGCCAGCCGCAGGGCTTCTTCAACATCGTGAGTGACGAACAGAATCGTCTTGTGCAGGCGCTCCTGAATGCGCAGCAGCTCTGACTGCAGGTGTGTGCGGTTGATCGCGTCCAGCGCAGCGAATGGCTCATCCATCAGCAGGATGGGCGGATCGGCGGCCAGTCCGCGCGCCAGACCAACCCGCCCCTGCTCCCCGCCGGAGAGTTGGCGCGGCCGCCGCTTCCGGTAGCTCAGCGGCAGCCCAACCAGCGTCAGCAGCTCATCGATGCGCTGGTCGATGCGCCGGCGATCCCACTTCAACAGCTCCGGCACCACGGCAATGTTCTGCTCAATGCTCATGTGCGGGAACAGCCCCGCTTGCTGAATTACGTAGCCGATGCCGCGCCTCAAATCGTTGACCGGCAGCTCGTGGATCTCGCTGCCGTGCACATAGATGCGCCCGCTGGTCGGCTCGTACAGCCGGTTGACCATCTTGATCAGAGTGGTCTTGCCGGCGCCAGAAGGACCGAGCAGCACCACCAGCTCCCCGGCGGCTACTTCCAGGCTCACCCGGTCCACCGCCGGCGGGAGGTCGCGGTGGAAGCGTTTCGTGACCTGCTGGTACTGGATCGTGTTTGCAGCGATGTCGCGCTCCCTGTTCACTCTATTTGAGCAGTCCTTGCTGCTGCAGGAAAGCTCTGGCCGCCGCTGCTGGCTCCAATTTCTGCGGCCCATCCACCTCCCAGTTCAACGACGACATGACCTGGTCGGTCAAGAGCGGGGCAAGCTTGTCCAACACGCTCGCAATTTGTGGGTATTTCTGCAGAACGTCCATCCGCACCACCGGAGCAACCTGATAGACCGGGAAGACCCCTTTGTCATCCTGCAGTAGGACCAGGCGATCGCCAGCGATTTCACCGTCTGTGCTGAAAGCCACAACCACCTCGACGTTGCCGTTGCGCAGCGCCTGGTAGCGCAGACTTCCGGTGCCAAGCTGCCTGTATTCCTTGAATTGGAAGCCGCCGTAGGCTTTCTGCAAAGCCGGCAGGCTGTCCTCGCGCGACTGGAACTCGGCCGGCCCGCCGAGGACGAGCTGCGTAGCCTTCGCCGCCAGGTCGGAATACGTACGGATGCCGTATTTCTGCGCACCCGCCTGGGTCATCGCCAGCGCCTGGGTGTCATTGAACGGTGAGCGCTCCAGCCAGGTCAGCTTATAACGCTGCTCGTATTGCGATTTGACCGTTTGATAGATCTGTTCGGGGTCGTGAAGGGGCTGCTCTTTCAAGACAGTGAGCAACGCCGTAGAGGTGTACTCGGGATAGAGATCGATCTCGCCCTTCAAAATCGCAGCCTGGGCGATCGGTGTGCCTCCCAGGTTCAGCCTGCGCGCAACGCTGAATCCGGCATTTTCCAGCAGTTGGGCGTACATTTCAGCCAGGATGAATTCCTCGGTGAAATCTTTTGACCCAATCACGATCTTCCCTACGGCAGCTTCCGTGGGAGCGGACGCCGGGTTCAACACACCGGGGATGGTGCAGGCCGCCAGCCATTGCAGCCCTACCAGGCTGGCAATTACCACACAGGTCGCACGCGGTATGAATTTGCTCTTTGACATATTGAGTGCCTCATTTCTTTTTTTATGAGTGCGCTCTCACCCGCTTCTGCCGGCTGCCAGCAGGCGTTGCAAGCCAGCCAGCATCCCCTCGGCGCTCAGCGCCAGTGCTGCAACCGGCACGGCGCCTACCAGCATGATGCGCGCATCGTAGAGCGCGAAGCCGCGGGTGATGAAATCCCCTAAACCACCTCCGCCGATGAAAGCGGCAATCGTCGCGCTCGAAATCACCTCCACAGCCGCTGCCCTGATGCCGGCGATGATGGCGGGCATAGCCATGGGCAGCTCCACCCGCAGCAGCACCTGTCCTTGCGACATGCCCATTCCATAGGCCGCCTCCTCGATGGCCGGGTCGATTCCGCGCAGACCGGCGTAAGTGTTGATCAGCACCGGCGGGAAAGCCAGCGCTGTCAGGGCGAATAAAGCCGGGCGGAATCCCAGACCAAGCAAGGGTAAAGCCAGGAACAGGATCGCCAGACTGGGGATGATGCGCAGGGTGTTGAACAGGTTGATCACGTACTGCGCCGCAATCATCCTACGTGTGATCCAGACCCCCAGCGGCAGGCACACGGCGACGCTGATCGCCAGCGCGCTCAGACTGAGCGCCAGATGCCGTCCCGTTTCCGACCAGAATTCAGCTTGGTGCAGTAAAAAATACTGATAAGCGCCCGCCAGCAACGACAAACCATTTACTCCATCTAAATCGGATAACCGGTTTTCCCTTTTTCCCTCAAAGCATGTAGCTCACATCCGAAGAATGGGTTGGATAGGAGAAAGGTGCCCGCTTCAACTCCTCGGCCGTTATGCCGAAGCGGATTGCGAGCGCGAACAGGTTAATGACTTCGTCCGCACGCACACCCAGCAGATGGGCGCCCAGGATGCGCCCGCTGCCCTCCTCTACCAGAACCTTATAGCCGGAATATTTCGTCCCCGCGCGCCGCGAGCTCTGCCAGGAAGATGTATCGCTCTTCTTGACCCGGAACTTCAGACCTTGCGCGCGGGCCGCCTCTTCACTCAAACCGACCGCGGCGAGCGGTGGGTCGGTGTAAACCACGGTGGGAATGCCGCGATAATCGGGTGTCTGATGATTGCCCTCCAGCAGATTGCCGGCCACGACCCGGCCTTCCAGACTGGCCACCGGCGTCAGCGGAAATCCGGAAGCGGCCGCGTCGCCGGCGGCGTAAACCGCCGGGTTCGAAACACTCTGCAGGTATTCGTTCACCACCACCCCGCGTGGCGCCCATGCCACACCAGCTTTCTCCAGATCCAGGTCTTCGATCTCAGGCACCCGTCCGGCGCCATGCACCACCAGATCGGCCTCGTAAATCGATTTCCCGCTCGCGCCATCCACATGCACCCGCAGCGCTTTGCCGCTTTTCTCAATGCCGCTCGCTGCCGCATCCAGGTGGATGTCGATGCCCAGTTCGTGACTAGCCCGCATTAGCCTGACCGCCAGATCAGGATCGAAACCCTTCAGCGGACGGGTGCCGCGGTGGAAAATCTGCACCTGGGAGCCGGCCAGCGCAGCGATGTGCGCAAATTCAAAAGATATATAGCCTCCGCCGATGAACGCGATCCGCGCGGGCAGCTCCTCCAGCTCCATGAATTGCGTACTGGAGGTCATATATTCCTCGCCGGGGATGTTCAGGGTAGACCGCCGCGCGCCGGCAGCGATGACCACATGCTGCGCCCTCAGCCGTTCCTCGCCTACCTGTAACGTGGTTGGCTCGATGAAACGCGCCCGACCGTGGATGGCCACAATGCCGGCCGCAGCGAAGCCCTTTTCGACCTCCCTCGATACTGGCGAGGTGAAGGTGCGCTTGAAGCGGATGAGTTCCGGCCAGGAGATGCGCGCGCCCTCCACAGTTATCCCCTGCCCCCGCATGCGCCGGGCGGCATCCATGAAGCCCGCCGTCTCGACCAGCACCTTTTTGGGATCGCAGCCCCGTTGGGCGCAGGTGCCTCCAAAGGGTCGTGAATCGACCACCGCCACCGACCAACCCGCCCGCTGGCAGCGATGGGCGACGGTCTGGCCGGCCGTACCGCTGCCGATTACCACTAAATCCAGCATTCGCTCAGTCACTGGTTGTCCCTCAAACAAACTCTTTATCCAGGTAGCACCAGCGCCAGTCCTCGTCCGGCTCAAAGGATTGGATGATCGGGTGGCCAGTGGCGTGGAAATGCTTGGTTGCGTGTTTGTTGGGAGAATTATCGCAGCAGCCTACGTGCCCGCAGATCAGGCAGATGCGCAGGTGAACCCAGTTGTCGCCGCTCTTCAGACACTCCTCGCAGCCTTCTGCACTGGGGGTAACCTCGCGTATTTGGTCCAAATGGGTACAAGTCATTGGTTGTCTCCTTTGTCACCAATAAGATGAAACTGCCCAAACGCCCCAGTCGACTGCTCAGACCTGGAATCACCTGCAGCCTGTCGGGGATGAAACCCTTCCAAGACAATTATAATAAATAAGACTTACTATGTCAGGTTTCAAAAGTGTGATCCGCGCATCCCCCTGCCTGCGCGCCCGCCGTCGTCGTTTGGTTTCTGACGACTGGCAACCGTCAAACGACGACTGACTTTCATTCCACTGTAACGCTCTTGGCCAGATTGCGCGGCTGATCCACATCCAATCCCCGCAGGGCGGCGATATGATACGCCAGCAGTTGCAGTGGGATGACCGTCACCACCGGGCTGAGCAGCCAGGGCGTCTCCGGCACCCACAGCACGTAGTCGGCCACCTCGCCGGCGCGCTCGTCGCCCTCGCTCGCCACCGCCACCACACTCCCGCCGCGCGCTTTGGCCTGTTCGATCTGGCTGATCATCTTCTCATACCAAGGATCGCGCGGAGCCAACGCCACGACCGGCATATCGCGGTCCACCAGAGCGATCGGCCCGTGTTTCATCTCCCCCGCCGGATAGCCTTCGGCGTGGATGTAGGAAATTTCCTTGAGCTTGAGCGCGCCTTCGTAGGCGATCGGCATATTGATGCCGCGCCCCAGGTAGAGCACGTTGCGCACGTACTTGAGCTCGCGGGCGATTTGCATCACCTCGGCCTCACGGTCAAGCGCCCGCCCGACCAGGTCAGGCACCAGGCGCAGGTCTCCTACCAGCCGACGCCGTGCATCCTCATTCAGCACGCCGCGCAGGTCGCCCAACAGCACGGCCAGCATGTACAGGTCGACCAGCGGCGCGGTGAACGCTTTGGTCGAAGCCACCCCGATCTCCGGACCGACCTGCATGGAGATGTATCCATCCGCCAGGCGCATGGCCTGCGAACCAATGGCGTTGACGATCGACCACAGCAGTGCGCCTTTGCGCCGGCCCTCCTCCATGGCCGCCAGCGTGTCGGCCGTCTCCCCCGACTGGCTGATGGCCAGAACCACATCTCCTTTCTGGATGATCGGATCACTGTAGCGGAATTCCGAGCCGATCTCCACCTCCACCGGCACGCGAGCGATGCGCTCGATCAACGTCTTGCCGACCATGCCGGCGTGCGCTGCCGTACCGCAGGCGATGATGAAGATCTTGTGGATGGATTTTGCAACTTCGGGAGTCAGATTGAGCTCTGGCAGGCGCACCCGCCCTTGGTCGAAGTCCACCCGACCCGCCAGCGTGTCGGTTAGCGAACGGACCTGCTCGTGTATCTCCTTCTGCATGAAGTGGCGGTACTCGCCTTTTTCGGCCGCGATTGGATCCCAGGAAACATGATGCACGTGCGGCACGACCGGCTCGCCATCCAGCGTCTGCACAAGCACGCCCTCGCGGGTGACCACCGCCATTTCGCGTGATTCCAGAAAAACCATGTCACGCGTGTGTTCCAGGATAGCGGGGATGTCGGAGGCCACGTAGCTTTCCCCATCTCCCAACCCGATCACCACACCTCCCGCGTTGCCGATGCGCGCGGCCACGATCTTGTCCGGCTCCAGCGCGGACAGCACCACCACTGCATGCGCGCCCTTCAGGTGCAGCAGCGCGCGCCGCACCGCCTCGGTCAGGTTGCAGCCAGTGGACAGATAGCGTTCCACCAGGTGCACGATAGTCTCGCTGTCTGTATCCGAGTTGAAGACTACCCCTTCGCTGCTCAACTCCTCGCGCAGCTCGAGGAAATTTTCGACGATGCCGTTATGCACCACCACTACCTGTCCGGTGCTGCCCATGTGGGGATGGGCGTTGCGCGCGTTGGGCTCTCCGTGGGTAGCCCAGCGTGTGTGGCCGATGCCAACCTTGCCGTGCAGAGGGGTGGTCTGCACCAACGACGACAGGTGCGCGAGCTTGCCTGCGTCGCGGCGCACCTCGATATGGCCGTCCTCCAGCACGGCGATGCCGGCTGAGTCGTAGCCCCGATATTCCAACCGCTTCAGACCGTTCAGGATGATGGGCGTTGCGTCACGCTCACCGATGTAACCAACGATGCCACACATGATTTTCCTCCAATGGTCTTGTGTTAACCCGCCCGCCGCCTTGGGGGTGAAATAGGTCCGCCTGGACGTCAGTGCAGGTTTCCGGCCACTGCGCGCGGCTTTGTCCTCCCGGTTGCCCGGCAGATTTACCCCGCTGCGCTTATTCTAGCTTTTGGAGGGAAAGCTGGCGGATGATGGCGCATCCGGAGGGCTTCCGCTGATCCTTCGATTTTCTCCCGCTGAGCGGGATTAGCTCCACCTCGCGGTGGAGAACCCTCTTCCTCGTCACCTTGCAGGTGTGAACACCCCATGCAAGGCCGTGCGCTGGCTTCCCCTGAAAGATGATTCCTCGTCCACCTCCGTGCAGCAAGATTTAGGATGATTTTTATGATTATACCGTATTTGTCCACCCGTTACTGCAGTGCCTTGCAATGCGTCCCCCCACTTGGCCGCCAGGAATTCAACCCTCCTTTCAGCGCTTCTCACTGGAAATCGAAAAAACCCGGCAGCCCCCTTTACCCAAAAATCGGCTAGAATCAATTTGTTCCTTCCGACCATCTGGCCTTTTCACAGGTGCCTGCCCCTTTGAATACCAATCCTCCTCGCAAGCGCGACTTCCTCCCCTTCCTCCTTGTCCTGGGCAGCCTGGGGCTGGCTTTCTTCACCGGTTTCATGGCGCGCGTCTGGATCGGCGGCCCGTCACTGCGTTACCCCCTCCTGGAGCAGGTCATCCGCCTCATCCAGGACAACGGCCTGAACGATCTCCCCCTTCGCCTGCCCCTGGAGTACGGCCTAATCCGCGGTTTCCTCCAGGCCTACAACGACCCTTACACCGTCTTCCTTGAGCCGCCCCAGGCCGAGCTGCAGAACGACCAGCTCGAGGGCCGCTACGGCGGCATCGGCGCGCGCCTCGAACGCGACGCTCAGGGCAATGTGTTGCTCTATCCTTACCCGGATTCGCCCGCCGCCCGTGCCGGTATCCTCGAGGGCAGCCGCCTGCTCCACGTAGACAGCCTCGCCATTGATCCGGGCATGGACCTTTCCGACGTGGAGGCCGCCCTCCGCGGGCCGGTCGGCCAGCAGGTCAGCCTGACCGTTGACCAGACCCCTGATCATTCCCCCCAGGAATTCACCGTCACGCGCGCGGAAGTCTCCCAGCCCTCCACGACCTGGAATCTAGCCGCCGCCGGGCCGCGTGTGGGCGTCATTCACGTAAACGTTTTGGCAGCCACCACCCCCCAGGAGATCCAGTCCGCCGTGGACGATTTGCGTAAGCGCGGCGCGGATCACTTCATCCTCGACCTGCGTGGCAACGGAGGCGGTCTGGTCGAGGCCGGCGTGGACACCGCCCGGCTCTTCCTGACCGAGGGAACGATCATCCAGCAACAGTACCGCGGCAAGCCGATCGAGACGTTCCAGGTCGAAAAGCCCGGCCCATTGGCCGACCTGCCCATCGTGGTGCTGGTCGACAAAGACACCGCCAGCGCCGCCGAGATCGTCGCTGGCGCGCTTCAGGTTCACCGCCGCGCTCTGCTGGTCGGTCAGCCCACCCACGG
The DNA here is from genome assembly GCA_034435955.1 of Anaerolineaceae bacterium. Classification (GTDB taxonomy): domain Bacteria; phylum Chloroflexota; class Anaerolineae; order Anaerolineales; family Anaerolineaceae; genus DAOTWA01. Next base: position 1,764 of record DAOTWA010000032.1, on the reverse strand, counting down.
CAAGGATACCATCCAGCTCGTCTTCGATCTCAAGGACGGTTCCAGTCTGCACGTTACCGCCGCGCGCTGGTGGATCCCTGGTCTGGATCCGCCCATCCGCGATGGACACGGCTTGCAACCCGATATTCCCATCCCCACAGATGCCGACAGTGATGGCGCATGGCTGAATGCCGCCATGGAAGTGCTGATCCAATGACGCCTGGTGGATTGAATATATAATAGAGCCATGGACAATGAGCCGATAGAATTTCCCCACGAGCTGATTGAAGACTTGCGCGCCGCACACCGTATCGTGGCGCTCACCGGCGCCGGCATATCCGCCGAGAGCGGCATTCCTACCTATGCTTCTTCCTACAAAAAGGGTGGTTGGATGCAGTACCGCCCGGATGACCTGGCCACGCCGGAGGGCTTTCAGCGCAATCCAAAGCTGGTCTGGGAGTGGAATGAATTCCGCCGCGCGATGGTCGACCAGGCCAAACCCAACCCGGCCCATCTGGCGCTGGTGGAGATCGAGCGCCACGCACAGGAGTTTACCCTGGTTACCCAAAACACCGACGGTTTTCATCAGCGGGCCGGCAGCCGGCGGGTGATCGAGCTGTACGGCAACCTTCACCGCTACCGCTGCTCGGCGGAGGGCATCTCCATCGCTTCCTGGGAAGAGACCAGCCAGATACCACCCACCTGCCCGCGCTGCGGCGCCTACATCCGCCCGGACGTAGTCTGGTTTGGCGAGCCGGTGCCGCCGGCCGCCTTGCAGACTGCCCTGGAAGCCTCCAGTTCCTGCGACCTGTTCTTCTCGATCGGCACTTCTGGCCTGGTCGAGCCGGCCGCCTCCATGCCTTATGTCGCCTTACGCCACGGGGCGAAGGTGGTGGAGATCAACACCGAGTTCACCACCCTGGCGGGCTATGCCACGTATTACCTGGCCGGCCAGGCCGGAAAGCTGCTGCCCGCGCTGGTTCGGGCCGCCTGGCCTGATACGTGACTCACCTATCCTTCGAGTTTGCGGCTGAATTCGATGACCACGTGCTCGCGCAGGCCGTAACGGCGCGGCGGTCGGCGTTCAATCTCAGTAAAACCCAGGCGCTGCCAGAAGCGCAGCGCCTTAGCATTGGCCTCTAGCACCCCCAATCTGATCTCCTGCGCTCCCGACTGCCTGGCCCAGCGCTCGAACGCGCGGTAGATGCTCTCCCCCTGGCCCTGCCGCCGATAGCGCGGCTCGAGCAGCAGCAGGCCCACGTACCATACCCCTTCCGAGGGGTAATCGCGGATGGCGTCGAGCACTCCGATCAGCGTGTTTCCCCCCAGATAGATGCCGAACACGAATTTATCCTCGCGGGGCTTGCCCGGCGGACCAACCGTCAGCAGCTCACGCGCGGCATCCGAGTCCACCGGCAGCCCGGTGAGCAAATCATTGTAATCCGAGCTGCTTTCCAGGAGGTGCTGCAAATCGGCCAGGTCCGCCTCCGACAGCAACGTCGCATACACCGCTCCACTGGCAAACAGGATTTCGCGGTGACCGTTCATCGTCCTTCACATACCTCCTTCAACCTTGCTCGACACTCGCCTGGTATCTGATTCCATCTCCTCCGCTGACTGCTCGTCCGCCGACGCAATCGCGCGGTCTACCACATGTATGATACCGGACTCATATTGTAGCAGAATTTGATCTTCGAAGGAGCAAAAATGCGGGGGTAGCATCCGGAATACAATCCGGGATTGAGGCCGCAAAACAATACCCTTGTCCCCAGGGCCATCACATAA
>DAOTWA010000031.1:0-68409 GCA_034435955.1 Anaerolineaceae bacterium | reverse complement strand
GGGTTGCAGGTGGCGCGAATTGGCTCGATACATGTTTCGGCTTTTCGAATATGGTATGGGACGTTCGTCCCATTATATTAAACTTTGACCGTTTTTGTCAGGTCGTTTTTGCAGTGCAATCATAGATGCTTATGAACAGATAAGTGTTACACAAAGTCTTGTCTTTCCCTCTTCTGCAAATTCCGGAAAGAAATTAATCCTATTTCGATTGATTACAATCCAGGGGGGTTATGCAAAACCGAATCAGCATTGAAAGGACCATGATCTATCATTTTTTGATAATTGTCGACATAACATAGCTTTCAATATCGTAAAGAAAACTGCCCTGGGTATTCACTATAATTGTCATAGCCTGTCAAACACGATGAGCTATAATATTATTGAGTTTCCATAAGTGGGAAAAATATCGGTGATTGCACAGTAACAGTATGTTTATTGATAACCAATTTAGCATGTAATCTAAATTGGCACATACCATCATTGAATACACAACATATGTTTCCACTTGTCTTTCCTTGTGAAGGACCTTATGGCCCCTGATCCGACTACTCAAGCACCACCAATTGATACCCAGGATACAATGGTTCGATTAGAAGAATTTGCTCAAATTTCTCTATATCGAACAAACGCTTTTCAGATTCTACAACTCCCGGTCTGGTCTTCAGCTCGGGAAATTAATAAGCGCCAACAGATGGCTGAAATTGCATCCCGCACTGGTGCACCTTTGTCTCATGGGCCTGGGTGCTATGTTGCTCTTAGAAATACTGTGGAAACTTCTGAGATCGGCAAAATCGTTAGGGACATACAAGACCCACTAACCAGATTGTTCCATGAATTTTTTTGGATATGGGTAAATAGCACAGATTCACCCCCAAAGAACCTCTCTGGACTTGCTGGATTAACTCGACAGATTGAATATTGGAAGTTGAAGGAGGAATCTGATGAGACAGGATATGCAATACATAATCTTGCGGTTTTAACCCATGCAGCCGCATTAGAACTAGAGCAGTACATGATTGCAAATGGATCAAAACCTGAATTAGCCGTGCAGGCAAAAGAATTTTGGGCAGCAACATATACTTACTGGCACAATGTTCAGGAGAATGACAAGTTTTGGGATCTGGTCATTGCCAGAATCCGAGAAATTGATGATCCTCAATTAACTACGGGGAGTGCTAGGCGATTGCGCGCTGCACTTCCTGGATTTTTGCTGTGTCTACATGCCAGGTTGTTTATTCAGCTCATAGAGCAAAATCGAGAAAATGATGCATGGCGCCATATAAATTTAATAGAAGCATCAAACATTACCCTAAAAAGCGTTGAGAATACGATTGGGAGATTATTAGGACCGATACGCGATCGGGTAAAGTCATTTTGTGAAGCAAGCCGGTCTCAATTTGAAACAGACGGAATTCACGCAAATAAGACTACAGAATTATTAATTGCCCAATGTTCCCCACAATTGAAAATCATAGACGCTCTCCTTCCACAAGATTCGATGGTGAGGAATGTGGCTTATGAAGAATTTGTAGACGCCTGTATTGATGGCATTCTCGCTTACTACAGAAAGACCGATGATTACCAGTCAGCACTATCATTGCTCGCCCAGATAAAAATTCATGGAATGGCTCAAAAAGATATGGATCGGATTAACGATATTATCAATAGAGTAACTGAGGAGGCAAACAATGGCAATTATTGGCATACAACTGGGTACTTCAGCCTTTCTGAAAGAATACTAACATTACTCGAAACTGCATATGACCATTGTCAACAAGGGCGATTAGAAAAAGCACAGCAAATTTTATTACAATTACTCGAACAAGAATATCCGTCAGGGGGAACAGCTGCACAATGTATATCCACTGCACTTTCTTTCTGCATGAATTTATTAGGTCTTCAACACCTCGATGCTGGTTATCAACTGGCGCAAAGGGAACGGACATCAGTCATCAACATCCGAAACCGCGCAAGAAATCCTTCAACCGGTTTTAATATCACTGCAAATGCGATTATAACCAATACTGTAGACTACTGGGGGCGTAGATGGATGATTGAATGCATGGCTTGCGGCCGTACGATATCAGGCGGATATTACATCATCCAAGTTTCAAACACAAAAGCAATCATCTGCTCTGAATGTCAAAAAATAGATCAGAATGAGAGAGAAAGAAGGCGGTCTGAAATCAAAGAAAAATTAGTGGCCGCCCAAAACCATTTCTACACGTCCGGGCAATTAAACCAAAGCAATAAAATAGCCAAAAGTAATTTGGCTACAGTGCTGAATATTCTGAGGGACATGGAATTTGATATTCCTCGGTCCAGAATGGTCGTTGAATTTCCGTCTGGAACAAAGCCGACTACACTCGGTCAGTCTACCCGCCATACACCTGCAACGCCATCAAGTAGAATGACCCGGACTACTCGTAAAGAAACATCAAAAGACAAAATTGTAACCGTTGCCTGGGTGATTTTTCTGGCATTTATCTGTTTAGTTGTTTTTCTGGCGGGTGCAAATAATTCGCCGGAAAATGGGTCGAATTATGCGGCTCCAACAAGATACATAACACGTGTGGTCACGAGCGTGCCAACCAAAGTAAGCTCCCCGACATTGCATAGACCTACAGTAACAATCATGCCCACCCCGGTTCAGATATCAGCATGCTCTACGGTGAATTTAAATGTTCGGCAGGGTCCCGGGACGGAATATCCTGTGATTGCAGGAATCGTACCTAACGATTGCGTTGTCGTAATTGGTCGAATTTCAGATGGATCATTTTTAAAGATCGAAACGATTTTTGGCGGTGAGAAAGTAAAAGGTTGGGCCGCCTCCCAATTCCTGATCTTGGAGGAAAATTTTAATCTGGATGAAATCCCAATTATTGCCAGTCCCTAATTCGGGTAAGGCAGTCACCAGTCGCACATTACATTTGAAGTGATATGAGCATACTTCAAGAAGGTCATGTCATCCGCGATACATACCAAGTTGAGCGTCTGCTTGGCGAAGGTGCATTTGCCGAGGTGTATCGCGTCAAGCATCGCTTTTTGGGCCGCCAGGCGATGAAGGTGTTTAAAACACCTGGGATGACCTTGAAAGGAACTCAGGAGATGCTCGGTGAGGCCTTACTGCTTTCTAAAATTGGCCACCCGAATATTGTCCGGGTCTTTGATGCAAATCTATTCGATTTGGATAATCTGTCTTACGGGTATTTCACCATGGAGTATGTTCCAGGGGGCAGTTTGGAAAATTACTGGTTGTCACATTCCGATCAACCGATGCCAGTAGAAACAGTGGTTAATCTTGTCTCTCAGATTTGCCAGGGGTTATCATTAGCTCACAGCTCAGATCCCCCGATTGTCCATAGAGATATCAAGCCCCAAAATATTTTGGTCGGATATGATGGGGACCATATCCGTCTACGAATCAGCGATTTTGGGCTTGCAAAGCGGGTTAATCCGTTGACACTATTGGCTTCGGCGCGGGGGACTCTAGTATATAAGCCTCCAGAAGTCTTCGCCGACTATCGGTGCGATTCGTGTGCAGGAGACGTTTGGGCGATTGGATGCATTTTTTACCTTCTGCTTACCGACGAATTCCCGTTCCGTAACTTGAGTGAATCAGAAGAGATAGGCCTGATTGACTTTCAAAGTGAAGTTACATCACCATCGAAGATCAACTCTCAGGTTGATCAATATCTTGAGGAAATTATTGCCAAATGTTTAGAAATTGACCCTGCTAAACGATATTCTAATGCAATGGCGTTACAAAAGGACCTATGCGTCTGGCAGCATAATATCGGGACCAAGTCAGATTTTGAACATTACAAAAATAATCGGTCAGGCTTAAGCGATCTGATTCAGCAAGGAACGGAAGACCAAGCTAATCAATTGTGTTCAAAGGCAATTGAGTTATCTAAAAATCCTAATCGCCTAGAAGAAGCTGCACAAATGATGGAGCAAGCGTTTCGAATTTTGCCCTCTTTGCGAGAACGATATGAATATCTTGTTGGATTATGGCGAAAAGGGCTGTCGGGATAAATGGTTCTCGCGGAATTGTGAAATCCATTCGCAGTCAATGAAAAGAGGAGAAAAAGACCCCATGGGTAAAAAGCGGCATAAACATCCACCGAAACACAGTAGAAACATCGCTGCAGCAATACGTCAAGTCAAGCAGCCAAAAGAATTCCGCATACCTGTAATTAACCATGAATTAGCCATTGAAGAGAATAAGAACAACCTTCAACTCATCTACGAAGTTATAGAATCCATAAATAACAAACAAATTAGAGGGAGGGCGCCGCAACGTCAGGAATCGGATTCGGAGTTCGAGATTTTTCGGCTACTTGCAGAAGTAGCGACCGGTGTATGGCGATCCAGGCAGCGGATGTTAACACCTGGAAGTCAGGAACCGAGAGAAGAGATGCGCCGTGCCTTTCGTCCCCTTCAAGCAACATTGGATTCCTTACAGCAGGCAGGTATACAAATAGTGGATCGAACAAATCAGAGGTATTTCACTGGCCTAGCTGAACGGGTCATCGCCACTGAAACTTCCCCGGGGCTGGTGTTCGAAACGATTATTGAAACGATTAAACCGTCAATTTATTACAATGGCCAGTTAATACAGCAAGGCGAGGTCGTAATAGGGATCCCCGATAAGGGGGACGGCGGAATGCTATCAAGTAACAACATCAAAGAATATTAGAGGGGAAAACATGACCAGGACCACGATTGACGTTGGAATCGATTTGGGAACCACCAATAGTGAAATCGCCGTTCTTGAAGGAATCAGTGCGAAGATTATTCGAGATAATGATACTCAAATGGAGTTTATCCCTTCAGCGGTGAGAATAACCAAGAACAATAGATTATATGTTGGACGGGAAGCAAAAATCCCAACTGATATAAATGACGGTGACACACATGTTGAATTCAAACGGAACATGGGCACCGATTATCTCTATAAATTTCCGAAATCCGGACGCCAGATGACCCCTGAGGAACTGTCGGCTGAAGTTCTTAAAGTGTTGCGGAAATCGGCGAGCGTTGATCTTCAAGAGGAAATTCGGGCGGCTGTTATCACCGTACCGGCGGCATTTGAATTACCCCAATGCGATGCAACTCAGAGAGCTGCAAGGCTTGCGGGTTTCGAAGTAACCCCTTTATTACAGGAACCTATCGCTGCCGCAATGGCTTACGGATTCCAAAATCCAAATGACAAGATATATTGGTTAGTCTATGACTTGGGCGGGGGGACTTTTGATGCTGCATTGATTAATATGCGTGATGGAATATTGAGAGTGGTTAATCACGGCGGCGATAATCATCTCGGAGGAAAGAATATCGATGAAAAAATCATTAACGACCTGATAATTCCAGTCGTTCGAGAAAAGATGGGGCTTCGCGACTTTACCCAAGAAAATCGAGATAGATGGCAGAAAGAGCTAGCTATTTTAAAATTAAAAACAGAAGAAGCGAAGATACGTCTTTCTGTCTCCGAAGAAGCGGTGATTTACTTAGATCAAGTATTTCGAGATTTAGATTGTGATGCTGAGATTAAACTAACACGAGGAGAGGTGGCGAAGATAGCTGAATCATTAATTATTCGTACAGTAAGCATCTGTAAAGATGTTCTATCACAATCAAGATTGACGCCGGGAGATGTCGAGAAATTAATCTTGGTTGGTGGCCCAACAAGAGCTCCATATCTGAAAGAAGTTCTTAGAGATCCAATAGAAGGTCTGGGAATTCCATTTGAGACGCGGATAGATCCATTCACAGTTGTTGCCCAAGGCGCAGCTATCTTTGCAGGGACACAAAGGTTGGATACAAAAATTTACCCAGCAGTTTCCCCGAGCCAATTTAGAATTGAGTTAGAGTACCAACCGATCAGTATTGACGATCAACCTATTGTAGGAGGAAAAGTGATTCCTCCCAATGGAGTTGAAATATCTGGCTACACTATCGAATTCAGCCGCCCACAATGGAAAAGCGGTCGGATTCCATTACAGCCCAACGGCACTTTCATGACAACGTTACTAGCGGATAAGGGTATACGCAATATTTTCAAAATTTATCTTTACAACCAACAAGGTTCAGTGCTTGAGGTCATACCAGACGAGTTGTCTTATACCATTGGGAATACACCAGCTAATCCACCGCTGGTTCACTCGGTTGGAATTGCTTTAGCGAACAACAATGCACTTTTTTACTTTCAGAAAGGAGATTCTTTACCCGTTCGGCGTAAAGAGATATTACGCACATCCATAAGTGTTAGACGTGGTGAATCCGGTAACTTGATTCGTATCCCAGTGATAGAGGGTGAAAATAAAAAAGCGGATCGCAATTTTTGTATCGGACACCTCACTATCGAAGCGGTAAAAATACGGCGAGATATACCTGCAGGCAGCGAAGTGGAAGTCACCTTGGAAATTGATGAAAATCGCTTGGTGACAACAAGAGCATACCTCCCGATATTAGATGAGGAGTATGAAAAAGTAATCGATCTCAAAATAAAAACCCCGGTGGATTTTGACGCAATGATAGAAGATTATAAGACACAAAAAGGGCGGTTCGTCGATCTTCAAAAGCAAATTGAGCAATCCGGCGATTTGCAGGCTCAAGAAAAGCTGCGAGAAATTCAAGATCATCAAAGGACGCAAGAGCTCGACAGATTACTCTCCGTCTCGCGCGGCGAGTCTGGATCAGCAAATGAAGCGCAGGCCCGTTTAATTGAGTTTAAAGTCCTATTGGATCAGTTAGAAGCATTTATTGAGTGGCCCGCTCTAATCAAGGAAGCGAAAGAAGAAGTTGATCGGACAGGTTATGTTGTCCTCCAATGGGGTGATAGCGCTGCCAATAAGAAAAAAGCAGAGCTAGAAGCAGAAATTAACCAGGCTATCCACTCCAAAGATACAGATGTACTTCGTAAGAAAATCGAAGATATGGTGGAGTTCCGTTATTCCATATTATGGACACGACTCGAGTTTCACATCTACATATTCCAATCGTTTGAGAAAGATCTAGATATGATGCAAGACCGAAATCAAGCCCTAAGTTTATTGGCAGATGGTCGGCGGGCAATCCAAAACGAAGACTTAAATCATCTTATCCGTGTAAACCGGCAATTGTTTACCCTGCTTCCAGAAGATGAAGCCAGGAAGATTGCTCAAGGTTTTGGATCGACGGTCATCCGGTAGGGGCAAATGAATAAATATTTTGAGCCAAATCACAATAATTCAGACAGACATACCCATTACGCCGATTTAGATCAGGCACTATTGCAGATAAATACCTCACTACTGAGGTTGGACTATTTGTCTGCGATTCAGCTTGCACAAGGTGGAGATTTACCTTCGGCGGAATCCATACTTCGGAAACTCGTTCAATCGGATCCTTCAGAAGAAAACTTTGATCTCCTGGCTCGGGTACTGGCTCAGCAAGGACGATTGGAAGAGGCGAAAGAAATTTGGGAACGGATTTTAGCAGAAAATCCAAATCACCAAAACGCTCGGGCGGCCTTAAATGTGATTGAAAGCCGAAAGAGAAAAAAAGGTAATAAACCAAAGCTAATACCTATCCTATTGGGGAGTTTATTGATAACAATCTTGGTCTTTCTAACAGGAATATCGCTCGAGCTGAGAAGAGCAACGCGATCGATATCACGTGTGGACTCTCTTTTGATTCAACAGGCAAGACCTTTAATAATTCATGAGTATTCTTCCACCTCACCTGAATCTATTGAGCAAATCACCTCTCAAATCAAGAAAGATATTGATAAGAGTTCTATTACGTTATTGAATGAAATCGCATCGGTGAAAAGTAGCTTACAGGAGCTATCCACCCAGGCAAACCTTCTGGAAGAATCATTCATCCATACTACGACACCCACTCCACAACCAACCTTCCCCGAGATATCCATTGACCTCCCAGGAATTCGAAAAGTTGCCTTGGATGGGTCTCTAAAATTAATCTTCGAGAATGGACTATTTAAGTACGATCAAGTCCTTAGCGCGGAAGGCAAACAAACATTATCGGACCTTGCTTACCAGCTCGAGCCATTTGTGGGGCAAATCGAAATAGCGGTGTACGGCTTCACCGATGATATCGAACAAACGGCAACACTGTTAGACATCCAGCGAGCATTGGCTGTAGTCAAACACATCACCTCCACATCGCAAATTCCGGCGAGTACCTTTGTTATACGAGATGCCGGCGATCTACCCGCACCTTACCCGAACAACAGCCCATCAAATAGAATGCGAAACCGCACGGTCATTTTGATCATAACAAGAGGAACAGCATCGGAGGAATAATTGGGAGACCCCGTTCTAACCCCTTCAGCCGTCCTTGCCTGGACGATCGCAAACCGGATTGCCATCAACACAAAGAGCAAGCTCATTTATCCTATCCACGTATTTCTTGCCATTCTACAAATTCTCGATGAAGGTTACTATAGAGAGGCTGAGGATCTTGGTCTGACTCAGGAGCAGTTATTTCATTTGAAATCCGAAATCGATCATTGCAAAGCCATGATCGGATTGACCACAGATCAAATAACCAAATTGAGCCGTTCTATCCGCAGGCAGCTTCCAATGTGGGAAGAGCCCGGCAGAGTAACAGGATTCCTCCACCGTTCTGACGAGACTCGAAAGTTGTTCAAATATTCTAAAGGATCTGATTGGGAAAAAAGTTGCGGTATTGTGTCGGTAGAATATTTATTGGCTCAATTGATTCCAATGTATCAGGCGGGCATATTCACTCATAGGCTTGTTCGATATTGGGAGAAAGATGGCGAGAATGAACAAACCAATGAGCAGAACATAGAATTAGGAGGAGCTGGAAAATCGAGCTCCAGATTATTAGAAACAATTGGCAGGGATCTCACCGAACTCGCCCGAAATGGAAGATTGAATTCTGTTGTTGGGCGTGAAGAAGAGATCATTGCTATTGCGAGGATCTTAAATCGCACATCAAAAAGAAATGTTATCCTGATCGGGGAGGCTGGGGTTGGGAAAACAGCCGTTGTCGAGGGATTGGCACAGAAGTGCGTGAGTTTGAAAGCCCCTAAGGAAATTAGAAATCTTCATATTTTCCAGATCAATGTATCAGACCTGATTTCAGGAACCTCTTATCGCGGCGAAATGGAAGCGCGGCTAAAACAATTAATCTCTGATGCCACTTCAGACCCCAATATTGTATTGTTTATTGATGAAATTCACTTAGTGATGAGAGCTGGAACCACTGTAAACTCGGCTATGGATATTGCTAACATCCTTAAACCGGCATTAGCACGAGGTGATTTCCGCTGTATCGGGGCAACGACTTTAGATGAATATGACCGATATATAAAAGAAGATACAGCTTTTTTACGTCGTTTTCAGACTCTTCATATCTCAGAGCCAAGCCCTGAAATGGCAATCCAAATATGCAGTGAATGGGCAAAGAGTATAGAAAATAAGCTAAATGTGAACATAACACCCGAAGCAATTCGCGAAGCAGTGTCATTATCGATTAAGCACATGCCTGCTCGTCGATTGCCCGATAAAGCCATTGATTTGTTAGAAAATGCAGCGGCGTACGTGAAAATATCCTCCCTTGAGGTTAATAATGTTTTTAGTGACCGCGATAGCGACACGCCCTTGGTTGGGATTGATCAAATTCACTCTATACTGACCAATCATTATCAGATTTCTCTTAATACACAGCGGCTATTTTGCACGAAAGATATCGAAACCAGATTAAGAGAAGAGATTGTCGGGCAAGATAAAGCAATTGAGGTATTTATTCGTTGGGTTGACCTAATCAGGCTACGAGAATCCGAAACAAGTACGACCTTGGGCACCTTGCTCTTTTATGGCCCTCCTGGAGTCGGGAAATCATTTTTTACTGAATGTGTAGCAAAGGCAATGGATGAGCAAAAAGGCTTGCCACTTCTACGACTTAATATGAGTGATTATAAGGAAAGCTATGATCTTTCCAGACTAACAGGTGCAGCCCCTGGATTAGTAGGCCACGAACGTCAGACCCCGTTCATCCATTTCGTGGATACTCATCCGCAAGGGATAATCCTGATGGATGGGCTTGAAAATGCCCATCCCGACATCATTAATTTTGTCTCCTCAATTTTTGAAACCGGGGAGATACGTGATTCGCGGGGGAGGGTGTTCCATTTTCGAAATTACCTGTTTATTTTACTCAGCGATATTAAGCAAAATGGGAAAGAAGACGATCAGGAGGAATTACTTCAACGAAACTTCCCACAGGAATTGCTAAATCATTTCGACCTGATCGTTCCCTTCAGAAAGTTGTCTGTTGAAGATTACCATATGTTGTTCACTCGTAGAATCGAATCGTTAAGAAATATGCTAATGAAATCGAAAGGTCTTGAGATATTGATTGACGAAGCGACGAGTCTCAATATTGTGATCTCATTAGCGGAGCAATCGGGGTCCGTTCGGAAATTCCTGAGAAAGATGGAACAAGTAGTTGTCGGTCGCATTCTACAATATTTGGAATTACATCAAGAGAAAACCACGATTACGATAGCTTGGCATGATAATACAATTTGCATTTTGTAATGGGCGAAAGAAATAGTGCAGTTAGCGTCTCTGTCAATAATGTAAATTCATTGTGTGGAATCTTTAAGGTTCAAGGATGTCAATGAACAGGCGCCAGAGTAAATGGCATTGCCTCAGTCATCATCAAGAGCTGCGGTTCGAACAACTTTCGCATAGACTCCAGACTGAAGTATCGTTTGGGAATTTGCCATTCGTCCGACTGTTCTTGCAGGATGGCGCCGATTAAACGAATTACAGAAGATTCGTCCGGGAAAATACCCACGACATTGGTTCTGTGCTTCACCTCCTTATTGAGCCGTTCTAACACATTGTTCGAGTAGATCCGCTTCCAGTGCTCTTTTGGGAAGGTCATGTAAGCCAAAATATCATTTTCAGCATCCAGCAGCAATTCAGCGGCTTTCGGCCAGCGGGTCGCCATCGCGTCATAGACCGCCTGCAGCTGCCTGCCAGCCGCTTCCTGGTCAGGCTGGGCAAAGATGGTTCTCAAGGCCGCTGCCACCATGGCCTGATCCCCTCTGGGAATATGCGCGAGCAGATTGCGCACACCTGCGCTTGCACCGCAGGTGCAAGTGTGAAGTGTACCCGGCAGCGCTGCCAACTCGCACCCGAGAGCACCTGGGCAATGGCGGATTTCAACCCCTCATGGGCGTCACTGATGACTAATTGCACTCCTTGCAGACCGCGCTGCACCAGTGAACGCAGTAAATCCAACCAAAAGGCCTCCGTTTCGCTGGCTCCTAGAGCAAAACCCAGCACTTCCCGTTCTCCCACCTCACTCACCCCGATGGCAATCACCAGAGCCAGGCTTACAATCCGATGGTTTTGGCGTACTTTGAGACAGGTGGCATCCAGCCAGACATAGGGGTAACGTCTCTTCAGGGGTCGTTTACGAAACTCAATCACCACATCGTCGAGCGATTTGCAGATGCGCGAGACCGTCGATTTGTCGATCCCGGCCAGCCCCATGGCCCGCAGCAACTCATCCACCTTGCGGGTGCTCACGCCCTCCACGTAGGCCTGTTGGATCACTGCTAGCAGTGCTTGCTCGGCTCGACGCCGGGGTTCCAACAGGCTCGGAAAGTAACTGCCAGTGCGCAATTTGGGGATCCTCAAGGGAATCTCCCCCACCCGCGTCTCCCATACCCGCTCTCGGTAGCCGTTGCGCTGAGCCCTGCGCTCCACCGTGCATTCATGTTTTGCTGCTCCTGTATGGGCTTGTACTTCCAGTTCCATCACCATCTGGCTCATCAGTCGGATGCTCTCTTGGAGAAAATCCTTGTCTTGGTCCAGTCCCAGCTTGCGCAGGTACTCTTGAAATGCTATAGTTGGTGTGGTCATCGTGTGTTCCCTTTCTTGAATTGGTGTGAGCGACCTTCAAGAAACCACACGATGACTGCTTTGTCAATTCCTTTTTACACCACGATATGAGACATTATCGGGCCCGCCGCAGGGCTCCAAAGTGCCGGTTTAAGAATTGCCGGCATGGCGGCCACTGGGTAGGCGATCACATCATTCAATATTCCTAACTAATCAGAACCTCCAATCCAGCAACAGCCCGTTTGGTGGTAAAACCTGTGAAGAAAATCCTCCCTCAACTTCCGGGGAGGATTTTTTTACTGAACGCATTCTGAGATGAATATGAGGTTTGAATTTATTCAGAACCGGATCGATAGCACCTCCCTGGACAGAAGCCCGCCGATTCCCCCTCTGCTCCGGTGTAAATCAGGTGCAATTGGTTTAAAACCATATGGATTCGATAGACAAAATGAACCACATATGCTGATAATATAGACGCATTTACCACCATATGTGCTGTTTATACAAACCTTATACGGCTCTTAATCAGTGGGTTCAGGGTTCGAGTCCCTGGTGGATCACCTTCTCCAGGATTAAAGATGATCCAACCATTGCTTGTACCGGGTTCAGGGTCCCCGCAGGGGGGATGTTATTCGAGTCCCTGGTGGATCACCTTCTCCAGGATTGAAGATGATTCAACCAAAGTTCGTGCCGGGTTCAGGGTCCCCGCAGGGGGGATGTTATTCGCGTCCCTGGTGGATCATCCATGTATCGGTTTCCGATCCTTTGGAATATCATTAAAGACGCGATCATTGCATTCTGTGTCCACTAGACGAATCGCCGTGGTCATCGGACTGGAGAGGTGTTGCTGTGTTCCATATAGATAAGTTCGCCGTGATCGGCGGGGGCAGCACGTACACCCCTGAGCTCCTGGAAGGATGGATCACCCACCAGGATCAGGTGCGTGTGGAAGCGATCAGCCTGTACGATATTCACCCGCAGCGCCTGGCTATCCTCGGCGACTTCGCCCTTCGCATGTTCCGACACGCCGGCCTGGAGACGCGCATCGAGCTGCATGACCGATTGGAACCTGCTTTGGAGGGTGCCGCGTTCGTGCTCTCGCAAATCAGGGTGGGGGGGATGTCGGCGCGCATCCTGGATGAAAAAATTCCCCTGAGCCATGGTGTCTTGGGCCAGGAGACGGTCGGCGCGGGCGGCCTGGCGAGCGCCTTGCGCACCATCCCGGTCAGTCTGCGCATCGCTGCAGAAGTGGAACGGCGCGCACCGCAGGCCTGGTATCTGAATTTCACCAACCCCTCAGGCGTCATTACCGAGGCATTGATCAAATACAGCCGGTTGAAGAAAGTGGTCGGTCTGTGTAATGTGCCGATCAACTCGCACATCGCCCTGGCCAATCTGCTGGGTGTGGCCGAAAGCGAGCTGTGGCTGGACTGGGTCGGTCTCAACCACCTGGGCTGGATTCGCGACGTCTCCGTTGGCGGGCGCAGCCGCATGGCCGAGGCGTTGGCGATGCTGTGCAAACCTGACAGTGAAGAGGCGCACCAGCATTTCCCCTTCCCGCCAGGCGTCTTTGAGACTCTTCAGATGATACCTACCTATTATTTGCGTTATTACTACAGCACGCCCCAGGCAATCGATGAGGTGCGAGCGGCCGGAAGAACGCGCGGAGAAGTGGTGGCTGAAATCGAAAAGGAGTTATTGACTCGCTACAGCGACCCCAGCCTGGAGGTCAAGCCCCCCGAGCTGAGTCAGCGCGGCGGAGCGCTTTATTCCGAAGCGGCCTTCCGCCTCATCTTCTCTATTCTGGCTGACCGGCGCGACGTGCAGGTCCTCATCGTGCGGAACGGCGGCTCGATTCCCGGCTTGCCGGAAGACGCAGAGGTCGAAGTGCCCTGTGTGGTGGGGGCCAATGGCGTGACGCCGCTGACGCGCGGCACCCTGCCGCCCTCCATATATCCATTGTTGGAAGCGGTGAAAACCTCCGAAAGCCTGTGTGTGGAGGCAGCCGTCAGCGGTTCGCGGCGGGAGGCGCTGCAGGCCATGCTGGTCCATCCGCTGCTTCCCGATTTCGCCCGCGCCGAACGCATAACCGATGAGCTGTTGGCAGCCCATCGAGCGTATCTGCCTCAATTCTTCCAGTGAGATAAACTGCAACACTGCAGCCACTCATGTGGCGACGTTTCGGCCGGCGGGCCGATGATGCGAAGGAATTTTGCTCAGGTGGACGGAGCCTTAATGACAAGGATCGAGCACCCGGCATGATAGACCAGCTTACGGGTTACACTGCCCAACAGCCATTCCTTCACGTTGCTGAGGCCGAGCGAGGCGGCTACCACCAGGTCGACTTTGAGCTGCCTTACCCAGCGGATGATCTCGACGGCGGCATCCCCACAGACGAAGATGCCCGACGCCCTGAAGCCGCACGATTTCAACCTTTCTACTGTCTGGGCTAACAGCTTGCGCCCGGCTCTTTCTTCCTGAGCGTACAATGCCTTCAGCGCGCGGACTTCATTGGCCGGCAGGACGGGACCAACCGTGGGGTAAAGCGGCAGGGGCGCGGGGACCAGCTCGATCATAGCGGGGAGAACATGAATGACGCGCACATCCGCATTGCTGGGAATGGCGAAGTGCGCCAGGTGTTCCACCATCTGATCGCTGCAGGCAGAGCCGTCGATGGCCACCAGAATGCGCCGCAGCCCGTTATAGGGAACCCGCGCCATCAGCACTGGCGCGCCGGCGTATTCGATGACCTGCTGGGCCGTACCCCCCAACAAAATCTCCCAGGGAGCGTGTCGGCCGCGCGCGCCCATCACGATCAGGTCGCTGTCCATCTGGCGGGCCAATCCGATGAGCGTTTCGGACGGATGGCCGCTGCCCAGGAATGTCTCCACGGCCACGCCCTTCTCGCCCAGCAGGATGCGCGCCTGCTGCAGGGCGGCTTCAAGAAGGGGCCGGTCCCGTCCATGTCTTGGCACGATCACGCTCACCGCGGTGACCTGGCTTTGTGGGGGAAGGGGCAGGTCGCAAAGCAGCCTGAGGGCGGCCTGGGAATGTTCTGAGCCGTCCACCGCCAGCAGGATACGGACAGGGTGCCGGACGTCTGCAGGGGACATCATTTTCCCGTTCACCGGCGTCTCGTCGGCGCCGGGGAGGTCAGCAGGTCACATGGAAGAGGCCGATCGCACTGCCGCCGGCCTCATTCCACAGACGGATGGCTTTCGGGGTTGCGGCCAGCACGACGCGCACATGATTGGCATCGAAGAACTCCTGTGCTTCACTCGACAGCCGCACCTGACCCGTCTGGCCGCTGCCGATAATGAGCAGTTCGGCGCCCGGTTCGAAAATATGCTCCGCCTCTGCCAGGGAGAGGACATGCGAGGTGCCGTAAACCTTTTTTGAGAGTTTCTTTTTACGCTTGCGCACCTCGCCATCCAGGCGGATGAGTACATCGTGGGTATATTTTTCGCCCTCAATGGTGATCGAGCCGAAGGAAGTGGACTGGATTTTGGGTTTCACGCCATTTCCTCCTGAACTTGCCGGACGCGGAACTTACCCGTTGGAAGCCCGCCCCATCCGGAAATGCGCAGAAGCTTAAAATCACTATACTACGGAATCGGCAAATTTAAAGGGGTGCCGCATGGAAAATCCCAGACGGCGTATCCCCCGCACCCGTCATTCATACCACCCGCAGGATCAGCACCAACGCGCTGATGGCAGACAGCCCCAGCACGGCGTAACGGGAAAGGTTTTTATTCAGAAATCTGGCCAGCGGGATGGAGATGAGGAAACCGAGCACCACCCCCGGCAGCAGCCATACGGTAAGCCGCAGCTCGGCGGCCTGGAAGCGGCCGATAGGGGCCAGGGCGGCCAAAGCGGCCATGGCAGAGAGGGTGAAATAGCCGGAAAGAGTAGCCCTGAGCTGCCTGGGCTCCATCTCCTGGTTCACCAGGGCCACTGGCGGTGCGCCGATGGACGCCAGCGTCCCGCCCAGGCCCGAGAGAAAGCCCGCGGCGAATAGGATCCACCACTTGGGAGGAAAGCGCAGCCCCGACAGGCTGAGGATCACCCCGGCGAGAACCAGCGCGGCCAGGAGGAGCGATAATTCTTTCAGCGGGATTACCGGCAGCAGCAGGCTGCCGAGAGCGGTGCCCGGCAGCATGCCCATCCCCATCCAGCCGATGCCGCGCAGATTCATGCGGATGCGGTCGCGCAGCACCATCAGAACGGTCAGAAGGAGCGCGCCGGCCATAATCGGGCCGGGGATCAGGCGCGGCTCGATCATGATCAGGAGGGGAGAGGCGAAGAGGTTCAGCCCCAGACCGGTGACGCCCTGGAGCAATGCGCCAGCCGCCGTGGCCGAAATCACATAAACGATGCTTTGGATATCCATGAAGATAGGTCACCGGTTATTTGGGGTGTTTTGTCAGCCACATAGGGCTTTCACCATAAGGCGCGGGTCATGGCCTATTTTACCTCTATCCTCAGGGCCGGCCGGCGTAATAAGGTCAGGAGAAACACTGAGGCCATGATTTGGGGCGCTAACTGGCCTTATGGTTCAATTTCCTTGACTTTTATTCTCTTTTCAGTATGATCGGTGGATATTGCCGGTTACCAATGGGTTTTCGATGATGATTTCTCCATTGTTGACGGTCATTCTCGCCCTTTCGGCCGCCGTCGCCTGGGGTTCGGGGGACTTTATCGGCGGGCTGGCCGCGCGACGGGCCGGACCTTTCCACGCCGTGCTGGCCATCTACAGTGTCGGGCTGCTTGCGCTGGTCATCACCGCCCTGGCCCGCCTGGAAAAGCTGCCTCCACCCATCGATCTGATGTGGGGCGCGCTCTCGGGCCTCTCTGGGATGATCGGGCTAATATTTCTGCTGCGCGGCTTCGCCGCCGGACGGATGGGCGTCGTCGCGCCGGTATCCGCAGTGCTGGCGACGGCCATGCCGGTCATGTTCGCCGCAGTTACCGAAGGCCTGCCGCGCGAGCTGCAACTGGCGGGTTTCGGTCTGGCGGTAGTCAGCATCTGGATGCTCGCGCGTCCCGAGCGGATCGGCGGGCAGCCTGCCGGCCTTGGCCCGGCGCTGCTGGCCGGGCTTGGGTTCGGTGGATTCTTTATCGCCCTGAGCCGGGTGAGCGAGGGCGCGGTCTTCTGGCCGCTGAGCGCAGGCCGACTGGCTGCCTGCCTTGGAATGGTCGCCTACAGCCTGTATACGCGCCAACCGGTCATCCCTCCCCGATTGCCTGTTTGGCTGCTGGCACTGGCCGGGACGCTGGATGTAGGCGGCAACCTGTTGTTCCTGCTGGCGGTGCAAAGCGGACGCCTGGACGTGGCCGCGGTGCTGGGGTCCCTTTACCCGGCGGTAACCGCCTTGCTGGCCTGGCTGATCGCCCGGGAGACCCTGGGAAGCCTGCAGATGATCGGCGTGGGGGCGGCTGTCCTGGCGATCATTATGATCACGCTTTGAACGGGGCGGAATTTGGGGATCGGAAGGATTTTCTGAGTGCATGTTCGCGCGTGGGACGTCATCGTTTCTTGACTTTTATGGTCATTCCGGTATCATGGTGAAAATTATCCAACAGTACACAGCAGGCGCAGCAGGATGACTCCACAACGCATCGTGGTCAAATTGGGCACCTCCACACTCACCGCTGGGGCGGAGAGCCTGTCCCCGCCAGTACTGGTCGATCTGGCCCGCCAGGCGGCCACCCTGCACGCGGAAGGCTGTCAGATCGTGGTGGTCTCCTCTGGAGCCATTGCCGCCGGCCGGGAGGCGCTGGGGTTCCCCACCCTGCCGCAGTTCGTCCCAGCCAAGCAGATGCTGGCGGCCGTGGGGCAGCCGCGCCTGATGGCTCTCTACGAGCAGTACTTCCGCATCTATGGCGTGACGGTGGCGCAGGTGCTGCTCACCGGCGCCGACCTCTCCGACCGGCGCCGCTACCTGAATGCGCGCAACACGCTCGAGGCGCTGCTGGCACAGCGCGTCATCCCGATCGTGAACGAGAACGACACCGTGGCCACCGAGGAGATCCGCGTGGGCGACAACGACAACCTTTCCGCTCTGGTGGCCAACCTGATCGAGGCCGACCTGCTCATCCTGCTGACCGACCAGCCGGGCCTGTTTACCGCCGACCCGCGCATCGATGCACACGCGCGGCTGATTTCGGAGGTGAGCGGTCTGGAAATCCCCGAGGAGGTATGGCGGGCGGCGGGCAGCAGCGGCAGCTCTCTGGGCACCGGCGGTATGGTCACCAAACTTCAGGCAGCCGATCTGGCGCGCCGCTCGGGGACTACTGTGGTCATCGCCCGTGGCAGCGACGCGGATATCCTGATCCGTATCGCGCATGGTGAACCGTCCGGAACGCGTCTGCTGGCGGTGGTATCCACTCTCGAAAGCCGCAAGCGCTATATCCTGGCCGGCAAACGCAGTTCGGGGGCGCTGCGGATCGACGACGGCGCTGCCCAGGCGCTGGCGCGCGGTGGCAGCCTGCTGCCGGTCGGCGTACGTGAGGTGGTGGGATCTTTCGAGCATGGGGATACCGTGCGGGTCACCACCTTATCCGGTCGGGAGGTCGCCCTGGGCCTGGTCAATTATTCCGCCCGCGACCTGGCGGTGCTGTGCGGCCATCAGTCGGCGGAGATCGAAGGGCTGCTGGGATATACCTTCGGAGACGAGGTCATCCATCGCAATAATATGATTTTGTTGTGAGGGTTCTTTTGGCATAGGAGGTCGGCTATGGTAGAGGAGATGGCGAAGCGGGCTAAAGAGGCGGCCAGAATGCTGGCCCAAGCCTCCACACAGGGCAAGAATCAGACCCTGCTCCGGCTGGCGGAATTACTTTGGCAGGAGCGGGAGGCCATCCTGGCGGCCAACCGTCAGGACCTTGAAGCGGCCGAAAGCGCCGGCCTTTCACCCGCCATGATCGATCGGCTCACGTTGAACGAAGCGCGCCTGGCAAGTATGATCGAAGACGTGCGCAAGATCGTTTCCCTGGAAGATCCAGTGGGTGAAATCTTCGATGCGAAAAAGCTGCCCAACGGTCTGCAGGTGCGGAAGCAGCGTGTACCGCTGGGCGTGCTGGCGGTAATCTACGAATCACGGCCCAACGTCACCGTGGATGCGGCGATCCTGGCGATCAAAACGGGCAACGCGGTGATCCTGCGCGGCGGCAGCGAGGCGTTGAACTCGAACCGTGCGCTCTCGAGCGTCGTGCGGCGTGCGCTGGAAGAGACCGGCCTGCCCGCAGAGGCCGTCCAGTTCATCGACGATGCGAACCGGGAACTGGTCAACCGGCTGCTCAAGCTGCACGAGTACATCGACATGGTCATTCCTCGCGGCGGAGCGGGGCTGCATAAACTCTGTCGCGAGATCAGCACCATCCCGGTCATCACCGGCGGGATCGGCATCTGCCATTTATACGTGGATGACAGCGCCGACCTGGAAAAGGCGATCAAGGTGGTGCGCAACGCCAAGGTGCAGCGCCCGACGGTGTGCAACGCCCTGGATACGGTGCTGGTGCATCGTGCGATCGCCGGTAAATTCATCCCGCCGCTGGTCCAGACGCTGGCGGCGGATGGGGTCCGCTTCCGCGCCGACCCGCAGGCGTTGGAATATCTGCCCGCTTTTTCGACCCCGGTTGTGCAGCCGGCTGGACCGGACGATTTCGATACCGAGTGGCTGTCGCTGGTGCTGGGCATCAAGGTGGTCGACGGGCTGGACGAGGCCATCGAACATATTGCCGAACACAGCACGGCCCACTCGGATGGCATCCTGACGGAAAACTACGCGCACGCGCGGCGCTTTGTGGCGGAGGTCGATTCGGCGGTGGTGTACGTCAACGCCTCCACCCGCTTCACCGACGGCGGGCAGCTTGGTCTGGGGGCCGAGGTGGCAGTGTCGACCCAGCGGCTGCACGCGCGCGGACCCATGGGATTGAGAGAGCTGACCACATTCAAGTGGGTGGTGGAGGGGGAATATCACACCCGGGCGTAATTTGCCTGAACTCCGCCCGCTTTCATAAAACCGAGGGCATCCAAGAACCGATCCAAAGAATCAGAAATAGGGGTTGATGCCAAATCTCATCCCCTTGGGGGGTTTATTGTTCGCGAAATGTTTGCTAAAATGGTGAAGAAAGTCGTCTAACAGACGCTGATTTTCGGCGGAGGCTTTCACATGGTTCTTCCTGATCGAGGAGCCGGTTTAGGGGTATGAGAGGGTTGATGAATTTATGGTAGAAAGGATCCATGAACTGGTGCCGCGCGGGGAGCTGTTCATGTCGCCGGACGTGAATGCCGCCCGCGAGTTCTTCCGCCGCAAATCCCGTGCCATGACCGATAAGCGCTTGACCGTCCGAGAGGCAGTCGAGCGCTTTATTCACGATGGCGATTATCTCGCCATCGGCGGTTTTGGCAGCGTGCGCATCCCCACCGCTGTCCTGCACGAGATCGTGCGCACCCGCAAGCGCAACCTGGGTTTCTCCGGCCACTGCGCGACCCACGATTTCGAGATCCTGGCGGCCGGCGAGGTCATTGACCGCTGCGACATTTCTTATGTGGTCGGTCTGGAACTGCGCGGCCTGTCGCCCAATGCGCGGCGCTTCATGGAGAGCGGACGGGTGAAGACGGTGGAATGGAGCAATGCCGGGCTGGGCTGGCGTTATAAGGCCGCCGCCATGGGCGTGCCGTTCTTGCCGGTGCGCACCATGCTCGGCAGCGACACGATGCGCTACAGCTCCGCCAAGCTGATCGAGGACCCGTTTACCGGCCAGAAACTGCTGGCCGTACCGGCGCTCTTCCCGGATGTGGGCGTCATCCACGTCCACAGCGCCGACATATACGGCAACGCCCAAATCGAGGGCGTCAGCATCGTGGACCTGGACCTGGCGCGAGCCTCCAGGCGGCTGATCCTCACCACCGAACGGATCGTGGAGACCGAGGTGTTCCGCCGCGATCCCTGGCGCACCAGCATCCCTTACTGGTTGGTGGACGCAGTGTGCGTGGTGCCGTATGGGAGCTATCCTGGGGAAATGCCCTTCGAATACACCTCCGACGAGCGCCACCTGGCCGAGTGGGTCGAGGCTGAACGCGATCCGGTGACTTTCGCTGCATTCCTTGACAAATACATTTACGGGACGAAAGATTTCGATGAATACCTGGCGCAGATCGGCGGCGAGGAGCGGCTGATGGAGCTTCGGCGCCTCGAGCCGCTGAAGCGCAGCCAGGAGGAGCCGTGATGTGGTTGGCCATAATCACCGCTACACGTTGATGGAGTTGATGGTGTGCACCGCAGCGCACCAACTGGAGGATAACAAGACGGCGGTCATCGGCACGGGCCCGCCCCTGGCGGCGGCCATGCTGGCCCAGAAGACGACCGCGCCGAACCTGATCATTCTGTTTGAGGCAGGCGCCGCCGCACCCATCATGGAAAAATTGCCCATTTCGGTCTCCGGGTCGGCCACCCAGACGCGCGCCCTGATGCACGGATCGATGGACGACATCATGGAGGCCTGCCAGCGCGGTATGGTGGACTACACCTTCCTGGGCGGGGCGCAAATCGATATGTACGGCAACCTCAACGCGACCATGATCGGGGACGATTACGAGCACCCCAAAGTGCGGCTGCCGGGCAGCGGCGGCAGCAACGACCTGGCGTCGCTGTGCTGGCGTACGCTCATCACCATGCGCCATGAGAAGCGCCGCTTTGTGCCGCGGGTGGATTTCATCACCACGCCGGGCTACCTGGACGGGCCAGGCGCGCGCGAGGCCGCCGGCCTGCCACCGGACACCGGCCCATATAAGGTGATCAGCACCCTGGCCCTGCTGAGCTTTGATCCCGTCAGCAAGCGCATGCGCGTGGACAGCCTGCATCCCGGCGTGACCAAGGAAGACGTGATCGCCAATACGGGCTTTGAGCTGCTATTTCCCGATCCGCTGCCACAGACGCCCGAACCAAGCGATGTGGAGCTGAGTATTCTGCGCGAGGAGGTTGACCCGCAAGGGTTGATCATCGGCAAAGCGGGCGAAGCCTGAGACAAGAGCCATACCCGCCATTTCGCAGCAGGTTGCGGTGCAGCGTAGAGCAGGGGAAGGGGTCGAAGAAGCCGCTTTTACGAATGAACGGGGTTCGATCCGGTTTGTGAGAAAGGATAGATGCTATGGATTTCGGTTTCACCGAAGAGCAGGAGCTGCTGGCCCACAGCCTAGAGGAGCTGCTCCAGCGCGAGGCGCCAGAGAGCCTCCTGGCTGAGCTGGACGCGCGCCATGAATTTCCCTATAAGCCCTGGAAAGCGCTGGCCGAACAGGGCATCCTCGGCCTGGGCATCCCCGAGAAGTACGGCGGCACGCCAGCCGATATCCAGACCATGACGCTGGTGTGCGAGACGCTCGGCAAGCACGCTTTCCCTCTTGGGATCATTTATTCGCTGGGGATGATCACCATACTGGACATCCTGCAATTTGGCTCGGAAGAGATGAAAATGGAGGTGCTCACCGGCCTGGCGCAGGGCGACCCGCCGGTGGCATTGGGCATCACCGAGCCGCAGGCGGGCTCCGATGCAGCCGCACTCAAGGCCACGGCTGACTTCGACGGCGACGAGGTGGTCTTCAATGGACAGAAGATGTTCTGCACCCTGGCTGGCATTTCGAAGCATATCCTGCTCATGACGCGCGATGCGAGGATCGAAAATCCTTATGAAGGCATCTCCATGTGGCTGGTACCAACCGACGCGCCCGGTTTGCGCTTCAGCCAGGTCTCAAAGGTCGGTTGGTGGACGGTGCCGACCTACGAGGTGTTTATCCAGAATGTGCGCGTGCCGCGCAAGAATCTGGTCGGCGAGCTGAACCGCGGCTGGCCGCAATTGATGGCCAATTTTGAGATCGAACGCCTGGCGCTGTCGGCGGCTTCAGTGGGAGCGGCTGAAGGGGCTTACGAAGAGGCGGCCGCTTACGCCAACCAGCGCGTCCAGTTTGGGCAGCCGATCGGCGCGTTCCAGGCGGTGCAGCATAAGATCGTGGACATGGCGGTCAAGATCGAAAATATGCGCAATTACATCTATAAGATCGCCTGGATGATGGACCACCACATGCCGGTACGCCACGAGCACGCCATGTGCAAGCTGTACGTGGCTCAAGCGGCCTTCGAGGTGACCGACGACGCGATGCAACTGCTGGGCGGTTTGGGCTACACCACCGAGAACCGCGTGCAGCGCCACTGGCGGGACGTGCGTCTGATGCGCATCGGTGGGGGCACCGACGAGATCATGTACAACATCGCTGGCCCGCAATTGCTCAAGCGGGCGCGCAAATGAGCCGGATGAGGAGCAAAGCCGCATGGACGTGATCGTGTGCGCCAAGCTGGCCCCCGACCCGGAGGATATTCAGGTCAAAAGCGACGGTTCCATCTCGCTTGAGAACGCAGAGTGGGTTATCGGCAGCTTCGACCTCCAGGCCATCGAGGCCGCCGTCAGGCTGGCCGAAGCCACCGCCGGCAAGGTGACCGTACTGACCGCCGGCCCTCATCAGGTGAATAACTCCAAGCTCAAGAAGGACCTGCTCTCGCGGGGTCCGCACGCGCTGGTAATGGTGGTGGATGAGGCTCTGGCGAGTGCGGATACCGCCTTAACCGCGGCGGTTCTAGCCGGTGCGATCCGCAAGATGGGCGGGGCGGATGTGGCGCTTTTCGGCGAAGGCTCGGCCGATCTGTACTTCCAGCAGACCGGGCTGCAAGTGGGCGAGCGACTGGGTTGGCCGACGCTGAACGCGGTCAGCAGGATCGAGCCGCAGGAAAACAGCCTGCTGATCGAGCGTAACCTGGAGGAGGAGATCGAAGTGCTTCAAGTGCCCCTGCCGGCCGCCATCTCGGTGACGGTGGACATCACCACCCCGCGCCTGCCGACGATGATGGAGATCCTCAAGGCCGGCCAGAAGCCGGTGACCGTGTGGACGCTGGCCGATCTCGGGCTCGAAGGCCAGGCCGCAGCAAAGATCGCGACGCTCAGCGTGCGCGCTCCGCAGCAGGTAGCGCGCAAGCGCATCCTGATCGAAGACGCCCCGGAGGAAGCCGCCCAAACCCTGGCTGCCTACCTGAGCAAAGAGGGCCTGGTGTAGGAGGCGCTATGGCGGATAACCGCGATATCTGGGTATTTTCCGAAAAGACCGGCCTGCTGGGGGAGCTGATTGCGGGTGCCCGGGGGCTGGCCGGACATACCGGAGGCTCGGTGGTCGCTCTCGTCCTCGGTCCGCGCGAGGAGGCTGGAGAGGCTGTGGCGCGCGGTGCAGATAAGGCTCTGTGGCTGGGACAGCCGGCTCCCGGTGTGCTGGTGGAAGATTATGTCCCCACGCTGCTGGGTTTGATCAAGCATCTCCAGCCTTACGCGCTGCTAATCGGGGCGACCAAACGCGGGCAGGCGGTGGCCGGACGCCTGGCAGCGCGCCTGGACGTGACCGTCTTGACCGACGTTCTGCGCTTCCAATTTGATGGCGAGGCGCTCCAGGCCGAGCATCTGATCTTCGGCGGCGGGGCGTTGCGGGTGGATCAACCGCTGGCGGCGCCGGTGCTGGCGACGGTCGCGGCGGGGACTTTCGAGCCTCTGGCGGTCGACGGCAGCCGTCAGGGGGATATCACGGGCTGCGAATTCGTCGCGCCGGAATGGCGCGTCACCCAGCTCGAACGCAAAATACGCCCGCCGGTGTCGGTGGATCTGGCCGCAGCCAGGCGCGTCGTGTGCGCAGGGCGCGGCCTGGCGAAACGCGAGCATCTGGCGTTGATCGAAGAGCTGGCCCAGGTCCTGGGCGCCGAGGTGGCCTGTTCCAGGCCGCTGGCCGAAGGGTTGGACTGGCTGCCGCGCGAACGCTACATCGGCATCTCAGGCGCGCACGTCAAGCCGGAGCTGTATCTTGGAGTGGGCGTCTCCGGGCAGGTACAGCACACCATCGGGATGAGCGGCTCGCGTGTGGTGGTGGCGATCAACAAGGATGCCCACGCGCCGATCTTTGCCCAGGCCGATTACGGCGTGGTCGGCGATCTGTACGCGGTCGTGCCGGCTCTGATCAGGGCCATCCGCGCGCGCAAGGATAAGGGAAGCCTATAGAGAAGCCCATGGCGGGTGACAAATTCGACGCGATTGTGGTCGGTGCGGGGGTGGCCGGTTGCACAGCCGCCTATTTACTGGCCAGGGCTGGTCTGCAGGTGGTGCTGATCGAGCGTGGGCCCTATCCCGGCAGCAAGAACCTGAGCGGCGGGGTGCTGTACGGGCGGGTGCTGCACGATATCCTGCCGGAATTTTGGAACGAAGCGCCGGTCGAGCGGCGTATCGACCATTTCGTCATCAGCTTCGTGAGCGGCGAGGCGGCCTTCAACGTGGATTTCAAATCCCAGGCCTTCGACCGTCCGCCGTTCAACGCCTTCACCGTGCTGAGGGCGCGCTTCGACCGCTGGCTGGCCGCGAAAGCCGAGGCGGCTGGAGCCATGCTGGTCACCGGCGTGCGCGTCGACCGGGTGGTGCGCCAGGATGGTCGCGTGGCAGGCGTGGCGGCCGGCGATGAGGAGCTGCGCGCGGATGTGGTGGTGGCTGCTGACGGGGCCAATTCCTTCCTGGCGCAGGAAGCCGGCCTGCGCGGTCGGCTCCCCCATGACGGCATCGCCCTGGGCGTCAAGGAGCTGATCGGCCTGCCGCGCGAAACGATCGAGGAGCGCTTTCACCTGGAGGGGGACGAGGGAGCGGCGTATACCATCGTGGGCGCGGCCTCCAAAGGACTGGCAGGCGGCGGTTTCCTTTATACCAACCGCGAAAGCCTGTCGGTCGGTCTGGTCATGATCCTGGACGGCCTGCTGCGCAACCAGGCCCGCCCGGCGGACATGATGGAGGAGTTCCTCTCTACGCCGCTGATTGCCCGCCTGGTGAAGGGCGGCAAGCTGCTGGAGTACGGCGCTCATCTGGTGCCGGAGGGCGGCGTCGACAAGATGGCGCGCCTGTTCACCGACGGCATGCTGGTAATCGGCGACGCCGCCGGGCTGGGGATCAACAACGGTTTTGCGGTGCGCGGCATGGACCTGGCCATCGGCTCGGCGGCTGCGGCGGCGGAGGCCATCCTGGAGGCGAAAGCGGCCGGCGATTTCAGCGCCGCGAGGCTGGCCGCCTACCGGGATAAACTGGAGCGCTCCTTCGTCATGGCGGATATGCGCACCTACGCCAGCGCGCCGCGCTTCTTCGAGAACGAGCGTTTATATACGGCCTATCCTCAGCTTCTGGCCGATCTGATGGAACGCATCTACCGCCAGGAGGCGCGTCCCAAAGATCATCTGCTGCCCACCCTGATGAAGAGCCTCACGAGCAGCGGAATATCTATTCTCGACCTGGCCAGGGATATCTGGAACGGAGTTCGCGCCTTATGAAAGCGATGAGTGTGCCGGAGAAGTTGGGCGCCAACAAGTACGAGCTGGACGAAGGACACCCGCACATCGAGGTGCATGAGGAGGTTTGCCGGGCCAAGTGCAAGGATTTGGCCTGCCTGCTGGTGTGCCCGGCCAACGTATACAGCGTGCAGAATGGGAGAATCGTGGCCGATTGGGCTGGCTGCTTGGAGTGCGGCACCTGCAAGGCGGCCTGTCCGGAAGACGCGCTGGAGTGGGTGTACCCACGGGGTGGGTTTGGGGTGGTGTACCGATATGGGTGAGGTTCTCGACTTCCGAAGTCTCGCGGCTTAACGGCGAAACGCGGCCTTTTCCAATTCAAACTCACTTATCATGGACTTCGGGAGTCTCTAAAAGGGACCAGACCTCCGAAGTCCAAGTAAGGTGGGCGAAACTGGAAAAAGGATGATTTGGCTCAAATCAAAGAGACTTCGGAGGTCTGTTTACTCGACCTCCGAAGTCTCGCGGTTTAACGGCGAAACGCAGCCTTTTTCAATTCAAACTTTCTTATCATGGACTTCGGAAGTCTCTTCAAAGGGACCAGACCTCCGAAGTCTAAGCAAGGTGGGCGAAACTGGAAAAAAGGATGATTTCGCTCAAATCATCGAGACTTCGGAGGTCTATCTATTGTTCCATTGCTCTAAAGGTGAGGAAGACTTCATTTGTCTGTCCGCCTGAGGGGAATTCCACCCGCAGCGGCGCGCCGATGCGGATGGTCTCCGGGTGGGCGGCGTCCACGCCCAGGATGCGCGCGCTGGCGCGCACGCCGTTCTCCAGCTCGACAACGCCCACGCAGTAGGGGTGCTGGCGGTCATACCCCTGAGCGGCCAACTTCGACGGGGCGACGTAAATCGAAGTGAAGGCGACCAGTCTCCCATTTCCGGGCAGCTCGATCCACTCCATGCGGCTGACGCGGCACTGCGCGCAGATCGCGCGCGGGGGCAGCCAGACCCGACCGCAGGAGGTGCAGCGGGTCCCCATCAGTCTCTTCTGTCGCAGGAAGTCGTAAAACGAGGCCAGGTTGAACGGCGCGGTTTCCATGGCGTTCACCTGCGCTCGAAGATGTGCACCACGCAGGAGGAGCCCGTCCCGCCCAGATTGTGAGCCAGCGCGAGGGGCACGTCGACCTTCACCTGGCGCGGACCGGCCTCCCCGCGCATTTGCTTCCAGATCTCAACCACCTGGCCAACGCCGGTCGCGCCGACCGGATGCCCCTTGGATTTCAGCCCGCCGGAGGAGTTGACCGGCCGGGGTCCGTCCCGCGCGGTGACGCCGTCCTCGGCCATGCGGTAGCCCGTGCCGGGCGCGAAAAACCCCAGATCCTCGGTGGCGATGATCTCGGCGATGGTGAAGCAATCGTGCACCTCGGCCAGGCGGATGTCCATGGGTGAAACACCGGCCATCTCGTAAGCCGCCAGAGCCGCCAGGCGGGTGGCGCGCATGTTGGTCAGGTCGGTGTGATTGGCCAGCGAATAATCCGAGGCCTGCCCCGATCCGATCACGTAGATCGGGTCGTCGGTGAAGGCGCGTGCCCGTTCGGCCGAGGCCAGCAGCAGGCAGGCTGCGCCGTCCGAGATGGGGGCGCAGTCGAACAGGCGCAGCGGCCAAGCCACAAAGGGGTTGGCTGCTTCGTCCTCAAGGAAGGCATTCTCATCCTTCCATTCGGGCAACGGGCTGCCGTTCTTTTTGGCGGCCTCCATTCGCGCAGCCATGATGTCGCTGATGGCCTGGGTGAAATGAGCCTCTGGGTTGAGCGCGCCGTTGGCGTGATTTTTCAGGGTGATGCTGTGCAGATCCGCCGGGGCCATCCCATAGCGGTGCATATAGGCGCTGGCCATGGCGGCAAAGATGCCCGGGAACGTGAAGCCGGAGGCCATCTCGAAGCCCATGTCGCCGGCGGCTGAGAGGGCATCGGTGACCTGGGCCGTGCTCAGGGAGGTCATGTGCTCGACGCCGCCCACCAGCACCAGGTCGTGCAGGCCGGAGGCGATGGCCATCACCCCCTGGCGGATGGCTGCTCCACTACTGGCGCAGGCATCCTCGATGCGCGTGGCCGGCAGTGGCACCAGCCCGACTGCATCGGCGAGAATGGGAGCGATGTGCCCTTGGCCCTCAAAAAACTCACTGGAATAGTTGCCGACGAAGACCGCCTCGATCTCGGCCGGGTCGAAGCCGCGATCCACCGAGGCGGACATGGCCTGGTAAGCTTCGACGAACAGGTCGCGGCTGGACTTATCCTTGTGGACGCCAAACTTGCTCATGCCCGCGCCCACGACGGCGACGCCGCGTGACAACGATTTGGTTGTGGCCATCAATTCCCTCCGGGAGAGGAGCGCAAACGCTCCTAAAAATGGGAGGATGGATGGAAATCTATATCTACAATAATACTCCAAATTGTGGTGATATGGACGAAACATTGGAACCAAAGAAGAGGAAGGGCACATGCACCCCATAATACCCATCCATGGGGCACCTGACGGTTGCCGGGCGATGAACCCGCGCAAATCTTTCTTGAGAGCCCTCGCCTTAATGCTATAATTCGAATATGATTTGTTATTATTATTCGCGCCGGCAACCCCGGATGGCGCTTTTCTACGTTTGAGATAGGGGAAAGGGGTTGGATTGGTGGAAAGCATACATTCCTCTATCGACGTGAACGACCCCGAGTTTGTGAAAAATCGAGAACACCATCGTGCCCTGGCGGAGGACCTTCACCGGCGCATCGAGCTGGTGCGGCAGGGTGGTGGCGCCAAGTACCGGGCGCATCACCAGGCCCAGGGCAAACTGTTCGTGCGTGAGCGCATCGAGCGTCTGCTCGATCCGGGCGCGCCCTTCCTGGAGCTGTCCCCCCTGGCGGCAGGGGGTATGTATGGCGATCAGGCGCCTGGCGCCGGCTTGGTCACCGGCATCGGGCGGGTAGCCGGCCGCGAGGTGATGATCGTGGCCAACGACGCCACGGTGAAAGCCGGTACATACTTTCCCATCACCATGAAGAAGCATTTGCGCGCCCAGGAGATCGCCGAGCAGAATTACCTGCCCTGCGTCTACCTGGTGGATTCAGGCGGCATCTACCTGCCCATGCAGGATGAGGTCTTTCCCGACGCCGACGATTTCGGGCGCATCTTCTACAATCAGGCGCGCATGAGCGCCAAGGGCATCCCGCAGATCTCGGTGGTGATGGGTATGTGCACAGCGGGGGGCGCCTACGTGCCGGCGATGAGCGACGAGGCCATCATCGTCAAAGGTACCGGCACGATCTTCCTGGGCGGACCGCCGCTGGTCAGGGCGGCCACCGGGGAAAACGTCAGCGCCGAAGAGCTGGGCGGGGCGGACGTGCACACCCGCCGCTCGGGTGTGGCCGATCACTTCGCCGAGAATGACGACGACGCCTTGGAAATCTGCCGCGGCATCATCGAAACCCTGCCTCCGCCCGGCGCGAGCGCAGGCCCGACCTGGCTCGATGGGTTGGATGTAACGCCGCCCGAGGAGCCTCTCTACCCGCCGGACGATATTTACGGCATCCTGCCGACCAGCTTCCACCAGTCTTACGACGTGCGCGAGGTGATCGCCCGTCTGGTAGATGGCAGCCGTTTCCGAGAATTCAAAGCCCGCTACGGCACCACCCTGGTGTGCGGCTTTGCCCGCATCCACGGTTACCCGCTGGGCATCCTGGGCAACAACGGCGTGCTGTTCAGCGAAAGCGCGCTGAAAGGCACCCATTTCATCGAGCTGTGTGAGCAGCGCGGCATCCCGCTGCTCTTTTTACAGAATATCACCGGCTTCATGGTCGGAAAGGAGTACGAGGCGGGCGGCATCGCCAAGGATGGAGCCAAGATGGTGCATGCGGTCTCCACGGTGAGCGTGCCCAAGCTGACTGTGCTGATCGGCGGATCGTTCGGGGCCGGCAATTACGCCATGTCTGGGCGGGCGTTCAACCCGCGCTTCCTGTGGATGTGGCCGAATGCGCGCATCAGCGCCATGGGCGGCGAGCAGGCCGCCAATGTGCTGCTGACCGTCAAGCAGGACCAGCTCGCCCGCGAAGGCAAGCCGCCGCTTTCCCCCCAGCAGGCCGAGGAGTTCAAGCGCCCAATTTTGGAGGAATACGAACGGGCCGGGCACCCCTACTACTCCACCGCGCGTCTGTGGGACGACGGCGTTGTCGATCCAGCCGAGACGCGCCAGGTGCTGGCGCTGGCCCTCTCGGTGGTGTTGAATTCACCGCGCTCGGCCGGCAGGTATGGCGTATTCCGCATGTGATGGCAACAGGGTATGTTTGGCAAAATATTGATCGCCAATCGAGGTGAGATCGCCGTGCGCATCATCCGCGCCTGCCGGGAGATGGGCATCGTCGCGGTTTCGGTATATTCGGAAGCCGACCGGCGGGCGCCGCACGTACGCCTGGCGGACGAGGCGGTCTTGATCGGACCGGCTGAAGCCGGTCAATCTTATCTGTCTATTGAGCGCATCCTCCAGGCGGCGCGGGAAACCGGGGCCGAGGCCATCCATCCCGGTTATGGCTTCCTGTCCGAGAATGCGGACTTCGCCCGCGCGGTTCGCGACGCCGGCCTGGTCTTCATCGGCCCGCCGGCTGAGGCCATCGAGGCCATGGGCGATAAGGGTCGGGCACGCGAACGCATGCTGGCCGCCGGCGTGCCGGTCGTGCCGGGTTATCAGGGCGCGGATGACGAAGCATCGCTGGTGCGAAAAGCCGTCGAGATTGGCTTTCCCGTGCTGATCAAGGCGGCCGCCGGCGGAGGCGGTAAGGGCATGCGCGTGGCCCGCAGCACCGCCGACCTTCCGGACGCCATCGCCGATGCGCGCCACGAAGCGCTCAACGCCTTTGGCGACCAGCGCCTGATCCTGGAGCGCTATGTGCCCCGTGCGCGCCACATCGAATTCCAGGTTCTGGCGGATCAGCACGGCCGCACCCTGCATCTGTTCGAGCGCGAATGCTCGATCCAGCGCCGCCACCAGAAGATCATCGAAGAGACTCCCTCCCCGTTTGTGGATGCGGAAATGCGCGCACGGATGGGCGCGGCGGCCGCGGCAGCGGCCCAGGCGGTGGGTTACTGCAACGCCGGCACGGTCGAGTTCATCGTCGATCCAGAACGGCGCGAGTTTTATTTCCTGGAGATGAATACCCGTTTGCAGGTCGAACATCCGGTCACCGAACTGGTGGCCGGCCTGGACCTGGTGCAATGGCAGATACGCATCGCCGCCGGCGAGCCGCTGCCTTTCCGCCAGGAGGAGCTCACCCAACGCGGACACGCGATCCAATGCCGGCTCTACGCCGAGGATCCCGCCACCAACTTCCTGCCCGCCACCGGGCGGCTGCTGCATTTCGCTGAACCGCAAGGCCCGGGGGTGCGGGTGGATTCGGGTTACGCCAGCGGGGACGAGATCACCATCCAGTATGACCCGCTGATCGCCAAGATCATCGTCTGGGCTGAGGACCGCCCCGCCGCCATCCGCAGAATGCTGTCTGCTTTGAGAGAGACGGTGCTTTTGGGCGTCACCCACAACGGCGCCTTTCTTCAGGATGTTCTCTCAACGCCGAATTTCCAGGCAGGAGAGGTGTATACCACCTGGGTCGAGGATCGATTCGAGGACTGGCGGCCCCCGCAATGCGATCCGCCGCCCGAGGTCCTGGCGGCGGCCGCCCTGACCCAGCTCCTTCCATCTCGCTCCAATGGCAGCAGCGACGGGCGCCTCCCTCAGGGGCGGGACCCTTACAGCCCCTGGCGTCAGGCGAACGGATTTCGTTTGAGCAGCCCGGCGGGAAGAGGATGAGGCGACATGCGCTACCGTTATCAGTCCGGTGATCGGATTTACGAGGTATTTATCGAGCAACGGGGGGACGGTTACCGCTTGGAGGTGGATGGGCGCACCTACCCGCTGGAGGTGCTGGACACCCGCCCGGCGGAGTTGAGCCTGTTGTTCGCCGGTCGCCCGGTCAGGCTGTACTGGGCGGTCGAAGGCGGTCGTTGGTGGATCGCTTTGGACGGCTGCACCTACCAATTGGCGTCCCCTTCAACGCACGCTGCCCGGTCGGCAGGAGAAACCGGCGGCGGTGAAACGGTGCGGGCGCCCATGCCGGCTAAAGTCAGCGCCATCCTGGCAACCGAAGGTGAGAGGGTCGAAAAAGGGGAGACGCTCATGCTGCTCGAGGCAATGAAGATGGAGATCCGCATCAAGGCGCCTGTCAGCGGGCGGATCATCCATCTCCGCGTGGTGAACGAGCAAACCGTGGAAAAAGATCAGATACTGGCAGAGATTGGAGGATAGAACCGCATGCCAGGTAAATATTTCGAGGATTTAAATGTCGGCGACCACTTCCGTCATGCGCAGGGTCGCACGGTGACCGAGATGGACAACACCCTTTTCTGCGCCCTGACCATGAACACCCAGCCGCTTCACCTGAATGAGGATTTCGCCGCCCAGACGCAGTTTGGGCGGCGCATCGTCAATGGCATCTTCACCATGGGCCTTGTGGTCGGCCTAACGGTGAGCGAGTTGACCGAAGGGACGGTGGTGGCCAATCTGGGTTACGATCGGGTCGTGCATCCCAATCCGGTCTTCCACGGGGATACCCTCTATGTGGAGACCGATGTGCTCGAGAAGCGCGAATCGCGCTCACACGCGGATCGGGGCATCGTCCGGCTCAAGCACACCGGGCGTAAGGCCGACGGCACGGTGGTTCTTGAGCTGGAGCGCACGGTGCTGTTTCTGAAAAGACCGCAGGTTTGAGGGCTTAAAAAGGAGCAAGCATGCGTTCACGACGAGCATTGCTGTACATGCCTGGCGATGATATGCACAAGATTCAAAAGGCCACCACCCTCGGGGTGGACTGCATCTGCATGGATATCGAGGATGGGGTGGCTTATGATCGTAAGGCGCAGGCGCGCGCCACGATCGTCGAAGCCCTGCGCCGGCTGGATTTCGGGCGCGCGGAACGGCTGGTGCGCATCAATCCGGCAAGCACCGGCATGCAGGAGGAAGATTTGCGCGCCGTGCTGCCGGCCCGGCCGGACGGCCTGGTGATCCCCAAAGTCGGCGATGCGGCGGAGGTGCTCCGGGTGAGCGAGCAGGTCGCCGCCATGGAGCGCGAGCAGGGCTGGCCGCCTGGCGGGATCGTTCTGTTGGCGCTGATCGAGACGGCGCGCGGTGTGGTCAACCTGAACGAAATCGCCCAGGCGGACAGCCGGCTGCAGGCGCTGATCTTCGGCGCGGAGGACCTGGCCGGCGACATCGGCGCAGTGCGCACACGCGAAGGCCGGGAGATCTTCTATGCGCGCAGCGCCACGGTAATCCACGCGGCGGCTTACGGACTGCAGGCCATCGATATGGTGTACATGCATCTGACCGACCTGGAAGGCCTGCGAGCCGAGGCCGAGGAAGGCGCGCGCATGGCCTACAGCGGCAAACAGGTTATCCACCCCAACCAGGTTACCATCGTGCAGGAGGCGTTCACCCCCAGCGACGAGGCGATTGCCCAGGCCAGACGGGTAGTCGAGACGGCCGCTCGTTATCAGCGGGAGGGACGCGGAGCTTTCACCCTGGACGGAAAAATGGTGGACGCGCCTGTGGTCAAAGCAGCGGAATGGGTGCTGGAGCGGGCACGCGCAGCCGGAAAGATCGAATGAGAGAGGATCACATGGCAGTGATAGATGTGAAGAACTATATCAACGGCGAATGGCGGCCGGTGAAGGGCGCCGAAAGACTCCCGGTGGTCAACCCGGCCACCCAGGAAACGCTGGGCAGCGTACCACTCTCCGCAACCGAGGAGGTGGACCGGGCGGTGCAGGCGGCGGCAAAGGCGCAGAAGGGATGGGCTAAGGTGCCGCCGGGCGATCGCGTGCAGTACCTGTATAAGCTGAAAGGCCTGCTCGAGCGCGAGAAAGAGGACCTGGCGCGCACCATCACCCTGGAGTGCGGTAAGACGCTGGCGGAATCGCGCGGCGAGCTACAACGGGCGATCGAAAACGTGGAGGTGGCCTGCGGCATCCCCAGCCTGCTTCAGGGGAGAGTCTCGGAGGATGTGGCTCCAGGGATCGACGAGATCCTGCTGCGCCAGCCGGTAGGGGTCTGCGCCGGCATCTTTCCATTCAATTTTCCGGGTATGATCCCGTTCTGGTTCTTCCCCTACGCGATCGCCTGTGGGAACACCTATGTGGTCAAGCCGTCCGAGCGCGTGCCGCTGACCATGCAGCGCGTCTTTCAATTGATCGAGGAACTAGACCTGCCTCCGGGGGTGCTCAACCTGGTCAACGGTGCGCGGGAGACGGTGGACGCCCTGCTGGACCATCCGGCGGTCAGCTCGGTGAGCTTCGTGGGTTCTACAGCGGTGGCGCGTTACATCTATGGCCGCGCCTGCGCCAATGGCAAGCGGGCGCAATGCCAGGGCGGGGCCAAAAATCCGATCGTGATCCTGCCGGACGCTGATCTGGAGATGGCCAGCCACATCGTGGCGGAGAGCGCCTTCGGCTGCGCCGGCCAGCGCTGCCTGGCCGTCTCGCTGACCGTGACCGTGGGGGAAGCCGGCAAACCATTCGCCGAGAGGATCACAGCCGCGGCCCGCGAGCGGGTGGTCGGCTTCGGACTGGACGAGGGTGTGCAGATGGGGCCGGTGATCACCCCGGCCAGCAAACAGCGTGTGGAAGGGTTGATCGAGCGCGGCATCGCTGAAGGCGCCGTCCCCCTCGTGGACGGGCGGGATGCGGTCGTGCGCGGGTACGAGCGGGGCAATTTCCTCCGGCCAACCGTACTGGCAAATTTGCCCCCCGAGGGGGAGCTGGCTTCAACCGAGATTTTCGGACCTGTGCTGGGGCTGATGCACGTGGACAGCGTCGAAGAGGCCATCGATCTGGTCAACCGGGGTCGTTACGGCAACATGGCCTGCCTGCTCACGCAGAGCGGCGCGGCTGCGCGCAAGTTCCGCAACGAGGTGCAGGCGGGCAACGTTGGCATCAACGTGGGAGTGGCTCAGCCCATCGCTTATTTCCCTTTCAGTGGATGGAAAGAGAGCTTCTTTGGCGATCTGCACGGCCAGAGTAGCGACGCGGTCGACTTCTTTACCCAGAAAAAGGTGGTCATCGAGCGCTGGACGCGCGGCTGAGCAGGCTGCGTCGTACGCGGGGCCGCATCGTAAGCTATAATCAGTTAAGAGATAGAGAACGGGAGAGTGCTCGGACGTGAGAAGCCTCCAGGGTCGCATTGGCCTGATACTGTCAGCCTTCGTCCTGTTGATGATCGGCTCAGTCGGGATGACCTACTGGAGCGTCGAAAGCCAGAAACAGGATGCGCAGGTCATCAACCTGGCCGGGCGCCAGCGCATGCTCCTCCAGCAGATGGGCCGGCTGGCACTCGAGATTGGTAACGAACGAGAAATCACCCCATCCGTGAGCCTGCTGAACCAATCGATGGTGGCATTCGATCAGACTTTGAAGGCGCTCAAAGATGGCGGTGATGCGCCCTATGATGAACAGCGGATGGTATTGCTCCCGCCAGCCCCCACTCAGGAGATACGCGAAAGGCTGGGCCAGGTACAGACGCGGTGGGAAGGTTATCGTGCCAGGCTTGAAGCCCTGCTGGGGGGAAGCGAAAATCCCGCCCAAATCGCCGACGATCTCAAGGAATTGCAGGCCGAGACGCCGGCGCTCGTCAGCCAGATGGATGAGGTGGTGCGGCTGTTCGAAGCCAATTCCACCCTGAAAATCCAGGCGCTGGGCCGTATTCAGATCGTCTCGCTGGCCGCGTCCGTATTGCTCTTGGTGGTAGGCTGGTGGGTGGTGCGCCGTTCTGTGGTCGTACCCATCCAGGAGCTGGAGGTAAGCGCGGAGCGCATCGGGCGAGGCGATCTGGACGTTCCAATCCATCAGCATGGGCTGCTCGAAGTGGAAAACCTGGCCGCTTCCCTGGAGAGCATGCGCCTGCAGCTCCACACATCCCGGCAAGAGCTCGTCGATTGGGCAACCACGCTGGAACAGCGCGTCCATCAACGCACGCTTGAGCTGGAAGCGCTGGGGGCCATCAGCCGTGAAATCACCTCGCACTTAGAAATCCAGCAGGTGCTGCGTCTGGTCACCGAGAAGACTCACGCTCTATTGGGCTGTGATGTAGCCTCGCTGTGCCTGCTGGACGAAGAAGGGCACACGTTAAACCTGAGCTCGACCAGCGGCGATGAGGGGGTCATTCAGGCGTCGACCACGGAGGTGCAGCGCGAAGTGCTGGCGGCCGCCCAGCGCGAAGAAGAAGGCCAAGTCATTCGCTGTGATGCAGCCCTCTGCTCGGGCTTTTGTGCAATATTGAATCCCCGTTACCGGGTCAGCCATCTGGCGGCTCCGGTGCGTCTTGGCCGCCGGGTGATCGGCGCATTGTGCGTCGGCAGTCGGTTTGCGAATGTCTTCAGCCAGCACGATGGCGCCTTGCTGTCTCAACTGGCGGACACAGCCGCCATCGCGATCGAGAATACGCGACTTTACGAGAGAGCAGAACACGCCGCCGCACTCGAGGAGCGCCAGCGCATTGCCTCCGAGATGCACGATGGCCTGCTGCAAACCCTCAGCTTTATCCGCATGATGACCCGACTGGTGGTGGAGAAGAGCGAGGAGCAGGATTTGCAGGGTTTGAGCGCTTATCTGGACCGCATGATCAAGGCCGAAAACCAGGCGGAGACCGAAATACGCAGCGCGATAGAGAGCCTGCACGAAGATTTCCCCTTACAGCGCACCCTGCAAGAGCAATTAGAAAAATTGACCGCTGAAATCGACGAGACAGGTTTCCAGGTGGCCTGGATCAACCGGATCAATCTGCCGCTCATGCTCTCCCGCCAGGAGAGTGAGGAAGTGCTGCGCGTCGTGCGTGAGGCCCTGACCAATGCCGCCAAACATTCCAGAGCAGGGCGGGCGCAAGTCACCCTGGAGCGAGATGGGGAATGGACCGCGGTGACGGTCGAGGACGATGGGGCGGGCTTCGAACCGGGTCATCTGCCCCAGGACGGCCGCACGCACTTCGGGCTGAAGATCATGGAAGCGCGCGCGCAGCGTCTTGGCGGACATCTCCAGGTGAGCTCCAACCCCGGCGGCGGGACGCGGGTCAGGCTGTCATGGCCGCCCGGGCGGATGGGCGCCCCTGCCAGCGCGCTGGCTGCCGCCGGAGAATTGGGAGAGGGCTGAGCCATGCCAAAGACGCGCATCCTGCTGGCCGACGACCACGCTCTTTTCCGCGAAGGGCTTGGCATCATCATCGCCTCACAACCTGACATGGAAGTGGTGGGTGAAGCCGGAGACGGGTTGGAGGCAGTGGTCAAGGCGCTTGAGCTGAAGCCCGACCTGGTTTTGATGGACATTCACATGCCCGGCTGTGATGGGCTGGAGGCCACGCGTAAAATCAAGACGGCTCTCCCTGACACGATTGTCGTGATCCTGACCGTACGGGACGACGAAGAGAAACTCTTCGAGGCGATTCGCAGCGGCGCGCAAGGATACCTGCTGAAGAACATTCATTCTCGTGAAATGCTGGAAATGTTGCGCGGGGCGCTGAGAGGAGAAGCGGCCATCCCGCCGCGCCTGGCCGGTCGGATGTTAGAGGAATTCCGTCGGATGAGCCGCCAGGCCAGGCATTTCACCGGCGATGATCAAGACCTGCTCACCCCACGCGAGCTGGAAGTGCTGGATTGCGTGGCTCAGGGCATGACCGATAAAGAGATTGCCGCTCATCTGACCCTCAGCCTGCACACCGTCAAAACGCATTTGCGCAACATCCTGTCTAAATTGCAGGTCAGGAGTCGACGCGAAGCGGTGCGCCTGGCAAAGGACAGGGGGATCGTTTAGCAGCTTTTCCGCAATCAGACAAATCATTCCAGGCGACCTAATTCTTCTGAAAAAAGAGCGACCCAAAATCGCTCTTTTTTATTCCCGCCGCGGCATGGTGAGGGATTTACCCTGCGGCGCCAATTCGGTATCCTGGATGCGTGGCGGATACTTCGGGACCACCTGTCCGGTATAAGGTGCTGATGGTTTCGCTCCAGCCGTTGCTGGGAGAGGCGCTGGAAGGCGTGTTGAAACGGCTGCCGGGTGTCGACCTGGTGTATACCTGCCGCAGTGACGCAGGGTTGGAAGAACTGCTAGCGCGCGAGGTCCCGGATATACTGCTGTTCGTCGAGGAGGAGGAAACGTCCTCCTCGCGCGATCTCATCGCCAGGCTAACGCAGCTCTTTCCCGGCCTGCCGGTATTGTGGATCGGCCTGGCCAACAATTTGATGCACGTTTACACATTCCGCACGCTCCCAGCGCGAGGCGGGGATATGATCCGCGCAATTCAGCAATTGGCCGGTGAATATCAAGCCGTGAAACGCAAGAGACTCGACAAGAATGGAGGTTAGGGGTATGCCATTTCGACTGCAGTTGCACAGATCAGCCATTCTTTGGATCGGAGGCGCTGCGCTGGCCGCCTGGCTGGCATTCGTGATTGTGCTCCTGGCGGACGCGGCGCCCCCGCCTCAGGCCGTCGACCAGGGCAAGCAGATTTTTCAGCAGACCTGCTCAAGTTGCCACACGATCGGCAAAGGCAGACTGATCGGTCCTGACCTGCAGGGCATCACCCAACAGCGCGATGCCGCCTGGCTGAAACAGTTCATCAGCGATCCGGCCAAGATGATTGCCAGCGACCCCGCCGCCAAACAGCTTGCCAGCCAGTACACCCTCGTCATGCCTACCCTGGGGCTGACGCCCGAGCAAATCGATGCGGTGATCGCTTACCTGGCGAACCCGGCTGCAGCGGCCGGGCCAGCGCCTACCGCTATTCCAGCAGGAGCGGGTAATCCGGCCGTTGGCCGGATGTTATTCGAAGGCAGCCTGCGCATGCAAAACGGCGGCACGCCCTGCATGTCATGCCACACGGTAAACGGGGTGAGCGCTATCGGCGGCGGCACGCTGGGACCGGACCTGACCAATGTGGTCACCCGCCTGGGCGAGCCGGGGGTGTCCGCAGCGCTGGCCAACATTCAGTTTCCCACCATGGTGAATGTTTTTATCAATAAGCCGCTAACCCCGGCTGAACAGGCGGATATCGTGGCGTTTCTTGTGCAGGCCAACCAGATGACGGCCGCGCCGGCCAGCCAGAACACCCTCGTCTTTCTGGGTATCGGCGCGGCGGGTATGCTGATCTTATTTGGTGTGTTGTTGGCCTTCTGGCGCAACCAGCGGCAGACCGCCATCGAGGAGCTACGGAGGAGCGCATGAAGAAATGGATCAATGAAATCTATTCGCCAGCCACCCGGAAATGGGAGGAGTTCTATCGGAACCGCTTCCAGCATGACAAGCGGGTGCGCACCACACACGGGGTCAACTGCACCGGAAGCTGTTCGTGGGAAGTGTTCGTCAAGGATGGCATTGTCACCTGGGAGCTGCAGGCCACCGATTACCCGCAACTGGAGGAAGGCCTGCCGCCCTACGAGCCGCGCGGCTGCCAGCGCGGGATCAGCTTCTCCTGGTATCTGTACAGTCCGATACGGGTGAAATACCCCTACGCGCGCGGCCGTCTGATCGATTTGTGGCGTGAGGCCAGAGCCCATAATGCCGACCCAGTGGCTGCCTGGGAATCCATCGTTTCGGATGCGCTGCTGCGTAAGAGCTATCAATTCGCGCGCGGAAAAGGCGGCTTTCGGCGCATCACCTGGGATGAGGCCGAGGAAATTATCGCCGCCTCGGTCGTTTATACGATCAAGAAATACGGTCCGGACCGGGTGGCGGGCTTTTCACCCATCCCTGCCATGTCGCAAATCAGCTACGCCTCAGGGAGTCGCTTCCTCAGCCTGCTGGGTGGGATCGTGCTGAGTTTTTATGATTGGTATTCGGATCTTCCCCCCGCCAGCCCCGAGGTATGGGGTGAGCAGACCGACGTGCACGAGTCGGCCGACTGGTACAACGCCCGTTTCATCGCGGTGATGGGATCTAATCTGAACATGACGCGCACGCCGGACGTGCACTTCGTGTCGGAGGTGCGCCATGCCGGGGCAAAGCTGACCGTCTTTTCCCCCGATTTCTCTCAGGTGGCCAAGTACGCGGATTACTGGATTCCCGTGCACGCCGGCCAGGACGGCGCGTTCTGGATGGCGGTGAACCACGTCCTGTTGAAGGAGTTTTACGTCGACCGGCAGGTGCCATACTTTCAGGATTACCTGAAGCGCTACACCGACATGCCCTTCCTGGTCAGGGTGGAGGGTGAGAGGCCGGGCAAGTATCTGCGGGCGAACCGTCTGGCTCGCTATAGGGATGTCGAGAACGGAGATTGGAAGCTTCTGGTCTGGGACCAGAAATCGGGCTCGGCGCGTATGCCCAAGGGGACAATCGGCTTCCGTTGGGCGCAGAAAGAGCCCGGCAAGTGGAACCTGGAGATGCGCGACGGCGTCAACGACGAAGAGCTGGACCCCGAGCTGAGTTTTGCCTCAGCATATGACGACGTCCGCATGGCGGCATGCGACGATTTTGCCGGCGGGCAGACCCTGTGGCGCCCGGTGCCAGTGCGCTATGTCGAGACCGAGGAAGGGCGTGTCCCGGTCGCAACGGTCTTCGACCTGGCGATGGCCCAGTTCGGCGTCCCGCGCGGGCTGCCAGGCGAGATCGCCGTGGGTTACGACGATGATGTGCCTTACACGCCCGCCTGGCAGGAGAAATTCACCGGTATCCACCGCGATACGCTCTTGCGCTTCGCGCGCGAGTGGGGAGCGAACGGGGAAAAGACCCGCGGGAAGAATCTGGTGATCATCGGGGCGGGCGCCAACCACTGGTATCACAACAATCTGATCTACCGCGCCGCCATTTCAGCCCTGATGCTGACCGGCAGCGTGGGGGTAAATGGCGGCGGGCTGGCGCATTATGTCGGACAGGAAAAGCTGGCCAATCAGGCATCCTGGAGCGCCATCGCCTTTGCCTCCGATTGGGGCGTGGCCTCACGGCAGCAGAACACGCCTTCCTTCCACTACGTTCACTCGGATCAATGGCGCTATGAGCGTGGCTTCAGCGTGTACGATCGCCTGCCGGCGCCCTATGGCGCCAACGGGAAGGAACATACGATCGACTACGAGATCCGCGCGGTGCGGCGCGGCTGGCTGCCGTTCTACCCACAGTTTAACCGCAGCTCGCTGGAGGTCGTACGCGAGGCGCTGGCTCAGGGGGCCAAATCCGACACCGAGATCATCCAGTACGTGGTCAGCCAGCTCCGCGAGAAGAAGCTGGACTTCTCGGTCAACGATCCGGATGCCCCGGAGAACTGGCCGCGCGTCTGGCTGATCTGGCGAGGGAATGCCATCGGGACGAGCGCGAAGGGGCACGAATATTTCCTCAAGCATTATCTGGGCACGCATACCAACGTCATCGCGCCCGAGCTGGCCGAGGGGTTCGCCAAAGAGGTAGCTTACCATCCCCAAGCGCCCACCGGCAAGCTCGATCTGGTGGTGGATCTCAACTTCCGCATGGATACCTCGGCCCTGTACTCGGATATCGTCCTGCCAGCCGCGACTTGGTATGAGAAGGACGATTTGAACACCACCGACCTGCACTCATTTATCAACCCGATGCAAGCAGCCGTGCCGCCGGCCTGGGAATCGCGCAGCGATTGGGACATTTACAAGGCTATTGCCCGTAAGGTGTCCGAGCTGGCCCGTACGCACCTGCCGGAGCCGATAAAGGACGTGGTTATGCTGCCCCTGCAGCACGACACGCCCGACGAGCTGGCCCAGCCGGAAGCGCGCGATTGGGCCGCGGGCGAGGT
Organism: Anaerolineaceae bacterium; assembly: GCA_034435955.1. Lineage (GTDB taxonomy): Bacteria > Chloroflexota > Anaerolineae > Anaerolineales > Anaerolineaceae > DAOTWA01. Next base: position 26,333 of record DAOTWA010000031.1, on the reverse strand, counting down.
GGAAGCCATCCCCGGCAAGACGATGCCCAAGTTCCGCGTGGTCGAACGCAACTACGCCGAGCTTTACGAACGCATGGTCAGCCTGGGACCAGGGGTGGAGCAGCATGGCGTCTTCGCCCACGGCTTGGCCATCCCGGTCAAAGAGGAATATCAGGCGCTGGCGGCCAGACAACCTCGCGCCTATAAAGGCAAGATTTATCCATCGCTGGCGGAGGCGCGTGAGGTGGCCGAGGCAATTCTGGCGCTGGACCCGGTCTCTAACGGAGAAGTGGCCGCGCGCGCTTTCGAGCTGGAGGAGCACAAGACGGGTCTCAAGCTGGCTGATCTGGGGGAAGGTCAGCGCGACCTGCGCTACAGCTTCTCGCAGATCGTGGCCCAGCCGCGCCGGGTGCTCACCGCACCGACCTGGTCGGGGATCGTCAACCGCGGGCGGGCGTATTCTCCCTTCACGCTGAACGTCGAGCGCCTGGTGCCCTGGCGCACGTTGACCGGGCGTCAGCATTTTTACCTGGATCACGAGGGCTATCTGCAATGGGGCGAGGCGCTGCCTACCTACAAACCGCGCCCGGACCACACCATGCTGGACGAGACCCAGCGCAGCCTGGCGCTGGCGCAGGGAAAGATGCTCAATTTCATCACCCCGCACGGAAAATGGTCGATCCACTCCACGTACTCGGAGAATAACCGCATGATGACCCTCTCGCGGGGCGGTTATCCGGTGTGGCTCAACGATAAGGACGCGGCCGAGCTGGGCATCCATGACAACGATTGGGTGGAGGTATACAACGACAACGGGGTGTTCGTACAGCGCGCCATCGTATCCGCGCGCATCCCTAGCGGGACAGTGTTCGTCTATCACGCCACCGAGCGGACGGTCGGGATTCCAATATCGCCGCTGCGTGGGACGCGAGCAGGGATGAACAACTCGCTCACCCGAGCGCGCCTCAAGCCGGTGCTGATGTCCGGCGGATACGCCCAATTTACCTATGCCTTCAATTACTGGGGTCCGACCGGCGTCAACCGCGACACATTCGTCTTCGTGCGCAAGGTGGAGAAGCCCAATTATTGATGGTCGGTTTGATCATGAAGCAAGATAAGGAGAAGCCAATGAACGTACGCGCCCACATGAGCATGCTCTTTCACCTGGATAAGTGCATCGGCTGCCACACCTGCTCGATTGCCTGCAAGAATTTGTGGACCGACCGAAAAGGCGCCGAATATATGTGGTGGAACAATGTGGAGACCCGGCCCGGCACGGGCTATCCGGTACGCTGGGAGGATCAGAAACGCTTTCGCGGAGGCTGGGAATTCAAGGACGGCAAACTGCGTCTGCGGTTGCACTCCCGCGTGACCGGCCTGCTCAAGTTGTTCTACAATCCCTCGTTGCCCAGCCTGGACGATTATTACGAGCCGTTCACCTTCCGCTACCAGGACCTGTTCAATGCCCCCGCCAGCGACGAGCAACCCACCGCCGTGCCGATCTCCATGGTGACGGGAGAGCCGATGGAAGTTCAAACCGGTCCGAACTGGGACGACGACCTGGGCGGCTCGCCTGTCTATGCGCGCAACGATCCCAATCTGGAAGGGTTGAGCGCCGAAGTTCGCCGCCAACTCGGCGAGCTGGAGCGATTGGTGTTCAACTACCTGCCGCGCATCTGCAACCACTGCCTGAACCCTGCCTGCGTAGCCGCTTGCCCATCGGGCGCTATCTACAAGCGCGCCGAAGACGGCGTGGTGCTGGTCAACGAGAATAAGTGCCGCGCATGGCGCATGTGTGTGGCGGCCTGCCCATATAAAAAGGTGTACTACAACTGGTCGACGGGCAAATCAGAGAAATGCATCCTGTGCTTCCCGCGTCTGGAGACCGGCCAGGCGCCGGCCTGCGCTCATTCCTGCGTCGGGCGCATCCGCTACATGGGCGTGCTGCTCTACGACGCCGATCGGATCCCCGGCGCAGCCATGGTGCCGGACGATCAACTGGTCGAAAGCCAGCGCGAGGCTATCCTGGATCCATTTGACCCCGCAGTGATCGCGGCGGCCAAAGCCAATGGCATTGACGAGGGTTGGATCAAGGCCGCGCAAGACTCGCCAGCCTACAAGTTCGTCAAGCTGTGGAAGCTGGCGCTGCCGCTGCACCCGGAGTTCCGCACCATGGCGATGATGTTTTACATCCCGCCGCTCTCACCAGTGATCAGCGTGATCGAAGGGGAGCTGTATAAGCTGGACCTGTCGTCAGATCAGCGCGATTTCGAGCTTTTCCAACGCCTGGACGCGGCCCGCCTGCCGATCCGTTACCTGGCCAACCTGTTCACCGCTGGCAACGAGCGCATCATCCGCGAGGTTTTGACCAAGCTGATTGCCGTCCGGGTGTATATGCGCCGCAAATCGGTGGATGGTAGCCTGGACGACGCCACGGCGGAACTGCTCAAGCAGGCGGGGATGACGCCCGAATTGGCTGAGGACATCTACAAACTCACCACGCAACCCACCCAGGCGGAGCGCTTTGTGATCCCTCCTTACCACCGCGAGATGGCTGTGGAAGCGTTGATGGACCCCCTGGCTCATAAAGGCGAGGCTGGCCTGGGATATATTCAGCCGCCCAAGCGAGGTGAATGATGGGCGATTACGCGGTTCTGGCTGAAGCGTTGCGCTACCCTGCGCCAGGGCGCCTCGAGCAGCTCGAGACCGCCGCCCGCTCGTTGGACTGTAAAGCGGCCCGCGAGGCGTTTGCGGCTTTCCTGCATAAGATTCGCGGCCTCTCGCTGGCGGAATGGGAGGAGCTTCACACCCGCACCCTGGACCTTAACCCGCTGGTGGCGCCATACGTCGGTTTCCAAACCTGGGGCGAGAGCTACCAGCGCGGCGCTTTTATGTCTGCGATGAACCGCGCGGAGAGCGAAGCGGGAGTGCAGGGTGATGGCGAGCTGCCCGATCATCTCATCCCAATTCTGCGCTACCTGGATACGGTGGAGCAGCCCACCGGCGAGCTGGTCGAGGTGCTGGCGCCTGCCGTGCAGCGCATGAAAGCTGCGCTGCGGCGTGCGGATGCCGACAACCCCTACGGGGACCTTCTCGACGCGCTACTGGCTGCCTGGAGCGAACGCCCGCTGGCGCGGTAATCATTCTGGAGGAAAAGCGACATGATCATCTGGAATAACGTCGAATTCGTGTATTTCCCATATGTTTCCATTCTTCTCTTCCTGGTTGTCAGCATCTACCGCAGCGTATATCGGCCGTTCAGCATCTCGGCGCTCTCGTCGCAACTGCTGGAAAATAAGAAGCTGTACTGGGGCTCAATTTCTTTCCACTACGGCGTGATCATCGTATTACTCGGCCATCTGACTGCGCTGCTGCTGCCGCAGGGGTTGTTGCTGTGGAATTCGCTCCCGATCCGCCTGTATCTGCTAGAGGGCACCGGACTGGCCTTGGGGCTGTGGGCGCTGGTCGGGTTAGGGATATTGGTCTGGCGGAGGCTGACCACCCGGCGCATCCTGGCGGTCACGACGCCCATGGATCTGCTGGTGCTGGCGTTGTTACTGGTCTCCGTGATTAGCGGCGTGCTGATCGCCACGCTCTATCGTTTTGGTTCTTACTGGTTTACAGGGGTTTTCACGCCTTACCTGCTGTCCCTGCTGATCCTGCAGCCGCGCCCCGAGCTGGTTGCGCCGCTGCCGTGGATCATCAAGCTGCATGTGCTCAATTTCTTCATTCTATTGGCTGTATTCCCGTTCTCCCGGCTGATTCATATCGCCACCTACCCGATTGCGTATCTGGTGAGGCCGTGGCAGATCCTGATCTGGAACCGCAAAGCCCGCGCGCAGGAGGCGCGCTCCGAATGAGCATGCAAGCCAAATCCGACGCTGCGCATGAAACGTCGCCCGCTTCCGGCGGGATTGCGCCAGCCGGCTTCGCCAAGGCCGGGCAGGCAGATGGCGGCGCAACGGACGTTGAGATTAAAAGGCCGCCCAAAGAGCAGCGCATCTACCGGCTGACCGGTACGCCGGGGCAGGGCCTGATTGGCGCGACATTGGGCTTCTTCATCGGCTTCGCCGCCGTGGCCTTGTTCGGTCCCACCGCCAGTAAGTTCAACGAAGTCATGAAGCTGAGCCCGGTAATGATCGGCTTTCTGGTGGCCATGCCGTCCCTCTCGGGTTCGCTGCTGCGCATCCCCTTCTCCGCCTGGGTAGACATCACCGGCGGGCGCAAACCTTTCCTGGTGCTGCTCGGCCTGGCCTGCGTGGGCATGCTTACCCTGACAATGGTGGTCTGGCTGGCTTACCCGACGCGGCTGTCGACTGCGATGTACCCGCTGTTGCTCGTGCTGGGCCTGCTGTGTGGGGCGGGCATCGCCACCTTTTCGGTGGGCATCAGCCAGGTATCATACTGGTTTCCCAGGGCGCGGCAAGGCAGCGCTTTGGGCGTTTACGCCGGAGTGGGCAACCTGGCGCCGGGCATCTTTTCGTTCCTTCTGCCGCTTGCCCTGGGCACGCTGGGATTGAGCGGCTCATACCTGGCCTGGTCGGTCTTCCTGATTGCCGGCACGTTATTGTATTTCCTGCTGGGCCGCAATTCCTGGTATTTCCAACTGCGCGCGCAGGGCTATGCGCCTGACGAAGCCAGGGAAGTGGCCCAGGCGCATGGCCAGGAGGCGTTCCCTGCCGGAAACGTGATGGAAAGCCTGCAGCGATCGGCGCGCATCTGGAAGACCTGGTGCCTTGTGGCCATTTACTTCACCACCTTTGGGGGGTTCATGGGCCTGACTTCGTGGCTGCCCACCTATTGGAAGAACTTTTTCGCCGCCGATGTCGTTTTGGCGGGCAGCCTGGCGGGATTGTTCTCGATTCTGGCGTCGTTGAGCCGGGTGGCCGGCGGTTCGCTCTCCGATCGGCTGGGTGGGGAGAATACAGTGCTGCTGGCATTAGGCACGGCCTTGATTGGAGCGGTGGCCATTTCTGCCTCACACAGCCCCGGTCTCTCCATCGCAGGTGAAATCATCATGGCGGTTGGGATGGGGGTTTCCAATGCGGCGGTGTTCAAGCTGGTGCCGCAATACGTGCCGAACGCGATTGGCGGCGCCTCGGGCTGGGTTGGCGGGCTCGGCGCCCTGGGCGGCTTCGTCTTTCCGCCCTTGCTCGGCGCGATGGTGACCTGGATGGGCCAGCCCGGTTATGGGGACGGTTTCGTGGTCTTCTGCGCTTTCTTCCTGGTTTCTTTAGCCCTGTCCGCTTGGTTGAAACGAGCGGGCCGCCGTACTGGATGAGGTAGTATTGATGAGGTAGTATTATGGAAAATCTGGAAGAGATGCTGGCATTTTGTACCGCTCGCCACGCCCATCTGTGCCCGCGTCAGGTATTGGGAGTGCGCATCGGCGTCGCCGGCGCGGCGCGCTTAGGATTGGAGACGCACCGCCGTGACAAACGCCTGCTGGTCATCGCAGAGACGGACGGTTGCTTCGTGGATGGCCTTGAGGCCGCCACCGGCGCCGCGTGTGGCCACCGCACGTTGCGCGTCGAAGACTACGGCAAGATCGCCGCGACATTCGTGGACGTCCTCACCGGTAAGGCGATGCGCGTGGCGCCGCGTCTGGATGTGCGCACCCGGGCCAGCGATTATGCGCCCGACGAAAAGCGCCACTACTTCGCACAACTGCGCGGCTACCAGCTCATGCCCGAGGAGGAGCTGCTGGACGTTCAGGAGGTGCGCCTATCCACGCCGGTTGAGCAGATCGTCGGCCGGCCAGGCATGCGCACCATTTGTTCAGTTTGCGGCGAGGAGATCATTAATGGGCGGGAAGTTGGCGTCAATGGTCGGGTGCTTTGCCGCGCCTGTCTGGGAGGAGCATACTACCAAGCGGCAGGAGTGCCGGTGGGGGCATCGGGGATTGTCTCATTACCGGCAAATTGACCGGTTATCTGATCGGTCGGGGCTGCGCGGCGCCAGTGCTGCAATCGCTTGTTTTGTCAACGGGCAGTCGGCCTGTTGGCGCCGATCAGCGCGGGCGGCTTATTCGATCTCTTTAGGCCGCCATAGAGCGACCAGCTCAGCCTCTGTTTTTTTATTGAGATCCTTCCAGGAATTGATCGTCAGGACGATGTAAGCGATAGCGGAGGTGGGGAGGGACTCGATCTGGTCGGTAAGCAAAGGGATCAGGCTCTCCAATCCGGGATTGTGCCCCACCACCATGACCCTCTCGACGTCATCGGGGAGGCGGCGCAGCTCCTTCAGGTATTCGTCCGCCTCAGCCATATAGAAATCCTTAACCGGGCGTATCTCACCCTGAAAGCCGCAGCTTTCGGCGAAAATCTTGGCGGTTTCTTCGGCCCGTACGGCAGGTGAAGTGAGGATGATCTGAGGGATCAGCTCGCGTTCCTTGATGAACTCGCCCATTTGGGCGGCGTTGCGTCGTCCGCGCTTGGTGAGTGGTCGTTTGCGGTCTTTGGTATCCTTGTCTTTCCAGTCGCCCTTACCATGGCGCATGAGCAAGATGGTCTTCATCCGATCCCTCCTGTGCGTTTGGCACGCTCCTCAATAAATCATCAACCGCTAATAAAGTCTGCCGGGTGAATTTTGGAGACCATCCGCCGGACTCCGCCATCCCTCGGACCATGCATGCATCCAGGTGGGATTCTATCATCACGTCAAGATTTTGGAGAGGGCAAGTGGTGATTTTCACTTTTGCCGCTGCGATCTTCAGGCCTACAAGCCATGGCCAGCCCCTCACAGTGGATTAAAGGCTGCTACCGCGTCGAAAAATGCAGCCAGATTGTCCAAAGGCGTATGCGGCGGCAGGTCGCATCCGGAAGAGATGACGAAATTAGGATGCGCCTGGCAGGCGGCAAGCAAGCTCATCGTCGCCTGACGAACCTGGCCGGGAGAGCCGTCGTGGAAGACAGCGGTAGGGCTCAGGTTGCCGCATAGAATATACTGGCCGTCAGCCAGTTGAAGCGCGGCGGGCAGATCCATTGGCTCGCCGAAGTGGTACACCTCGGCACCGGATTCCAGGATGCGCGGCAGGTGGGCCAGGCGTGCGCCGCAATTATGGTAGACCACTGCGAAATCCTTCGTCTGAGCGGCGGAGACGATGCGCTGGACAAATGGAGTGGAGAAAGTCGCCAGACCGCGCGGGGAGAGCAGACCGGCGGCAGGCTCGGCCATGATTACCCCTGAAGCGCCCGCTTCGCGGAAGGCGGCTGCGTAGGCGGCCAAAAAGTTGGTCGTCTTCTCCAACAGCTCGAATATCAGCGCCGGATCGGCAATGGTCACTTCGAGCGCCTCGCTCACCCCGAAAATGCGTCCGGCGAGAGAAAATGGGCCGATCATACCGCCCAGCACGGGGGCGTCTCCATGGGTTACAAGGGCGTGGGCGGCTTCCAGATGGACACGCGTGCGCCGGTCGCCTGGGGTAGGACTGGGCAAACTGCGAATCTCGGCCAGGGTGGAGGCGCGTCGCCCCACCACGGTGGGGATCTCATCCTCGCTCATGCGGATCGCGCAGCCGAAAGCCTCTGCCTCGGCGGAGAGGTCCATGGCGGTGAGCAAGACGCTGGTGGCGAAACGGGCGTGTAGAGCCAGGACGGCCTCAGCCTGCGCCTGCGGGTCGGAGACGGCATCGCGCAGGTTGGCGCCGGTCAGCTCCAGGCCGGCGTAGACGCCGATGGGCATTGCCAGACGACGCGGCGAGGCCAGGACGTAGTTCGCAAATGAGGTGATCAAAGTTGTTTCCTTGATATCAAGCGCAGTTCAAGGGTTCGAAGGCGCTCGGAAGGGGGAAAATCGGCGCTAACCGGCTGGTCACCATCCATCCAGCTCCCTCAGTAGCCCATTTTACCCGAATTCTGACCTCGGCTATAATCGTTGAGATGATCAATCCCCAATTCACCGTAAAACACTGGGACGTGCTGGGCATCGGTACGGCTGCCGTCGACGACCTGCTCTATCTGGACCGCTTCCCCCATCCCGATAGTAAGGTTCCGGTGCGGGAAGCTCATCGCCAGGGCGGCGGGCTGACGGCAACGGCGCTGGTGGCAGCCGCCCGCCTGGGGGCAAAGGCGGCTTACTGCGGGCTGCTGGGCGAGGATGAGCTGTCGGTTTTCACCGAACGAGAGCTCGAACGAGAAGGGGTGGATTGCTCGCTCTGTGTGCGCTCCGAAGGAGGCCGGCCATTCCATTCGGTCATTTTGGTCGAACGGGAGGGCAACACACGCACGATCCTCTACCAGCCGGGAACCATCGAACCGCCGCTCGAGGCGATCACCGCCGATCTGGTGGCGAGCTGCCGGGTTTTGTTCATCGATCATAATGCACCCAACGCCGGTCTGAGGGCGGCGCGGCTGGCGCACCAGACCGGTGTGCCGGTAGTGGCCGACATCGAGGTGGCGGAATTTGCCGGGCTGGACGAGTTCCTGGCGCTGGCCGATCACCTCATCGTGGGGCAATCGCTGGCGGCGCGATTGTGCGGCCAGATGGAGCCAGAGGAGCAGACCGCGATGCTGGCGCGCAGCGGGCGGGCGTGTACGGTGATCACGGCCGGGGAACGCGGCTGCTGGTACTCGCTGCGGGGCGGTCCGGTGGTGCATCAGCCCGCGTTCCGCGTGCAGGTGGTGGATACCACCGGCTGCGGGGACGTATTCCATGGCGTCTATGCGGCAGCGCTGGCGCAGGGGGAGGGCATCCCTGGCGCGATTCGCCTGGCGAGCGCGGCGGCAGCCATCAAGGCCACCCGGCCGGGCGGCAGGGCCGGCATCCCCGACCGCGCGGCGGTAGAACGATTTATTGGAGAATATCGGTAGAGGGTTATCTTTCCAGGCTAGGAGAATTCTGATCGAGTTGGCGCTTGAATTACACAGGCTACGTTTGTGGAAAGTACACATGCTTAATTTTGTTTGATCATTACACATCATTAATCCAGATGTTTGAGGTGATGATATGAGCGTTGCGCCGCAACGGAGAGGAAAGATACAACGGATGAATATCATGTTGGCTGAGTATGAACGCCAGGCGCTGGACGAACTGGCCAGGAAAGAAAATAAATCTATTTCTTGTATTGTGCGTGAGAAGATTGATATGGGAATCCGTATCCGTAACAGGCGTGAGCTGGAACGAGCGGCCGAATGGTTGCTCGAGGACCATACTTTCGACAAATAATTGACAGCGTTCAATGCCTTGAACGGAGAAGATTTTAATGTGTAGGGGGAAACCAGGCTGGTTAATCCCGATCCCGCAGTTGGATCAGAAATTATAAAAATAGCCCGGCTTTGATCATTAGCAACGATGCCATTGGGAAATTGCCCCAGAAGGTGATCATGCCAAGGATTGGTTGGCAAGATCGCTCTACCTCGGCAGAATGGATGGTCAGGATCGAGCCTGATCGCAACAATGAATTGGGTAAAGTTGGAGCGTTCGATGCTGTGCAAATTCGCTCAGTGGATGTTCAACATCTTGTGGGTCAAGTCGGCTATGTGTCCAAACATATTCTTGAACCGGTTGAAGAAGCAGTCGTCACAGTAATCAGCGACGATTGAGCAGGCAAGGCGAGGATTTCTCGCCGGTTTTTTTATTTTCGAAGCGAACAGTTTCCATTCCTGCTGCCCCTGCCAGCCCATTAATCCCCCAAACGACGATGTTATTGTGCCGTGGAGGATTGTTTGCGCATGGTATTCCCCGCGCCCTCCTGCCCGGCGTTACTCGATGCCAGTATCCTTGTGGTTTGCTCGCCCTGCGAGGGAAAATCCGCGTCTCATTGATGCTCGCTTGAGCAACTGAGCATCGTGTTTGGTTTCGTTCAATTTACGTTAGACCGGCATATGAAAAATCTCTTTAAGAGAGGGGTAAAGCTGGCGGTAGGCCTCATAGCCCCTCGCATAGACCGAAACCGCAGCCGAATCTGGAGCCGTTTCGCCGGTGATCTGAATGGTTGCAGCGCAGGCGGCATCCACATCCGGCCATACATCCGCGCCCACGCCCGCCAGCAGGGCGGCGCCGTACGCGGCTCCCTCCGTGGTGTTGACCGTGGCCAGCTCGGTGGCAAGCACATCGGCCAGGATTTGGCGCCATAGCGGACTACGCGCGCCGCCGCCCGAGATGCGCACCTGGCGCACCGGCGGCAGTCCGGCGCTGGCCATCAGGGTAAAGCTGTCCTTCAAACCGTAGGCCACGCCCTCCAGCACCGCCCGGATCAGGTGGCCGATGCCGTGGCGCACAGTCAGGCCGACGAAGGCGCCACGCGCCAGCGGATCAGGATAAGGGGTTCGCTCGCCGGTCAGGTAAGGGAGAAAAAACAGGCCCTCGCTGCCGGGGGGAATTGCGGCGGCGGGAGCGAGCAGGTCGTCATAAGCGGCGCCTGGGGCGAAGGTATCGCGGTACCAGCGCAGGCTGCCGCCCGCGGAGAGCATCACCCCCATCAGGTGCCAGCGAGCGGGCACGGCGTGGCAGAAGGCGTGCAGGCGCGCTTCCGGCTCGATCAACGGTCGATCCGTGCTGGCGAAGACCACCCCTGAGGTGCCCAGGGTGAGGGCGACGATGCCCTCCTCGACCGCGCCGACGCCGACCGCCTGTGCGGATTGGTCCCCTCCGCCGGCCACCACGGGCGTTCCCGGCCTCAGGCCGGTGGCTGCGGCCGCCTCGGCGGTGATCCTGCCGGTAACCTGCGGCCCTTCGAAGAGCGGGGGCAGCCAGGAACGCGGGATTTCGAGTGCGTCGACCACTTCGTCCGACCAGATGCGCCGGCGGACGTCCATCAAAATGGTCCCGGCGCCGTCGGCTACGTCCATCGCGAAATCGCCGCTCAAGCGGTAGCGCACGTAATCCTTGGGCAGGAGCAGGTGCTGCGCGCGGGAATAGACTTCCGGTTCATGGCGCTGGACCCACAACACCTTGGGGGCGGTGAAGCCGGTCAGGGCGTCGTTGCCGGTGATCTGGATCAGGCGCTGGCGGCCCAGCCGGCGGCGGATCTCGTCGCACTCGGCGCCGTTGCGCTGGTCGTTCCACAGGATGGCGGGGCGCAGCACCCGGCCGGCGGCGTCCAGCAGCACCAGGCCGTGCATCTGCCCGGTGAGGCCGATGGCAGCGATTTCTGCGGGTCGGATGGCGGATTGGGACAGCACCGCGCGGATGGACTCGACGGCCCCCTCCCACCACAGGGCAGGGTCCTGCTCGGACCACAGCGGGCGAGGGGTCTCGAAGGGGTATTCGGCCGCTGAGACGGCCACAACCCGGCCGCGTTCGTCGATCAGCAGGGCTTTGGTGGCGGTGGTGGAGACGTCGATGCCGAGGAGGTAAGTCATGGGAAAGCCTCCAGGGGAGAGATGCTACCAGTATAGCAGCAGAAGGCATACCACGCCAAGAAGCAAAGCCGTCGAAGTTTTTGGAACCAAGGGGGATACAATGCTGCCTAAGCGCATCATTACCTCGTAGTTGGGGCAGGGATATCAGCACAGGATTGAATGGCATTTTGTTTGGAAAGGGAACGGGGAAACCAGCCCACGCGGGGCGCTAAAGACATAAAATGGGAATTGCAAGGAGACCAATGTCTGCTATGAGGCTTCCAGACCGTATCAGGGGTTGGACCCGGGAGAATCATCGCCAATGCCACATAGACCGGAAGCTGACTGGTCAGATCTGACCCCGGCAGAAGCAGTAGCGCTGCAGGAGCGTATGCGCGCGCTGGTGGCGGCTGAGGGCCGGCTGGGGCCGGTGCGGCGGGTGGCGGGTCTCGACGTGGGCTACGCGCGGGGGGCCCATCGGGCGGCGGCCGCTGCGGTGATGCTCTCCTTTCCGGAGCTGAAATTAATCGAGGCGGCCACGGTCGGCGGCGGGATGGAGGCGGCCGCTCCGCCTCATCCTTACATCCCCGGGCTGCTGGTGCTGCGCGAGGGAGCGTTTATGCTGTCAGCGTTGGAGCGCCTGCGCGGGCGCCCTGACTTGCTGCTGGTGGATGGGCACGGGCTGGCGCACCCACGACGCTTCGGATTGGCATGTTATCTGGGGGTAGCGAGCGGCATCCCCACCATCGGCGTGGCCAAATCGCGCCTCATCGGGGAATATGAGCAGCCGGGTCCGGCGCGAGGGGATTGGTCGCGACTGATGGACGGTGGCGAAGTGATCGGCGCGGTACTGCGCGTGCAGGCCGGGGTGCGACCTGTGTTCGTGTCGGTGGGAAATCGAGTCAGCCTGCAGGCAGCGATCGAGTATACGCTCGCGTGCAGCCCGCGGCACCGGCTGGCGGAGCCGATCCGCTGGGCGCACCGCCTGGCGGGAGAAACAATCCGTTTATCGCCGCTGCCCACGAAGCGCTGAGGAGCAAATGCGCAGACGATTATTTAACCGCCAGCACCGGGCAGGGGGCCATGCTGATGACTTTCTGGGTCTGGCTGCCAAGCAGGAGGCCGCGCCATGGACCCAGGCCGCGCGTTCCCATCACGATCAGATCGCAGCCGCGCGTTTCGGCCACGCTGACGATGCTTTCTGCCGGGGAGCCGAAGAGCAGCTCACGATTGGCCTGCGGCACCTGTCCGACCAGCTCGAGGGCTTCGTCGATGCGCTTCTGGCCAGCGACGCTGCGCTCGGCAATGAGCTGGCTGAGGTAAGGCTCCTGCAACTCGGTGGGCACCGGGTCCACCACGGTGACCACCCACAGGGTGCAGCCGGGGTTCTGGCGGGCGAGCTCCCCGGCCAGTGCGGCGGCCTTGCGGGCGTGCTCCGAGCCGTCATAGGTGAGGAGGATATTCTTGAACATGGGCAGCCTCCTGATGGATTGCACTATGGTCGCTCCATTGTTACTATAGCGGGATTTGGAGCGAGTTTCAAGTGAAAGGAAAAATTTCCGCCTTTCGCGATGCCCTCATGGTGCTGGAGCGGAAAAGGCGCAAAAGAATTAATGGACTATCAGGCTGGCATCGCCAGCGGGCGTTAATTCGGGTGGACTGGAGGGTCGCGAAAAACCAGGCGCTGCGCGCAGGAATGGGTAAAGGAGCGGGGGTAAAATAGGCGGGCGGGAGTAGGTGAAAGTTGCCCCGTGAGGCTTTGGCAATCATCGCCGCCTCTGGCGGAATTCAGCCGTTGGATGGGGAAACCTGAAATGACCAGTTCAAAACGCGCATCGACCAGGAAGTCACGCGGAAAGACCGGGTCTGGCGGGCCGATCTCCGCGTTGATCCCGCCGCTGGCGCCGGTGCGTCAGAAGGTGTCTGAGGAGCGGGTGGAGGACGTGGACGCGGCGGTGCGCGCCGGGCTGCGGAATCTGCCGCTGCAGGAGCGGGTTCGCGCGGGAATGCGGGTGGCGGTGGGGGTCAGCAGCCGCGGAATCAGCGCTTACCGCGAGGTGGTTGCCGCGGTGGTCGCGGAGCTGCGCGCGCTGGGTGCGCAGCCGTACCTGGTGCCGGCCATGGGCAGCCACGGCGGCGGTACGCCCGAAGGGCAGCGGCGGGTGATCGAGGATTACGGCCTCAGCGAGGAGCGCCTGGGAGCGCCGATCCTCAGTTCGATGGAGGTGGTCGAACTGGGACGCACGGCGGTGGGGATGCCGGTGTACTTCGACCGCCATGCGGCCGAAATGGATGCCATCCTGGTAGTCAACCGGATCAAGCCGCACACCTCCTTCCGCGGAAAATACGAGAGTGGGTTACTCAAGATGCTCAGCGTGGGCTTCGGCAAGCAGCGCGGCGCGGAGGTGATCCACACGTGGGGGCTGGCTGAGGCGATCCCGGCGGCCGCACGAGTGATCCTGGAGAAGCTGCCGGTAATCGGCGGGGTGGGCATCGTCGAGAACGGGAAGCATGAGCCGGCGAAGATCGCCGTGCTACCCGCCGAGCAGTTGGAAGCGGAGGAACCGGCGCTGCTTGACCTGGCCCGCCGACTCAGCCCGCGCATCCCCTTCGAGCCGATCGACCTGCTGGTGGTGCAGAGGATCGGCAAAGACATCAGCGGAACAGGCATGGACCTGAACGTGGTTGGGATGTGGCGGCGCAATGGCGGACCGGTTGAACCGCGCATATCGGTGCTGGCAGCCCTGGATCTGAGCGAAAATAGCCATGGCAACGCCATCGGCGTCGGCCATGCCGACCTGATCTCGCGCCGGCTGCGGGATAAGATCGACTTCAAAGCCACATACACGAATTGCCTGGCGGCGCATAATCTGAGTGGGGCCAAGATACCCCTCACGCTGGCCAATGACCGGGAGGTGATCGAAGCAGGGCTCTTCGGTGCGCAGCCCGATCAGGTCAGGATGGTGATGATCCGCGACACGCTGACGCTGGATGTGCTGTGGGCTTCCCCGGCGCTGATGGAAGAGGCGGCGGTGAACCCGCTGCTCGAAATACTTGGGCCGCCGAGGCCGCTCGCCTTCGATATGGAAGGAAATCTGATCTGGCCAGGTCTCGACGACCAGAGTGGGTAAAGGATCGTTGCCAGAAAACGTTATAACGGGCGGGGCTTCCTGCCCACGTGAAAGGCCCACCCCGGGTGTTTATTGTCTTTTCTTGTGCGTGAGCCCTGATTGGGGGAGCTGGAGCGGTCGGGTGCCCATGCGGGCGAGAACGTCCGCATTTAAACCTTCTTCTTCGAGGACTTTCAGGAAAACATCGACCATAAGGGGGTCGAACTGGGTGCCTCGGTTGCGCAGCAGCTCCCGCACGGCCTCCTCATGGCTGAGGGACCGGCGGTAGACGCGTTCGTCGGTCATGGCGCCGTAAGCGTCCACGACCGCCAGCAGGCGGGCGGCGATCGGGATTTCCTCGCCTTTCAACCCGTCGGGGTAGCCGGTGCCGTCATAGCGCTCCTGGTGGGCGCGGATGATGGGGGCCACATCTTTCAGCTTCTTCACCGGGGCGACGATGCGCGCGCCGATATCCGGATGGCGTTTCATGATGGTCCATTCTTCGCTGGTTAGCGGGCCAGGCTTGCGCAAGATTTCATCCGGAACGCCGATCTTGCCGATGTCGTGCAGCAAGGCGGCCCAATGCAAGGCCTGGATCTCCTCTTCGCTGAAATTCAGCTTGCGTCCAACGATTTCGGCGAGGATTGCCAGACGCTGGCTGTGATTACCGGTATAGGTATCCCGCGCGTCCATGGCGTTTGCCAGCGCCAGAACGGTTTCGACGAAATTGTTTTCCATTTGCTCATGGAGGTAGGAGCGTTGGAGGGCGCTGGCTGCCTGATCGGCGATGGCGGCGATCAGGCGCATCTTATCGGCGTCGAAAGGCTCGCGACTGGCGCTGCGCCGCTCGCCCAGAAGCAGGATTCCAATGGCGCGATCGCCGAAGGTCAACGGCGCGAGGCAAACGCTGGCGGCGATCTCGAGGAAGATGGCAGTAATCGCAGCATCGTCCAGGTCTGGCTGGGTTGCATGGAGCAGCAGCGGCGCGCCGTTGGCCAGCGCCTTGCGGTAGTGCGGCATGGCCGCATCGGGTTCAACCCGGCCGACCGCCAGCGTCTTGCCCAGCTCGGTGATCGGATAGGCAGCCTGGCAAACCAGGCTGCCGTCCTCTTTCAACACCAACGCCCGCGCGAAAGTCACGTGCACGCTTTCCACCGCCTGCCGCACGGTGGCTTCCAGTACAACAGCGACCTCGTCTGTGGCAACGAGCTGGCGGTTCAGACGATAGAGCGCGTCCAATTCCTCGCGGCGGGACTGTTCGGCGCTGTACAGGCGGGCGTTTTCGAAGGCCACTACGGTCTGATTGGCGAGGGTGGTCAGGGTGAGATGGTCGTCTGGAGAGTAATCCTCGCCGGATAGTTTTGGACCGGTGGCGAATATGCCGACGAGCTGGCCCTTGACCTTGAGAGGGATGAACAGCTCAGCGCCGATGAGCTCTAACGCTTCGCGTTCCTTCTCCCACAGGCCGCGCAACTGAGGCAGCACCGCCAGGTCGGCGCGATCCAATGGGCGGTCCATGTCTTCGAGGGCCTGCACGATCGGATGGCCGCCATCCAGGCGAAGATTTAGGCTGGATTCAAAGCCCTGGGCAGCCACAGTCAGGAATTGCTGGGTCTCTTCGCGTTTGAGGAAGATCACCGCCCGGCGCATGTGCAGGGTATTGGTCACCTCCGCGAGGATCATGTGAGCCAGCTTATCGACCTCCAGGACGGATGCCGCGGTGCGGCTGACGCGCTGAAGCATCAGAGTGGCGTCGTATTTCTCGCGGAAGAATAGCCGGTCGATCAAACCCTGAGCCCGTTCTTGCAGCGGTTGGGCAGCCAGGGCGGTGATGAAGGCGACCACCAGGGCCAGCACGAACAGACCCGGTGAGGTCAGATTCGGAAACAGCCGAATGGAGGCGAGGATAACCAGGTAATAGCTGGCGCCGATCAGCGCGGTGAGGATGGAGTAGAAAAGACTTCTGCGCACCACCACGGTGATGTCCAGAAGTTGATGGCGCAGGATAGCGAAGGTGATCAACATCGCGGAAACGATGTTGAGCGCCACGTCGGAGGGAAATTTCATGAGCACCGGGTGGAGGTTGGTCAGCGTGCCAAGGAAGATGACCAGGCCGACGAGCAGCAGGTAGCGCAGCCGGTTGCGGTACTGAAAGTCGCGGGCTTTACGATATTCCACCACCAGGTCAAAGGTAGAAAAGACGATGAAAAACATCCAGCTGAAGCCGGAAAGGGCCAGAGCCGGACCATATTGATTCAAAAGCCAGCCGTTGACCACCTCCGCTTTGGTTATCAGCAGTCCGAGGACGTTGGTAATCTGGATCAGCAAGTAGAGCACAAATCCCAGATACAGCCAGATGCGCCTGTCCTTCAGGATGAAGGCGGAAACGAAACCGAAGAAGGAGATGGGCATAAAAGTGGATCCGATGACCAACGCGCGGTTCCAGAAAAGCGCGTCCATCAGATCCAGGCCGGAAAACATCATGAAGGCGGCGAAGGACCAGATCATCATGGAAAGCAGGAACAGGCCGAAATACAAACGCACCCGGCTGCGAATATCCTGCCTCCAAATGATGAACAGCAATGCGCTGTAATACAGGAAGGCTATGAATGATATGATCGTTGAGGCGTAAGCGACCATGCTCTGGAGCCCCGCCTCATACTACTGTCCCTCCTGGTCTAACCCGATCCATCCCTGCTCAGGCGCAATAACATCTCCACCATATCATCGGAGGGATTCATATGAGGTGGTTTCATGTGTGCAAGATCTGCGCCAGAAGCGGCTTTTTCGGCCATGTAGGCGCGGAAGGTTCCCGGCTTGAGCAGGGTGACCTTCAATGCGTGCTTTTCGATCATGTTCTCGTAATCGGCGTAGAAGCTGTTCAGCGCCTTCATCTCATCATGAACCCGGTTTTGAATGGTCTCGGCGTCCAGATTTCCCATCGGCTCGATATACAGGCGCAGATAAGGCTCGCCGTCCTGGGTCTCTTTGCGCATGGCCCAATCCTGGTAGGGAATGCCCGCGTTGATGATCGCCTGCCAGACCATCCGCTCGTCGATCAGACCGGTAAAACCAGCCAGGTCGATGAAATCGGCGGTGCGTCCGACGAAGGCCATTTGCGGCAGGCGGATGCCAGCGTCTTTATCCTCCATTTCGGGGAAGCGGACGATATCGTAGGTGCGGTAGCGCAAGAGGGGCTTGCCATAAAAATTGGTAATGACCACTTCGTAGCGCTTGTCCGGGACGACCTCATTGAAGAGCACGGTTGATGGCACATAGGTCGGATCAAGACGCCACTTGGACCACTCCTCGGCGGGGATGAATTCCAGAAAGGCGCCATCGGGGAAAAAGGTCATGTATTTCTTGTTCCAGGCCTGGGTGGCAATGGCTCCTTCTTCGGTGCAGCCATATTGCTCGTAAGGCTCGAGGCCCCAGTAATACTCGATTTTATCCTTGTAAATGGCAGTGTCTGCGCCGCCGCACGGCAACGCCTTCAAATGCCAGAGGTCTCTGGGGAGCATGGGGCGGCGTTCGAGGCGGCTGCGCAGGTAGCCGCGTATCAATCGGAAGGCCACCTTTGGGCGCAACATTTGACTCGAGAAGCGCGTATTGCGCGCCCCTTCGGCGAAGCGCTCGCCCATTTTCACCAGCACAGCCGACATGGAGCCGAGAATGTCGATGCCGGTCTCTAGACCTTTCTCGAAGCCCATCTCGATGCGCTTCTGGAAGTCCATGGCTTCCGTTTCGTCTTCGGAGGGGATGAAGGTAAAGTTAAACTCTTCGGCCAACGCCCGCAGGGTCACCCCGCTGATATAGGGGCGCGGCGGTGTGTTGGTCACCAGGATGTCCCCTTCTTCCAGACGAACCTCGCCTTTCTCGCGAGCCATGGCCAGGATGACGCCAGCCAGTACGCGCTCCCCCAGGCGGCGGTACGCCTGCTCGGTGTAGGGCACCCACTTCCAGCCGCCCGAGCGGCCAGAAGTGTGCGACCAGATATACGCGTCCGGATAGGCAGCCCGATCGCGCTCGTCGTCAAAGAATTCCTGATAGTCCTCGTAGGTCGTGATCGGCACGATGCGGCGGAACTCATCCACACTGGTGGGGATTATTCCCCGCAGGAACTTTTGGCCCACCTGGTTCTTGTGGATGAGGTCGATCTGTTCCAGGAGCAGGCGCTCCTGAATTTGCATGAATTCCTCGATGGTCAGATCGAGGAAACCGCAGTACTTCGTCCACAACTCCGCTTTGCGGCCCTGCTTAAGAAGCTCGATCGCCGTAGACACGTCAGCCCTCCGTAGATTGTCTCATTCCCCGCAGCAAAAGCGGCGAAGGCGAGAGGATAGATTGGGTGGACAGCTTGGTTGCGGAGACCTCCGTAAATCCGAGGTTGGTCAACAGACCCTGCCATTCCTCCGCAGTGCGAACGTTCGAAAGCGCCCCCGCCTCGCTTCGGGCGCGGGCGAAGCCCTCCTTGGGAAGAAAATAGAGAAAGGTGAGCAGGCGGATTAGCCAGCTGATCGGCGGAAACCGCCAGAAGCGCGCTCCGCCCACATCGGCGATGGCCAGGCGGCCGCCCGGTTTGAGGATGCGCTTCATTTCGGCCAGCGCGGTGGGCACGTCCAGGTGATGGGTGGCCAGCGCGCACAAGATCACGTCGAACGACTCGCCGCGATAGGGCATGGCCATGGCCGAGGCGCAAGACAGATCAACCTGGCGGCCTGCGGCTGGATCATCCAGCCTCGTTTTGGCCCTCTCCAGCATGGCCAGGGTGATGTCGAGACCCACAATCCGACCGGTATGTTTCCCAAGGCTCAAGATTTTCGCGGGGATCACGCCTGTCCCGGTGGCCACATCCAGCACGGCGTCTTCCTCGCGCAAATCGGCGGCGCGGATCAAATTCTCGATAAAACTCTGGTAACTCCAACCCCAAAAACGTCGCAGCTCGCTGTCCACCGTTTGCTCATATTTTGGAGCCATCTCGGTGAAGGCCTCTACGATCACTTTCTGGTGCGGCATGGATGGTTTTCCTCCCAGACGAGATGATGAAGGAGCATTCCAACTGGGGCCAGTCGGTTCAGTCCAAGATCGGTGTTTCGCTGTACGTGCAGACGAAATTTCTTCCCTGGTGCTTGGCGGCATACATGGCCCGGTCTGCGCGGTCGATCAACGCGGCCAGGTTGGGTACCTGCGGATCGAGGGCTGCCACCCCCTGGCTGACAGTGATCTGCTGCGGACCGGCGGTCGTCTCGATCGGCGTGGCGGCGATGCATTCCCGTACCCGCTCGGTGATGCCCCGAGAATCCATTAAGGTCGTCTCGGGGAGGATGATGACGAACTCTTCCCCACCATAACGCCCGACCAGATCGAACTCGCGCAGGTTCTGCTTGCAGCGTTCGGCCACCGCACGCAGCACCTGATCTCCGACGGCATGACCGTAACGATCGTTGATATCCTTAAAATGGTCCAGATCTAACATGACCACACACAGTGGACGGTTGAAACGCAAAGCGCGATTCAACTCGCGTTCGCCCAACTCGAAGAGATGGCGGCGGTTGATGATACCGGTCAGCTCATCGGTGATGGCCAGACGGCGCACCTCGCGATACAGGCTGGCGTTCTGGATGGCCAAGGCGGCCTGTCCGGCGAATATGGAGAGCAAATTGGCGTGCTCGGGCCGGTAGAAATCCGGCTCGAGCTTATAGAGCGAAAATACCGCGATGACGCGCTCCTGAAGGACGATCGGCACGCCCAGCCAAGAGCGGGTTGGCAGAGGGCCCTCCGGCCAATCCGGCTCCATGGTCACATCTGCCAGGATAATCGGCGCACGGGTCTCGACCAGGCGGCGCAGAACGGGGTGGCTGGGCATATCCCAGGAAAGATTCTGGATCGCGGCGACCGCCTCATCGCCGAAGCGCTCGTAATTGCGCCAGCGCGCCACACGCAGGATGCCGTCCTCCACCAGCTTGATGTTCGCCGCATCGTAGGGGACCAATCTGGCAACCTGATCCAGCAGCAGGTTCAAAACATGGTCGAAGTCCAGCGACTCGCTCAACAAGGTGCCAATCTCGCGCAGGGCTTCGGCCAGATAGCGCTGCTCGCGCTCCACCTGGAAGAGGCGCGCGTTTTCCACCGCCACCGCGGCGTGATTGGCGAACGCCTGCGCCAGGGCTACTACGTCAGCGTTGGTGTACGTCCCGGGGGTATAACTATCCATGGTGAGCAGACCGATCACCGTCCCACGCACGATGAGGGGCAACCCCATCCAACTGCGGGTTTGATGGCTGCCGCCGTAGGCCTGATAACGCACGTCTTTCTGGACGTCTTCGATGACCAGCGGCCGTCGGGTCCTCTGGATTTCCTGGAACAGAAGATCTTTTTCCAGTGGGTAAGATTTATTGATCACCGCAGCCGGGTCCGGGAATCCACGAGCGGCCATCGCCAGCAGCCGGTCGCCGCGCAGGAGGAAAACGCAGGCGCTGTCGAAGGGGATCACGCTGTCCAGATAGCCGATTAAGCCGTTCAACACTTCCTGCAGGTCCAACGCAGAGGTCAGCTCGGCCAGCGCCATCTGCAGCGCTTCCGCTTCACGGCGGCGTCTCCCCTCAGCGTCGAAGAGCATCGCATTCAGGATGGTGATGGCGATCTGATCGGCCAGGGTGACGAAGGTGTCCTGTTCGTCCTGGGAGAAGGACAGGCCGGAGAGTTTTGGCCCCAGAGCGAAAATACCCACCAGCTCGCCTTTCGCCATCAACGGGACGTACAGCTCCATGTTCAAAGCTTCTAGCTCGGCGCGCTCCCGTTTCCACAGGGCGCGGAACTGGGGCATGACATCGAACTGGTGACGGTTCACCGGTCGGTTTCTTTCGCTTAAGGCGAGAATCAGCGGGTGGTCACTCCTTAGATAGAGGCTGGGTTTCGGCTCGATTCCCAGGCTGGGGCCGAGATAGAACACGCGGCTCTCCTGTCGGCGCAAGATGAACGCTGCGCGCGGCAAGTGGAGTGTCGTGGTGACCTCGCGTAGGATCATGCCGGTTAGCTCATCCAGATGGAGAGTCTCGGCGGCGGCGCGGCTCACTCGCTGCACCATGCGGGATGAGTCGAATTTCTCACGGTAAAACAGACGGTCGAGCCACACCTGGATGCCGTCCCGCATGGGTTGGGCGGCCAGCGCGGTGAGGATGGCTACGGCCAGCGATATGAGAAAAATGTTCAGACCGGTTAAATGCTGGAAGATGTGCAGCGCCAGGCTGATGATCAGGAAATAGGCGGTGCCGATCAATACGGTCGGGATCGAATAGAGCAGCCCGGTGCGAAAGACGAGATTGATGTCCAGGAGTTGATGCCGAAATAGGGCGTAGGCGATCAGCGCCGCCGCCAGCACATTGAAGCCAATATCAACGGGAAAGACGCTGAGCGCGGTGGCGTTGGTCAGACTGCCGATGAAGATCAAGAGGATGACGACCAGCAAATATTTCAGGCGGTTGCGGTAAGATGCGTCGGTGGTATGGCGGTATTCGTGGATCAGACTAATGGTCGAAAAGCCGATGAAGAATACCCACGAGATAACGGTGACAAAAATAGCCGGGCCGTAAACATTCTGGACTTCCCCGTCAACAATGTGAGCATCCTGAATAACCATGCCAAGCAGGTTGGCGATCTGAGTAGCCGCGTAGAGGATATAGCCGGTGTAGAGCCATTCGCGCCAATCGCGCATCAAGAAATTGCGCACGAAGGCAAAAAAAGCGATCGGCATAGCCATCGAGCCGATCACCAGGAAGCGATTCCAGAACAACGCATCCATGAAACCTGTATTGGCAAATAACATGAAGGAGCCGAAGCTCCACACGATCATGGATGCCAGGTAAGCAAGGAAGGATTGGGCGACGCGGGTGCGCCCATTGCGCGCTACGACGACGCCCAGCAGCCCGCTGTAGAATAAGAAGGCTAGCAAGGAGATGATCATCGAAGTGGCAGTCGCCATGCGCATAATCCACCCAAAAAGCTGTCGCCCATTCGTGCCCAGGGCGGGAACGTCCTGCAACCCGGAACCCGCAGCCGTTCTTGGAGGGGCAAGGGTTCACATTATCCCAATCCACCCGAATCGGCGTGGTTGTCACAGTCGCCGCACATTGTAACGATAAGGGCCGTCCAGTCCGTTTCTGGATGGTCTCATTACCAACCTCTAAAACCCCCAAGCTTGTCCAGACTGGTTGACAGCCCCGGGGGTCGAATAGCCGCGTTCGCATTGAGAAGATACTGCCGTTCCTCATCCACCCATCGAATGCGGGATGGAATTACAAACGCGGCTGGCCGCAACCAACATGTAAAGAAAAGTTCCCGACGTCGTTCGGCTTATTCGGGCACCAGTCAATACAGGAACGTCAGTCGTATTGAGAAATCCAGGCGTTTTGTATTTTATCAAATAACGTGCCAATAGAAAACTGAACGGGGGTATTCTCTTTCGCAATCTCTATGCATTTTCTGAAAGAAGCGTTATAAATCGCTCGGTAATATCTATTATGACAAAGGGAATAGAAATGGTGCAACCGGCCTTGCCAATGTCGCCTGAAAAATGGGAAACAGGACTGAACCTGGACCAGTTTGTGTTACGAATGAAGCACAAAGCCGATGACATGCGCCGTCGCCTGGCGGAAGTGACGCTCACTCCGGCCCAGCGGGGGATGTTGACGGGCCTGAACAGGGCGGCCCACGTTCTGGTTATGACTGAAGATTGGTGCGGCGATTCTTTGATGAATGTGCCGATCCTGGTCAGGGTCGTGGACAGCATCCCCGGCATGGACATGCGCTTCTTCATCCGTCACGAATGCGCTGATCTGAGGCTGTACTATGAAGAGAGAGGGATTCACACGATTCCCGTATTCACATTCCTCGATAAAAAATTCGAGGAAATCGGCACGTGGGTGGAGCGGCCGCAAGCCGCGCACCTGTGGAGGCAGGCATGGCTCGCCCGGCATCCAGAGCGCGACGCCATCCAATGCGATCCAACCCTGACGGAGGACGAACGCCGCGCCAGGCTGCAAGAAATCGCGCAAATTTACCAGAAGGAAATGGAAGAGCAATATCGTCGTGAGCTGCAGACGGCGACCGTGGCCGAGCTGGCCAGACTGCTGGCCGCCGGGCGGGAATGAGCTGGGTCAATCCCCTGCGCCGGATTGAAGCCGAGCCCTGCGTTTGAGGAAGTAGTCCAGCAGCACAGCAACGATGAATACCAGCCCCTTGACCACCTGTTGATTGTACGAAGGCACTTCCAACAGATTCAAACCGTTGGAGAGGGCGCCGATGATGAAAGCCCCCGCGATCGTGCCCCCGATGCCCCCTGAGCCACCCGCCAGGCTGCTGCCGCCCAGAACAGAGGCGGCAATGGCGTCTAATTCCATGCCCACACCGGTGTTGGGCTGGGCCGACCACAGGCGTGCCGCCAGCAGGATGCCCGTAAGAGCCGCTAGCAGCCCGCTGATTATATACACCCCGATTTTTACGCGCCGGGTAGGTATGCTTGCCAGGCGGGCGGTTTCTTCTCCACCGCCGATCGCATAAACGTACAGACCGAAACTCGTCTGGCTGAGGACCAGGTAGGCGACCAGGCCGATCACGGCCAGGATGATAACCGGCATTGAGATGCCAATAACTGTGTCGCTGGCCCAGAAGGTGAAGGATGAATCTAGCCCCGAAATCGGCCGCCCCTGGGTATAGACCAGGGTCAGGCCGCGTGCGGCAGCCATCATAGCCAGTGTTGCCACAAAGGGTGGAATGTTGCCGTAGACGATCAACGCTCCATTCACCAGGCCGATGAACGCGCCCATCCCCAACGTAATCAGGAAGGCGGGATATGTGCCGAAATGATTGCGAGTGGTCAGGCCAGCGGCGATTGCGCCAGCCAGCGCTGCCACTGAACCGACCGACAGATCGATCCCTCCAGTGATGATAGTGAACGTCATGCCGATGGCCACCAGGGCGATGATCGAAGTTTGTAATGCGATGGTCAGCAGGTTGTTGGCGGTCAGAAATTCGCCGGATTGAAGCGATAGCAGCGCCATGATGATAAGCAGGATGACGAAAACGCTGCCGCGCCGCAGTCCAATTGACAGGCGCTGGGCGATGGAAGAGCCATTACCCGGCAAATGTGTCTGTCTCATTGGTGCCTCTCATTATGATTCTGGCCGGTGGCGGCCTGCATGATGGCATCCTGGCTAGCCTGTGCGCGGCTGAACTCGGCTTCGATACGCCCTTCGCGCATCACCAGGATACGGTCACTCACGCCTAAGATCTCTGGCAATTCTGAGGAAATCATGAGGATGGCCATGCCCTGCGCGGCCAGGTCCCCCATCAGGGCATGGATCTCGGCCTTGGCACCCACATCCACTCCGCGGGTGGGCTCGTCAAGGATAAGCACCTTTGGATTGAGCGACAACCAGCGGGCAATGACCACTTTTTGCTGATTACCGCCTGAGAGATTGCCCACGCGCTGCGCCAGGCTGGGGGTGCGCACATCCAAACGGCGCACCATCTTCCGCACCATGGCTTCGACCTTCCGGTATAAGATAAATCCCAGGCGCGAGAAGCGGTCAAAGAGGCTAACGGCTGTGTTGGTGCGAACGCTCTGGCCGAGGAACAACCCCTGTGACTTGCGGTCCTCTGGGACAAAGCCGATCCCTAGGCGGATCGCATCGCGTGGTGAACGGATCTGAACTGGGGTGCCTTCGAAGCGAATCTCACCGGCCTCCAACCGATCTGCCCCAAACAGAACGCGAGCCAGGTTGGTACGGCCGGCGCCCACCAGGCCGTACAATCCAACAATCTCGCCAGCGTACAAATCCAGGTCGGCGTATTTCAATTGCGGATTGCAGCGCAAGCCTCTGGCCTGCATGACCAGCCGGCCGCGCTTGACACTGGTTTTGGGAAAGAATTCGCGCAGCTCGCGCCCGACCATCATTTGAACGACACGATTGGGGTCCAACTCACGGGTGCGGGCAATGCCAACCAGTTGCCCATCGCGCATGACGGCGATGCGGTCCGAAATCTCAAACACCTCTTCCAGGCGGTGGGAGATGTAAATCAGGGTAACTCCCTGTACACGGAGGGAGCGCATCAAGCCAAATAAAACTTCAGTCTCTCGCTCGGTCAATGCGCTGGTGGGCTCATCCAATGCGATCAGACGCGCCTGATAAGAAAGCGCCTTGGCTATCTCCACAAGTTGACGTTGAGCGATCGGTAGGTCCGCGATTTGGGCACGTACTGGGATGTCCAGGCCCAACCGTTGCAACTCAGTCTGGGCATCAGCATAGAGTCGTTTCCAATCTATAAACACTCGCCATCGTCTGCGCGGTTCCCTCCCTAAATAGATATTTTGCCCAACAGAGAGTTGAGGGATTAGAGCGAGCTCCTGGTGGATCATGGTGATGCCCAGATCCAGTGCACGGCGGGGTGAATCGATGTTGACCAAACTGCCATCCAGGTAGATGTGTCCTTCATCGGCAGGGAAGACTCCGTTTATGATGTTCATCAATGTAGTCTTCCCGGCGCCGTTCTCACCGACCAGGGCCAGAATTTCCCCCGGATAGGCCTCCAGAGTAACATCATGAACCGCCTGGACGCCCGGGAAGCTTTTGGAGATGTGCTCGACACGCAGTCGATAAGAGGGAGTTGTCATGACGCTCTCAGGCACCGGCTCCCGGCGGCAGGGGAAGCTCCGGGAGCCGGCTTTTTATCGACCGGTTATTGCACCGTGTCCTTAGTGACCAGCGAGAGGGCCACCGGGATGTACTTCTCCACCTGCTGGCCGTTCAGGTATTTAACCGCTGTCTCGACGGCCAGCTGACCCATCAGGGCGGGCTGTTGGGCGACAGTGGCGGCCAGCTTGCCATCCTTGACTGCCTTGACCGCGTCGTCAATGGCGTCGAAGCCGACGAAGACGATGCCGGTGCGCTTGGCGGATTCGGCC
>DAOTWA010000030.1:0-49755 GCA_034435955.1 Anaerolineaceae bacterium | reverse complement strand
GACCCGCTCGGGGTCTTCTCCACCTCGATGCGGGTTGGAAAGGCATCCTTCAGCTCTTCCAAATGGGTGACTACCAGGATCTTGGCAAAATCAGGGCGCACCAGGTTGATGGCCTCGACCAGGCGCTGGCGCCCCTCGGCATCCTGGCTTCCAAAACCCTCGTCCACCACCAGAGTCTGCAGGCGGGCGCCGGCCCGCTGCGCCAGCACGCGCGAGAGCGCCAGGCGTATGGCGAAGTTTACCCGAAAGGCCTCTCCACCCGAGAAGCATTCGTACTCTCGCGGCCCGGACACATCGCTGACCACGATGTCCAGCGTCTCGCGCCGATCCTCGCGGTTGCGGTCGCGGTACTCACGCTGGGTCTCGAAATGCACTGACATACTCCCTGCGCTCAGTCGGTCGAGAATTTCGTTGGCCGCCACTTCGATTTCGGGCAACGCCTGCTCGATCAACAATGCGGGCACGCCGTCCTTGCCAAAGGCGCGCTCCAGCGTTTTCAAGCGCGTAACCAGGCGCACCTTCTCCTCGCGCTGCGCGCCGAGCTCGGCCTGGCGCCGGCGCAGATCGTCCATCACCTGCACCTTCTGGCGCGCCATGCCGACCTTCATGCGCAAGGCGTTCTCCTGCTCCTGCAGTTCGAGCAGCTCCCGCTCGGCCTTCTGCAGATCGGGGAGCGAGGCGCGCTCGGCTTCGTATGCTTCGGCGGCGCTCCGCGCCTCCGCTTCCCGCCGGGCGGCCTCCTCGCGCTGCTCCGCCAGCTCCGCCCTCAGTTCGGCCACTTCGCGCTCGAGCGGCTCCAGACGGGCGCGGGCGGCCTCTAGCGCGCGCAGCTCCGCCTCGCTGCTGCGTCCGGCTTGCTCAGCTTTGCGGACCACATCATGAGCGGCAGCATCGTAGCCGATGGCTCGCAGGGCGGCGTCCACCTCCGCTAAACGAGCGCGCGCCTGGCGGGCAAAATCCCCTGAGCGCAAAGCCTCCTCGATTTGCGCCAGGCGGGGCGCTCCGCTTGCCTCCCACTGCTCCACTTGCGCGCGGATGTGCTCCAGGCGGGCTTTGGCTTGCTCCGCCTGCTGCGCGGCGCGTTGGGCCTCGCTTTCTATCGTCGCGAGGGCTTTGATTTCCGCTTCCATCACCCTGACGCGCTCCTCGAACTCCTGCAGCAGGCGGCGATTGGCCCGGTAGCGTTCACCCAGCTCCTTTCCGCGCACCTTCAACTCGGCTACCAGCGTTTCTCGTTCCTTTTCGCCCAACGGCTGGCCGCACACCGGGCAGGCCGCCCCGCGCGCCGCTTCGAGCTGCTCGATGCGCTGCTTCAGTTCATCCATCTCGGATCTCAACCGCGGATTTTCCGCCTGGGCGTCGGCGCGCTGTTTCTCCAGGCCGCGCAGGGCCTCCTGCAGAGCGGCGCGGCGCTGGATTTGCGCGGCGGTCTCCTCCAGGCGCGCCTGCGCCTGATGCGCCTGCGCCTGCCATCGTTCCGCCTCGGCCTGTAACGCCGCGACTGCCCGCGCCGTCTCCCGCAGGCCCTCCGCCTCGCGCTGAAGGGCGGCGCGCTCGGCCTCAATCTCGGTCAGCGGGCCGTTGCGCAGCTTCTCCTGCTCGCGGAAGCGTGCGGCGACTTCCTCCCAGCGCTCCAGCGCGGCCCGCGCCGCCTGCCAATCGCGGTAGCGTGCCCGGATTTCTTCAGCGCGGGCCAGCTCGGCCAGTATGACATCGCGCTCAGACTGGCGTTGCTCCAGCCGCTCCTGCAGGGCGGTTTCCCTTTGGCGGGCCTCGCCCGATCGGGCCCGCAGCGACTCGACCAGCTTGCGACGCTCCTCCAGCGATGCAGCCAGCTTTCGCAGCGTATCCAGGTTGGCTTCCTGGATCAGACGCGCTTTGGAGAGGCGCTTGAGCTCGGCCTCCTGCTGCTTTAATTGCTCTACCCTTGCCGGCTCCTCGTTCAGCTCCGCCTGAATTTCCCCCAGGCGGCTCTCCAGGAAAGCCACCTCGCCCTCCAAAGCCCTGCGCCGTTCAACGGCTCGCTCGCGGTATTCCTCCCAGGCGTCCAGCCCCAGAATGCTGCTCAGGATGCGCTTGCGGTCGCCCGGGCGCTGCGTGGCAAACTGGTCGGCCTTGCCCTGCAGGAAGAATGAAGCGTTGGTGAAGGTCTCGTAATCCATGCGCAGCACCTGCTGGATGTGCGCCTCGGTATCCCGCAGGGAACGCTCGGTGAGGGGCTTCCAGTCCGGCGCGCGGCCGTCCTCGCCCGGCACGCCGACATAAAATTCCAGCGCGGCCGGCTTATCCCGCGCCTTGCTGCGGAGTACACGGTAGAGATTGCCCTCGTAACTAAAGTCGAACGCCACCTCGGCCGATTTGCAGGCCGAATGAATCAGGGCGTCGTCGCGGCGGCGCGCCTGGCCGAACAACGCCCAGGTGATCGCATCCAGCAGCGAGGACTTGCCCGCTCCATTCGACCCGGAGATGCACGCCAGATCGAAGGCGGAGAAATCCAGTTCGGCGGGCTCCCGGTAAGAAAGAAAGCCTGACAATTTGAGAGAGAGTGGGATCATAGGGCCATCGATTCCGCTCGATCAACGGTTTGTGTATGGGACGATGAAAGCTGCTCGGCTCTATTCGCCGGCCTGGATAACCTCCTCAGCCAGCTTCTGCAGCTCAACAGCTTCCGTCGGTTCGACCTTGATCACCGACCAGTACATCTCGAGCAGCTCCAGTGGGGAGAGGCTGCTGATGGCGCGATCCTGAGGCAGACGCAGGCGCACCTCGGCGCGCGGGCGCTTGACCAGGTGGAACTCGAAGGCGTCCTTGGCGTAGCTGCGCAGGGCCGCCTCATCGATCAGCGCCTCCCACTCGCGTGGATATTCAACCGTCAGGCGCACGATGGCTCCCTCCAGGCGCCTCTGAGGCGGTAATTGAGCGATCAATTGCCCGGTTACATCTTCGGGTGATTTCAATTTTATGAGCGGTTTGTCGATCATCGGCCGCACGCTCTTCAGCCTGCGCCAGTCCACCCGCGTGTCCTGACCCTTTTCCACCTGGGCAATAACAAAGAATTTGTCCTCTTTGGCTTCTCCAAAGTCCACCCTCTCGATCGATCCGGGATAGATCACCGGCGGCTGGCTGCCCTCGTTCAGATTCTGCGGCTTATGGACGTGGCCAAGGGCCGTGTAGCTCAAACGCGGGTCTCGCGCCAGCGCGCCGGGCAGGTGAAAATCGCCGCCTAAAGTGTACTTGCGCTCGCTGCCGAAATCCGCCCCCTGGACGGTGGCGTGGGCAGTCAGCACCACCGGCATCGTTTGGTCGGCGCGCCTCCACCATTCCTGAATTAGATCGTGCAGACGTTCGACGGTCTGGTCGGTGATCTCGCGCTCATCGCTCGGGCTGATACCCAGGCTGGCGACCAGCCCCGAACGCGAGATCCACGGCAGCGCCATGATCTGCAGCGGCAGACCCTCCAGGTCCTCAGGCCCCAGAAATGTGGGCTGAGAGATCACATGCACATGGGGCACTTCCAGCGTGTCGAACTCCTGCACCGCGTGAGCCCTTCCCGCCGCCGGCGATAAATCGTGATTGCCGACCAGCAGCAGGGTGGGAATGCCGGCGTGCGACAGGCGCATGATGCGTCGGCCCCACTCGCGCTGGAAGGTGGGTGCCGGGCTGCGGTCCTTGTATGCATCGCCGGCGAACAGCACCATATCCACCTTCTCTTCGATGGCCGCATCCACGATGGCGTCCAGCGAGCGCAGGAAATCGAGCACCCGCAGCGGCAGTCCGCTGGCCGGGTCTCGCCGGCCGTAGTTGGCCATGTCGATATGCGCGTCCGAAAAATGCAGGATTCTCACCATACGTGTATCCGAAGATCAGGGCTGCGCGCCAAGCGAAGCGAGCGCGTCTTGAGCGGGGGCGAAACCCGGATGCCACTTGAGCGCGTTGCGCAGGTCGTCGATGGCCAGCTCGCGCTGCCCCAGGGCGATCTCAGCCCGCGCACGCCACACCCAGGTCTCCTCGATGGCCGGTTCATCGATCATGCCCAGGGTGGCCGTTGCCAGGTTGACCACGTCCTGGTAACGGCCGGTGTAGTAGTAGGCGAAGTACGGCCCGGTCTGGTACCAGAGCATGCGCCAGGGACGTTTCTTCTCCGGGATCGTGGGGTAGATCTTGAAGGCTTCGTCGTAAGCCAGCGCCGCGCCGGCATAATCGTTCAATCCAACCAGGCTGGTGCCGCGGTTGTACCAGGCGAAATACTGGTCGCGCCCGGTGAGCTGATAGATCTCGTTGGATGCCCTTTGCGCCGCCGACTGCAGGGCGTAGGTCTCATCCCAGTCGGCTCCCAGCAGCGCCTGCACCTCGACCTCGCGCTCGCGCGGATAGATCACGATGTAAGTGTAGTTGAACGCGCGCCAGTCGTTATACAGTGCATCGTACGCCACCGGATGGTTGGGACCAATGTACGAATCCTGGGTGATAAAGACGCCTTTTCCGTCATCGTACCCGTTCAGGGCAAGATAATGGCCCATCCAGCCTTCGTCAGGGACCTCGAAGCCTTTTTCGATCACCACCGGAAAGCCGGCGGCGATCAGCCGCTTGAGGAGATCCAAATCGCCGCCTTCGCGATAGACGGCTTTCAGCTCCGTCTCCTGATTGACATAATCCACCATCTCATAGGGCATGACGTTCTTGTCGCGATCGTTGGGGCGCAGTACGGCGCGTGTATCGTTTTGGTTGCCCTTCCACCCCCAAAAGCTGAGCGCCATGGCCAGCGTATCAGGCCCGCAGTTGTCCCATTTTTGCTTCTCGTACTTGATGCCCCCCAGGTCGACCATGGAAGGAATAGGGGTGGGTTGGAGCGTAGGGGTGGCGCTGGGCGCAGGTGTGGCCGACGAAGCGAGTGGAGTCGGGCTGGACGTCGGCGTGGGACTGGGCGTGAGCGCCTGCAGCGTGGCGGCGACGATGGCGGCCACCTGATCCTGCGGCACGAAGATCACCTTTTCGGGTGGGCGGATTGCGTAGAGCAGCTTGGCCTGCAGGTTGTCGATGCGCCAGGCCAGGCGTTCATGCACGGGAGGCAATTGGTACAGTGCGACGGCTGCAATGAGCAGGCTGGCGCCGGCGGTGAAGACGATCAAAATGGCCTTGCGCATGCCTGCATTATATCACCGCGGGAAGACGGGGTTTCGGGCCCCTGTTCTAGCGAATTTCCAGGGGCAGCGGTGGCTGCCCGCGCAGGGATTTCTTGCGCCCGGCCGGCGGGCTGAGCAGGATGCCCAGGCGGGGCGTCTCCCCCCGCGCCATCCGCACCCGCCTGCCCGGTAGAGCCAGCGCGATCCAGCGTTGCAGGGCTCCCCCAAGATAAGGCGCCAGGAATGGCAGGAACTGCGGATCGAAGACCACGAACAACCATACAGCACCGGGACGGGTCTCGGCCAGTACAAAGTGGGCCGCCTCGGCGGGCAATCCATGATTTTTGAGGGCTTCTGAAATGATCATGGCGGTCGCTTGAGCAGTGGACATGTAGCGGGCAACGGGCATCAGGTCGTTTCCTCCCCAGCAGTGATCATCTGCCCGCAAAGATGCAATCTGTATACCATACCTGCCGGTTCACAAAACTGTTAGACCTGTAAGCTCCGCCTCTCCTGGCTGTAAGGTTTGCAGGCCATCCTTTCATCCTCTGGCGGGAAAAGAGATGCGGACTGCTGGCCTCTTGCAGCCAACATAAAGCCCCTTTCTCCCGATGAACTGGAAGAAAGGGGCTGAAGGAGGATGAACATGCTCCCGATTAAGCTTCCCTGAACTCGCCTTCGACCACCTCGCCCTCGCCAGGGGACTGGCCGCCGCGGCCATCGCTGCCCGCGCTCCCACTGGCAGCCGTCTGGCTGTACATCTGCTGGCCAATCGTGCTGAGTTCTCTTTGCAGAGCTTCACTCAGACTGCGGATACGGGCGATATCCTCACCCTGCGTCGCCTGACGCAGCTCGTTGATGCGCCTCTGGATGTCCTCGCGCGTGGCCGACGGCACCTTCTCGCCCAAATCGCGCAGGCTTTTCTCCGCCTGGTAGATCAGGTTATCTGCCTGGTTGCGGGCTTCGGCCAGCTCTTTCCGTCTGCGGTCTTCTGCCTCGTGCTTGCGGGCCTCTTCGACCATGCGCTCGATGTCGCTCTTGGATAGATTGGTCGATGCCGTAATGGTGACTTTCTGCTCCTTACCCGTAGCCCTGTCTCGCGCCGTCACATTCAGGATGCCATTGGCGTCGATGTCGAAGGTCACCTCGATTTGTGGCACGCCGCGCGGCGCCGGCGGGATGCCTTCCAGGCGGAAGCGGCCAAGGCTCATGTTGTCGGCCGCCA
This sequence comes from Anaerolineaceae bacterium, assembly GCA_034435955.1. GTDB lineage: Bacteria > Chloroflexota > Anaerolineae > Anaerolineales > Anaerolineaceae > DAOTWA01. Next base: position 43,407 of record DAOTWA010000030.1, on the reverse strand, counting down.
TCGGGCGCTCACCCTGCAGCACATGGATGTCCACCGCAGTCTGGTTGTCCTCGGCGGTTGAGAAGACCTCCGTCTTCCGCACCGGGATGGTGGTGTTACGCTCGATCAGCGTGGTCATCACACCGCCCAGCGTCTCGACGCCCAGTGAGAGCGGCGTCACGTCCAGCAGCAGCACATCCTTAACCTGCCCGCTGAGCACGCCGGCCTGAATGGCTGCGCCGACCGCCACCACTTCGTCCGGGTTGACGGACTTGTTGGGCTCTTTATGGGTCAGCGAGCGTACCAGATTCTGGATCATGGGCATGCGTGTGGCCCCGCCCACCAGTACCACCTCATCGATGTCCTCGACCGAGATGCCCGCATCGCGTAAAGCCGCTTCAAAGGGTCCGCGCGTGCGCTCCACCAGATCCTCGGTCATCTGCTCGAACTTCGCCCGGCTGAGCTTCATTTGCAGATGCTTGGGGCCAGACGCATCGGCGGTGATATACGGCAGGTTGATCTCCGTCTCCATCACGCTGGACAGCTCGATCTTAGCTTTCTCGGCCGCCTCGCGCAGGCGCTGCAAAGCCTGGCGGTCCTGGCGGAGGTCGATGCCGTACTCCTTCTTGAATTCGTCGGCCAGCCAGTTGACGATACGCTCGTCCCAGTTATCGCCGCCCAGGTGCGTGTCCCCGCTGGTGGCCTTCACTTCGACCACGCCCTCTCCCACCTCGAGCAGGCTGATGTCGAACGTACCGCCGCCCAGGTCCCAAACCAGGATGCGCTCATTCTTCTTCTTGTCCAAACCATATGCCAGGGCCGAAGCGGTCGGCTCGTTGATGATGCGCAGCACTTCCAGACCGGCGATTTTACCCGCATCCTTGGTGGCCTGGCGCTGACTGTCGTTGAAATACGCCGGCACCGTGATGACCGCCTGCGTCACCGGCTCACCCAGATAGGCTTCGGCATCCGCCTTGAGTTTGGCCAGGATCATGGCCGAGATCTCCTGCGGGGTGTACTCCTTGCCGGTGATCGGAATCCTTACCCGCGCATCTCCAGCCGGTCCACGCACCACCTGATAGGGAACGAGTTTACGTTCGGTCTCAACCTCATCGTAACGGCGGCCCATAAAGCGCTTGATCGAGAATATCGTGTTCTCGGGGTTGATCACCGCCTGACGCTTGGCCGGCTGCCCTACCAGACGCTCGCCATTCTTATTGAACGCTACCACCGAGGGCAGCAATCGGGATCCTTCCGCCGTGGGGATGACCACCGGGTCGCCGCCTTCCATGACGGCCACCACGCTGTTTGTCGTCCCTAGGTCGATACCGATAATTTTCGCCATGGTTAGCTCCTTTCTTGCTCCATAATAGCTATTCTCATGGCTATCAGCTTAATCCCTGTCTGCAAGAAGATCGTTAACAATGTGTAGGTGATTTATAAATGTATGCGCACGCTTCCCCCACTCTCCCGAGCCAGGACCGATTGTCCCGCCGCATCGCTCCGCCCGCGATATAATCAATATGGACATATCCAGGCGTATTCACCGCGGAGGGTATTATGTGGAGACGTTTTCTGGTTCTTCTCTGGGTCGTTGCCTGGCTGCTGGTTCTGCCAGCCTCGGCCTGGGCGCAGTCTTCCAATCCGCTGGTGCTGGTTTTAAACGCCGACGGACCCATCACCGCCGCCATGCAGACCTACCTGGAGCGCGGCATCCGCATTGCCGAGCAGCAAGGCGCTGAGCTGCTGATCGTGCAGTTGAACACACCCGGCGGGGACATCAACGCCATGACGCAGATTACCACGGATTTTCGCGGCAGCAGCGTGCCCGTGGTGGTTTACGTCGCGCCGAACGGCGCTATGGCGGCCAGCGCGGGTACCATCGTCACCCTGGCGGGCGACGCAGCCGCCATGGCTCCTCAGACAGTCATCGGCGCGGCCAGCCCGGTCGGCGCTCAGGGACAGGACCTGACCCAAACCGAGCAGCTCAAGGTCAAGGAGACCATGAAGGCTCTGGCGCGCTCGCTCTCCCAGCAGCGCAGTCAGACGGCCATCGACCTGGCCAACGCCACCATCGATCAGGCCAAGTCGGTCACCGCCAGCGAGGCAAAAAGCGCCGGTCTGATCGACTTCATCGCCGCCGATATCCCCGACTTGCTGCGCCAGCTCAACGGCTACACGCTGCGCACGAGCAACGGAGCGCACACACTGAACACCGTCAATGCGAATGTGGTCGAGGTCCCGCCCTCGCTGATCGAGCAGCTCTTGCTGATGCTCACCGACCCGAACATCGTCTTCCTCCTGCTGACGATTGGCGTTCAGGCCATCCTGATCGAGCTGTCCAGCCCGGGCGGCTGGGTGGCCGGCTTTGTGGGGGTGGTATGCCTTGCGCTGGGCATCTACGGGTTGGGTCTTTTGCCGGTCAATTACTTTGGCCTGGTCTTTTTGGTGCTCGCGTTCGTGCTGTTCGTGCTGGATATTAAAGCTCCCACCCACGGTGCATTGACCGCCGCAGGGGTGGCCTCGTTTATCCTCGGTGCGCTGGTGCTGTTCAATTCGCCGGGAGTGCCATCCTTCCAGCGCGTCTCGGTGCCGCTGGTGGTTGCCACCGGGCTGGCCATTGCGGCGGTCTTCTTCACCATCATCCGCTTCGCCTTGCGCGCACAGCGCGCTCCGGTGCGCTCAGGGCGCGAAGGGCTGACCGGCCAGGTGGGCATCACCCGCACCGTCCTCAATCCAGACGGCACCATTCAGCTCGGCAGCGAGCTGTGGACCGCCGAGCTGGTCGAAAGGAATGACCCGCTGCCCATCGGCTCGCGTGTGGAGGTGGTCGCCGTCGACGGCGTCCGCCTGAAGGTGCGCAGGGCGGATCAGGATCGGCCTTTTACGGAGTAAGACGCCAGTGCTGGAAAAGACATCCCTTTTTCTGCCTCACCCTGACCCCAAATCCTTTCCCCTCTCCTTGAGGCGACGGAGGTAGGGCTTTGGGGATGAGGTGAGACAGAAGGATGGCATTACGGCCCGATGCGAGCGTAGTGCAGGATTGTGTTGCTGTAGTCGCCCGAAATCACTTCAGGAAAAATGAATTCGATCACGTCTGGACGGTTGAAACCCATCACCGACCACTTGATCGAAGGACTCGAATCGTAGGAGCTCGATCCAGAGGGGGTGACGACTGCTTGAGGAGGCCCCCAGCTCCCGTCCGAGTTCTTTTTAATCACGCACATGATCTGCATGCTGTTGCACGGCGCGGGATCTAGATTATCATAGCCGTGACCGACAATATACAGCCCGCCCGTCGTGCTCAAAGCCAGCCCAGGGTCGTGGCTGTAGAATCCAGTATTTGTGTCGCTCCAACCTGAGCCGCTGTTCACCACGTAATGGATTCTTCCATATACATTGGACGCGGTGAAATTCTCGATGTAGGTCAGATGCCTCACGCCGCCGCCATCGATGATCAGACTGGGCCCCTGGTCGATATTGATTCCATTATTGGTGCTCGTCCACACGGGCGCCGCGCTGACCTTCTGAATGCTTCCCCACGATCCACCCTGGATCCTCGTCCTGGCTAGGATTTGCGCCGGATTGGTCGCTTGAGATACCCAGGCAACGGTCACTGATTGGTCAAACGGGGAGACGGCCAGGCTTGGATGGTTGGCGTTGCCAAATGAATCGAGCACAGTCGGGCCGCTCACCGGGGAGTAGCCCTTCGTGCTCGGGTCATAGGCCAGGTATGTGATGTGATTGCCGCTCGACCAGTACGCGATGTGCAGAATCCCGCTCATATCCATCCCGGCCGAAACGCCCGAGGTGCCCACGTACATCCCTGCGCCGGGCGTCGCTGCGTTGTTGGCCAGAATTTGCGCAGTTGCAAAGGTGTTGCTGACGATGTTGAATGGCCTGTCCACTAAATTACCGTCGGCCGTATTGGTGATCACGTGGATCGTGCTGCTGCCGTCGTAAACCACATCCACCGAGATGATGTTGACCGGGTAGGTCAGCGGCGAGATCGAACCGGCGAAGCCGGATGAACTGGCCGGCAGCCCGGGAGAAGTCGTCCAGTAGCCGACTAGGGTTTTGGATTGATCGCCCTGATAACCGAAAATATATAGGCGATCATCGCCGGTGCGCACGATCTGGTGCGGGATGACATCGCTGCCACCCTTCTTGCTGAGCGAGAAGGTCGTGATCGCCCCCGAGAACGGACCCGAAATCGGCGTAGGCGTCATAGTGGCCGTTGGCAATGGGGTGGGCGAGGGTTGCTTCAATATAGACGGCAGGTATACGATCGCCGTGGAACTGGCCAGACTGACCGTTCCTGCACCTGCGCACGTAGAAAGGATCAGAATGGAGGCAAGACCGAACACCGCCAGGATGAAAACTGTGTATTTTTTCAGCAACATGGCCCGGTAACCAATTTGAGAGCGGGAGCGTGGGAAGCGGCTTCGCGCCTGAGGGCGCTGGCGCGCAGATCAACTGCCGGGAAAGGGTGACAACCGATAAAGGTCCAGACCAAAATATACAATCCTTGTCAAGGGTTAGCCGATTATAAAACAATTCCAGATTATTACAAGGTATTTTGTCTGGTATTAACGGCCTCCCTCAAAGGAGGCTCGCCGCAGTAATAAAATTCACTAATTTGAATCATTTGGACATTTCCTGTAAAATAACTGTAAATTGACTGGTTCAGGGAGGAAGCTGTGAAAAACGTGCGTTTACTCTTACGCGAAAAAGGCGCCGACGTCTGGTCGGTGTCCCCTCAAACCTCGGTGCGGGAGGCCGTGCGCATCCTGGCTGAGAAAAACATCGGCGCGCTACTGGTCATGGACGGCGGCCGTCTGGTGGGCATCCTTTCCGAGCGTGACACTGCCCGCAAGATGATCCTGCAGAGTCTGCCCGCCGATACAACCCCGGTCAGCCAGATTATGACCACCCACGTCATCACCATCACACCCGAGTACACCATCCAGGAATGCATGGCGCTGATGACCGACCGGCGCGTGCGCCACCTGCCAGTTATGGAGGGCGATCAGTTGGCCGGCATCATTTCCATCGGCGACGTGGTCAAGGAAATCATCGCCGACCAGGAGTTCACCATCCAGCATCTGGAGCGCTATATCACCGGCGAACGATAATCCGGAATTTTGCCCCAGGGAATTTACCGAACTAAGATCCCTTGCGCGTTTTGATTTGGCGACGCGGCTTTACAGCCTGGCGTGATGGCTGTTGCGCGCCTGTGATATAATCTTCGCGCAGGAGAGATCAATGCCGAGTATTCCGACCAGAGATAGAGTTAATCCCCAGGTGATCAACACCACCCCCATGCGCCGCCCTGAGTGGATCAAGGTGCGCGCCCCTTCCGGCGAAACCTACCAGTGGCTGCAGAGGTTAATGCGCCAGAAATCCCTGCACACAGTCTGCGAAGAAGCCGGCTGTCCCAATATGGGTGAGTGTTGGGGCCATGGCACGGCTACCTTCCTGATGCTGGGCGACGTGTGCACCCGCACCTGCGGTTTTTGCGATGTAAAGCACGGCCAGCCGCTGGCCATGGATTGGCTGGAGGCCGAACGTGTGGCCCAGGCGGTCAAAGCCATGAACCTGCAGCACGCGGTGATCACCAGCGTGAACCGCGATGAGCGCCGCGATGGCGGCGCGCCTGTCTTCGCCGCCGTGATCCGCCGCATACGTCAGGTGCTGCCCGGCTGCTCGATCGAGGTGCTGATCCCCGACTTCAAAGGCAGCGTGGAGGCCCTGCGCATCGTCATGGAGGCCCGCCCAGAGATCCTCAACCACAACGTCGAAACTGTCCCGCGCCTGTTCAAGCGCGTCCAGCCGCAGGACCGCTACGAGTGGTCCGAGGCGACCCTCAGCAACGCCAAGAAGCTCGACCCCGAGGTGCTGACCAAGTCGGGCATTATGGTCGGCCTGGGCGAGACGATGGATGAGATCAAAGCCACCATGCGCGACCTGCGCTCGTGGGGCGTGGACATCCTTACCGTGGGCCAGTACCTGCAGCCCAGCCGCATGCATCTGCCCATCGAACGCTACTACACCCCCGACGAGTTCGCCGAAATCAGAGAGTACGGGCTGGAAATCGGTTTCCTGTGGGTGGAGAGCGGGCCTCTGGTGCGCTCCTCCTATCACGCCGCCCAGCAGGTGCGCGCCCTGAGCATCGTGCACCGCAAATTGTACTCGCCCGCCGTCAACTGACTGCCTCAATCATTCACAATGCTTGCTAAGCCCGCTGCGCGCAACGGGCCTAGCGCTGTGATTGCGTTCTCCTCGCCCCCCTTGCCAGCCTTTCCTGCACCGCCTCGCTTCCCAGCTCACGCAGCGCATCCGATGCCACCCAGCGTACGGCGCGTTCCCCCGAAGCCAGCATGTCGTGCGCCGTCTGAACGGCGGCGCGGTGAAGTACCGCGTTTCGCTTGCCGATCTGCCGCAACGCCCAGTTGACCGCCTTGCGCACGAAGTTGCGCCGGTCGGCTGCTTCGCGCCGAATCAGGGGCAGAAATTCCATGAAAACATCGTCCGGCATAGTTCTGGCGTGCACCGCCAGGGCGGCTATCAAAGTGAACCCGGCCCGCTTGACGAACTCCTCCGGGCGCGCGCTCCACGCGCGCGCCTTTTCGACCGCATGAGGCGTGCGGGCAAATAGGTTGCTGCACACCTGGTCGCATACGTCCCACGAATCGAATTCCGCCGCCCAGCGCTCCATCTGCTCAGGGGTGACCTGGAGCGGATCGTCCACTATGGAGGCCAGGATGCGCGCTTCGTGGACGCCGCTGTCCCACAGCGCCAGCGCGAGGGGATGGTCGCCGCGGTAGGCACGGGCCATGCGCCGCAGGGTCGGCAGCGAAATGCCGCCCAGCGTGCCGGTCGTGTTGATCCCGAAGCGCGCCATGCCTGCCAAACTGGCCGGCTTAGCCTGGGAGCGAAGGGCCGCTAAAATTGTCTCGACTTTATCTGTTATCTCCCCCAATTTACCTCCCTCGAAAGGATTCCGCCCGTTTATTCCTTCTCCATCGGCGGCTCGTACCCTATCCACTGAATATCCTCCACCCCCGCGAATCTCTTCGCCATGACCTCCAGCGCCTGGAGATTGTCATCCACCAGGATGAAGCGCCGGCCCAACTCCAGACAAACTGCGCCGGTCGTGCCGCTGCCGGCGAAGAAATCCAGCACCAGGTCGCCGGGCCGCGATGAGGCCAGCACGATCCGCCGGATCACTCCTGCCGGCTTCTGGGTGGGATAGCCGGTTTTTTCACGTGAGTTGGTCGGCACGATGGTGTGCCACCATGTATCGGTGGGCAATTTGCCGCGCGCTGCCTTTTCCGGGCCGACCAGATCGGGCGCCATGTAAGGAATGCGCCCGGCCGCTTCCAGGTCGAAGGTGTATCGCCGCGGATCCTTGACGTAAAAGAGAATGTTGTCGTGCTTGGCCGGCCATTTTTTGCGCGTGCGCCCGCCGTAATCGTAAGCCCAGATGATCTCGTTCAGGAAACAGTCCCGCCCGAAGATGCCGTCCAGGAGCACCTTGCAATAGTGCACCTCACGGTAATCGATGTGAAAGTACAGACTGCCGTGCGGCGCCAGCACGCGATAGGCTTCCTCCAGGCGCGGCTCGAGGAACGCCAGATAATCATCGAACAGGTCGGCATATTGCCGACGGCCAAGTGGGATGGTGCGGTAGCGCCGTCCGGCGAAACCTGTGCGGTCCCCGCCGTCATCCACCTGCACCGCTTGTATCTGCGTGCGCCTCTGAACCTTGCCGGTGTTGAACGGCGGGTCGATGTAGATCAGATCGACCGATTCGCCCGGCAGGGATTGGAGGATGGGCAGGTTGTCGCCGAAATAAATGCAGTTCTTGGGCATATGTCAATTGTAACCGACGACGTGCATGAATCACCGCACAACAGTTACCGGGCTTTGATGGCATCCCCTTCGTTCTCTTTGCGCTCTTCGTGGCAGCACAGTTTCACAACAATCTACCCTCCAGCGCCACCCACATCGGCCCTGCGCTGACCTGCCAGCCGCTCAACCGCGAGCGCTCGGCCAGCGCCCTCACTTCTTCCGGTGTGTAGGCTGCATTGCGGCTCCCCATCGGCTCATTGATGCGGTGCAGCGCTGCTGGAACGACGAATTGCGTGGCCGTCCACACCAGCAGGTAAAACGGCGCGGACATGTCGCGGCGCAAATCGAAAATATAAAACCCACCGCCCGGCTTCAAGACGCGGGCGATCTCGTCCAGCGCCGCTACCGGGTCGCTCCAGTGGTGCAGCGATAATGTGCTGACGACCAGGTCCAGCGAGCCGTTCAGGAAAGGTATTTGGCGTGCATCTCCCCGCCGGAAGGTCGTACGCTGTTCCACACCCGCGCGCCGGGCATGCTCCTGCGCCAGGTTGAGCATCTCCTCGGACAGGTCGATCCCGGCGACGTGCAGCTCCGGCGATTGCTGCGCCAGCCGTACAGCCAGATAGCCCGGCCCACAGCCCAGGTCCAGGGCCTCGCCGCGGCTCTGTAATGCCAGCGCCCCTCGCACCACGAACTCGCGCAACCAGCGGAAAGGCGGGGTGCGCGTCATGAGCGCGAACGCCTGCGATGAAGCTGCATCTTTGATCCCCTCGCGCCCGGGAACGCGCTCCCGCGTGCGCCGGCTGTAGACGCGCCAGGCCGCCAGCAGCAACAGGGTAACTGCCGCCCTGCGCGCGAATCGTCCGCCATTCTTTCTCATCCCCACCCCTCCTCTATAAAGAAACGCTCATTTCTTGTCCCGATGCCTCAGCGCATCTTCAACGCGCGTGGGTCGAATCGCGCGGCCGCGGCCACCAGTTTCTTTAGATCCTCCCATGGAGCATCCTTGTAAGAGGTGATTTTAACAAAGCGTTTGTACTTGCGCTCTCCTTGCAACAGCTTCATTGGATCGGGTAGGAAGGCGCCATGGACGAATCCCAGGCGCACGTGGTCGCGTTCAATGCCGATCTGACAGATGGCGGCGCTCACCGTTCCACCGCGCCCTGCATCGTAGTAGCTCAACCCGCCCCATTGGATGACCTCGCTGGCCTGGGGCGCCGCCTCGGCAATGACATTCCGCAACTCCAGAATGATTTCCTGCAGCTCAGGTGCCGCCCGCTGGATGTAATTCACGACCGTTTGAACCGGGAGCATGCTATCCTCCTTCCGTCTTGCTCACCTGTCCGGAGAGGACCAGCCAGCGCTCCGCTCCTCCTGCCTCGATCGGGTGGGTATAGCCGCCGATGGGTGCATGGACATCGGCAGGATTACGGAACGCTTTTATCGGTCACCTCCCTTTTATTCTCAGAATGGATAAAAAGACCCTTTGAACTCGAGATGCCTAGACAGCCGTAAAGCGCGTGGCTCCCAGCATGATTACGAACCAGCCCACCCCCAGTACGGCCAGGTTGGACGCCACCCATGCAATCGTGGCGCGCCGCGACGATGTCACCACCAGCGAACTTCTCCCAAAGAGCAGCATATCCAGCAGGTTTGCCACCGGGTGCGAGCAGATGTACAGCCCCAGCACCACCCCGATCGATCCATCCAGGCGGCTGGCGCCGGTCAATACACCCAGGTTTTCAACCAGCCCGGCGTACAATGCGCCCGCCAGGGCCAACCCAACCAGAGCCGGATAACTGCGCCTGCGCCGTCGGGGAGCCATGACGATAATTTACCCCCGCTTGGACGGCAGGTAAAGGGCGGCAATGCACCGGCATAAGCCGGCTGCGCACCCCTCCAAAGCCCCGGTCTACCAGGTGGAGCCGCCCAGAATTTTCTGCAGATGATCCAGCACCTCGATGGAATGGCGCAGGATCTCCAGCCGCACCCAGGCCATCACATAGATCAATCCCAGAACCGCCGCCAAACCGCCGCTGATGTACACCGAATTGCTGTTCGGCCTGGTCAGCAGGCCGCTGGCGATGAAGCCAAGGAAAGATAGCAGGAACAACCCACCGGTGATGGTCAGCTCTCGCCGCCGGCCGGCCTCACGCACCTTCAGTATGCCCAGGTAGTTTCCGATCCCCTCCGCTGGATGCATCGTCTTTCTCCTTAAAGTAAATTGGCCATAGATTGTGAATCAGCAGCAAGGTAATTGGCCAGTAACATTCTTCACAATGCATGACCCCAATGGATACAAAAAGCAATTGCTCAAACATCCTGTATGGGTGTGGTGGGTACATTCTGGATATCCAATACTAAGGATTGTAGGAGCAGCTCCAAGCCCAATACAAATGGAATGGTCGCCACCATCACCGTCCCTGTGGTGGCAGGGATGCCCGTCGTGGCAGAAAGCCACCAGTGGTAAATACCAAAAATAAAACCGAATAATGTGAGTGGAAGGCTTGTCAGAATGAATAGGGAGATAACATTGAAGTCGCGGATAAAATACTGTACAATGCCTCGCTCGATGAAACCCTTTAAAAGTAAAAATGGAAATGTTGTGAGGATTTCGAATTCGGAAAGAGTACTCTTCTCCTCACCATATCTGGCGGGGATATAAACATCCTTGACAACAGCGCGCACCAGTCCCAATTGCAACAGCATGCTTATTTCGAAGAAGAAGCGTCTATGGATTTTTTCTTCACGCAGCCAGGGCATCAATGAAGCGTGGATGGCGATGTAGCCGTTGGTGGGATCGAAGATGTTCCAGTAGCCGCTGCTCAATTTAGTGAGGAAAGACAAGACGATGTTGCCAACTCGTCGAATCAAAGGCATCTGTCTCAGCTCAACCGTGTGTAGAAAACGATTGCCTTTGGTGTAATCGGCTTTCTGACTGAGAATGGGTTTGATCAATGGCAGCAAATACCGCGCATCCATCTGGTCATCGCTATCCATCTTCACAATCAGATCGGCGCCCAAATCGTAGGCAGCATGAAAGCCATCTAACACGGCTCCGCCCACACCGGTATTGTGTTCGTGCCTGATGAGATGTATGCGCGTATCAGTTGCCGCCATACGTTCTACGATCTGGGCTGTATCATCTCGACTGCAATCATCCACCACCACGATCGTACGAATGAACTCTGGCAGCTTTTCAATGACTGCGCGAATCGTGTTCTGCGCCTGATATGCCGGGATGACAACAGCGATATGGTACCCGTCCACATTCATTGCATACCCCCGTGTCACTTCAATTAATTTTTCTTGAGCCTCAGACCCGCGATAAAATGTGCGTTGGCGCGAACGCCGATCAACAGCCGGGATCATCTGAACAGAACAGCCGTCGGTGCTGCATTTCGATTGTCGATTATCGGTAAAGGAAGAATCCCAGGATTGCTGCCGCGATGATCACGAAAACCGGGTTGACCTTGGTGAACACGAGCAGCGCAAAAGAGGCCAGGGCGATGAGCGCCTTATCCCACCCTTGCAGCAGGGCCTGCCCCCAATCCAGTTTGCCCACGCCAAACACCGAGCGCATCATGTCATATGCCGTCCACAACAGCAGTCCAACCACCACTGGACGCACCGCGCTCAGCATGGCCTGAATCGTCTTGCTGTTCTTAATGCCAAAGAAAAAGGCAATCATGACCAGCATCAACAGGGTGGTTGGCACCACTGTCCCGGTCGCCGCTGCCACTGCGCCGGGTACGCCCGCCAGCTTATACCCCACGTAGGCTGACACCTGCGGCGCGATCGGACCGGGCAGGGCATTGCCGAACGCCACCGCATCGGCAAATTCGTCGGTGGTGACCCAGCCGACGGAGGTGGTCTCCCGCTGCATCAGAGCCAGGGAAGCCGGTCCGCCGCCCCACGAAAAGATAGCCACGCGGGTGAACAACCAGAAGATTTGCCAGAGCATGAGCATGGATTCGTTCCCAAGGAGAGATTTATTCTTGCTAATCGGAAATTATACTGTATGGCCAATCAGCCAAAAGTGACAGCGCCGAGAAATAAGAAGTAACCCTCGCCATCTCGCCTTACTTTCAATCCCACGAGGATCTCAATCCTCGCAACGCGCGGCGCAAGTAAATGATCCCGCCAATCAGCAAAACGACCCCCACTCCAAAGCGCGGCAGATTGATCGTCCAATCGAAGGCTTCCGCGATCGCCCCCCATACGTCGCCGCGCTCGATCAGCGTCCGCCAGAGCGTGTCCGCCCATGGGGCGAGGCTGACCGCTACCAGCGCCAGCCCGCCAAGGATCAGAACCAGGCCCAGCAGCACTCCATAGGGCATCTGCCGCCCGGCAATACGCAGGGCGTGATCTTGGGCGACGCGCTCGACCAGCGCCTCAGCCTCGTTCCATGTCAGGCCGCGTTCCAGGACAACCTCTTCGACGAGCTCATTCCGTTTCGCCCCGCGCGCGAGGCGTTCCACAATTCGTTCTTCGAGCTCTATCTCCTCGTTTGCTTCCATCCCGCCCTGATCCTTTGATGCTCTGAGCCGCATTTCTTCCAATCCATACTTACCACCTCGCGCTGTCCATCGAAATGACGCCCTGATCACCGCTGAAGCGCGCCGTACCTTCCTGTTCCATCCCCTCTTATTGCAGATGCGTTCACCCCGGCTCGCCCGCCTCACGTATCCAAAATAAAGGGGCGCATTTCTTCTTCGATGCCCCGGCGCAGCTCGACCAGCCGCAGAGCGTAACGCTCCAACGCAGCCTCCTCATCATTGCGCGGCACCCATTTGGGCACCTGGGCCGGTCGGCCCTGCTCATCGAGAGCCACAAAGACGGTCACGCAGTGGGTCGTCTTGGTAAAGATGCGTTCCTTTGGATCTCCCGCGCTCACGTCCACGGCGAAATGCATACTGGTGCGGTGGGTGTAAATCAGCCGGGCGCGCACCTCCACCAGGCTGCCAATCAGGATCGGGCGGTAGAAGCGGATGCCGCCCACATATACCGTAACGCAGGGCAGCCCGCTCCAGCCCACCGCGCAGACATAGGCCGCCTGGTCGATCCACTTCATCACCACGCCGCCATGCACCTTTCCCATGACATTCATGTCGCCTGGCTCAGCCAGGAAGCTGAGCGTGACCGCTGCCTGACGGCCCGCTTTATTTTCCTTCGCTCCAGATTGATTCGCCATAGCCCTTTTTTTTCTCGCCAATATTGGGTTTCGAGATCTCTTCTACCTTATTCCACGCTCTTTCACGGCCGTATCTCGTGTAATGCCGTTCACACCCCGCTCGCACCTGCTCTTCGCTCACATTCCGATCGTATCCCGGCGCGATCAGCGCTCGAACTATGGATGCGCCTGTGTGCGTCGAATACCCCCTGCCGGCTGAAATAATCCTTCAAACGCTCGAATTCTTCTCCTTCGGAAAACACCTGCGCCGTGCCCTTGAAGCGGCAGCCCTTGGCGCGCGAACCAGTTCACCGCATTGATCTCCACCGCTGGATTGTGGCGCAGATTCGCCGCGGTGCCCGGAGAGCACAAGTCAGCAAAGATCAGGTGATCATCATCCCAATACGTGGTCGTGCCTTTGGGAGAGAGCTTGAGCTTGCCATCCGGGGTTACACTGGCCGCGAAGCCCAATTACTGCTCGCGGATGAGACGTTTCATGTCCTCGGTCAGTATGCCCATACGCGCACCTCGCTCATAAGCAATATCACACATATTTAAAAAAGTTGGGGGCAGCGTCCCTCCCCCAACGGCTTGCAGATATTCCTATTGTACCGCATGTGCCGCGATATCCCCGTTTTCCGTCCGGATCGGTCAATGCTGCCCCAGCGTGCCCAGTGTCCGCACCCGGCGTTCCAATCCGCGAAAGACGTACAGGCCCAACCAGACCAACGCCAGCATACTCACCACCAGGATGCCGGTCTCCACGTTGAGCGGCAGCAGTGTGCGTGTCTTCAGCAGCCAGCCGCGCGCCAGATCATATCCATACGTGGTGGGCAGTGCCAGCGCCACCGGCAGCAGCCCGCGCGGTAAAGAATTCACCGGGAAGCTCTCGCCCGAAAAGGTCTGCACCAGAAAATTGCTCACGTCCACCAGCGTATTGGCCTCGCGCATGAGCAGCACCAGCGCGGCAAAGGCGAAGCCAAACCCATATAGGCCGATCAGCATGGGGATCACGCTGAGGATGGCCGCCAGGGCGTTGCCGGTCGGGTGGAAACCGAACAGCAGTGTGGCCCCCGCCAGCATGCCCAGCATGGTCGCCAACGTGATCAGCATATTGGCCAGCGTGTGGCCCACCAGCAACAGGACGCGCGGCACCGGCGCCATCCAGTTCGTCTCCAGCACGCCGGCGTCCATGTCGTTCTTAAGGGCAAACCCCATGCCCCAAAAGACCGCTCCGATGAAGCTGCTCAGCGCCGTACCCAGGATGATGAAGGACATGTAATCCGTCGTGCCGCTGTAGCCGGCGAAGCCTAATGCCTGGCCGTTCGATGAAAAGGCCCTGCCCATGAAGAACACCGGCGCCAGCCACACCAGCGGTTGGACGATCTGTGAGGCCGCATTGAGCGGATAGCGCCAGAAAATGATCCAATCCTTGCGCGCAATGGCGACCAAGGCGCGCAGGTGGGAAACCCGATCAGATTTAGAAAGGCTGTTGCGATTCGCGTCCATCTCCACACCTGTATGATTCAATATTGAGAGATTGCGCCGGTCTGCCGCGAGCGGCGTTCCATCCAGTTGAACAGCAGGTAACCAGCCGCCAGCAGAGCGATCCCAAACAGGAGCAGAGCCTGCAAATCGGGCAGGATGGCGCTAAAATCAGCTCCATTGAGCAAAACGGCGCGCATGGCATGGATGGTGTACGTGGACGGCAGGCAGTATCCCACCGCCTGCATCCACCCCGGCATCACACTAAGCGGAAAGGTGATCCCGCAAAAGATCATCACCAAGCCGCGCACCAGGAACACGAAGGCGTTGGCTTCCCTGGCGGTGATCACCAGGCTGGCAAAGGCAAAGCCCAGTCCATAGATCGATGGGATGGAGACCAGGATGATGAGCAGCGTCAGCAGCGGACTGCCTTGGAAACGCACCCCGAAGATCAGCGCATATTCCAACCCGGCGACCAGCATGAAGAAAATCATCGTGACCATGTGGGTGAAGCTGCTGCCCAGCAGGAAGGAGAAACGCCAGGCGGGCGTCAGCCAGTTGGTCTCCAGCGTGCCGCGCATCTGCTCCTCGCGCAGATCGGTGCCCACGTTCCACAGCACCACGTTCTGCCACATCCACACCATGGTGCCGATGGCGATGAAGCCGAGAAAATCGCTGGTTCCCGCCGCCTGGGCGAAAAGCTTCAAACCGCTCCCGTCCGGCCCTGCCAGCGCGCGCCCGGTGAGAAAATACGACAGCGGGAAGATGAGCGGCCAGATGAAGAAAGCGATCACCCAGCTTGGATAGCGCACGAACAGCAGCCAGGAACGCCGCGCAACCGCCGCCAGCGCGCGCAATTCGCCGCTGAGGCCGGGCCGGGGGGACGAGTTAGACGAAAGGATGGGCCGAACCGTCGCAGCCATGTCGGCCCCTAATCCCGTAGCGCCTTGCCCGTCAGGCTGATGAACACATCCTCCAAAGTGGGCTTGACCACGTTCATATTGACCAGCCGGGTGCCGTTGTGGTTGATAAGCTCGACCATACCCGGCAGGATCGCCCGGCTGTTGGCTGTCTGGATGATCACCTCCCACAGGGTCTGCTCATCCAGAGAGCGGCTGACGACTTGCTCCACCTGCGCCATGCGCCGGATGGCAACATCGAGCTCCCCATTCCACCCCGTCACCTCCAGGCGGATGACGTCTTTCTGATGGATGCGCTCCTTGAGCGCATCCGGGGCATCCAGGGCGATAATCTTGCCTTGATCGATGATCGCGATGCGGTCGCAAAGCTGGTCGGCCTCTTCCATGTAATGAGTGGTGAGCAAGATGGTGTGGCCTTCCGCGCGCAGCTCCTTGATCAGTTCGCGCACCTGACGGGCAGCCTGGGGGTCGAGTCCCAGGGTGGGCTCGTCCAACAGGACGATGGGCGGGCGCGCCAGCAGCGCCTTGCTGATGGCCACCCGCTGTTTCATTCCGGTCGAGTATTTCTCTACCAGATCGTTGGCCCGCTCGCTGAGCTGCATGCGCTCGAGCAGCTCGCCGATGCGTTTGCGAGCCGCTGCCGGCGGGATGTGGTAGAGCGCGGCGAAATATTCCAGATTCTCACGGGCGCTCAGCTTCCAGTAAATGCTGCGATCCCCCGCCAGCACGGTGCCCAGACTCTGACGCACCAGGTTGGCCTGTTTGCGGATGTCGTAGCCGTTCACCCGCGCCGTGCCGCTGGTCGGCTCAAGCAGCGTGCACAGCATGCGGATGGTTGTGGTCTTCCCGGCACCATTCGGCCCCAGCAGGCCGAAGATCTCGCCCTCATGGATACGCAGGTCAATGCCGTCCACGGCTGTGAACCAGACTTTGGCCTGCCGTCGAGCGAATAAACGCAGGACGCGCTTCTCATTCCTTGATCCAGCCGAACTTTCGTCTGCATTTTTGCCTGCCTGGCCGCCGTTCTCTTTCTGTGACGGACGCCGCACGAATTTCTTAACCAGTTGGTCGGCTTCGATTGCCCATTCGCCCATCTCTTCCTCACTCCTCTCCTGCCAGATCCCGGGTCTGACTCACACATCAGGCTCACCACATCTCGGTTCTGCCGTTTCAACCAATCCGGGCCTGAGATAAAGTTTAATCGGCTAATATAATTTATGAATTATTCTACCACGGATATTGATATAGTCAATACCATAATTCACTATTTTAATGTCAGTATTAAATTTATTCAACTCTGCTAGTTGCCTTGGGATGCATCCCGTCTTCCCAACCGATGCCGCCTGCTTCGAATATGAACCTGCCAACCCGATCTACGCAAGACACGGGTGTCCAGTTTCACGCTGGGCGAATGGCCAGTTCGAGACGGCCCGCACGGGAAATAAAAATAAACCTCTCCCTTCTCCCGGTTCAGGAAAAGGGAGAGGCGCTCATGACGTCCGGCGTCAGTCTTCCGGCCTGAAAAAACTGACCCCTAACACGCCCGGGCCGCTGTGCACCACGATGGCGGGCGGCAGCAGATAGATCGGTACTTCTTTCAGCGCGAGCGCCTCGCGGAAGCGCGCCGCCATCTCCTGCGCCTCGTCCTCCGCCCCGGCGTGCATCACGCTCAGGTAACATTCCGTCCTCGGTGGGCATCTTTCCAGCACCAGTTCGACCACCCGGCTGATCGCACGCTTCTGGGTGCGCTGCTGCTCGAAAGGTTCCACATGCCCGTCGCGCAGGGTCAAAATCGGCTTGACCTGCAAGATTCCCCCGATCAGCGCCTTGGCGCCGCCAATCCGCCCGCCGCGACGCAGATATTCCAGAGTGGCGACCACAAAATACACTTCCTGGCGTTCCAACAGCTTCTTCAGCCGGGCCAGAATCTCTTCCACGCTCATCCCTTGCGCCGCCCATTGCTCGGCGAGCATCACCATGGTAGCAAAGGGCGCGGCGATGGTGCGCGTATCATATACGTGGATCTTGCCGTTCGGGAACTCCTGCGCGGCCGTCTCTGCGCTGCGCAGGGTGCCGCTGACGTCCGCCGAAGGCGCCAGCACCAATATCTCGTGTCCTTCGGATAACAGCCGGCTGAAGATAGGATGATAGAGCGCCGGGGGCGGTGCAGCCGTCTTGGGCAATCCAGATTGTGTGCGCAGTTTGTGCAGAAATTCGGCCGTGTCCAGCTCAGTGTCGTCACGGTAGCTGATTTCATCAAAGATCACAAACTGCGGCAGCACGTGGACGCCGTGCGCCTCGGTCCAGCTCGGCGGCAGCCCCGCGGTGGTATCGGTCACGATTTTGATTCCCATAAGACCTCCTTTCATAAAACCCCGGATGAGGCCAACTTCCATTCCTGCGCTCTTCCCGCCAGGAGCGACTTGATGGATACAACTATTTTAGCATTGCATTGGAGATTGACCCAGCGATTGTATTTCCAATCCGATCCCGTCTGACGGATAACCCTCGTAACCGGTCACCTATTTCGAAACACCCTCGCCTGCTCAGACCGAACATCCGCGGCTCGGCTGGCAAAAACCATCCTTTCTGCTTCGCCGGTCTCAGCAGAACGCTCGCAGGGATGGCACCGTGAAAAATTAAGCGCCGCGGGCGCGGAAGGAGAAATTGCGGCGCCCTCCATTGCCGCCCATCCCGTCCTTTAAAAAATTAAAGAGGGTCTTGAAAAAATTCCATCAGTGGTTACAATGAAAATGCCGAGGGAAAGTGAGCTTTTTGCAAGCACAATCTGCTTGCCTGGGGAGTATATTTCTTACCCCGCCTATTATTAGCTCATCTTTCCCTCGATTGATTAAAATACCCTCAGCACCGCCTGCGCCGCCAGATCGAACAGTGGACCAGGGATAAGGCCAATTGCCACGGTGCCAAACGCCGCCGCCCCCGCTACCAGATTCAGCCACGGCTCGCGCAGCGCCTGCGGCTGACCCTCGCGCATATACATCAGCACGATCACCCGCAGATAGTAATAAGCCGAGACCAATGAAGCCAGCACACCGAAGATGGCCAGATCCAGGTGTCCGCCTTGAATGGCCGTGCGGAATAAATAGAACTTGCCCCAGAATCCCAGGCTGGGCGGCACGCCGATGAACGAGAGCATGAAGACCATCATTGACAGCGCCAGCAACGGATACCTGCCGGCCAGTCCGGCGTAATCCTCCAGCTCCAGCCCCCGCCCCTCGCCCCGCTCGACAGCCGCCACGACCGCCCAGGCGCCAAAGCTGGTCAGGGCGTAAGCCGTCAGGTAGAACAGCACCGAGGCAACGGTATTGGCCGATGCGCTGCCGTCGCCGAACGAGACAAAGGCCATCATCAGGTAGCCGGCATGGGCGATGCTGGAATAGGCCAGCATACGCTTAATGTTGCTTTGGGCAATGGCCACCACGTTGCCCACCAGCATGGTCAATACCGCCAAAACCCAGAGCACAGGCGTCATCCCGGCCACGAGGCTGGGAAAAGCCACCTCGAAGACCCTCAGCAGAGCCGCGAAGCCGGCCGCTTTGGCCCCCACCGCCATGAAGCCCGTCACCGGTGTGGGCGCGCCCTGATATACGTCCGGCGTCCACATATGGAAAGGCACGGCCGCCACCTTGAAACCAAAACCGACCAGGAAGAGACCCGCGCCGATCAGAAACAGCGGGGTGTTGACGCTGCCGTTCGACACAGCAGCTACAATCGCTTCCAGGCCGGTCGCGTTCGTGGCGCCGTAGATCAGGGCGATGCCGTATAACACAAAACCTGAAGCGAAGGCGCCCAACAGGAAATATTTCAGCGCGGCCTCCTCCGATTCCAGCTTCGGACGGGCAAACCCGGCCAGTACATACAGCGGGATCGACAGCAGCTCCAGCGCGAGAAAGACCACGATCAGATCGCCGGCCGAGCCCATCAGCATCATGCCGCTGATGCAGATCATCAGCAGCACATAGTACTCGCCCCGCTCGATGCCCATGCGCTTCAAGTAGTTGTAAGCCAGCGCCACGCCCGCCAATCCGCTGGCGAGGAACAGCGTGTTAAGGAAAACCGAGAAGCCGTCCACCACGATCATCCCGCCGAACCCCGTAAACGACCGGCCAGCCTGGGCCAGCTCCAATCCCATCGCGACAGCCAGGCCAGCCGCGGCCAGCAATGCGGTCAGGCTCTTGCGCTCCGCCGGGATATATAGATCAGCCAGAAGCAGCGCCACCGCCCACGCCACCAGGACGATGTGGGGAGTGATCGAAATCAGATCATGGGTGTTCATGGTTCGTCTCCCTAATGCATCGCCAATGCGGCGTTCTGTAACAGCGCAGCCAGGCTATTGACCGACGGCGCCATCAGATCGAAAAACGGCTTCGGGTAAAGGCCGATCCACAGGATCAGCGCCAGCAGCGGCGCCAGGGTGACGACCTCCCGCGCGTTCAAATCCTTCAGCTTCAGATTCTCCGTATGCTTCACCGGACCCAGGAAAACCTTTTGGAACATGACCAACAGATAAACCGCCGCCAGAATGACGCCCAGCGCTGCCGCGCCGGCGAACCACGGGCTGGCCAGAGCTTGCGATCCGAACGCCCCTGCCAGAATGGTGAATTCACCCACGAAACCGTTCAGCCCGGGCAGCCCCATCGAGGACAGGGTCACTACCAGCATGATCGCGCCGTACAGCGGCATCACCTTCCACAATCCGCCGAAGGCCGCCATCTCGCGCGTGTGCCGCCGTTCGTAGATCACGCCCACCAGCAGGAAGAGAGCGCCTGTGCTCAGGCCGTGGTTGACCATCTGCAGGATGGATCCCTGCAATCCGAGCGGGTTGAGGGCGAACAGGCCAAGCACCACGAAACCCAGGTGACTGACCGATGAATAGGCCACCAGGCGCTTGAAATCGGTCTGCGTATACGAGACCGCCGCGCCATAGAGGATACCCACCACCGCCAGCGCTGCCATCCACGGCGCCAGCCTTACCGCCGCCTGCGGGAACATCTCCAGATTGAAGCGCAGAAAGCCGTACGCGCCCATCTTAAGCAGCACGCCAGCCAGGATAACCGATCCAGCGGTGGGCGCCTCGGTGTGTGCATCCGGCAGCCAGGTGTGCAGCGGCCACATGGGCACCTTGATGGCGAAAGCCAGGCCGAAGGCCAGGAAAAGCCAGATTTGTGCTCCGGTCGGAATCTTGCCGCCGCCAATCAACTCCGGCAGAGAGAAAGTGCCGCTCTGCAGGCCCAGCCAGAGGATCGCCAGCAGCATCAATACCGAACCGGCCATGGTGAAGAGGAAAAACTTGACCGCTGCGTACACCCGGCGCTCGCCGCCCCATACCCCGATCAGCAGGTACATGGGAATCAGGGCGAATTCCCAGAATATGTAGAACAACACCAGATCCATGGCCAGGAAGACGCCCAGCATGCCCACTTCGAGCAACAGGAACCACACCATGAAGCCCTTCACCCGCTCCTGAACCGCCTCCCAGGTGGATAGAATGGCGATGGGCGTCAGGAAAGTGGTCAGCAGCACCAGCAGGATGCTCAGCCCGTCCACCCCCAGGTGGAAGCGCACCGGCACGCCCGCCAGGCTTAACCAGGGCCGCTCGATGGCCAATTGCAGGCCCGCTTCTCCGGCACGGAAGAGGCTCAGCGCCCATAACGAAAGGGCGAATTCGGCCAGCGTGGTGATCAAAGCGACCCAGCGGATAGCCGTCTTGCGCCCGGCCGGTATGAACGCAATCACCGCAACGCCGGCCAGCGGGGCGAAGATCACCAGGAACAAAGGATTCAGCAGCACGTCCATTCTTCACCTGTCAGCGTGTGATCAGGTAAGCCAGCATGACGACCACGCCAGCCAGCACGAACAGGGCGTAAGCGCGCACAAAGCCGTTCTGCAGCCTGCGCAGGTGGCCCGCCAGAACACGGGTTCCGTTGGCCAGCCCGGCTGCGATGCCATCAATCACGCCGGCATCCACCGGTTTCGCCAGGAAGCCGGCCAGCGCCTGGTAAGGATGCACGATCAGCCAGCCGTATAGCTCGTCCACCCAAAACTTGCGCTCGAAGGCGACGAAAACTGGACCCAACATCCGCCGCAGGGGATCGTCAGCGCCGAAACCATCCGGCAGCCGACGGTAGACCCGCCAGGCCAGTCCGCCGGCGATCAGCGCCAGCGCCAGGACCGTTGCGGCGAGCGGCAGCACGAAGCCGCCCGCCTCGCCGCTTCCGAAGGTGTGCTCCAACCAGGCTTCCAGCACCGGGCGCCCCGGCGCATTGAGCAGGCCCCCCAGGGCTGCGCCAGCCGCCAGAATGACCAGCGGGACGGTCATCACCGGGCGGCTCTCATCGGCGTGCTCGGCCGCCAGGCTGCGCGGTGCGCCAAAGAAGACCATGCAGACCTGCCTGCCCATGTAGAAGGCCGTCAGAAAAGCGGCCACGATCAGTAAAATGAGTGCGCCGGGGCTGTGACCGGCAGCAAAAGCCAGGATCTCGTCTTTAGAGAAGAAGCCCGCCAGCGGTGCGATGCCGGCCAGTGCGAGAGCGCCGATCAGGAATGTCCAGAAGGTGAGCGGCATGCGCCGTCTCAGGCCGCCCATGGCGCGCATATCCTGAGGGTCCAGATGCTCGCCGTGACCTTGACCTGCCCCGCGCTCCAGCCCCTGGATGACCGATCCGGCTCCCAGGAAGAGCACCGCTTTGAAGAATGCGTGTGTGACCAGATGAAACAGCCCCGCCGTATATGCGCCCATACCCACCGCCGCCGCCATGTAGCCGAGCTGGCTGATGGTGGAATAAGCCAATACCTTCTTGATGTCGAACTGACCAATGGCGATCAGCGCAGCGAACAGGGCCGTCGCCGCGCCAACCCAAGCCAGCAGCTCGCCCGCCGCCGGCACTAGATGGTAGATCGGCGCCGAACGCGCTACCAGGTAGATGCCCGCTGTGACCATGGTGGCCGCGTGAATCAGCGCCGAGACCGGCGTCGGGCCTGCCATAGCGTCCGGAAGCCATACATACAGGGGGAGCTGCGCCGATTTACCCGCCACGCCCATCAGCAGAAAGAAGGCTGCCAGAGTCGGCAGCGCCGCAAGATTCGCCTGCTGTAGCTGGGAAAAGATGCCATCGAAGCTCAGTGTGTGGAACTGCCAGAAGAGCAGAAACATGGCGATCAGCACGCCGAAATCGCCGATGCGGTTGACCACAAAAGCCTTTTTGCCCGCCAGCGCGTTGCCGATACCATCCTGACCCTTCTCGAACCAGAAACCGATCAGTAAATAGGAGCACAACCCCACGCCCTCCCAGCCGACGAACATGGTCAGATAGCTGTCGGCGCTGACCAGCACGAGCATGGCCAGGATGAACAAGTTGAAGAAGACGAAGAAGCGTGGGTAGCGTCCCGGGTCGCCGTTGTGATGCACGTCGTTGTGCATGTATTCCACCGCGTAGACGTGGATCAGTGTGCCCACCCCGCTCACCACCAGCATCATGGTCACCGAAAGGGTGTCGATTTTCATCGCCCAATTGAGCTCCAGGCCTCCGGCCGAGAACCACGGCGCGATGACGACCGTCGTCCCTTCGGGGTGTGCCTGCAGGGAGATGGCCAGCAAAACAGCCGTCACGAATGCCCCACCGCTGGCCAGACTGGCGACCCAACCGGCGGCCCGCTCGCCCAACCGGCGCCCGAAGGCCATGTTGGCCAGCAGGCCAAGCAGCGGCAGGGCCAGCGCCAGCGGCGCCAGGCCGAAGAAAGTTCCATTGGCTACAGCTTCACTCAGCAGCATGCACACGCTCCCCGCCGCTCAGCCCTTAAGGCTGTTCAACTGGTCCACATCAATGCTGTGCTTGGACCGGAAGATGGCTACCATCAGCGCCAGACCGACGGCTACTTCAGCCGCCGCCACGGTGATGACGAAAAAGACCAGGATCTGCCCATCCAGTGATTTGTAGTAGCTGGCAAAGGTCACGAAAGCCAGGTTGGCGGCATTGAACATCAGCTCCAGGCACATAAAGATTACGATGGCGTTGCGCCGGATCAGCACGCCCAGCGCGCCCATCACGAACAGTACCGCGGATAAACCCAGATAAAATGAAACCGGCGCCATGCCCTCCTCCCCTAGCCGCGCGTCTTCTCCGCTCTGGTGAGCACGACGGCCCCAATCACGCCCACCAGCAGAAGGACGGATGTAATTTCGAAAGGCAGCAGATACTTGCTGAACAGCAGGTTGCCGATGGCGGCCGGGCTGGCGTAATCGCGCGCCGCTTCGGCCAAAGGCACCAGCCCACGGCTGAGGGTGTAAATGACGTAGCCGCCTTCGCCCAGCAGCGTGAAGGCCAGCAGATAGGCCAGCGGGCGCTGCCAGCGCATGGGATCGCTTCCGGGCAGGCGCTCGGCGCCCAGCATCATGATCACAAATAGGAACAGCACCATGATGGCGCCCGCGTATACGCTGATCTGCGCCAGGGCGATAAACGGCGCACCCAGGAACAGGTAGATCACCGCCACAGTGGTGAAATTCAGGATCAGAAACAGCGCTGCATAAATCGAATTGCGGCTGAACAACAGCCCGGCAGCCGTGCCCACCGCCGCCAGGGCCAGCACTCCGAACACGAGCAGACCAGGGTTCATCCCCGCCTCCTAATCCTGTGGATCCTTCATCTCGGGCACCGCCCTGTCGAAGCTGCCCGGCGTCACCCGCTGCGGCGTGGGTCGTCCTCCTTCCGGCACCGGCACCAACAACTTCTCCTTGGTATAAATCGACTGAGCGCGATCCTCAAAGGACAGCTCGTAGTTATCTTCCAGGACGATGGCTTCGGTCGGGCAGGCATCCTCGCAGAAACCGCAGAAGATGCAGCGCAGCACATTGATCTCGTAGGTGCTGGCGTAGCGCTCGCCCGGCGAAAAGCGCCGCTCATCGGTGTTCTCGGCCGCTTCGACAAAGATAGCGTCGGCCGGGCAGGCGGCGGCGCATAGCGCGCAGCCGATGCACCTTTCCAGCCCATTCTCATAGCGCCTGAGCACGTGCCGCCCGCGGAAACGCGGACGCACCGGCCGCTTGACCTCCGGGTATGGAATGGTCACCGGCTTCTCGAACATCGATTTGAAGGTGGTCAGTAATCCACGCAGCATTGCGCTAACCTCCCAGAAGGACCAGCGCCACAGCGGTGCCCACCACGTTCAGCATTGCCAGCGGAAACAGCACCTTCCAGCCGAACGCCATCAGCCGGTCGTACCGGATGCGCGGCAGCGTGGCGCGCAGCCAGATCATCACAAACAGGAAAACGCCCACCTTGAGCACCAGGTAGATTGGACCGAGCCAGGGGAAGCGGTCCACAAAGGGCCCCATATATCCACCCAGGAAGAGCGTCGCGCCGATCATGCACACCGCGATCATCTTGATATACTCAGCCATGAAGAACAGGGCGAACTTCATCCCCGAATACTCGACGTGATAGCCGGCAGTCAGCTCCTGCTCCGCTTCGGGCATGTCGAACGGCGCGCGGTTGGTCTCAGCAATGGTGGCGATGGTGAAGATCAGCGCCCCCAGCGGCTGGTACACGATGAAGGGCACGCTGCGCTGCGCCAGGACGATCTCGCGCAGGCTCATCGAGCCGGCAATCAGGATCGGTCCGACGAACGCCAGGCCCAGGGCCAGCTCGTAGCTGATCATCTGAGCCGTGGAGCGCAGTCCACCCAGCATGGCGTATTTGTTGTTGGATGACCAACCCGCCAGAGTAATGCCGTACACCGAGATCGAAGTCACCGCCGAGATGTACAGCACTGCCACGTTGAGGTCGGTCAGGTAGAGCTTCACCTGGCGTCCAAAAAGGGTCAGTGTGTCGCCCCACGGCACGGCGGCGGTGATGATCAGCGCAGGCAGCACGGTGATTACCGGCGCTAGCACGAAGACCAGCTTGTCGGCCTTTTCTGGGATCAGTTCTTCTTTGAAAATAAGCTTAAGGCCGTCCGCCACTGGTTGGAGGAGGCCCCACGGTCCAGCGCGGTTAGGCCCCACGCGAACCTGCATGCGCGCCAGCACTTTGCGCTCGTAGAGGGTAGTGTAAGCGAAGCCAGCCGTCATGAACGCCAGGATGAAGGCTGACTTGAGCACCCATTCCAGGATCATTCCAGGTTCCATGCCTTCCCTCAGAATTGACCTTGCATTTCGGCCCGCGGTGCCAGAACGGTCAGTCGCGCCGGCTCGCTGATGGGCAGCCCCACGCTGCGCGGCACCAGAACAACCTCGCGCGGCAGGTGTTCATCCAGCAGAATCTTCACCTCCGCCTCGACGCCGTTCAGCCGCACGAGCGCTGCGGGCGCCTCCGCCAGTGACAGGCGGGCGGCCGTTTCGGGGTGCATGCGGATGGACGGCCCTGACAGCCTGCCGTTGAGCAGGC
This sequence comes from Anaerolineaceae bacterium, assembly GCA_034435955.1. Lineage (GTDB taxonomy): Bacteria > Chloroflexota > Anaerolineae > Anaerolineales > Anaerolineaceae > DAOTWA01. The sequence continues at coordinate 17,590 of DAOTWA010000030.1, read as the reverse complement.
TGCTCGGCAGAAGAGTCGTTCCACGGTCATACAAACGGATCACCGGTACAGCCCGGACGCTTCCATCCTCGAATGGCTCGGCCGGAACCGCGCGGGTGATCAGAGGCGCGGCTTTGCCGCTTTCTGCGCCGACCAGGGCTAAGCGAGCGCCCAAACCTTGATGGTTGTCGTAGCCGGTGCCGCCGTAATACATGTCGCCGCGCCCGACGATCGGCCATTGCGCGTGCGTCTCGGACAGCCTCTGATAGGAGAGGCCCGCGTACGCCCGCACTTCCATCGCCAGTCGTTGAAAGACCAGCGCGGCCGAGCGCCCCTCTAGCTTCACGCCCAATCGTTCACCGACCTGGGCCAGTATTTCGAAATCGGCGCGCGGGCCGGGCAGGGGAGCCAGCGCCGGATAAAACCGTTGAGCCCGGCGCTCGCCAGAGGTATAACTGCCCTCCCGCTCGGCAAAAGGCAGCGCTGGCAGGACCACGTCGGCGCGGCGGGCGGTCTCGCTCAGAAACAGCTCCTGCACGACCACAAAATCGGCTGCTGCGATGGCCTCTCCCAGCGCCGGGTCGTCGCCCGCCGGATCCGCGCCAGCCACATAGAGCGCCTTCGCTCCACTCAATATTGATTTGAGATCGGCCGTTGGGCGAAAGCCCATTTCCCATGCGCCCTGGGTATTTCCGTTTGGCCAGGCGGCCATCAGGCCGCTGTTGATTTCGCCGGCGTGCCCGCTCGATAGCAACAGGTCAGCGCAGGCCTGCGCCAGCTCAGCCGAACCCGCCAGCCCCAGCCCCTCGCTGCCGTAAATGATCACCAGGTTTTCTGCCCCCGAAACCGCCTGCGCCGCCGGCGTAGACCCATCTCCACCGGGCGTCAACGCCCGGATGGTTTCCGCCTCCCGACCGTAGTCGTAACGCAGGAGGTGGGCGGCGTAACGGTCCAGTTTGGTGGCGCGCGGGTTGGCCACGATCAGAGTGGCGCCGCGTTGGGCGGCCCGCTTGACGCGCAGCCACCAGATGGGCGCTTCTTCCTGCAGGTCACAGGCCGCCACCAGGATGACCGCGCCCTTGCCCATAGCGGCAATATCCGAGCCCGGCGGGAGGCCTATTCGGGCCACCAGGTCGCCGCCAGCCATGTGAGAATAGAGCACAGGCTGGCCTCCCAGAGCCTGCGTCAGCTCGCGCAGGTTGAACAGGTCTTCGTTGGCAAGTCGCCCGCCAGCCAGCGCCACCAGCTCCCTCCCCGCCGCGCGCAGTCCTTCGGCCGTGCGCATCAGCGCCTGCTCCCAGCTTGCCGGACGAAGTTCCTCGCCTTCGCGCACCAGCGGCTGACTCAGCCGTTCGGGACTTTCCACGAAATGATAACCAAAGCGGCCCTTGTCACAAATCCACAGCTCGTTGACTTCTTCATTCTGGCGCGGCATCACCCTTTTGATCGCCGCGTGGCCGCCTGTTTTGGCCTCACGCCGCACGTCAAAGGTGATGTTGCAGCCAACCGCGCAGTGCGGACAGATCGACGCGGCCGGTTTCATCTCCCATGGGCGGGCGCCGAAACGAAAATCGGCCGTGGTCAGCGCCCCAACCGGACAGATATCGGTGGTGTTGCCGGAAAAGTATGAGTCGAAGCCCGGTTCGGACAGTGAAATGATCTGCAGGGCACGCCCGCGCTGGTAAAAACCGATCACCGGCTCGCCAACCACCTGCTCCTGGAAGCGCACGCAGCGGGCGCATTGGATACAGCGCTCTCGGTCCAGGTAGATCAATTCACCCAGCGGGACGCGCTTGTCCAGGTGCATTTTTTCCTCGTACCGGAAGCGGCTTTCCCCCTGACCGAAGCGCAGGGTCTGGTCTTGCAGCGAGCATTCGCCGCCCTTGTCGCAGACCGGACAGTCCAGCGGGTGTGAAGTGAGCAGGAACTCCAGCACTTCTCTCCGCGCCGCCTGCACCTTTTCACTCATGCCGCGCACCACCATGCCCTCCGAGATGGGCGTGGTGCAGGCCGTTTCCAGCTTGCTGCCGAATTGTATGCGCGCCGTACCATCTTCCTCGCGCAGCACCTGGCCGCTGGCGCGATCGATGACCGGCCGCCCGATCTCCACCAGACACATACGGCACATACCGACCGGCTCCAGCTTGGGGTGGTAGCAGAAAACGGGGATGTCCACGCCGATCTGTTTGGCCGCATCCACCACCAGCGTACCCTCCGGTGCGGTCACCGTTTGCCCGTCGATCGTCAGTGTGATCATCTTACCCATGCGTCTCGCTCCGCGGACGGGCGTCGAAATCCGCCCGGAATAGATCCAGCGATGTGACCACCGCCATGGTCGAAAACTCGCCCAGCGCGCACAGGCACTTGTTCTGTATCTGCCGGGCGACGCTGCCCAGCAGCTCCACGTCAGCCTGGCTGTGGCCGTCAGACAGGATGCGCTGGGTGATGCGGCTCATCCAGTAGGTGCCTTCGCGGCAGGGGGTGCATTTGCCGCACGATTCGTGCCTGAAAAACGCCACCGTCTTGTCCACCAGCCAGCTCATGTTGACCGAGTCATCCACCACGATGACCGAGGCCGATCCGAGCGTGGAGCCGAGCGCGGCCACGGATTCGTAGTCCATGGGCGTGTCCAGCGCGCGCTCATCGGCGGCAATCACGCTGGAGGACGCCCCCGCCGGCAGGATGGCCTTGATCTTCCGCCCGGCGGGAACCCCGCCTCCGTGAGTGAAGATCAATTCGCGGAAGGTGGTACCCAGCGGCAATTCGTAGTTGCCCGGACGGTTCACGCACCCCGAGAGCGAGAATATCTTCACCCCGGGGCTCTTCTCCGTGCCGAATGAGCGAAACCATTCACTGCCCCGCGCGATGATCAGCGGCAGGTTGGTGAGCGTCTCCACATTGTTGATTACCGTCGGCTTGCCGAACAGGCCGTAAACGGCCGGAAAGGGTGGGCGCAGCCGCGGCTGGCCCAACTTGCCTTCCAGCGATTCGAGCAGCGCGGTCTCCTCGCCGCAGATGTAGGCCCCCGCTCCCAGATGGGTGTGGATGCGCAGCGAATAATCCGTGCCGAACAACCGCTCGCCCAACAACCCAGCCGCCTCCATTTCGGCGATGTGCCGATCCAGTTCCCCCGCGATCTCCCAAAACTCACCCCGCAGGTAGACGTAAGCCAGGTTGGCCTGTACCGCATAGGCAGCGATGGCCAGGCCTTCCAAAAACTGGAACGGGTTGCCTTCCAGAATCTCGCGATCCTTGAAGGTTCCGGGCTCGGATTCGTCCGCGTTAGCCACCACGTAGTGCGGCCAGATATCCTTGGGCAGGAAAGACCACTTTATACCGGTTGGGAAGCCCGCACCGCCGCGCCCGCGCAGGCCCGATAGCTTCACTTCCTGGAGGACCTGCTCGGGCGTCATCTCTGTCACCGCCTTGCGCAGCGCCTCGAAGCCGCCAAGCGAGCGGTACACATCCAGCCGCTTTATCTCCGGCGCGTCCCGATGGCGGAGCAGCACATGCTCGCTCATTGGTCCGCCTCCTTCGCTCGCGCGCGCAGCGCTTCGATCACTTCCAGGGCGCTCTCGACCGTCTGGTTCTCGTGATAGTGGATTCCCTCGCCATCCTGTACTTGAAAAACCGGCGCGTGGTCGCAGCCAGCCAGGCACTTGACCTCTTCGATCACGATCATGCCGTCGCTCGTCGGCTCGCCCACGCGCACGCCCAGGTTTGCGCACAGCTTGGCCAGGAACTCGTCCGCGCCCCGCAGCGCGCAGGGCAGATCGGTGCACACCTGCACCCGATAGCGCCCGTTCGGTTCGTCCCGGTAGAGGGTGTAAAAGCCGATCAGCGAGGCCACTTCGGTGGTCGAGACGCCGCACAATTCCGCGATGTCTGCTATGGATTGTTTGGTGACGTAACCGGCCTCGCGCTGCGCCAGGTACAGCAGCGGCATGACTGCCGACCGCTCTCGCCCGGCAGGATATTTCGACAGTATTTGGGCGACTTCTTCGGGGTAGCGCTCCTTGAGCTGGTTCATCGGTCTGCATCTCCCAATACAATATCGATACTGCCGATGATCCCCACCAGGTCGGCCACGAAGTGCCCGCGCGAGAGGAGCGGCATGATCTGCAGATTGACGAACGAGGGCGTGCGAAAATGCACCCGATAAGGCCTGGGGCCTCCGTCGCTCTCGAGATAAACTCCCAGGATGCCGCGCGGCGACTCAATGGCCGTGTAGACCGAGCCTTTGGGCGCAGCGAAGCCTTCGGTCCACAACTTAAAGTGGTGGATCAGCGCTTCCATGGATACGCCGATCTCCGAACGAGGCGGCGGGATGTATTTGCGGTTGTCGCTGCGCACCGGACCACCAGGCAGCCTGTCCAGCGCCTGGCGAATGATCCGCAGGGATTGGCGCATCTCCTCCACCCGCACCAGATAACGGGCGTAGATATCACCTTCGGAGCGCGTGGGCACGTCGAATTCGTACTGCTCGTAGCCGGAGTATGGGCGCGCCTTGCGCACATCGAAGGGCACCCCTGCGGCGCGCCCTACCGGGCCGCTGATGCCATAACGCACGCAATCCTCCGCGCTGATCACTCCAATGCCCTGGGTGCGCATCTTGAAGAGCTGATTGTTGGTCAACAGAGATTCGTACTCGTCGATGCGCGCCGGCAGCAGCTCGATGAAGCGACGCACCGCTGGCTCGAATTCGGCTGGCACGTCGCGCCACAGGCCGCCGGGCCGCACGTAGGTCGTCATCATCCGCTGGCCTGAGACCATCTCGAAGATGTCCAGAATCATCTCGCGTTCGCGGAAGCAGTACAGGAACACCGACATGGCCGCCAGGTCCAGCGCCGAAGTCCCCAGCCAGACCAGATGGGAGGCGATGCGCGTCAGCTCGGCCAGAATCACGCGCAGCGCCTGGGCGCGGGGCGGTACGTCCAGGTCCAGCAGCTTTTCGACCGCCAGGCAGTAGACCAGGTTGTTGCCGATCGGGTTGAGGTAATCAAGCCGGTCGGTCATGACCTCGGCCTTCTGATAGGTCTTGGCTTCCATATTCTTTTCCACCCCGGTGTGGAGGAAGCCAATATCTGGGATGCAGTTGACAACAATCTCGCCATCCAGCTCCAGCAGCAGGCGCAGCACGCCGTGTGTGCTGGGGTGCTGCGGGCCCATGTTGAGCAATACCGTTTCGCCTCTTAACGCCCGCTCGGACACCAGATGAGACATGCCATCCAGGTCGAGGGATTCGACTTTTTCGGCCATCGACTCATTCCTTCGCGTACGGCTTGCGCCGGTTGATTTCGTCGAAATTGAAGCTGAACTGGACTTCCTCGTAACCCAGGGGGTAATCCTTGCGCAGAGGATGTCCCACCCAATCGGCCGGCATCACAATGCGGCGCAGGTCCGAGTGACCGCGAAAGCGGATGCCGAACATGTCCCAAATCTCTCGCTCGTGCCAGTTAGCGTTGGGGTAAATGCTTTCGATCGTATCCAGCGCCGGCTCGTTCCCATCCAGCGGAACACGCAGGCTGAGTGAAAGATTTTGCGCCATGGAATAAAGCACGTAGACGACATGGAATCGTGGGGCTGTCGCCGGCCAGTAATCCACCGCCGTCTCGACTTCGAGCATGTCAAAGCCAAATTCGTCCCGCAGACAGCGGCAGACCGCCGTGATGTATTCGGGCGGTATCCGCAGGCTGACCTGGCCGCGATGCTCGCTGGGCTGAGCGCCAAAGCGCTCGCTGAGTGCACTGACCGCAGGTTGCAATCGTTCGTCCATCATTTGAGACTGAGAGGTCCGTTTGGGTGTGTGGAATTTACGTCCAACGCGACAGTTTCTCCCCGCGCACCTTTTCGTGCAGACTGAGCACCCCGTGGATGAGCGCTTCAGGGCGTGGAGGGCAACCAGCGATGTATATATCCACCGGAACGACCTCGTCCACCCCCTGCATAATGGCGTAATTATTGAATACCCCGCCGCAAGAAGCGCAATCGCCCATGGAAATCACCCACTTGGGATCGGGCATCTGGTCATACAGCTCGCGCAGTACGGGGGCCATCTTGCGGCTGACTCGCCCAGCCACGATCATCAGGTCGGACTGGCGCGGGCTGGGCCGCATCAGCTCCATGCCAAAGCGACTCATGTCAAAATTGGAGGCCTGAGCCCCCATCATCTCAATGGCGCAGCAGGCCAGGCCAAAAAGCATCGGCCACATCGAATTGGTGCGCGCCCAGTTGACCGCCTGCTCCAGGCGCAGGGTAATCACCCCCATATCGCCCAATTTTTGTTCTATTCCCATTCCAAAGCTCCCCTCTTCCAGGCGTAAATGTAACCGACCAGCAGAATTAGAATGAAGATGCCCATCTCGATCAGCCCGAATACGCGCAACTGGCGGAAGACCACCGCCCAGGGCAGGAAGAAGACCACTTCGACATCGAACAAAATGAAGAGCACGGCGATCAGGTAAAAACGCACCGACATGCGCCGCTGGCCGGGGCCGTAGGGGGTCATGCCGGATTCGTAGGGCTGGCTCTTGCGCGGATTCGGACGGTGAGGGCCGAAAACCGTGCCCAGCAAGATGGTCGCAAAGGCCAACGCCAAACCCAGGATGATCAGAATAAGCAATGGAATGTAATCTGTGAGCATATTTCCCCTGCCATTTGGCTCGCATTTAATGAGCCCGCTGCCGCCTATTGCTCTAAAAGTGGTAATATTCACAAACTTGGGGTTGATTTGTTCCAAAAGACGCTAATAGTATATAACATCCCCGACCCGCTGGCTATAAAATCAGACAATAACGTGATACATTGGTGACAAACGTCTTAATTGCTGAACAAATTTGTGGGCGGTAACATTCTCACGGGAGATTTCCTGGCCCAAATAAAAAACAAACGGAAACTCCATCCCGCCACACATCTGCCTGCCCCTGGATCACCCTCTCCCTTGAAAATCGGGATCGCCTGGCTTACCGTGGCCATATTCTTGCCTTCGCGTTTTGATTCGTGCATGCGCGCCCTTATTCGTGGACGATTCTCCCCGCTTTCCAAAATCGTTCATCCTCCAAGGGAAATATCCCCCAACCGTCGGTCCGGCGTTCCCTGGCTGGCGAATCGCCTCAACCCGAATCGATTCAATTCTTCCGGCGCCCTTCTCCCATTTTAGAAGACCCGCCCTTTCCCGACCTGTGGACTCCTCTCAAAATAAATAATCCAAGAAGGCGATCCCATTCCGCAGGATCGGGGCGAAAACTGGAACGAACTCTTATGGGTATGGCGAGGATGTCGTCGCCGGCGGCGGTGGATAAGGAGGCTGAGTCGGGGGAATCGGCGTGTTGGTCGGCGGTATCGGCGTATTGGTGGGCGGCACCGGCGTTCTGGTCGGCGATGGCTTGGGCGTGTTCGTCGGCGGCGCCGGCGTATTGGTCGGCGGCGCGGGCGTTTTGCTGGGCGAGGTCGGTTCAACCTGCGTCGGGCTGGGCGTATACGACGGCCCTATCGTGAGGGTTGTGGTGGGGGTGGCGGTCGCGGCGGGAGTGAAGCCCGCCAGCGTGGCCGTCGGCTGTGGCGGCGGCAGCGTCCATGTGGCCAGAAAAACGCTGGTGGGAGTCGGCCCGCCCGGCGTCGACGAGAAGAACGGCGTGATTGTCGGCACGGGCGTCCTCAGCCCCTCCAGCACACGATCGGCGGCTTCCGGGCCGCTCTCCAGGGCCTGATCCTGCAGCGCGTTGGCAATCAGCCCGACGCTCACCGGCGGCAGCGCCGCAGCAAAGGCGTCGGCGCTGTAATCGGCGCGCAGCACCGAATGCAGCGCCACAGGGATCATCCGCGAACTGTCCGACGACCACCAGGCAGGGTAGAAAAGCGACAGCCCCAGGCACAACACGCTCAGCAGCAGCATGGCGGCGAAAAGGATCAGCCAGCGGCTGCGCTCCCGGCGCTCGACGCTCGTCTCCCGCACGCTCATGGCGCTCCCTCGACGGTGCTCTCTTCCGCCTTCAACGGCAGCAGGCGGAAGACCTGGAGCTGCTCCGCTTTGCCCTTTACGACGTAGGGACCGAGCGGATCCAATCGGAACTCACGGCGATACTCTCCCAACGCCGCATAGGTGGACTGGCTGATCACCACCGCGCTGATGTTGAACAATTCCCGCGTCAGACTCTCCAGGCGCTGGGTGGTGTTGACCGTATCGCCGATGATGGTGTAATGCAGGCGGTCAGAAGTTCCCAGCCCGCCAGCGGTGACCATGCCGGTATTGACCGCGATGCCAGTGGCGAGCGGTGGCTCACCCCGCTCCACCCGTCGCACATTGATCTTCTCGATGGCCTTCAGCATCTTGATCGCCGACCGGCATCCAAAATACGCGCTCTGCTTGGGTGGCAGCAGCCGCGGCAGGATTCCATAGAAAGCCAGCATGGTATCGCCGTCAAATTTGTTCACCACCCCGTTGTGCGCGGTGATGATCGGCACCAGCTCACTAAAATACTCGTTCAGCCAGTTGAACACCGTGGCCGGGTCGGCCTTTTCCGACAGACTGGTGAAACCGCGGATGTCGGTCATCAGCACCGTGGCGACTGCTTCCTGGCCTTCGAGCTTCAGGTTGCCGGAGGTGAAGGTTTCGCGCAATTGTTCGCGCACCTCAGGGGATACGGTGCGCCCAAGCAGATCCCGGTAGATCGAGCCCTCCTGCAACCCGGCCACCATGCGGTTGAACGAATGGGCCAGGATGGCCACTTCATCATCCCCGCTGACGTCCACCTTCACTTCCAGATTCCCGCGCGCCACTTCGGAGGATGCTTTCACCACCCGCAGCAGGGGACGTGTGATCTGGTTGGCGACCGCAAAGCCGACGGTCAATACCAGCAGGAAAGCGATCACCACCAGGATGAAGATTTGCGTCCGCGTGACCTGGCTGGTGCGCACCAACGTAACCTGCGCCAGCGATACGCCGCGGATGCCCACGTCCTTGCCGCCGCGCACTTCCCACGGCGCCAGGATCTCACTGTAAGAGCTGCTGGCGATATTTAGCCCGCGCACCAGGCTGGCCTGATCTTGACCAGAGAGGATTTCATTCGCCTGCTGAGGGGTGAGATTAATGGAAACCCCTGGCGCCTGGAGGAGCGTCGAGATGATCAACTGCCCATGCGTGTCGTACAGTGTGATGTCGCCCAGCGTGTCGTCGCGCATCTGGCGCACCAGGGTGGCCAGCGACTTCCCGACCAGGATCACCCCCGCCAGGCTGCTATCGACGGCCTTGACCGGCCCGGCCACATAAAAAAAATCTCCCCAGGGGGCGCGGGCGATGCCGGCCTGCTTGTCCTGCCCGTTGTCTTCCCGCCCCTGCAGCACGTACGCGACGAAATCCCACTGGGTGAAAATGGTGTCTCCGCGCGAGGAGGTGTAATCCCCGGCCGGGGCGCCAGCTCCATGCCGCAGGGAAAGAACGCTGGTCCCCCCAGCATCCAGCAACTCGACCGATTCGAGCTTGGAATTGACCGCCACCGGCAGCACCATCTCGCGCAGCTTTTCGGCCTCCCCGCCGCGGATCGCCTCAGCCACGCCTTGGGTGTTCGCCAGCAAGCGCAGCGTTTCCAGCTCGCGATTTTCCTCCTGCACCATCCAGTCCGCGGCCTGCTTGCCCGTGGAGACTAGCTGGTTGGTGAAGCGTTCCTGCAACGAATCGAAGATCACCCGGCTCACCAGGTAGGCCGCGCCCACGGCGAACAAAAGGGCCAGCAACATGTATGGGGCCGTGATCTTCACCCTCACCGGCAGGCGCACGCGCGGTTGAGCCTCAGCGCGCGCTGCCGGCCTGGCCTCGGCCAGGTCGCCACGCTCAAGCCTGGTCATGGCTTGCGTCACCCAGTGACGAGTGAAAGGCTGGCGCAGGAAGATTTGCACCCCTTGCTCGCGTGCCAGCATCTCACGCTGCAGATCCGGGTGCCGGTTGGTGGCGATGATGTGCGTATCGGGGGAAGTGGAACGCACCTGACGCAGTAAATTCGCCCAGGCCATGCCGGTCAGGTGCAGATCCAGGAATAAAACGTCCGGGTGGACCTGCGCCAGCATGCCCTGAGCCTGCTCGGCGTCATCTGCCTGCCAAACCTGGTCGCCGCGCTCCTTCAGGAAACGCGCCAGGGTCTGGCTGGCCTGCATATCGGGCTGGACAATCAGGACGCGGTGCGGCATAGGGGTTCTCGTTGCTACCGCGGTTGCAAGGTTCAGGCCGGGAGATCAGATCACCCCAGATACTCCCGCAGATGGCGGCTGCGCGTCGGATGGCGCAGTTTGCGCAGCGCTTTCGCCTCGATCTGGCGGATGCGTTCGCGGGTCACATTGAAATAACGGCTGACTTCTTCGAGTGTGTGGTCCTTGCCGTCGATCAGACCGAAGCGCAGCTCGAGCACCTGGCGCTCGCGTTCGGAGAGCGCCGCCAGGGCGCTTTGCACCTGCTCGCGCAGCATTTCACGCGCCGCGGCATCCATCGGCTCGAGGGCTTCGTCATCCTCGATGAAATCTCCCAACTGACTGCTGTCCTCATCCCCCACCGGCCGTTCCAGGGAAACCGGCTCCTCGGCGGATTGCAGCACGCGCTGAACCTTGGCGGCTGCCCATGCCCAGCGCCGCTGGACAGCCGGATCGAGCGGCTCCCTTTCGGTCTGCGCGCGCCGGATGGCCTGCACGTCCTGCTCGGATAGAAAACCGCCTTCGAGGGCCAATTCCTCGTTGGTGGGCTCGCGCCCCAGCTTTTGCACCAGCGAGCGCTGCACGCGCAGCAGACGGGTGATCGATTCAAACAGGTGGACGGGGATGCGGATGGTGCGCGCCTGTTCGGCAATATAGCGGCTGATGGACTGGCGTATCCACCAGGTTGCGTAGGTGCTGAATTTGTAGCCTCGTGTCGGGTCGAATTTCGTCACCGCCCGCAGCAATCCCAGGTTGCCCTCCTGAATCAGATCGAGGAAGGAGATGCCCCGCCCAAGATAGCGCTTGGCAATGCTCACCACCAATCTCAGGTTGGCGCGAATCAGGGTCTGGTTCGATTCATCGGCCCGCTGGGCGATGGCCTCATACTCCCTTTCCAGTTCCTCCTCTTCCGGCAGGTATTGCTTGAAGAAACGCAGATTGGGCAGGTCGTCCTTCTGCTGCAAATACTTCAACAGCTTCTCGGCGGTGACAGATGGCAAAGCATACAGGCACAGGAATAGGCTGAACGCATTGCGCACCAGCCCATCCCAATGCGGATCCTTGCCCCACAGCCCATTATCCAGATAGGCCCGCAGATAGGATGGATCCTCGCTTTGCCAGGTCTTGCGCAGCATTTGCGCCTCGACCAGGATCAGGCTCAGGTCCGGCGGGTCGTATCCCAGGCGCTGCGCATCCTCGCGCAGATGCCCCCAGGAAGTGATCAGCTCATGGGCGACGGCCTCGAACAGCCGCCGCCGCGTTGTTCCGTCGCCCTGGGTTTGCTGCGGCTGGTGGCTGAGGGACTCCAGATGGCGATGCGCCTCGATGCGCGCCGCCAGGCGAAATTCGCTGTCCGCATCCAGCAGGTGAATCTGCCCGATCTCCTTCAGATACAGGCGGACGGGATCCTCCGATAACTCCACCGCAATGCTGGGATCTTCGAGGATATCCAACGTGTCTTCAGCGGCGATCTCGGCCCACTCCTCCGCCGTCCGGCTCAAACTTTGAGCATCCGGTTCTTCATTGTTCAGGGGCTCTTCCTCTCCGTGAACCGCGACCTCGTCTTCGATGGGCAAGGCGACGTCTCCTTCTCCTACCAGATCGGCTTCCTCTGGCAGATCCTCGCTCATCTTCTCTCCAGCCTCGCGCCCAGCCAGCTCGTCGGGTGGAATGGCTCTCTTCACCTGCTTATCGTGTGAGTTCGATTTACGAACCATATTGGATAATATACCATAGAACGGCCAGGCCTATTTGCTCTCGGAAACCCTGTGCAAGGCCCGATCCAGAATGTCCCTCGCCTGAATGTGTTGCAAGACCAGCTCCTGATAGGATAGTGCGCGCAGGTCGCCTTGCTGCTGCGCATCCTCCTGCATGAAGCGCAATTGGTTCAGATTCTTGGTGATGTTGTGCAGGCGCAGGCGCAGCACGGCGCGCACCATCTCGGCCACCAGTTTCTCTTGAGTGGTCTCCGCCGCCGGGGATGCGCGCTCGAGTTCCTCCAGCCGCTCCACCAAATCCAGCGGAGCGCGCTCGGCAATGTAGCGCTGCGGCTCCTCCTCCTCCTGCTCCAGGGCTTCATGCACCAGCCGGAAGAAAAGCTGGTGGTCAGTGTGCTCGAAATCCTCCAACGAGAGCCGGCTCAAACCCGCCTCCTGCAGGGTGCGGTCCAGCAGATACAGCAAATCCGGACGGGTGAGCAGCGAACTCAGACAGTAAGCCTCCAGAATCATGCCCGGGCCAGCGGCCGCGGCGCGCAGCGCCTGAGCCGGCGATGCCGGGCGTTGCGCTGGCCGCCGATAGGTCCTCCGCCCGCGCGGAAGCGTAGACATCGCCGCTCCCAGCAGGCTGCGCTCATCCACCCGCAGCAAGCGCGCCAGACGCTGGCGGTAAGCGTCGCGCTCGACCGCATCGGCCACATCTTCGATCAGCGGTAAGACCTGAGCGGCGATCTCGCTCTTCACCTTGGGGTCTTCCAGGTCACGGTCGCGCGCCAGCGTCTCCATCACATGCACGACCACCGGGCTGGCTGACGACACCAGCGCAGACCATTCCTGCGGGTCACGGTTGACCACCTCGTCGGGGTCAAGACCTTCCGGCAGGGTGGTGACGCGCAGGTCGGCCTGCAGGCGCGCCTCATGCCGCAGCAGACCGCGCGCATCGAAGACCAGCTCCTCGCCGCGATCCAGCGCCTGGCGCGCCAGCTCCAACCCGCGCAGGGTGGCCTTGACGCCCGCCGCGTCCGCGTCCAGCGCCAGCACGATGCGCCGGGTGAAGCGCTTGAGCAGGCGCAACTGGTCTTCGGTCAGCGCAGTGCCCATCGGCGAGACCGCATTGGCGAAGCCAGCCTGGTGCAGGGCGATCACGTCCAGGTAGCCCTCGACGATCACCGCCTGGTCTTGGGCGCGGATGGACTTGCGCGCCTGGTCCAGACCGTAGAGCAGGCGGCCCTTATCGAACAGCGGCGTCTGCGGCGAGTTGAGGAACTTGGGCACATCGTTGGGGTCGAGGATGCGCGCGCCGAAGCCGGCCATCTTGCCGGATGCGTCCCGGATGGGGAAAATGATGCGATTGCGGAAGCGATCATAATAGCCGCCGCTCTCGCGCTCGGTCAGCAGCCCGGCCTGGAACAAATCCTCGCGGCGGTAGCCGCGCGAGGTCAGATGCTGGAGCAGCGCCTCCCAGGCGTCGGGCGCGTAACCCAGCCCGAAGGCTTCGATCGTCGCGTCTCTAAGCTGGCGCTTGTGCAGATAGTCCAGCGCCGCCTGGCCGCCCGGCGTGTGAAAGAGCTGGTGGCGGTAGAAGGTCACCGCCTCCTCCAGGATGGTGCGCAGGCGTTCCAGCTCCTCGCTGGCCGCTTCTTGCTGGGGTGTAAAAGGTTGAAGCTGCACCCCCGCCCGCTCGGCCAGCGAATGCAGCGCCTGGGTGAAATCCCAGCCTTCTTTTTTCATTACGAACTTGAAGATGTCGCCGCCCTCGTTGCACTGCCCGAAACAGCGCCAGGTGCCCGATTCGGGGAAAACCACGAAGGACGGAGTGCGCGTGTTGGGGTGGAAAGGACAGAAACCGGTGTAGTTTTTACCTGAACGGCGCAGCTTGACCGTCTCGGAAACGAGGTCAACAATATCGATGCGGGCCTTGATCTCCTCGATATGGCTCATGGCAGGGAATCCAGAAACGCCGGCCGAAATCCGATCTGGAGGAAGTTTGGGCGATAAAGACGCTGGTGCATCACCGAGAATAACCGCGCGCACAGCCAGCCGAAGCCGGAGGAACGACTCCGGCGCATCGCATCCAGGCCAGCGCGTAGGAGTATTATAGACTCACCCGGTAGGATTCGCAATCCGGAATTTCACCCCCCCTCCTTCAGACCTCCGAAGTCTCGTTGCTTAATCGTCCTGTTCACCCTGTTTTCCACAAGCATTCCACCTTTCCATAGACTTCGGAGGTCTCCCCTCCTTCAGACCTCCGAAGTCTCGTTGCTTAATCGCCCTGTTCACTCTGTTTTCCACAAGTACCACCTTTCCATAGACTTCGGAGGTCTCCCCTCCTTCAGACCTCCGAAGTCTCGTTGCTTAATCGTCCCGTTCACCCTGTTTTCCATAAGCATTCCTACTTTCCACAGGCTTCGGAGGTCTCCCCTCCTCTTCAGACCTCCGAAGTCTCGTTGCTTAATCGCCCTGTTCACTCTGTTTTCCACAAGCATTCCACCTTTCCATAGACTTCGGAGGTCTCCCCCCCTTCCGACCTCCGAAGTCTTGTTGCTTAATCACCCTGTTCACTCTGTTTTCCACAAGTATTCCACCTTTCCACAGACTTCGGAGGTCTCCCTCCCCCTCTCCCCCTCTTAAAACCCTTCCAGCAGCGCAAAATCCGCCACCCCCTCCGCCAACGCGGCGATGCGCTGCAGCAGCCCCAGCCGGTTCTCGCGCAACCGCGCGTCCTCGTGCATCACCAGCACCTCATCGAAAAATCGGTTGATTGCTGCAATCATCGGCAAGAAGGCGCCGAGAAAATCGTCCACCGACCCTGGCCGCCGCGGCGCAGCCTCTGCCTGGCGCAGGGCGGCGTACAGCTCCTTCTCCGCCGCATCCACAAAGGCGCCTTCATCCACCGCATAGCGCTGCGCCTGGTCGCGGGTGATGCGCACACAGCGCGCGTACGCCGGCAGAATCGTATTCCAATCCTCGCGCGCCACCCAGACGCCCAGCTCCCTCACCGCCCGCGCAGCCCTGGCCGGATTCCACCCCTGCGCGGCCAGCACCGCGTCGACCACGTCGTAGCGGTGGCCCTGCTCCATCAACACCGAGCGCAGCCGCCCCACGATGAAATCCAGGCAGGCGGCCAGGCTCTCCCCGCCAGCGGGGATCGGCAGCCGCGCAGCGGCCAGCTCCAGCCCCGCCCGCAGATCGAAGTCCAGCTCCCAGGCGATCAGATTCTGCACCAGCCCGAGCGCGGCGCGGCGCAGCGCAAAGGGATCCTTGGTGCCGCTCGGCGCCAGCCCCGCCGCGAACAGACCCGCCAGCGAGTCCAGCCGATCGGCCAGGCCCACCAGCAGACCCGCGCGCCCTTCCGGCAGAGCATCCCCTGCGTAGCGCGGCAGATAATGCTCGAAGATGGCCTGCGCCACCTCCGGCGGTTCCCCGGAGTGCAGCGCGTAGTAACGCCCCATCACCCCCTGCAGCGAAGTCATCTCCACCACCATCTTGGTCACCAGGTCGGCCTTACACAGGTGCGCGGCGCGCCCGGCTGTGCGTCGCTCCTCCTCCGTCAGCCCCACCTGCGCCGCCAGCTCGCTCACCAGGCTCTCCACCCGCCGCGATTTGTCCAGCATGGATCCCAGCTTCACCTGGAAGGTCAGCGTTCCCAGGCGCGGCAGGAAGGATTCCAATGGGTGCTTCAAATCGTCGTTGACGAAAAATACCGCGTCGGCGAAGCGCGCCCGGATCACCTGTTCGTTGCCGTCAGTGACGATCTCGATGTGCCGCCCATCCCCATTGCGCACGGCAACGAAATAGGGCAACAGTCGCGCCCCTGCCCGCACCGGGAAATAGCGCTGATGCTTCTGCATCACCGAGATCAGCACTTCGGCCGGCAGATCCAGGAATGTCGGGTCGAACGAGCCGCGCAGCGCGGCAGGCGCCTCGACCAGGTTGGTCACCTCCGCGAGCAAGTCCTCGTCGATGCGCGCCTCCCCGCCCACCTCGGTCATGCGCGCCTGCACCTGCGCGCGGATGGCTTCGCGCCGCTCGCCCGGGTCGACCAGCACGCCCTGCTTGCGCAGCGCGCCGAAATACTCCTCCGCTCCGCTGACCTCGAACGCCTCTGGCTCGCGGAAGCGCAGACCGCGGGTCGTGCGCCCCGCTTGCAGCCCGGCGTAGCGGAACGGCACCACCTGACCCGCGTACAGCGCCAGTAGCCAGCGCACCGGCCGGGAGAAGAACACACCCGACCCGTTCCAGCGCATGGACTTGTCAAAGCGCAGCCCGGCGATCCACCCCGGCAGCGCCTCCGCCAGCACCTCGATGCTCGGACGGCCCGCCTCGTGTATCTCGGCCACCACGTAGCGGCCCCCGTCCATTTCCTCCACGCGCAACTCATCCACCTCCACCCCGCGGCTGCGCGCAAAACCGACCGCCGCCGGCGTCGGCTGCCCCATCGCGTCGAAGGCGCGGCTGGCCGGCGGACCCTTCACCACCGTGGTGCGCTCCGCTTGGCGCGCGGCCAGCTCGGGCACATACACCACCAGCCGCCGCGGCGTGCCCAGCACACGCACCTCGCCGTGCTCCAGGCGCAGCTCATCCAGCCAGGCCGGCGCGCGCCCGCCGAGCTGCTCGAGGGCCGACTGCAGATCCCCGGCCGGCAGCTCCTCGGTGCCCACCTCCAGCAGGAAGGGATGTCTGCCGCTGTCGGGCGATGGCGCCGCGGCGATCGTTTCCATCCTGGCCTCAGGCGCGGCCGCCGGCGACATTTTCCCCTTCAGCCAGGGGAACTCCAGCCGCCGGCGCTGCTCCAGGTAGGCCTCGGCGACCCGTCGCGACAGATCGCGCATATCGGCGAACAACGCCTGGCGTTCGGTCACCCCCACCGCGCCGCGCGTGTCGAGAACATTGAAAGTGTGCGAACACTTGAGCACATAATCGTGGGCCGGCAGCACCAGACCGTGCTCTAAGGCTGCTTCGGCTTCGGCCTTGAACAGCGCGTACATCTGCTGCAACCGCGCCACATCGGCCACCTCAAAGTAATACTTGCTGTGCTCCTGCTCCGCCTGCAGGTTGACGTCCCCCGCCGTGTGATCAGGCGACCACTGGATCTCGGTGAAACTGCGCACGCGTTGCAGGGCCATGGCGATGCGGTCCAGTCCGTAGGTGATCTCCACCGACACCGGGTCGAGTTGAATCCCGCCCGCCTGCTGGAAATAGGTGTACTGGGTGATCTCCTGCCCGTCCAGCCACACCTCCCAGCCCAGCCCCCAGGCGCCCAGCGCCGGCGATTCCCAGTTGTCCTCCACGAAGCGGATGTCGTGCTGCCGCGGGTCGATGCCGATCGCTTCCAGCGATTTCAGGTAGATCTCCTGGGGATTGCCCGGATCGGGCTTCAGAATGACCTGCAGTTGATAGTGCTGCACCATGCGGTTGGGATTCTCCCCGTAACGCCCGTCGTCCGGGCGCACGGACGGTTCCACATACACCACCCGCCACGGCTCGGGCCCCAACACGCGCAGGAAGGTGGCTGGGTTCATCGTGCCCGCCCCCACCTGTGTGTAATACGGCTGCCACACCAGACAGCCCTGTTCCGCCCAGTAGCGCTGCAGCGCCAGGATGATCGATTGGAAGTCCATCGCTTTGCTCATGCGCCTCACCCCGTAGATATCATGGTATCCGCTTGATTATATCAGCAGGGCGGTCAGGGCTGGGTTTTCCTTTTATCGATT
>DAOTWA010000029.1:0-33259 GCA_034435955.1 Anaerolineaceae bacterium | reverse complement strand
GGGGACAAATCTTGATTAGGGGTGGCTGAAGGGGGTCGAACCCTCAACATCTTGATCCACAGTCAAGCGCTCTGCCATTGAGCTACAGCCACCGTGGCGGATCAAATTTTACCATCATTGTCCCCTCTCGCCAATCAATCCGGGTTCGGTAACATGATCATTTGACCTGACAGGTCAATCATCATTGATTGGCTTGTTCATGACCCGTTTTGAGGGCACACACCTTGTCGGCGCTAGCCCGATCGCAGCTTCTACAGGCCAGCGTAACGTGATAATCCTATGTGGGAGCTGCAAAACGATTCGCGCGATCAGGAGAGCATCGTGCGGATCTTCTCCGCCGCCTCGGAGCGGGATACAGTCACCTGTTCGCCTCGCTGCAAATCCTTGATCGTCACACAACCGGACGAAATCTCATCCGGCCCGAGGATGACCGCCAGGCGGATACCCATTCGATCGGCATATCTGAGTTGTTTGGGCAGGCGCGCCGGTTCTGGGAAGCAATTAACATTCAAACCAGCACTGCGCAGGTAAGCCGAAAACGAGATGGCCTGATGATGCAATTCTTCATCGAAAACAGTCACCATCACTTGTGCTGGCGAGGCCGTGAACGCCGGGATCAGGCCGTACTGACGCAGCATCAACGTGATAACCACGTCGCCCATGGCAAAGCCAGTCGCCGCGACAGGCTCGCCACCCACATCGGCCACCAGATTATCATAGCGTCCACCTCCCAGTACGGCGCGGAACTCGCCCGCCTCGTCGCGCGCCTCGTAGACGATGCCGGTGTAATAATCCAGCCCGCGGATGATCTGGGGATCATAGCGGGCGTACTCGCGCACGCCCAGTGCTTCGAGCGCTCTGAAGAACCGGCGTAGTTCATCGGATTGCTCCCACAGCTTCTCATCCGCAAGTAAGCTTTTCAGGCCATCCATTTGGGCCATCGATAGGCCTATTTCCTGTCCATATGCATCCCAATCGCCAGCCTTCATTTTCTCACGCCGGTCGATCAGGTGGAAAACCGCTGAATGCTTCTCTGTGGGAACGCCCAGCATGCGCAGGCGTTCGTCCATGAGCTTACGGCTGTTAACGTGCAGGCTGATCTGCTGTTCAGACAATCCCACCACTTTAAAGAATTCGATCGCGATGGCGGCAATCTCGGCATCGGCTTCTGGTAAGTTGGGGCCGATCAGATCAATATTCCACTGGAAGAATTCACGCGAGCGGCCTTTCTGCGGCCGTTCGTACCGCCAGAACGGGCCGAAGGACCACCAGCGCAGCGGGAATATGAGGCTGTCCTGCCGCTGAGCTACCATGCGCGCCAGGCTGGGGGTCAGTTCAGGTCGTAAGGCGATCATCTCACCGCCGCGGTCTGGGAAAACGAAAGCCTGCTCCTTGACCAGTTCCTCGCCTGATTTAGCGGCGTATAATTCCAATTTCTCCAAGAAAGGACCATCGTACTCCTGATAGCCGAAGCTCTCCGCAACCTTGCGGATGAGGTTATACAGCCACACCCGGATGGCGATGTCTTCGGGGTAAAAATCACGGGTGCCCTTCACGGGCGTGATGGTCGTTTTCATGGTCAACCTATAGATACTCAGGGATAAAGCCGGGTGAATTTTAACATAAAACTTGCGCAATCTATTTGTGAAATTTATAACATGACAATAGACCATCCTTCACGGGATGAACAACACTACCTGCAACAGACTGGAAGTGATATACAGTCTAAAACCAACCAGCGTGATGACTTTTTCGATCAGGCGGGAATGGCAGCGAGTTAGATTTCGTGGAATGTTTCCGTGAAAGAAAAGCAGATCAGCACAACGGCCAGAGGTATTGCGGCCATCCGGGCAATTGAATCAGAGAAACCCGCCGAAGAGAGGATTTGCTGCGATCCCTTTGCCCGCAAATTTACAGATACGAGTTTTTACTTACTCAGTAAGCTCTTCGCCGGGTATGGCGAGAAGGTTGCACCCGGGGTGCAGGGATTTATCCTCTGCCGCTGCCGTTATATCGACGACTATCTGCGAGAATGTCTAGAATCGGGCACAAAACAGTTGGTTATTTTGGGAGCGGGGCTGGATTCCAGGGCGTACAGAGATGAGGTGCAACAAAGCAAGATAAAGATCTTTGAGGTGGATCATCCCACCACCCAAGCGCACAAGATCGAACGGATTAAGAAAATCTTCGGCAGAATACCGCCCGGCGTCATTTACATCCCCATCGATTTTGACAACGAAACACTGGATAAAATCCTGGCCAACGGCTTTGACCAATCGCTGAAAACCCTTTTTATCTGGGAGGGGGTCACTTATTATCTGGATGCAGCCACAATCGACGCCACCCTATCATGGATTCGAGCCAATGCCGCTCCAGGAAGCGCCATCATCTTCGATTATGTTTATGTATCTGCGCTGACCGCCGAACATAAGCGAGGCGAAATAAAGCGCATGCAACGCTACCAGCGTCTTACCGGCGAGGAATTAGTCTTTGGCGTTGAAAAGGGCAAGATCGAGGATTTCTTGACGGTTAGAGGCTTCACGAATGCAGTGGATGTAGATGCCGAACAGCTCAGGCGCCTTTACTGCACAGGTCCCAGTCAAAATCGAAAAGTGGCAGAGATTTATGCTATCGTTCATGCCGAAATCATGGAAAATCGAAGGTAGACCACCTCAAATAAAATCGCCGTTCCTGATATTCCTTTATTGAAAGGACCAGCCTCCGAGCTGAACGAGGGTGACATATGAACCAAGAGAATATTGTCCGAATCGATGCACTCATGCCGCCCGAGATGGCCGAGCGAGCCGAAGCAATCGGCATTCGCAAAGCCCATCTCGATTTTATGACGACCTTCGGCCTGGCCGTGCTGGCAGGGGCGTTCATCGCCCTTGGTGCAATTTTCGCCACCACGGTCATCGCCGGAGCGGGCGATAAGCTGACCTACGGCGTGACACGCCTGTTGGCCGGCCTTGTCTTTTCGCTCGGACTGATTCTGGTCATCGTCGGAGGCGCGGAGCTTTTCACCGGCAACAACTTGATCGTGATGGCCTGGGCCAGCCGGCGTATCAGCACGCGCTCCGTGTTGCGTAACTGGGTCATCGTTTACCTGGGGAATTTCGTCGGCGCCATCCTGACCGTAGGACTTTCCTTCTTCAGCGGGCAGTACCTGCAAGGGAGTGGAGCCGTCGGTCTGTCCGCCTTGAACACCGCCAGCGCAAAGGTAAGCCTGAATTTCATACAGGCTGTCAGCCTGGGTGTGCTGTGCAACACATTGGTCTGTCTGGCTGTGTGGCTGACTTACTCGGCACGTTCGACTGCGGATCGAATTCTGGCCATCATCCCGCCCATATCGGCCTTCGTTGCGGCTGGGTATGAGCACAGTGTCGCCAACATGTACTTCATTCCAATGGGACTGGCCATTAAATACTTCGCGCCGCAAAGTTTTTGGCTCGCGATCGGTAAATCGGCCGGCGATTACGCCAACCTCACCTGGGAGCGTTTCCTGTTGAACAATCTGTTACCTGTCACCATTGGCAATATCATCGGCGGTGCAGTATTGGTGGGCGTGGTTTACTGGTTTATTTATCTGCGCAAAAAAACCGCTCTCAGCAAAGCGGCCTGATGATGACCCATGCGCATCGCCAGACAGGGAAAGGCGAATTCATACTCGCTGGTTTTCCGGATGAGCCAGTCGGATATGCCCATGGTTGACAACCGGCATCCTTTTACATGACATTTGATATTGGGCAATTCCGACCGTGACGAGTAAACTATTCGTGGCAAAAATCACAATTCCGTCAAGGCGCAGCCGGCAGCCAACAAGCTGTGGATGCCATCTCCTGGCGAGCCGGATGCGGAGTGCATTTTGCCAGTTATGAAATGGATTGAAGGATAAACGGATTTCGAGTCATGCATGCCATAAAAAGCCTGAATGATTTAACATGCGTCAAACAGGAGGCGCTTGAGCAGCGTCGGGCTGAGATGTCCCATGTTCGCGCCAGGATCAGTGTAGCCATGGGCACATGCGGCATAGCCGTCGGAGCGCGAGAGACCTTTAAGGCCATTCGTGACACGATCGAGGCAGACGGATTATCTGACGTCATCGTCACGCAGACAGGCTGCATGGGTATGTGTTCAAGCGAGCCGGTCGTGATCGTACAGCGCGGCGAACAATCCAGGGTGATCTATGGCAAAGTCAGCCCCGAGCGCGCGCGCCATATCTTGAAAGAACATATTGAGAACGGCCGGATCGTGGAGGACGCTCTTGTCATTCCGTGAAATCGGACCATTTCCACAGGAGTGATTAAACATTAAGGTGGGATTCCCCGCGCCCATCATAAGCTTTTGATACGAGAGGTCTGGAGGTAAGTCATGGCGTCAGCAAAGGAGAACGGGAAAGTGGTGGCAGAAGCCGTAAAAGCCGCCGTAAACCGTTACGGCGTCAGCCGGGACGAGCTGATCCCCATCTTAAACGATGTCAACCGGACGCTCGGCTATCTGCCTAAGGAAGCGCTGGAAGAGATCTGCCGGACGCTGCGTATACCCAAGGGCCAGCTTTTTTCGGTGGCCAGCTTCTACAAGATGCTTTCGATAAAGCCGCGTGGACGTCATGTGATCCGCTTCTGTGAGAGCGCGCCCTGCCATGTGGTCGGCGGCGGCGAGGTTTTTCAAGCCCTCAAGGATCGCCTCGGCATCGAAGAGGGCCAGACCAGCGCAGATAAACGCTGGACGCTGGAGACCGTGAGCTGCCTGGGTGTGTGCGCCGTCGGCCCGGTTCTGCTGGTCGATGAGGACATGTACGGTAATGTGACCCCGGAAAAACTTCCCGAAATCCTGGCGCGTTACCCATAGGAGGAAATCGATGAAAGCTGTTCGATCCATGGTGCTTGTTTCCAGCGACCCAATGAGCATGGAGCTTGGCGCCCAACGCGTCTTCCATCGTCTGCAAGAAGAGATCGTGGCTTTCGATCTCCAGGATGAGGTAGCGCTCTCGATGGTGGGAAACGTTGGCCGGCATGATGCGGTACCGTTGGTCATTGTCTACCCCGAAGCGGTCATCTACGGTCCGGTCCATCCGGAGGATGTGCACACTCTGGTCGAGGAG
Organism: Anaerolineaceae bacterium; assembly: GCA_034435955.1. Taxonomy (GTDB): domain Bacteria; phylum Chloroflexota; class Anaerolineae; order Anaerolineales; family Anaerolineaceae; genus DAOTWA01. The sequence goes on along the minus strand of DAOTWA010000029.1, from coordinate 28,155 downwards.
CACCTGTATAAAGGTAATGTGGCGGCCAGTCTGCTGGCTTCACCCCACGAACTCCACGGGCGCATCGCCTGGCTGTCGGCCCGCCGTGGTACCCTGCCCGCCGAGCGCCGCATCGTCCTTGAGCGCGCTGGATTGATCGACCCTGAGGATATCCGGGATTACATCCTTCACGATGGCTATCAGGCGCTAGGCAAAGCGCTGACCGAGATGACGCCCGCCGAGGTGATTAAAACGTTGGAAGAATCGGGCCTGCGCGGGCGAGGCGGAGCAGGTTTCCCCACGGGGATGAAATGGCGCTTCGTTTCTAAGGCTCCCGGCGAGAAGAAATTCGTCATCTGCAACGCCGACGAGAGCGAACCCGGCACGTTCAAAGACCGCCTGGTGCTTGAAGGCGACCCTCACGCCATCATCGAAGCAATGGCCATCGCCGGATATGCCATCGGCGCTCAGGAGGGCTATATCTACGTCCGGGGCGAGTATGCTTTGGCGCAGCAACGCCTGGATAAAGCGATCGCCCAGGCTCACGAATTGGGTCTGTTAGGAGAGCACTTATTTGGATCGAATTTCAGCTTCGAGATCCATCTTCATTCTGGAGCAGGCGCTTATATCTGCGGCGAGGAGACCGCGCTGATCGAATCCATCGAGGGTAAGCGGGGCGAACCCCGCTCGCGACCACCTTATCCCACGACCTACGGCTTATGGGGATGCCCGACGGTAGTCAATAACGTCGAGACTCTGGCCAACGTGCCTGCCATTTTGCGCAACGGAGCCTCCTGGTTTCGCAGCATTGGAACTAGCAGCAGCCCAGGCACCAAGGTATACACGATCCTGGGCAACGTCAACGCAAGAGGCGCGATCGAGGTGCCCATGGGCATCACCCTGCGCGAGGTCATTGCTATTTATGCAAAAGGCATGGCAAACGATGCGTCCTTCAAGCTGGCCCAGACGGGTGGTTCAAGCGGCTCGATCGTGCCAGCCAGCCTGCAGGATACACCCATGGACTTCGATTCGTACAGCCGAGCGGGCGTTGCCTTAGGTTCGGGCGCCCTGTTGATTTGCGATGAAAACACCTGCGTGGTAGATCTGGCCAGGACGCTGCTCAACTTTTTCCGCAAAGAGAGTTGCGGCAAGTGTACTCCGTGCCGTGTTGGCACTCAGCGCGCTTATCAGATCCTCACTGGTATCGCCGCAGGTATGGGGAGCATGCGCGATCTGGACGATCTTGCGTTGCTCAGCCGGAATATGTCTCAGCTTTCCAATTGTGGCCTCGGCCAAACCGCCGGCTCGCCATTGCGGGATATCCTCGCCCATTTCCGTGCCGAGGTTGAGGCGCACATCAAGCTCAAAGTCTGTCCAACTGGCGTTTGCGCGATCAACAAGCGAGCAGTCGAGACGCCAACCCCGGTACTGGATTGAAATCGACCCTTTGAGAGGACGATCATGCTCAACATGACGATTGACGGCAAGCAAATTCAGGTCTCCGAAGGGACAACCGTGCTTCAAGCCGCCCGCCAGGCCGGCATACCCATCCCAACCCTGTGCGATCATCCCAATCTGAAGCCCTATGGCGGTTGCCGGTTATGTCTGGTTGAGATCGAAGGCATGCGCACGCCCCAAACTTCCTGCACCATGCCAGTGACCAACAACATGGTAGTGCGTACGGACAGTGAGCAGATCCACGAAGCGCGCAAATACGTCCTCACGCTGCTTTTCAGTGAGCGCAATCATTTTTGTATGTATTGTCAGGAAAGCGGTGGGGATTGCGAACTGCAGAACGCCGCGTATAAGCAAGAGATGACGCACTGGCCTCTCCAGCCGACCTGGACACCATACCCGCTCGACGCGTCCCACCCGTACTTCGTCTTAGAACACAACCGCTGCATACTCTGCCGCCGTTGTGTACGCGCCTGTGGCGAGTTGGTGGGGAATTTCACCCTCAGCATCCAAGAACGCGGCGCGAACAGCCTTGTGGTAGCCGATTTTGGCGTCCCGCTGGGGGAAAGCTCGTGCATCTCGTGTGGTACGTGCGTGCAAATTTGTCCCACTGGAGCGCTGATCGACCGGGAGAGCGCATACCGCGGCCTTGAGGCACAGTTAACCAAGGTTAAGAGCGTTTGCACCGCCTGCAGCCTGGGATGCACCGTAGACCTGCTCACCCGCGATAACCATCTGGTGCGCATCGAAGGTGATTGGGATGCGCCTATCAACTCTGGTGTGCTGTGCGAGGCCGGCCGGTATCTACCCCTCAGGGAGGAACGTGAGCGAGTGCTGACGCCGTTGGTGCGCGAGAATGGCTTCCATAAACCCGTCACATGGGAAGAAGCCCTCGATCGGATCGCTTCCAGGCTCCGCCTGCTAGCTGGCATGAATGGCAAGGGGGTGGCGGCGGTTGCTTCCACTCGCCTCAGCATAGAAGCCCTGGCATTATTCAAGAGCATATTCGCCGAGACTCTCGGATCTCAGATGGTTACCTCCGTTGAAGAGGGTGCAACCACATCGGCGGCTGCCCGGGTAGCGCGTGAGTTGGGCCGTCCCTTCGAGGGAGGCCTGGATGCCTTGAAAGATGCCGACTGCATCCTGATAGCCGGCACCGATCTGGCCAGAGAGCATCAGGTAATGGGTTTTCTGGTCAAACGTTCCATTCCCAGGGGCGCCCACCTGATTACCATCGGAAGCGCCGGTGAGGCTATCGAAGAACGCGCAGACGTTGCCATTAAACCCGGGTTTGGTGACATTGGCGATGTGTTCCGCGCAATCCAGACGTCGCTCACGACCGGGGATGGCAATAAAACCCATAGCAACCCTGACGCGATGAAGACGGGCATCTCTTCCGACGAGATCGAAGCAGCCGCAGAGCTATTGAAGCATGCTCGCAAGCCTGTTTTCATTTACGGAGCAGAGCTCACGCCCAGTGATCTGAAGGCGCTGCTCGCTCTGGCCCGGTTTGCCGGCGCTTTGGACGAGGGTCGTTCGAGCGTGCTGAGCCCCAAGGGGGGCGCCAACAGCCTGGCGGCTTCAGCGCTCGGCCTGGAGCATCCCTTTTCGCTCAATGGTCATCAGGCAGTTTTCATCGCGTTGGGCGACGATCAGCTCAGCCAGGAGCAGATCGGCCGTTTAGAAGGGGTTCCCTTCCTAGTGGCGCAATGTGCATATCACTCCCCACTCACCGCCTTGGCCGACGTCGTCCTGCCGGCAACCACCTGGGCTGAAGAGGACGGGCGTTTCGTCAACCTGGAAGGGATTGTCCAGAGCGCACACGCAGCGCTGGTTCCCCCGCGCGACGTCTGGAGCAACCGGGCTATTCTGGAAGCGTTGGCTGCCCGTCTGGGGGCGAAATCTGCGACTGATTGGAAGAAAATACTGAGCGAGGCAGTCACGCCGGTCAAGATTATCGTTGAGTGAACCTGCGATATAGACCACAGCGCTGAGAAACGGAGAATGGAATGGCTAAACCTAAGATTTCGACGGATTGGATGGCCGGCTGCGCCGGCTGTCATATGTCCTTGCTGGATATCGACGAACGCATCATCCAAATCGCCGAGCTGGTTGATATACGAGCAACCCCCATCACGGATCTAAAAGAGCCGGATGTCAACGGCGTCGACGTGGGCGTGCTCGAGGGCAGCGTCAACAACAGCGCCAATGAAGAGGTGGCTGTGCGCATGCGCAAGCGCTGCAAGATTCTGGTCGCGCTGGGCGATTGCGCCGTATTTGGCGGCGTGCCTGCCATGCGTAATTTCTTTTCATTACAGGAAGCTCTGCGCCGGGCCTACGTCGAGACGGAGAGCACCGACGCCGAGGGTCAGATTCCCTCCGACCCAGAACTGGCCGCTCCTACGGAAGTGCGTGCGCTCAATGAAGTCGTACCGGTTGACGTGTTCGTGCCTGGCTGCCCGCCCGACCCGGATACCATCTTCTATGTGCTGAGCGAGCTGGCGCAGGGCCGTATGCCCGTTTTGAAGGATGACAGGCTCCACTGGCATTGATGGAGAAAAGCAGATGGGCACACAAAAAATTACTATAGAACCAGTCACACGCATCGAAGGCCATGCCAAAGTGACCATTCACCTGGATGAGAATGGTGAGGTGGAGCGCGCCTACCTGCACGTGAATGAATTCCGCGGTTTCGAAAAGTTCTGCGAAGGGCGCATGGTTTTCGAGATGCCGATGATCACACCGCGCATTTGCGGCATCTGTCCGGTGAGTCATCACCTGGCGGCGGCAAAAGCCGCCGATGAAGTATACGGCTGCCCACCTCCCCGCCCCGCCAGCCTGCTCCGCGAGCTGATGCACATGGGCCAAATCATCCAGAGCCACGGCATGCACTTCTTCGAGCTGGCCGGCCCAGATCTTTTACTTGGTTTCGACGCCGACCCCGCCGTACGCAACGTCGTTGGGCTGATCCAGGTCGATCCGTCTCTGGCGCTTAAGGCGATCAACCTGCGTAAGTTTGGTCAGAACATTATTTATCTTCTGGGCGGTCGACGGGTGCACCCGAACTTCGCCATTCCAGGCGGCGTGAACAACGTCCTCAAGCCTGCTGATCGCGACGCGATCCTGTCCGGCGTGGATGAAGCGATCGCAACTCTTCGCGCCGGGTTGAAGATCATGAAGGATTGGGCCGAAATAAACCGGGCCGAGGTGGAACGCTTCGCTGTCTTCCCCACCGGCTATATGGGCCTGATTGCTTCGGACGGAGGCCTCGAGCTGTATGAAGGTAACGTCCGCCTGATCGATGCTCAAGGTGCTCAGCTCGAGCGCTTCGAAGGGCGCCAATATTTAGATTACATCGCCGAACACGTCGAGAACTGGTCTTATCTGAAATTCCCTTACTACAAGAAGATGGGCTTTCCTCAGGGCGTCTACCGGGTCGGACCGCTTGGACGGCTGAATGTGGCCGCCCACATCAGCACCCCGTTGGCGAACGAAGAGATGAAGACCTTCAAGGTGCTCAATGGGGGCAGGCCGGTTGAAAACACCTTGTACTACCACTATGCCCGCCTGATTGAAGCTGTTTTTGCCGCCGAACGGGTGAAAGTGCTCTTGGACGATCCCGACATCCTCAGCACAGAAATCCTCAATACCAGCAGGGATTTTAAAGGCGAGGGTGTAGGTGTATTGGAAGCCCCGCGCGGCACGCTCTTTCACCATTATTGGGCGGACTCATCCGGCCAGCTTCAGCGAGTGAACCTGATCGTCGCCACCGGCCACAACAACTGGGCCATGAGCAAGGCGGTGGACAGCGTCGCCAGGAGTTACGTGAAGGGCGCCGAAATTCGTGAGGGGCTGCTCAACCGGGTGGAAGCCGCCGTGCGTGCGTACGATCCGTGCCTGTCTTGCTCCACACACGCGGTGGGACAGATGCCATTGGCGGTAGAGGTCTACAATCCGTCCGGCGATCTGGTGCGCTCGCTGCGCCGCGATTAGGCCTGTCCAATATCCATTTGTTTAGCTGAGGGAACGGGCGATGCCCGGCTGCGCGCCGGGCCTCACTATTTTGGCTTGCGATATCAACGGTTGTCATCAGAATGGCAGCAACTACATTGATCCTCGGATTCGGCAATCTTGACCGTCAGGACGACGGAATCGCCTGGCACATCCTGCGCGGGCTGGCGGAACTTTTAGGGCGGCCAGCGCCGGATGAGGCGCTCGAGTTCGGCGCACCTGGCGAGGACCCGACCCTGGCTTTTGTCCTGCAACTCACCCCCGATCTGGCTGAGATCTTGGCGGGTTTTCAGCGCGTCTGTTTCGTCGACGCCCACACCGGTGAGATGCTCGATGAAGTGAGCTTTCAGCCCATCCAGCCAGCTTTCCAGCTATCCCCTTTTACCCATCACCTTACCCCGCAGACGCTGCTTTCCCTTACGGAAAACCTGTACTCAGGGCGACCGCAGGGCTGGCTTCTGGCAGTGCGCGGATACGAATTCGGTTTCGGCCAGGAACTGTCCCCTCGAGCCGCAGAGCTGGCGCAGGAAGCCGTGCGCACACTCTTCCGCTGGTGCAAAAGCGATCTTAACCCCAACGGAGGAAAGAGCGTGGCCAGCGGTTAAATTTCAAGATGAATAATGCCAAACCAGGGTTACCGCTTGATGACAAATAGCCCCGCAGTGTATGACGGAATTCACTTATGAAGTCGATGGAAGAATGATAAAAATGGGTATAAACTGGCGTGGACTAGACAGCCGGAGAGGAAATGCATGTATCAGCAGGAAGAAATCATTAAGGTCTTACAGGCGATCCCCTGGTTTCACGAACTGAAAGCGTTCCACATCGAGAAACTGGCCGACATCGCCCACATCCAAAATATCAACGCTGGTGAAGAGTTGTTCGCCGAGGGCGGCAAAGAGGATTACCTCTATATCATCATCGAAGGCCAGATCGCTTTGGAAATGTTCGTGCCTACCCGCGGTAATTTACGCATCTTTACCGGTGAAGCCCTGGATATCCTGGGTTGGTCCACGCTCACCCCGGTGGTGCGCTATCGCACCTCAAGCGCGCGCGCACTGGTTCCTAGCCGGCTGATCGGTCTGGATGCGGATGGATTGAAACGCCTGTGCGAGGAAGACCACGAGTTTGGCTATGTGATCATGAAACGGGTAGCCAATGTGGTCGCCAGCCGCTATCTGACCATGCGTCTGCAGCTATTAGACCTGATCGCGCATACAGGCGCCGAGGAGCTGACGCGCAAGTCCTACCTGGAATAGTCGGAAATGGACAAGGGAAACAAGTCTACATTTCCGGCGGGAATGGACACCCGCCTTTCTTAAGAGCCTATTCCGGGACAATTATCATAAAGTTTGGCAGTAAAAATGCACGAGCTGGCTGTTACGGAAAGTGTATTGAATACAGCGCTGGATCACGCCAGGAAGGTGGGCGCCCAACGGGTAACGGACGTCTATCTGCGTGTGGGCCAGCTTTCCAGCATCGTGGATGATTCAGTCCAGTTTTATTGGGATCTGATCAGCGCGGACACGCTTTGCGCGGGCGCCAAGCTGCACTTCGAACGCATTGCCGCGCGCTTTACCTGCCTGGATTGCGGAACCACGTTCGATTTGCGGGATGAGCTGACCCCCTGCCCGGTCTGCGGCAGTGAGCGTATCAACCTGATCAGCGGCGACGAGTTTTACCTGGACGCCATCGAGGTCGTCACACCTGAGGAGGAAACCGTATGAGTGTTCAGCGTGTACCACTGGTGGAAAAGATTCTGAGCGCGAACGACCAGCTTGCCGGTCAAAATCGCACCCGTTTCGATGCGGCGCGCGTGTTCGCCGTAAACCTGATGGCCGCGCCAGGCGCCGGTAAAACCAGCCTGATCCTGCGCTCCATCCAGATGCTCTCATCCGAGCTGCGCCTGGGCGTGATCGAGGGCGATACCGCCCCGGTGACCATCGACTCTGAAAAGGTAACCGCGGCCGGCATTCCCGCCGTGCAGATCAACACCGGCGGAGAATGCCACCTGGATGCAGTGATGGTCAATGAAGCCCTGCCCAAATTAAAATTAGACGACCTGGATCTGGTGATCGTCGAAAATGTGGGCAATTTGATCTGCCCGGCCGCATTCAGCCTCGGTACTCACGCCAGTGTGGTAGTCGCCAGTGTGCCTGAGGGTGACGACAAGCCGTACAAATATCCCAACATTTACCGCGGCATCGATGCGCTGGTGCTCAACAAGATTGACCTACTACCCTACATCGATTTCAACCTCGATTATTTTCGCCGCGGGGTGGAAATGCTGAACCCGGGCGTGATGTTCTTCCCTCTCTCCTGCAAAACCGGCCAAGGCCTGCCGGCCTGGATCGATTGGCTGAAATCTGGAGCGCTGGAGAGGAAAGCTTGAGGATCGGCCTTGAACGTCTCCGGCCTTAAGATCTATGTGCGCGGAATCGTGCAGGGGGTGGGATTCCGGCCATTTGTTTACCATCTCGCCACGCGCATGCATCTGACCGGTTGGGTACGCAACACGTCTTCCGGCGTGGAGATTGAGGTGAATGGTCCGGAGGCCATGCTGCAAGCTTTCGTCAAAGCTATCCGCAGCGAAGCTCCGCCCCTGGCGCGCATCGACGCCCTCGAAAGCCATCCTGTCCCGCCAAACGGCCTGAAGCGTTTCGAAATTCAGTCCAGCCAGCCGCAGCCGGGCGAGTTTCTGCCCGTATCGCCGGACATATCGATCTGCTCAGATTGTCAGCGTGAGCTTTTCGATCCACACGACCGACGTTACCGCTATCCTTTCATTAACTGCACCAACTGCGGCCCACGCTATACCATCATAAAGGACATTCCCTACGACCGCCCCAACACGACCATGGCTGGCTTCAGCATGTGCGCGGATTGCCAGGCAGAATACGACGACCCGGCCGACCGACGCTTCCATGCTCAGCCGATCGCTTGCCCGGCTTGCGGGCCGCAGCTTTCTTTCGTCGCTGCCGGACACGTCCTGGCGGAACGCGAAGAAGCCCTGAGTTTGTCCCGCCGCTGGTTGAAGGAGGGCAAGATCCTGGCGATAAAGGGCCTGGGGGGTTTTCACCTGGCCTGCGACGCTTCCAACAGATCGGCGGTGGCCGAACTTCGCCGCCGAAAACAGCGCAGCGACAAACCCTTCGCACTAATGGCTTTTGATCTGGCCGCCGTCGAGCGCCATTGTTTGGTTTCAGAGGTTGATCGCGAGTTATTGCTTTCGCGTCAGCGACCGATCGTCATTCTCGAGCGCCGCCCGGAATCCAGCGTGGCCAGCGAGGTTGCTCCTTATCAGCATACCCTCGGCGTGATGCTGCCCTACACGCCGCTCCATCTCCTCTTGCTCGAGCCAGAAGAGGGCTTCCCAGAAATGTTTGTGATGACCAGCGGCAACCTGAGCGAAGAACCGATTGCTTACCGCGACGACGAAGCGCTCCAGCGCCTGGAGCCCCTGGCGGACGGTTTCCTGCTCCACAACCGGCCCATCCACATGCGCGTGGATGATTCGGTCCTGCGGACAGCAGCCTCTGGACCGTATTTCGTACGCCGTTCGCGTGGCTACGCCCCCGACCCTCTGCGCCTGCCATTCCAGGTTCCACCTATCCTGGCGGCCGGCGCCGAACTCAAAAACGCCTTCTGCCTGACGCGAGACAACTACGCCTTTTTCAGCCACCACATTGGCGACCTGGAAAACTTCGAGACGCTGACATCCTACGAAGAAGGCATCGCGCACCTGGAAAGATTGTTCCGCATCCACCCGCAGGCGCTGGCGGCCGATCTGCACCCCGATTATCTCTCCACCCGCTATGCGCAAGAGCGCTCTCTGCGCGAGGACCTGCCCGTGGTACAGGTGCAACATCATCACGCCCACCTGTCTGCCTGTCTGGCCGAAAACGGCGTGCCGGAAGACGGAATGGCCATCGGCTTGATCTTCGATGGCACCGGCCTGGGAACGGACGGAGCCATCTGGGGCGGCGAGGTTCTGTTAGGTGGATACCGCCGGTATAGCCGCAGGTGGCACCTGAAATACGTCCCCCTTCCCGGCGGAGATATGGCTATACGAAAACCTGCTCGCATCGCCCTTGCCCATCTTTTCGCCGCTGGCATCGAATGGGACGCAAACTTGCCTCCGGTAGCCGCGCTTCCCGCTGGCGAACGCACAACCCTGCGCGCCATGCTCGAGCGCGGCCTGAACTCACCACCCACTTCTTCAATGGGCCGATTGTTTGACGCCGTCTCCGCGCTGATCGGCGTGCGCCAAGAAGTTAATTATGAAGGGCAGGCGGCCATTGAGCTCGAGCAAATCGCCGACCCGACCGAGCAGGCCGATTACCATTTTGATACTCAGCGCGGGATCATTGATCCGGCGCCGGTGCTGGTCTCCTTGCTGCGTGATCGGTCGAAGGGTGTATCGGTACCTGTTCTGGCTGCTCGCTTCCACAACGCGCTGGTGCATCTCGTCCTGGAGTTGTGCGAGAGCATCCGCACAGAATACGGATTGGATACCGTCGCACTCAGCGGCGGCGTGTGGCAGAATGTCTTTCTTCTGGAAAGGTCGCTTAGAGCCTTGCAGGAGGCTGGCTTTACGGTCCTGATTCACCGTCTACTGCCGCCGAACGACGGATGCATCGCCCTCGGACAGGCGGTGGTCGCCGCTCAGACGCTGGGACATGTTTAGAAGCGGCCATTGATTGGATGGAAAGGAAGGAAATATGTGCCTGGGTGTTCCCGGTAAGATCATCGAGATATATATCTCTGGCACGCTGCACATGGGCAAGGTGGATTTTGGCGGCGTGGTGCGTGAAGCCTGCCTCGAAGCGCTGCCCGAAGCTCAGGTGGGTGATTATGTCATCGTCCATGCTGGCTTCGCCCTCAATGTTCTCAGCGAGGAGGAAGCCCAGGCCAGCCTGGAAGCCCTGCGAGAGCTGGCCGAAATCGAAGCCCAAATGGATTCCTCTGGCGATGATCAGTGAGTTAAGTAACAAAGTGTTCACGACTGAAGATTGAAAATGATTTACATAGACGAATTTCGCGATGCCCGTCTGGTGCGGAGTGTGGCGGAGGAGATCCGCCGTAGCGTGACCCGACCATGGGTCATCATGGAAATATGCGGCGGGCAGACCCATGCCATCCTCCAACACGGCCTGGACCAGCTTCTCCCTCCCGAAATCGAGCTGGTTCACGGTCCAGGCTGTCCGGTGTGCGTTACCTCGCTTGAGCTGATCGACAAAGCGATTGCCATCGCCTCCCGGCCGGATGTGATCTTCACCTCTTTCGGGGATATGCTGCGTGTTCCGGGATCGCGCGGTGATCTGTTCTCGGTGCGAGCATCCGGTCGCCAGGTGCGGGTGGTCTATTCGCCTCTAGATGCAGTCAAAATCGCCCAGGAAAATCCCGACAAGCAGGTGGTCTTCTTCGCCATCGGCTTCGAGACCACTGCTCCCCCCAATGCCATGAGTGTGATCCAGGCAAAAGCGCTCGGCTTACAGAATTTTTCGCTGCTGGTCTCCCATGTATGCGTTCCACCCGCCATGCACGCCATCCTGAGCTCGCCCACCAATCGGGTGCAGGGCTTTTTGGCGGCCGGACACGTCTGCACGGTGATGGGATACTGGGAATATGTGCCCATCGCGCAGCAATATCGTGTACCCATCGTGGTGACCGGCTTCGAGCCGCTGGATTTGCTGCAGGGTGTATTGAGCTGCGTACGCCTTCTGGAAGCCGGCGAAAGCACAGTCGAAAACGCCTACCCGCGCGCAGTGACCTACGAAGGCAATCTCGCTGCCCAGGCGCTCATCCAGCGCGTCTTCCGCCCGGTGGATCGCAACTGGCGCGGCATCGGCCCGATAGCGATGAGCGGCCTAGGCCTGCGCGAGGAGTTCGCCTTTTACGACGCCGAACGCCGCTTCGATGTCGGCGACATCAAGACGCAGGAATCAACCGTCTGCATCGCTGGACAGGTGCTGCAAGGGGTGAAGAAACCGCCGCAATGCCCGGCTTTTGGCAGCCTGTGCACGCCGGAAAACCCCCTGGGCGCCACGATGGTATCCTCCGAGGGCGCCTGCGCAGCCTATTACCGTTACGCAAGAACCTGATCATCTTTGTCGTATTTCCTTGCGCCGCCCCAAATGTAGTATACTTTCGCCGTTATCAAAAGCCTATCCGCCATGACTGATACCCGAGCCGATTTTGAAGGGGCAGTATGCCCTGTGCCGCTCAGCCATAAGGACCAGATTGTGATTGGCCACGGCAGCGGCGGTAAGATGACCCACGACCTGATCAAGGGTGTGTTCCACTCGCGACTGGCGAACCCAGCCCTGCTCGCCGGGAACGACGCGGCCACCCTCACCCTGCCCCCTGGAGCCAGGCTGGAAGGCCGGCTGGCCATCTCAACCGATTCGCATATCGTCAGCCCGCTGTTCTTTCCGGGCGGGGACATCGGTCGCCTGGCCGTTTCCGGCACGGTCAATGACGTGTGCACTTCTGGCGCGATCCCTTTGTTCTTAACTGCCGGTTTCATCCTGGAGGAAGGTCTGCCTGTCGAGACCCTCGAACGGGTGGCCCAATCCATGGCGGACACGGCTGCCGAAGCCGGCGTGGAAGTGGTCGCGGGTGATACCAAAGTTGTGGAAAAGGGCAAGGCCGACGGTCTTTTTATTAATACCGCCGGCGTCGGATGGATACCAGCAGGGCGTGAGATCGGCGGAGAACTGGCCCGGCCCGGCGATGTCATCCTGCTCTCCGGCCCAATCGGTGACCACGGCATCGCCGTGCTGGCTGCGCGCGGCCAACTGGGCCTTGAGACCAACATTCAATCCGATGTCGCCCCGCTAAATGGTTTGATCCACAGCCTGCTTGCCGCCGCGCCGCATACCCACGTCTTGCGCGACCCGACCCGCGGCGGCCTGGCAACCACCCTGAACGAGATCGCCGTTCAAAGTAACGTCTGCCTGTGGCTCGAGGAGGCGGCCGTCCCGGTGCGGCCGGAGGTGCGCGCCGTTTGCGAGTTGTTAGGCTTTGATCCGCTCTACATCGCCAACGAAGGCAAGTTGGTAGCTGTCGTTCCACCGGAAGAGGCCGATGCCGCACTGGCCGCCATGCGCAGCCACCCGCTGGGAAACCAAGCGGTGCAAGTGGGTGAAGTGCGCGCTGATCCGCAGCGCCACGCCCTGCTGCACACCTCCATCGGCGGCACGCGCGTGCTGGATATGCTGGCCGGCGAGATGCTTCCCCGTATATGCTAGAGCAAGGATCTACAAGTCTTATATCAGTGAGGAGCCATGAAATTCGAATACAGGGAAACTACCAATGATTTGCAGACCCGCATCGATATCCACAATAAATACGGCAGCCGTGACATCGACCAATGGATGTTAGACTTGCTCAAGTTGCAGAAGAATTCGCGCATTTTGGACGTCGGTTGCGGCGCAGGTAAGCAGGTATTGTCATTCTACAGATATCTCGAGGGCCAGGCCGACATCACCGGAGGGGATGTCAACCCCGAGCTTTTGGAACAAGCCCGCCAGGAAAGCGAGCGCCGGGGTGCGAACGTGCGTTTCACCGATCTGGATTTCAATAAGCGCTTCCCTTTCGAAAACGATCAATTCGATCTGGTGTCCTGTTGTTTCGCCATTTACTACGCGGACGACATACCTTTCACGATTCGCGAGATGCACCGGGTGACCAAGCCGGGTGGTCGTCTATTCACTACCGGACCGATGCCGGAAAACAAGCAGGTTTTTTATGAAATAATCACCGACGCCACCGGCAAATCCATCCCTCCCATGCCAGGCTCTTCCCGTTATGCCAGCCTAATTCTGGACACGATCCGCTCAATCTTTTCGAGCGTTGAGGTTCACATCTTCGAGAACCCCTTGACGTTTAACGAGGTCAAACCTTTCCTGGATTACACGCGAGCCTCCCTTTCCGAGGACCGCAAGCTATGGAGCAGTTTCTTTCAGGGTAAGGAAGAATTCGAGGGGATCATGAAGCAGATCGAAGAAGTAGCCGAATACCGCCTGCTGCGCGACGGCGAGCTGGTCATGACCAAAGTGGTGGGCGGGTTCGTCGCCACCAAGTGATCGCCATGAACCGGGATATGATCTTTTACGGCAAGCGCATATGTTTCATCGGCGCACACCCCGACGATATCGAGCTGGGTTGCGGGGCGTTGATCGCTCACATCCGTGAACAAACCGATCTGCTGTGCGTCACCCTTTCCGATAACCAGAAGAACCCGGCGCTTAAAAATGTGGTCAATGAGCTCTATCGCAGCATGGCGGTGCTGGGTGTGCCGCGCGATAAAGTGGTCGTGGGCACTTTCGAGACCCGGCGTTTCCCTCACGCCCGTCAGGAGATCCTTGAATACCTGATCGACCTGAACCGCAGTTATGCGCCGGAGATCGTTTTCGTCCATACCCGCGCTGATCTGCACCAGGATCACGCCACGGTGACCGAAGAGGCGCTGCGCGCCTTCCGTGGCACGACCGTGCTGGGCTTCGACGTGCTGCGCTCCAGCTATGGTTTCTTTCCCAATTTCCTGGTGGAAGTGTCCGAAGCGGATGTGGAGAAAAAAATCGAGGCCCTGGCTCAATACGAAACCTATGCGAGCAAATATTACTTCGATCCCGCCGTCACCCGCGCCACGTTAATCCGCCACGGCGCGCTGGCCGAGCGCCCCTTCGCCGAGGGGTTCGACACCCTCAGGATCGTGGGCGCGTTTGGCTGCCCAGGCTAGAAGACAGCGACCTCGGTTTTCTAAGGTCAGATACGGTCATGCCTTGCAGTCATTCATCTCTGCGAGGCATATTCAATTTAATATAGAAATGATTGTCTTCCAGCAAAAGGGAAATGGGCATTTATTCGCTGACCGGGACGCCGATCTCGATCTGGCCGTCCACCACGCGCACCGGATAAGCCGGTGTGTCAATTACGGCTGGCAGGGTTAAAGCTTTGCCGGTGCGCACGTCGAACCGGGCTCCATGTCGGGGGCAGGTGACCTCGTAACCGTTCAGCTCGCCATCACCGAGCGGGCCTTCATCGTGCGTGCAGACATCGCCGATGGCGTACAGGTGTCCGGCGATATTGAACACCACGATAGGCCGCCCATCGATCTCAAGGAAAAGCCGCTCGCCATTGGGCAACGCCTCGACCGGCGCGATGGCATAAAACACACATTCTTTCTCGTCAAGTTTGGTGTAATTGAAATTCATCCTCGGTCCCCCGCGAACTAGCCCTCGACCAGACTGTCATCCGCCTCCCCAAGACCGTACACGCCTGCTTTGAGCACCTTAAGCGGCAGCAGGGCGCATTTCAGGCGCACCGGTCCGAGCTCGATCCCTAACAGATCAAGCACATCCTGTTTCTGCAGTGCTTTAATCTCGTCAACCGTTTTGCCCACCACTGTATCGAGCAGTAGATCGGCCGAAGCTTGTGAGATGGCGCAGCCATGGCCGTTGAATACCGCTTTAGACACCCTGCCCTGCTCATCCAGGGTCAGATCAATGCGGATATGATCACCGCACAGAGGGTTCTCGTCCTCGAAGGTAATGTCATGCGGTTCAAGAACCCCGCGGTGGAGCGGGTTTTTATAACGGTCGATGATGACTTCGCGATAAAAATCGTCCACAGTCGCCTCAATGTCCGGAAAATTTACGGCTCCGTTCGCCCGCCTACGCCCCGAACATGCGTTTGACTTTGTAAATGCCCTCCACCAGGCGATCCACTTCGTCTACGCGATTGTACAAGTAAAAACTGGCCCTCGAGCTGGCCGGAAGGCCATATTTTTCGTGCAGTGGCATGGCACAGTGATGTCCTGCGCGGATGGCGATGCCGCTGCTGTCCAGAATCTGGGCCACATCGTGCGGATGGATGTCCTCAAGGGAAAAGGACACCACGCCACCCTTGTGATCGGCCGAGGTTGGTCCGAGCAAGTGCAGAGAAGGGATTTCTTCCAGGCGCTCCATCGCATAGGAGGTGACCATCTGCTCGTGCTCGGCAATTGCCTCCATTCCCACTGCGCTCAGGTAATCCACCGCTGCCCCGAAACCGACCGCCTCGGCAATGGCCGGCGTGCCAGCTTCGAACTTGTGCGGCACCTCGTTGGGCGTGAAGTTGCGCAGGTAGACCCGCTTGATCATATCCCCGCCACCCAGGAACGGGGGCATGCTCTCCAGAAGATCCCGTCGCCCATACAGCGCGCCAATGCCAGTCGGCCCGCACATCTTATGGGCCGAGAAGGCCAGAAAGTCCGCTTCAAGCTCCTGGACATTGACCGGAAAATGCGGCACAGCCTGGGCGCCATCGACCAGCGCAATCGCCCCAGCGCGGTGAGCCTGCGAGATGATTTCCTTCGCTGGCGTAATCGTTCCCAAGACGTTGGACATGTGTGTGAAAGCCACCAGCTTCGGCTTCAGATCCAGCAGGCGGAGATATTCTTCCAAGTCCAGGCGTCCGTCCATGTTAATGGGGATGAATTCCAGGCGCAGTGACTTCTCCGCCGCCAGCATCTGCCAGGGGACCAGATTGGAGTGGTGCTCCATCTCGGTCAGAATGATCACATCACCGGCTTTCAGGTTGGCGCGCCCCCAGGTCTGCGCGACCAGGTTGATCGCTTCGGTAGTATTGCGGGTAAAGATGACCTGGCGCGCATCGGGAGAGCCAATAAATGCAGCCACGCGTGCCCGCGCCTCTTCATAAGCCGCCGTGGCCTCCTCAGCCAGCGTGTGGAGGCCACGATGGATGTTCGCGTTTTGTCGGCGATAAAACTCATCCATGGACTGGATCACGACCGTCGGTTTTTGGGAAGTGGCGGCCGAATCCAGATAAATCAGCGGGATGCCGGGCCGCACCTCGCGGCTCAGGATGGGAAAATCGGCTCGGATGCGGTCAACGTCCAGCATGGCAAATAAGGACTCGTGATGTTTTTACCAGTTCATTCGGCATTGGCAATCGCCCTGGTCTGCTTCTTCTGCGGGAAGCGGATATGAGGGGAATTAACCGGGAACCAGAGGATGTGATCCGGCACCATCCACCCATCGGTCAAGAACACATTTGAGCGAAACTGGACGGCGACCATTTTCGCGTCCACCTGCACCACAATCCCTTTCAGCCAGCCTCGCACCCGCTGCCCATTCTTCTCGTGATCACAATAGACTTCAACCTGATCGCCTACATCGTAAATTTTCTCGGATTCTGGCGATTTCATGAACGGAACATGGCTTGCCATTCTTTCTCCTGCGGTTTCACGGATTTGACAGGTAATCATTTAATTTTACACCAACCTGTCAAGCCTCTTGTTATTCGTTTACTACCATTCCTTCCATCTTCTCATGAATGGCCTGCTGGAACCGCTGTCGCACTCCTTCGAAGGGGATGCGCTGCATGATCGGATCGAAAAAGCCCTCTACGATCAATCTTTCGGCCTCGCCTTTGGGCAGGCCTCGGCTGCGCAGATAGAATATCTGCTCCTCATCGACCTTTCCAACCGTGGCGCCGTGCGTGCAGCGCACGTCGTCGGCCAGAATTTCCAACCCCGGGATCGAATCGGCGCGTGCATTCGGGCTGAGCACCAAATTGCGGTTAGCCTGATAGCCATCAGTCTTTATCGCTCCAGGAGCGACATAAATCATGCCCTGCCAGACGGAGCGGCTTTTTCCAGAAAGGGCGCCTTTGAAAAGCAAATCGCTGGTGGTACGCGGCGCCAGATGGTTCTGCTGGGTGTCATGATCCAGATGCTGGTTGTCATCGGTGAAATAAAAGCCGGACATGCGACCGGTTGCTCCTAACCCGACCAGATCGAGGGTGGAGAAATTCTTGGTCAGCCGGCTGCCAATGGCGCCGAAGATCCACTCGAGGTTGCCATCCCTCTCCACCTGCGCCCGCTCGTGGGTGAAATTCCATACGTGCTCGCCCCACGATTGCAGCTCGACGAAGCTCAGGTTGGCCGCTGGACCGACGTGTATCTCTACGATGCCCGCGTGAAGGGTCTGGTCTGGCCTTTCATCGGGTGAGGCGTTCTCATGCACGTAAGTCAGCGAGGCTCCTTCTTCCAGCCATATCAGCAGGTGAGAAAAAAGCGCCATGTTCTTTCCAGGTCCCCATAACAGGCTATGTAAGGGCTTGCGGATTTCGACGCCGCGCGGAACATACAAGAACACGCCATTCTGGTAAAAGGCGCTTGCCAGAGCCGCAAATTTGCCTTCGTCGCTCTTCACGATCCGGCCCATCAACTGAGCCAGCAGCTCCGCATGGTGCTGCTCAGCGGTCTGCAGGTCAGTGAATACCACACCCTTGGCCGCCAGGTCATCATCCAAATGGCTTTGCGCACCACCCGGGACCAGGATCACCTGTCCCGCGTGGGATTCTCCCGCCACAGGTTTGAGCAGCTCCTCGGGCACTGGCGCCAGGTCCAGATAAGCGTCCTTTACCGGCGGCGTAAATAAACCAAAGGGGATGTGTGAGACATCCGTACGCCGCCAGGCCTCATCCTGGTTTGTCGGCATACCCAGAGCATTGAAGACCTGCCAAGCTTTTAACCGATAATCGCGCACGAAATTGCTCGCACTGGCCGGTATCATCTCTTCGCTCAATTGGAACCCACCTGCCGCCGGCTTTTCCTCTCGCTGTGTTCGGACAATTATTTTCGGTCTCTCCGCCATCACACTTACTTACTCCGTTTATTCTCTATTTACAAACCCGACCGATTCGATTGGGTAGCGAAGGCTTTGTTTCCTTCGCTACCCGGGATTTCGTCATCTTATCCGACTGAACCGGCCATCTGTAGCTGGATCAGCCGGTTCATCTCCACGGCGTATTCCATGGGCAGCTCTTTAACCAACGGTTCGATGAAGCCCGAGACCACCATGGTGGTTGCTTCTTCTTCGCTCAGACCGCGGCTCATGAGGTAGAAGAGCTGTTCCTCCCCCACCTTGGAAACAGATGCTTCATGGCCGATGGTCACGTTGTCTTCATCGATTTCGATATAAGGATACGTATCGGAGCGCGCCTGCGAATCGAGCAGAAGCGCATCGCACACCACGTTGGACTTGACGTCATCCGCGCCGTTGTAAACTTTTACCAACCCGCGGTACGAAGCCCGCCCGCTGCCTTTGCTGATCGATTTGGAGGTGATCTTGCTGCTGGTGTGCGGAGCGAAGTGCAGCATCTTACCGCCGGCGTCCTGATGCTGTCCGGGACCGGCGAAAGCCATCGAAAGCACCTCTCCGTGCGCTCCTGGCTCCATCAGGTAGCAGGACGGATATTTCATCGTCACCTTGGAACCCAGGTTGGCGTCCACCCATTCCATCGTGCCGCCTTCAAATACTTTGGCCCGCTGAGTAACCAGGTTGTACACATTGGTCGACCAGTTCTGTATGGTGGTGTAGCGCACGCGCGCGCCTTTGTTGACCACGATCTCGATCACACCGCTGTGAAACGAATCAGTAGAATACTGCGGGGCGGTGCATCCTTCCACATAATGCACCTGCGCACCTTCGTCTGCGATGATCAAGGTGCGCTCGAACTGGCCGATGTTAGCCGAGTTCAGACGGAAATAAGCCTGCAGCGGTAGATCTACCTTGACGCCCTTTGGCACGTAGATGAACGATCCACCCGACCAAACCGCGCTATTCAACGCAGCGAATTTGTTGTCTTCGATGGGGATCACCGTGCCAAAATACTGACGGAAGAGATCGGGATAATCGCGCAGCCCATGTTCGATGCTGACAAAGATGACGCCCAACTTCTTAAGGCTTTCCTGAATGTTGTGGTAGACCATCTCGGACTCGTACTGCGCGCCGACGCCCGCCAGAAATTTACGCTCCGCTTCAGGGATGCCCAAGCGTTCGAAGGTGTTTTTGATCGTCTCGGGCACTTCCTCCCAAGTCCGACCCTCTTTTTCGGCGGGTTTCACATAATAATAGATATCGTCCAGGTTAAGTTGAGAAAGGTCGGCTCCCCAGGTAGGCATGGGCCGCTTCATGAAGTGGTCGAGCGCCTTCAGACGGAACTCCAGCATCCACTGGGGTTCCCCCTTCATGTAGGAAATCTGCTCCACCACCTTGCGATCCAGGCCCTTACGTGCCTTGAACACGTAGGTGTCAGGGTCGCGAAAACCATACCGATATTCACCCAATTGTTCCAGGAAATCAGCTTGCGGTCCGGCACTCATAAATTCCTCCAATAAACCGGTCTGCTGGCGGCGTAAAGATCAAAGGCAGGCGGCAGGCCGGGATGATGATGTCAGGATAGTTCAGCTTCGTACTTTTCGCGCACCCACTCATAACCGTGCTCTTCCAGGTGCAGAGCCAGCTCGGCATCGCCGGATTCAACGATGCGCCCGTTAAGCATCACGTGGACGAAGTCCGGTTTGATGTAATTGAGGATGCGCTGATAGTGAGTGATAACCAGCACCCCTAGATCGGGCCCGCGCAACGCGTTGACACCATCGGCGACGATGCGCAGAGCGTCGATATCCAGGCCGGAATCGGTCTCATCCAGGATGGCGATCTCGGGTTTCAGCATGGCCATCTGTAGAATTTCGGCGCGCTTCTTCTCACCACCGGAAAAGCCATCGTTCAGGTAGCGCCCGGCGAAAGAAGCGTCCATCTTGAGCAGCTCCATCTTCTCTTTGAGCAGCTTACGGAATTCAGGGATAGGAATGCCTTTATCCTCGGGGTTCTCTACGCGCCGGCGGGCGTTGATAGCCGTGCGCAGGAAGTTAGCCACCGTCACGCCTGAAATCGCCACCGGGTACTGGAAGGCCAGAAATAATCCCAGGCGCGAGCGCTCATCAGCATGCAATTCCAGTATATTTTTACCTTTATATAGCACTTCCCCTCCAGTTACCTGGTACAGGGGGTGGCCCATCAGCGTGTAGGCCAGCGTAGACTTGCCAGTGCCGTTTGGCCCCATGATGGCGTGTATTTCGCCCTGCTTCACGGTCAGATTAACGCCGTTGAGAATTTGCTTGCCTTCGATAGCAACCTTTAGATCGCGAATGACCAGCTCAGACATCGATTCGGGACTCCTTTGTCCTGTTTTCTAATCACAAGTGTATTATAACTATTTATATCTACTTTATCTTACTTATTCGCAAATCTTGGCTAGTATAACATACTCGCCGACATAAGTCAATATTTAACATAAAAATCTTATATATTGACAATTTCTCATTCCGTATGGTATACTGAATACGAGTTCATTCCATTGATGAGCACCATTTATGGCTATTGATCATTTCCTATGAAAAGTACTCGAGAACGCATATTACAGACTCTCCTTACCCATCCCAATTCTACCATCAACGAAATGGCTGAAGCGGTCGGCATCAATGCGATTTCAGTGCGGCATCATTTGACCAGCCTGCAGGCCGAAGGCCTCGTCGCGGCCGAGGAGGAACGCCACGGCGTCGGACGTCCACGCCTGGTTTATTATCTAACCGAGAATGGACTGGAACATTTCCCCACCGGCTATCTGCGCCTGACCACCCGTTTGCTCGATCAGCTCAAGCAAACCCTGCCGGAGACCACCTTAAATACGATCTTCCGTCAGATGGCCGCCAATCTGACCGCCAACTACACACAAGAAGCTGAGGAAATGACCGTGGAGGACCGGCTGAATTTGATCCAGCAGCTTCTTGCTCAGGAAGGTTTCACCGTAGAGTGGGAGAAACAGGGCGATCAAATTCACATCCGCGAGATCACCTGTCCTTATTACCACGTCGGCCAGAGCCATCCTGAAGTGTGTACGGTCGACCAGACGGTGATTTCCACCGTCCTGTCCGTCCCAGCGGAAAAGATCACCTGCATCCTGCGGGGTGACACCCACTGCACCTATGTCGTGCCTTTCAACCGCATCAACACGAAAGAGGCCATTAGCGAGAAGACGATATGAGCGAGGAAACTTCTAAAAACAGGCCCGTCTGGCAGATCGAGAGCACCCATCCGGAGCTGGCCGAATCTCTAAGGGAGGCATTGCGTGAAATCATCGACCCCGAGATCGGCCTGAACATCATCCAGCTCGGATTGGTGCGCGACGTGCAAATCGACGAGGGTGGAGCGCTGGTACGCATGATGCTGACCACCCCCTTCTGCCCATATGGTCCGGCCATGCTGGAAACCACACGGGACAAGGTTGAGGCCGTCCTGCAAAAGCCGACCCATATCGAGTTGCTGATGGAGATGTGGGACTTTTCCTATATGGAAGAGGATGCCGCCCAATCGTGGGGATTTTATTGATCCGCGCTGCTGACTATCATCCGCATTGGCACCAAAGGGCGGGGGTATAAACTTGCTCTAGGTTGCATTAACTTCCCATTTTTTGCACGCTGAAGTAGCCTGTCAGCTTCATGGCAGTGTTGAGATCGCCTTTCAAACGCAACTTGCCCTGCATATAGGCGCGCATGGCATCCAATTTGCCGGTCAGAATATCAAGACAGTCCTGCGCACTGGCTTCAAATATCAGCCTTGGGTTGGCGGCCTGGCCTGGTGAGACGGTGCATTTCTGATCCTGAATTGTCAAATACCAGTCACCACCTTCGGGGCCGGACAAATTAAATTGCACGGTTGCATCTACACCGGCGGCTTTCTCGGGTAAAAATGCTCCGGGTAGTCGTTCGATCAGTTCCTGGATCGCATGATTGGTCATGGGTTCTCCTTGCCCGTAATTGTACTATGGTGTTCGTCATGCCACAGCATATCCAATGAGGACTACACCATCTCGTTGGCAAGGCGAAATCAAACGGCCGGCTTATCGAAAACGACCCAAGCGCTGGTTTCAATATATTTCACATTGGCGCGAACACCAGGTTGGTCCAGCAAGGCGACCATCTCATCCGCCGGACGCATGCGGCTGCGCAGGAAAAGCGCCTTCTCGACCAGGCTCAGCACCCGCACGGTCAGGCGGCGCGCATCCGGCTCGATGAGCAGAATCCGTCCCCCCGGCTGCGTCACCCGCCACAACTCGCGCAACGTCTCGGCCTGGTCGAACACGTGGTGAAAGGCATCCACCATGATCACCCGCGCGAAAGTACCGCTGGCGAAAGGTAGCCGCTCTGCCCTGGCCTGTGTGGCGTTCAATCCTTGCTTGACCCCAGCACGGCGCACCATACCGCGCGAAGGATCGGCGACCACCGTTCCGGAGGCCAGGTCGCGCAGCGCAAAGGCGACACGTCCAGTGCCCCCGCCAGCGTCCAGCAGCCAGCCATCCACTGGGAGGCCGGCGCAGGAAATGATCTCCTCCCGGTTCTCCAGCCAGCTGGAATGGTCGAACAGTGGGGCGATCAGATCGAATAGGTCCATGAGTTTAGAGGACCAGGGATGCCACACCGCGGGCGATCAGTGCAGCCAGACTGGCGATCAAAACGGTCAGGCCGGCGATGCCCAGCATGGCTTTCCCGCCCAACTCGCGGCGTAATGCGCTCAGCGTGGCCAGGCAAGGGATATAAAAGACAACGAATACCGAGAAAGTAATCATCTGCACTGGAGTCAGCGCAGCGGCGAAACTGGCCCCACCCAACGCCTGGCGGAGCATGATCAGGGACAGCTCCTTGCGCAGAATGCCAAAAATCAGCGGCACGCCTACCTGAGACGGCAGCCCAAGCAACCAGGAGATCGGCCGCAGCATGAGGTTGAAGTACGGCGTCAGATTCAAATAGGTCAATAATGCCAGCACCGCGCTGCCGGCGATCAGCACCGGCCAGGCTTCGACGACGAAATCATGCACGCGGAACCAGGCCTTGGCCAGCACGTTGCGCAGTGTGGGCGTGCGGTATACCGGGATTTCCATAATGAGGCCGGGGGTGTCTTCAGGAATCATGCGCGACAGAATCCTACCCGTCACCGCGATGACAAACAAGTTAAACAGATAGATGGCCAGGGCAATGTTCGGACCCAGGTAGAAGGCGACCAGACCAAATACCACCGACAGGCGCGCCGCACACGGCACCAGCGTGGAGAGCGTCGCAGCCAGGAGCCGTTCGCGCGGATCGTCAAGGATGCGCGTGGACATGATCGCCGGCACGTTACAGCCATAACCCAGAATGAATGGCACGATGGCTTTGCCGTGCAAGCCCAGGCGATGCATGAGGGAATCCATGAGGAAAGCCATTCGCGGAAGGTATCCCACATCCTCCAACAGACCAAGACCAACCAGGAACGGCACCAGATAGGGCAGCACGATGGCCACCCCGCCCGAAATGCCCTGCAGTAAACCCGCCGCCAGCGCGCCGACGAGATTTTGCCCTCCGATCAAAGGCACGAGCCATTTTTCAAGATTATCAAAAAAAGCCAATATTGGACGTTCAACCAGACTGCCAAAGCCATATACACCTTGAAAGAAGAGGTAAAGGATGGCGATCAAAGCCACGTAGCCGAAAATCGGGTGCAGCAGCACGTCATCCAGACGGTCCCGCAGGGTGGGCCTGTGTTCATGGCGCTCGACCACCTTTTCTGCCAGGCTAGCAGCCAGCGCATGGCGCTCCGCCGCCAGGACGCGGGCAGCATCCTGCCCTCGCACGTTAAGGATATGCTCCTGGGCCTCACGTGCGACTGGCAGCAGCTCCGGCAGTTCACTTGACACCCGCTGGGTGAAATGAGCGTCGCCCTCCAGCAGCATGGCCGCCATGGCTTCTCCCCTCAAAGGCGCAAATTGACCGTCGATGCCAGCAGCGATGGATTGGATGGCCTCCTCCACGTCGCGAGCATAGTTGGGGCGCGGCGGGATATGCTGGGAGCGCGCCACATTCAAGGCGGTCACAAACACATCACGCACACCGCGGCCGCGGCTGGCAACCAGCGGCAGGACCGGGGCACCCAGCAGCTCCTCCAGTTTCGGTCCGTCGATGCGCACACCCATGCGCACCGCCTCATCCATCATGTTGACAGCTATCACCAGCGGGCGACCGAGCTCGAGCAGCTCGATTGTCAGCGCCAACCCATGAAACAGATGGGTAGCGTCCAGTACATTGATAACCGCATCCACCTCGCGCGAGGCCAGGTAGTTCAGCACCTCGCGCTCGGCTGGGTTCGTCCCCTCCAGCGTGTAGGTTCCCGGCAGGTCTACAATCTCGACCACCTCGCCCAACACACGCACGCGGCTCTCGGTGTAGGACACTGTGGTGCCGGCGAAATTGCCAGTCTGAGCCTTGTAACCCGCGACCTGGTTGAACAACGTGCTTTTACCGCAGTTTGGCTGGCCGATCAGTGCGAAACGCATTCGATCTCCTCGACGACCACCCTGGAAGCAACGCCGCGGCCGATAGCGACCAGGCGGCCCTGCACATCCAGGAGCAGTGGTCCACCCAGAGGCGCCGCTCGCACGACGGTGACCGTATCACCCGGCATCAAACCGATCTGGCGAAGTTTGGCTTCCAGGCGGCGCCCCCCCTCGAATGCGGCGATGCGTACGGTCTTCCCGAAAGATGCATCTATTAAATACACCTAAACCTCAATGATGGCCAATACTTTCATTTCAGACATATTATATCCACTTATATTCTGTGAAAATCATTACAAAAATCACCTTTTTAAGATGACCATTTATACCATCTTGGCCGACGTGATTCACTTTCATCCCCCGGCCATCGAAGACACGCACACCTTTGGATATCAGACGCCCTCGGTGTATTCAACCCGCCTGAACGTGATCGTGAAAGCTGCCAACATCGTCTCGATCATTTTTCCTCTTGTCCTTTATAGTTGGCGTCTTTGGTGTGAACTTCGTCTTTTTCCCTGAGGTTCGCTGGCGCTGGCGCTATCTCTCCACTTGTTCGTCATGGATCGCTATCGCATCAAGAAGGGTTTATTCCTTCAGACGCCGCGGCTAGATCTGAGCGCAGGCCGCGCATCCTCTTGACATAATAGAACTAATGTTCTATAATAGGAGCAGCCTGAATTGGCTTCCTTCCCGCTTTGGAAGGAGGATGAGATGTCTGCTTTTAACCAAACACAAGGATTTTCTTTAACCGATGCGATCCATGTTATGATGCGGCGCCGCGGCCTGCTCATCGGCCTGATCCTGGTCACCGCGCTGGTTTCCTTTGAGATTTTCAATTACAGCACCACTCAATACGCCCTGACCGACCTGCTCGGCGACCTGCGCTTCCTGGGCATTCCGTGGGCCACCGTGCTGTCCATCGCCTTCTGCGGCATCGATTTCGCCGGCATCGCCCGACTCTTTACCCCTGAGCAGGGTGACGGCGAAGTTAAGGAGGCCTGGTACCTCTTCGGCGCCTGGCTGCTGGCGGCGACAATGAACGCTGCCCTGACCTGGTGGGGAGTCTCCATCGCTTTGGTGAGCCACCAGCTTCAGAGCAGCCTGGTCATCAATCCAAGAACGATAATCGCTGTAGCGCCTGCTTTCGTGGCAGTGATGGTCTGGCTGATCCGCGTTCTGTTAATCGGCGCCTTCTCCCTGGCTGGTCCACGCCTGTTTACCCAGGAGGAGCCGGATAACGAGCGCCATTCCGTTGTGCGCCGTTTTTCCGGTCGAACGGATGCGTTGTCACCTGTTCCATTCCGTTCTCCGGTTTCACCCGAGCCCATTTACCATCCAGAACCGCGTCCTGTGCCAAGCTATCAGCCGGTGACGATGGAGGCAAAATCCAAGGCCGGGGCCAGCCATTCACGGAGGGGTTGATTGCCCATTGCAAAATTGGCCGATGGGCAGGAATGGTGGACTTATTCGCCGTTTAGAGCGGCCTGCAAGGCTTCGTCTGCTTGAAGGAAGACCCTCGCCCCCGCCGCACTTAATGCCGCTTCCTTTGCCGGGTTGTGTGCCACGCCCCACAGATGCAAGCCCATCTTTACGCCTGCTGCGTCCAACAGCTCCCAGGCGCCAAGCGCGGCGCGCACACCTGCAGGTGAATCTTCGAAGACATGGGCCGTGAACGCCTCTGTTCCATCTCTGGATACCCCTCCCAGCATATCGCGCAAGTGAAGGCTCTCGAGTGCTTCACCCTGGCGGCGGCGTCGCTCCAGCTCGGCGGCCAGGCGCAGCGCTGGCCATTCTTTGCGCATGCGAGCGGCCATTATCGCTGCCAGCGCCTGAAGCGGAGAGGGTTTGACATACTCCTGCGGGTTTGTTCCCAGTTGTGCGGCCAGATAGCGTAAACGCCCAAAACCGATCAGCGGCGGCTCGGTCAGGCCGGCAACGCGTACGCCGATCTCAGCCTCGGGCGCGTAGCGTCCGCCCGGCGCATCGACCTCCCGCGGCGGAAGAGAGTTGCGAGCTGTGTACACCACCACATCCAGCCTGCCCTCGAGCCAGCCAGCCAGGAGTTCATCACGCAGGCCTGTAGAAAGGTTGGCGCGATCATACCTGAGTAAATAAGAGGGCCCGCGAATTTCCGCAGGCGCGTTGTAAACACGCTCGAACAGCTCATCACCCAGCACAAGCTGCTGAAAGATGCGCGTGGCCGAGCGACCAGTCTCCTGGGCTGCGCCTTCTAGCAGTGTTGTGAGCAGAGGAGATCCGCTCAGGTGCGGAAAAAGGCATTCCCCGTCCGGTTCGCCGCATGCGGCCAGTGCTGCCTGCGCCGGCGAAAGACCCGGTTTAAGTTGCCTGGAAAGGTTATTGATAGCGGAGGCGTAATCGATGCTCGGCGGCGACAAATGCCTTGCTCGCACTGCCGCGCAGGCCTGGTCCAGATCAGCCGGTAGATCCAGGTCAGGCTCCTGGGCCAACAAAGCGTCGAAAATTAAGCCCAGAATAATTGCCAGCATGTCCCACTCGTTGGTCATCCCCCTGGACTCGAACAAGGCGGCAATTTCGCTTCCGGGCGCGAGGTCCCCCAGACCCATTTTACGCGTGTAGTGGTTGATTGTATCCCGCTTGGCGCGCAGGTAACCGGCCGAGTCGACCAGGACCCCATCGAGGTCTAATAAGAATATCGTGCCTGCCACACGCTAACTCCGTTTGCCTGAAATCGGTCATCCCCGGTATACTGCCCTTGAACGGCTGGATCGATCGCATTGTAACCGCGAAATCTCCGTTGGGCAACGACGGCCTTGGAGAAATTGGATGGATAAATACCCGATTCGCACAGCAAAAATCGGCGACGCGCCCGCTCTGGCGTTTCTAGCCACCCAGCTCGGCTATCCGACCAGTCCTGCCCAGATGGCTGATCGTCTGAGTCATCTCTTGCCCGACAACGACCAGGCCATTTTCGTGATCGACGACGGCAGCGGAAGGCCGGTTGCCTGGATACATGTCTACCACCACTGGCTGCTGGAGGAAGGGCATTTCGCCGAGATCGGCGGACTGGTAACGGGTGAGGGCTTTCGCCGGCGTGGTTTGGGCCGCCAGCTCATGCGCGCAGCCGAGGAATGGGCCCGCCAGCGCGGCTGCGCGGCAATGCTCCTGCGCTCCAATGTGACCCGCACGGAAGCGCACGAGTTTTACCGCAATATTGGCTATACGAATATCAAGACCTCACTCACATTTATTAAGAGACTGGATTCGGAGGGTCAAGCTTTCCCCGCGACGTAATTATTGGGCAGCGGTGTTTTTTCCCACCATCTGCATCCGTTTTCTGCATCTTGCCCACATGGACGACGATTAATTGACAAAACCCGGGCTTCGTAGTAATATTTCGCCGCCCAACCTTATATAGAATTTTTCACTGGCGAGGTAGCTCAATGGTGGAGCAGGGGACTCATAAGCCCTTGGTTGTGGGTTCAAATCCCACCCTCGCCACTGTTT
>DAOTWA010000028.1:0-58180 GCA_034435955.1 Anaerolineaceae bacterium | reverse complement strand
TCGCCCCGTCCACCTGCGCCGCCCCGGTGATCATGTTCTTGATGTAGTCCCGGTGCCCGGGCATGTCCACGTGCGCGTAGTGCCGCTTGGCGGTCTCGTACTCCACGTGCGCGATGTTGATCGTGATTCCGCGCGCCTTCTCCTCCGGCGCATTGTCGATCGATTCGTACGGCCGGTACTGCGCCGTCCCCATCAACTGGCAGACCTTGGTGATCGCCGCCGTCAGGGTCGTCTTCCCGTGGTCGATGTGTCCCATCGTCCCCACGTTCAGATGCGGCTTCGTCCGCTCGTACTTTTGCTTGGCCATTTTCCCTTCTCCTTATGAAATAATTTCATCTCCTACGGCAGCAAGAGCCCTCAATGGGACTTGAACCCATGACCCCGTTCTTACCAAGAACGTGCTCTACCGACTGAGCTATGAGGGCTTGCTGGCCAAACGGCAGTTGGCTGAGGTCTAGGTGATCAGCGCTGCTCAGCCGGGCCAGTGGGCGGTGAAGGATTCGAACCTCCGAAGGCGTAGCGCCAACTGATTTACAGTCAGTCCCCGTTGGCCACTTGGGTAACCGCCCGACTTCAAGCCAGCGCGCCTGTCCCGAGCACACCCATCGTCGGCGCACAAGCTGAGCCGACGACGGGAATCGAACCCGTAACCTACCACTTACAAGGCGGTTGCTCTGCCGATTGAGCTACGTCGGCGCTCGCGTGACAAGCAGCATCCACAGGCGGGCTCGATTATACCAAAGCCCCCCTTTGAAGGCAAGGTTTGCTAACTTGCGCGGCTGGCGAGTCTATCAGACAATGAAAAAGGCGTCAAGGAATCGCGTTCAAAAACGCTGCGCCAGAGGATAGACGTTCACGAGGTGCGTGGTATCACCCGTCGGCAGCTGGTTGCCCGGCGCTCACGGGCTGGGGGTAATGCCTGTTTCGCCCTCTGGGGCAGGGGTGAGCGTCGCCACACGTTGAAGCGCCGCGTCCATCCACTCCGGCGGCACGACCTCCGCCGGCAAGCCCATCAACGCCTGCCAGTCGGTCAGGGCCAGATCGCTCCTGCCCAGCGCTTCCAGTGAGAGGGCGCGATAATAATAAACCGCCGCTTTCTGGGCGTCGCTCTCGGCCAGGGCTTCGGCGCGGTTAAATTGGGTGCGCGCGTTGCTTGGATAATTCAACAGCAGATAGGCGCGACCTATCCCCAGGCTGGCGTCGAAGGATTTGGAGTTCAGCTTGAGGGCCGTGTCCAGGTTATCGAGGGCATTCTTGCCGTCGTTCAGCTTGAGATAGATCAGGCCGCGCTGGAGATAGGCTTCGAACAGGCGCTTATCCAGATCGATCGCCCGACTGTAAGCCTGCAACGCCGCGTCATCGCGAGCGTCGCTGGAATAAGCCAGGCCCAGCAAAACCCATGCGTCCGCGTTGTTGGTCGCGTAGGTGGTGTAGGTCTCCATGGGTTTGATCGCATCGACGAGCCGGCCGTTGGCCTGGTATGCACGCCCCAGGGTCCAATAGGCATCCAGCAGGGTCAGATCCAGTTGATTGGCCTGTTGCGCGTCCGAAAGGGCGGCCTCATTCTGACCCAGCAGCAGCTCCGCCTGAGCACGATAAAGATAAAAGAAGGGGGAGGAGGTCAGCCTGGGCTCGTTGGCCGACAACAGATCAAGGGCCGCCTGGCCGTCGCCCCGCCGCACATGCAGATCGGCCAGGGCCAGGACGGCTTCGTTCAGGTTGGGATCCAGGCCAGTGGCCAGCATCAGGTCATCGTCGATCGTATCGTTATTCGGGTCCAGAGCCTGATTGGCGAGCGCCCGGCCAAGGAAAGCCGGAGCAAAGTTCGGGTTGATCTGGAGAGCGTGGTTGTACTGCTCCAGGGCGTCATGATATCGGCCCATCAGGCGGTATCCCTCGCCCAAATAGTAAAATGCGTCGGCCGAGTCGGGCTCCTCGCGGGCGAACTGCTCGAGGAACACCAGCATACTGTTCAGATCGCCCTGCTCCAACTTGGCAAGGGCGGCGCGGTAAGCCTCGCTGCGCGGGTGCGGGGTGTTGACGTACAGCGGGGTAGGGGTATACGTGGCCGCGAGCATCATCCACAGCGGCGTTGGACCAATGAAAGTGGGCGTCGGCGAACGCACCACTGGCGAAGGGGAAGGCAGATAAGTGGCGGAAGGCTTGAGCGTGTTGGCCGGGCGAAGGCGCACAGCCGCGGCGCGCTGTCTGCCGGCGCCGATGACGCTCACCACGACCAGCGCGATCACCACCAGAGCAGCGCCGCCGATCAACGCGGCGCGGACGACCAGCTTCCGGGTGGAGAGCCCCGGCGCCTCGGCCGGCGCCGTCAGGAAGGCCTGCCAGTTGCGCCGCTGCATGGGAGCGCGGGGGGCTTCATCGGGCGGCAGAGCGCCCAACAGAACCAGGCCTCGCCGGGCGGTCTCATTCTGCGGGTCGTGTTTGAGCACCTCCTGCAGGCAAAAAGTGCGTTCCTTGGCCGTCTCCACCAAGGAGCTCATGTACAACCAGTACTGCCCGTTGTTAGGATCGGATTTCAGCAGTCGGGTGAGCAGATCGCGGGCTCGTTTGACATCCCCCTGGCGGATGGCGCCGAGGGCTTCTTGCAGCATGATCTCGTCGGCCATGATCTGAGTTTAGCACAGCCCCAAACGGCGGGCAAGCGTAACAGAAGCAACTGTAAATGGATTGTAATGTCCGCGGTCGCCGATTGGATGCGGATTGCCGAGACGGCAGAGCAGCCTTATAATCCTCCCGTGTCCGGTTTTGGAGCGACGGATTTTATGGCTGATGATACACGTGGTCCTGCGTACCGCATCTTGACCCAGCGTCTGGTGATTCGCTGTTGGGATACTGGGGATGCTCCTCTGCTGCTGGAAGCGGTCACCGCCAACCTGGAGCACCTGCGTCCCTGGCTGCCCTGGGCATTGGACGAGCCGACCAGCCTGGAGGAGAAGGTCGTCTTTCTACGCCGCATGCGCATACGCTTCGAGCAGGGCGAGGACTTCATTTACGGCATCTTCGACCGGGACGAAAAGCGCGTGTTGGGCGGGACAGGCCTGCACACTCGCCTTGGGCCAGGAGCGCGCGAGATCGGCTATTGGATCCACAAGGATTTCATCAACCAGGGACTGGCCAGCGAGGCCTCAGCCGCGTTGACGCGGGTGGCCTTCGAAATCGACCGCGTGGAGCGGGTTGAGATTCACTGTGATCCGCTGAATGTGCGTTCGGCGGCCGTGCCGCGTAAATTGGGCTTCACCCATGTCGTCACGCGTATTCAAGACCATCCATCAACTTACGGCGAGATGCGCGATACGATGATCTGGGTGCTGGCTGCGGCCGACTACCCCGGCAGCCCGGCCGCCAGCGCCCGGCTCGAGGCCTACGACGCCGCCGGTCGCCGCATCCTGTAACGGACGATATCTGCCCCTGCTCTGGCAGCCAATAAAACATGGACAGACAAGATCAAAGCGCAGCCCCGCTGTACGAGCGTATTTATGACGTCGTGCGTCAGGTGCCTGCCGGCCGGGTCGCCACATATGGTCAGATAGCGGCCATCGTGGGCGGGGTCAGCGCGCAGATGGTCGGCTTTGCCCTGGCGGCGCTGGGCAAAGACAAGGCCGGACGCAACGTGCCCTGGCAGCGCATCATCAACGCCCAGGGTCAAATCAGCCCGCACGGCTTCGGTTACGGCAGCGCGCTGCAGCGCCAGCTCCTGGAGGAAGAGGGCGTGGTCTTCGATCTGGAGGGTCGGGTGGACTTCGAACGCTTCGGCTGGGATAGTCCGGGCGGTTTCTTCCCACTCCGCCGGGCGAAGGAGTAATTGGCCGGACGACTCGTATTCAAGGGTTGGGAGGAGTTCAGCGGGCGTATGGCGGGGGTCAGCCGGCGCGCGCCGGGACCCGGGATCACTCCTACCAGGAACGGCGATAATGCCGGTCGGCTTTCCTCGATGGCAAGAGAACAGCCAGCTTTCTACACCACCACCCCTAATCCACCACACTACGAGGAGGCAAAAGAGTTGAGACGCACTTAATAAATGCGAATTTGTGGTCGGCTTTATACAGGGCGATCATACGCTATAATGAATTGAAACATGTGGAGGGCAGGAGAATGCAAATTTCACTTTTTCTGGCGCTTTTGATCGCCATCGTGGCGGTGATTTTCGCGCTGCAAAACACGGCCACGACCACCGTACGCTTCCTGGTGTGGCAGTTCCAGGGATCCCTGGCGTTGTCGTTGCTGGTCGCATTGGCGGCGGGTGCATTGGCCAGTTTCTTCGCCTCCCTGCCCGCCATCATCCGCGGACGGCTAACCCTGCGCAGCCAGCGCAAGAAGATCACGGAGCTGGAGGCCAGTCTGAGCGACCACAAGGCCCGCCTGGCGCAAGCGCAGCAGCGGCTGGCCGAGCTCGAGAAGCCGCCCGCGCCCGAGTCACCGACGAGTTCCAGCCAGGGTGCCCAACCGCCCGCCCAGGGTTCAAGGGAATGACACCCCAACCATTGAGCAGGAGATATGAAACATTTCCTCGTAGACATCCGTTACCGCGTGCCGGCCGAAGAGATGGCTGAGATCACCAGGGAACACCGCGCCTTCCTGCAGGAGGGCTACCGGCGCGGCCTGCTGCTCTATTCCGGCCCCAAGCTGCCCAAAACGGGCGGCCTGGTGCTGGCGCGCGCCGAATCGCTGGCCGAGCTGGAGGAATTTTTCAATGACGACCCTTACCGCCTGCACGATGTGGCGGAGCACACTTTTACCGAGTTCGATCCCGTCTTTTACCAGCCGTTTCTGGCCGGCTGGGTAAGCGGGGAGAGCTGAAGGCGGGTAGATGGCTTCACCGTCCCGCGTCTCAAGTCGAGGCATTGGGCAGGAATTTATGCGCCTGACGCGCTACGAGTTCCAGGAGCCCAGCGAGCAGAGCCTGGGCCTGCCCCAGCCCCTGCTCGAACTGCCGGTGCCGGCCGATGCGCTGCGCATCGAGCTACCCGAGCCGCACCGCCTGCGCCTCGAGCCGGTCGACCTGCTGGCCTTGATCAACAAACGCCGCAGCCTGCGCCACCCCAGCGCCGATCCGCTCACGCTGCAGGAGCTGTCCTTCCTGCTGTGGTGTACTCAGGGAGTGAAGGAGGTGACCTCTCGCCCGGCCACTCTGCGGCCGGTGCCCTCGGCTGGCGCTCGGCACGCTTTCGAGACGTTCGTGATGGCTTTCCGCGTGCAGGAGCTGCCGGTGGGCCTTTACCGCTTCATCGCCGGCGAGCACCGGCTGACGCCGGTGGACCTGTCGCCGGATGTGGGCGAGCGGGTGATCCTGGCGCTGTCCAACCAGGATGGCGTGCGCGCCAGCGCGGCGACCTTCATCTGGGTGGCGGTGCGGGCGCGCATGTACTGGCGCTACGGCGAGCGCGGCTACCGCTACCTGCATCTGGATGCCGGGCACGTCTGCCAGAACCTTTATCTGGCGGCGGAGGCCATCGGCGCGGGGGCGTGCGCCATCGGCGCATTCCTGGACGAGGACACCTGCCGCGTGCTGGGCGTGGACGGCGTGGAGCTGTTTCCCATCTATGCCGCCACGGTGGGAAAACGGAATCAGACGGCCTGAAGCCGGCCGCCGCGCCGCCGCGCCTGCACGGTGGCCGCCGCCGCAGAGAAAAATCCCGTTTTGACAGTAGTTAGGGTCGCAGCGGTCCGCACTCGACCAGTAGGCCAGCTCGCGCTTGAGGCGGGCGTTCCCGGCGGCCTTGCGGCTGGGCAGGGCGCTCTGCTGCCGCCCTGCCCTGTTTAGGTGTGAATCCTGTGCGCTTATTTCGAGGCGACCATGCGCAGCGCCTCGGCTGGTGTGGCCATCACCACGCGTTTGGCCACTTCCGCATTCGCCTGGGAGCTGGCCGCTTCGGATGCGGCTGCCCGCAGCAGGCGCTTGTCGACCTCGCTGGTCAGCCAGTGTGCGCCGGCGGTGCCCACCAGAAAAGCGCCCACCAGCGACGACAGGGTCAGTCCGGCTGCCTGCGCGCCGGCCGCAGCCGCTCGCGGACCGCCGGCGATGTAGCTGGCCGCAAAGGGGGACAGTCCCCAGGCGACGCAGGCGGCGATCCCGCCCACCAGCAGGTTGATCAGCCAACCTGGCCGAAGGATGCGCACGCCGCCTACCGACTCCGGCCGCGGTGCGAAGAACCCATTGTCGGACAGCAAGGCGTTGATAACTCCGCCGATTCCCCCTGTGACGAACACGATGATGAGCAGCACCCAGAGAGACATGGCTGAACCTCCTTATTCTGTTGGATTCGACAATGGTGCTACTGCATAGTATAAGGAGTTTTCAGCCCAACGCGCATCCAAATTGGGTTCTTCAGACCGCTTCTTTCTCCATTTCCGGGGTGTATTTTCCGAGCGCGGCCGCACTGTTGCAGCGCGCGCGGTGATAGAACAGCTTCTGGGCTGCGGCCACATTGGCGGCCTGACCCTTCCAGGCTTTGAGCGTGTAGTCCTGCAGGGCGCGGCCGTACGAGAAGCTCAATTTCCACGGGTATTTCCCCATCGCCATCCTGTTGATGGCGTTCAGGTTGCGCGTGGCCTCTTCCGGACTCTGACCGCCAGAGAGGAAGACGATCCCAGGGACGGCCGCGGGCACCACGCGCCGGAAAGTGCGCAGGGTGGCCTCGGCAATCTCTTCGGGGTTGGCCTGACGCGGGCTGCCTTTGGCCGGTAAAACCATATTGGGTTTGAGCAGCGTTCCTTCCAGGTAGACGCGCTGCTCGGCCAACTCGGCAAAGACGCTGCGCAGGGTAGCCTCGGTCACTTCGGCGCAGAGCTGGATATCGTGGTCGCCGTCCATCAGCACCTCAGGCTCGACAATCGGCACCAGATCAATCTCCTGGCTCAGCGCGGCGAAACGCGCCAGCGCGTGCGCGTTGGCATGCAGGCAGGCTGCTGTCGGGATGCCTGCACCAATCGTAATGACCGCGCGCCACTTGGTGAAGCGCGCTCCTAACTCTTTATAGTGCGCCAGGCGCTCGCGCAGACCGTCCAGGCCTTCGGTGACCTTCTCGCCGGGGAAGCCGGCCATGTCCTTGGCGCCCAGGTCCACCTTGATGCCGGGGATGATGCCCCTGCTGGCCAGCACGCTGGCAAAAGGCGTGCCATTTTGCGTCGATTGGTGGATCGTCTCGTCGAACATGATCACCCCGCTGATGTACGCTTCGACGCCTTCGGTGGTGAAGAGCAGCTCGCGGTAAGCGCGGCGGTTCTCCTCGGTGGATTCCAGATCGATGCTGGCGAAGCGCTTCTTGATCGTGCCCATGCTCTCGTCGGCCGCCAAGAGACCCTTCCCGTCGGCGACGATGGCGCGCGCGGTTGTTTCAAGCGTTTCTCGATTCATAATACCTGCCTCCCAGGATAAAAAATGTCATCGATCGGTGTGAAAAACACCTCTCGGCTGATGTGAAAGAGGAGAAGTTCCAGATCAATACCTGGCCACCAGGCTGATGACCCAGGAGAGGATGATGATCGCCGCCAGGATGATAAAAAGGATTTGCGTCCGGCGGCGGCTGCGCTGCTCCTGGCTAAGCCCCTGTTTTCTGGCCGGTTCCTGCTTCCGCGCCCGGCTGCCGCTCCTGTTGCTCATCGAAACCTCCGATCTTGTGACGCGCTTTCTTATTCTAACATCTCTTTGAGGGTCGCGGCCACCTCGCGGGTGATGCCGGGGACGCTGGTCAGATCTTCCAGCGAGGCGTCCAAAATGGCTTCGACCGAGCCGAAGCGCTTGAGCAGCGCCTTGCGCCGCGCCGGGCCGATGCCCGGCACCGCATCCAGGCGGGAGGCCATGCCTTGCTTCTCGCGCCGCTTGCGGTGGGCGGTGATGGCGAAGCGGTGAGCTTCATCGCGAATGCGCTGCACCAGGTACAGGGCCTGGGAATGGCGCGGCAGGAGGATCGACTCCGCCCGGCCGGGCACGAAAATTTCCTCCTGCTGCTTGGCCAGGCTGACCACCGGCACCTTTTCGGTCAAACCAAACTCCTCCAATACCGCCACTGCCCTGCCTAGCTGGCCTTTGCCGCCATCGACCATCAGCAGGTCCGGCAGGATGGAAAAAGCCGGGTCGGGTTTAGCGCCGGGTTTGGTCTGCTGCTCCTCCTGGGCGGCCTGCCAGCGGCGGAAGCGGCGGGTGAGCACCTCCTCCATGCTGGCGAAATCGTCCGGATGGCCGCTGACGGATTTGATGTTGAAGCGGCGGTAGCGCGACTTGGCCGGTACGCCCTGCTCGAAGACCACCATGCTGCCCACCATAGCCGTGCCCTGGGTGTTGGAGATGTCGTAGCACTCGATGCGGTTTGGCGGGACAGGCAGCCCCAGCTCCTTCTGCAGCTCGGCCAGCGCCTGGCTTTGACGATGGGTGTCGGCTTCCCATTGGGCGCGCAGAGCGGAGAGCGTCTCGGCCGCGTTCTCCCTGGCCATCTGCAGCAATTCCTGGGTAATGCCCTGGCGCGGCACACTGATCTCGACCTTTTCACCGCCGCGCTTGCTGCGCAGCCACTGCTTGATGATATTGGCCTCCTCGATCTCCTCAGGCAGGAGCACCTGTTGAGGCACAGCCGCCGCCTCGGCGTAAAACTGCTTGATGAATTCGGATACCACCTCCTGATCGGCCGCGTCTTCGGTGCCCTCGAGGATGAAGTAATCGCGACCGATCAGCTTGCCGCCGCGGATGAAGAAGATCTGCACGCAGGCTTCGCCGTTGGCGCGCGCCAGGGCGATGACGTCGCTGTCCAGGTCCTCGGATGAGATGACTTTCTGGCGCTCGACGACCTTCTCGATGGCCTGGATCTGGTCGCGCAACTGGGCGGCGCGCTCGAATTGGAGCTCCTCGGCGGCCTTTTCCATCTCTTTCTGCAGGCGCGCCACGATCGGCTCGGTGTGGCCCTCCAGGAACTGGCACAGATCGTCGATCATCTGGCGGTAGGCGGTTTGGGAGATGGCGCCGATGCACGGACCGCTGCACAGCTTGATGTCGTAGTACAGGCAGGGCCGGGGATCCCGGCCGGTGATCTCACGGTCGCAGGTCAGGTAAGGGAAGATGTGACGCAGCACGTCCAGCGTCTGATGAACCGCCCACACGCTGGTATAAGGGCCAAAATAGCGCGAGCCGTCGTTGACCATCTGGCGGGTCACGGTGACCTTGGGGAACGGATCGGCCCAATGCACCTTGACATAAGGGTAGCGCTTATCGTCCTTGAGGCGGATGTTGTAGTGCGGGCGGTGCTTCTTGATCAGGTTCATCTCGAGGATGAGCGCCTCGAGCTCTGAGCCGACCACGATCCACTCGATGTCGGCGACGTGACGCACCATCTGGCGGGTCTTGAAATCCAGGTCCGCGCTGTTATGGAAGTAAGAGCGCACCCGGTTGCGCAGGTTGACCGCCTTGCCGACATAGATAATGTCGCCGGCGGCGTTCTTCATCAGGTAGCAACCGGGCTTATTAGGCAGGGTATCCAGGGTGGCCTGCAAATGAGATGATAAATCCGCCATATTTTTATTTTAACACAACCAATAAGGGGGAAAGTTGGGGGGATAAGGAGAAAGCCGACTCAAGCCATCCCGACGCTCAGGTATCCAGGCGGCGGGCCTCCTCCTGGAGGGCTTTGTCTTCCGGGGTAACCGCTTCGATGGTGATGCCGTGGGGCATGGAATGGCCGTTGGCGTCCACGTTGACGAAGGTGATGAATCCGCGTATCACCTCCTCGCCTTTTACGTGCATGCGCACGAAAGCCACGAGACGCGAATGACCGGTTAAGACGATCTTGCTTTCAAAATTGGCGATCTCCCCTGGCCAGACCGGCCGGGTGAAGCTCATCCCGTGGATCTTCAGACAGACGATGTTCTTGGGCGGCACCAGATGCGCTGCGGCGATGAAACCTGCCTCGACGAACCACTCGGCGCTGCGCCCGGCGTACAGCGTGCCGTGATGATTTAAGTCTTCGCCCTTGACCAGATGCTGGGTGGTGGTGGTAAAGACTTCCATAAGTGGCCTCCCTGTTGCGATTTCGCGAACGGAAATAACCCTCTATCCACGCCGTTTTTACCCTGCGTTGGAGGGCATGTCAATAGTGTCATTCGGCACAATCTGGCCATCATCATCGGCCTGACATGCCCCGTCGTTTGCATATAATTGGATGCGGAGGGAGCGTGGTTTTTCGCCACATCTGGTCATTCCTGCAAGAGGTAGCCGAAGGATATTCTCGCGCACGCGGAGCGCGTTTGGCGGCGGCGCTGGCGTATTACGCCGCCTTCTCCCTGGCGCCCCTGCTGGTGATCGCCACCAGCATCGCCGCGCTCTTCCTGCGCCAGGAACGGGTCATGGCTGGTCTGATCGAACAGGTGTACCTGCTGGCCGGCGATCAGGTCGCGCAGTTTGTCGAAACTGTACTTGAGCACGCCTCGCGGCCGGGTGCAGGCGCGCTGGCTTTTGGCTTGGGTCTGATCGTACTGCTCGTGGGCGCGGCCAATCTGTTCGCACAGCTCCAGGATGCGCTCAATACCATCTGGGGCATCCGCGCCCGCAGCGACGGCGGCGTGCTGGCGCTGGTCCGACGGCGTTTCTTCACCTTTCTTCTGGCTTTGGTCAGCGGGCTGCTGCTTTTCATGGCGCTGGCCGCCAGCGCTGCTCTGTCGGCCGTTAACCACTTCTTCACCGGCTTATTGCCTGGCGCCGCGAGCCTGTGGAGCTGGCTCAACCAGATCGTCTTCTTCGTCTCTATTGTCCTGGCGTTCAGTCTGCTGTTTAAGTATCTGCC
Organism: Anaerolineaceae bacterium; assembly: GCA_034435955.1. GTDB lineage: Bacteria > Chloroflexota > Anaerolineae > Anaerolineales > Anaerolineaceae > DAOTWA01. Next base: position 47,393 of record DAOTWA010000028.1, on the reverse strand, counting down.
CGACGCCCACGTGCGCTGGCGGGATGCATGGATCGGCGCGGTGGTCACCACCCTGCTTTTTTCCCTCGGCAAGGTACTGATCGGTCTGTATCTGGCGCACAGCAGCATCAGCTCGGCCTATGGCGCAGCCGGATCACTGGCCGTGGCGCTGATCTGGCTGTACTACTCCGCGCAAATCCTGCTGCTTGGGGCAGAGTTCACCCGCGTATACGCCCGGCGCTACGGCCGGCGCATCCGCCCAAACGTCCGCGGAGTATCCATCCCATACGAAAAGGAGCTACGCGCCAGGCTGGCGGCCGAGGCGGCTCTGCGCCGCCAGATCCGCCTTCATTACGCCGCACGACGCGCCGCCGAGCTGAAAGAGCTGGCAACGCGCACCCCTGATTCCACCCGACGCCCTATCAGGGTGACCGGCCGATTGGCCGGCTTCGGCCTGGCGGTGAGCGCTCTGCTCGGCGCGATGGCCTTGATATTGTTCAGGCGGCGGAGCTGAATGACCCCTCGCCGTAAGGGGCGATGATCAGAGCCTGCGGACGGCTCTCAGGACGACTAACAGCACCACCGCGCCGACGATTGCGCTGATGATTTCGTTGACCAGGCCTGCACCGACGGCAATGTGCAGCACGCGAAACAGCCATCCGCCGATGAGCGCACCCAGGACGCCGATCACGATCGTGCCGACCAGGCCGGTGCGCACACCCCGCACCAAGTTTTTGGCCAGCAAACCAGCAATGCCGCCGACAACAATCCAGGTAATGACGACATCGAGCGTCATGAAAAAACCCTCCTTTGGCCTCGAAAATTGGGCGAGGAATGACCAAACAAGCTCGCCCTCAGCACGTTCTTGACCGTGTCAGCCCCGAACTTGACCAATAAAATGTGGATGCAACGCTCGATGCCGTCGGTCTTGACTTCCAGTATAACAGCGATTTCGACGATCGAACGGCCATTGGCCAGAGAGCGCAATAATTGATCCTCGCGCCGTATCAGCCTGGCGTGGAAGGCGGCCGCGCCGCTGGCGGCCAGAGGGGATCCAATTCGATTCGATTGGCGGTTATCTCACGGCGTGACGGTTGGTTTGGGAGCGCCAGGGTTGTTGGTCACCGTGAACATGAAATTCACGTCGCCGAAATTCTGCATTTGCTCGTTGGTCAGCTTCCACCAGGTGTTGTAATCCCCCAAGGCCTGCGGTGCGACCAGCTTGACCGTCAGCGTGACGGTCTGGCCCGGCAGGACTTCCTTCGGGAAGGTATAGCTGTCCTGTTCCCCCTTCGGTCCCGAGAAGTATCGCAGCAGGTATTTGGTCGTCCAGGTGGTGGTGCCGGCGTTTTTGACCACCCAACGGATGGTCAGCGCGCTGCCGGGCAGCACTTGGGTGTTATCCGGCAGGTTTTGGGAGATGTACTGGTACTTATCGGGTGCGCCGGAGGCAGTCGCGGGCGCCACTTGCTGGGTCGAGGCCGCCGTTCCTGCAAGAGCAGGGCCTGCAGTGGCCGCCTGGACGCCGGCATCGGTGGCGGCCTGGGTCGGCGCTGGGGTGACGGTGGGAGCAGGCGTATCCGTGGGCAGCGGCGCCTGGGTGTCGGTCGGCGCGGGGGTATCGGTGGGAGCTGGAGCGGGCTTGGGCGCGCAGGCGCCCAACGCCAGCAACAGGACGGCAAGTGCGGGCAAAAGCCCGGCAAGTTTTCGTGTGCGGTTCATGTCTATCTCCTTTTCTGCCGGCGGCGATGAAAAGAAAGCCTCCGCAGGTAGAAAGAATGGGGTGGTGCCTTCCCCAAAGGGGGGGACAGGCGCATAGTATACCCTCATCCGGCTGCATCCGGCAAATGCGGCGAAGAAGGAAGTATAATGGCATGTGATTCTGACCATATATTCATCGTTTAGAAAGGAATCAGCGATCCAATGGCAGCGACCGAAGCGACTGCTCTCAGCCTGGACCACATCCAGTCCTACCATTCAGCTTTCGAGGCCGACCCGAAAAACCGCCTGGCCCTGGACGCCGTGGCGCGCAACCCGGTGCACGAAATTGCGCTGAACCACAGCGTGGTGGTGCGCAGCGACCACACCTTCTCGCACACGCTCAAGACGAATGAAGTAACCAACCAGAAGAAATCAGGGCGCTGCTGGCTTTTCGCCGGGCTCAACCTGCTGCGCAGCGAGGCCATGGCGCGTCTCAACCTGGAGAAATTCGAGCTCTCCCAATCTTACCTGATGTTTTGGGACAAGCTCGAGAAGGCTAATTATTTCCTGGAGAACATCCTGGCGACGCTGGACGAGCCGCTCGATGGGCGGCTGTTGATGTTCCTGCTCACCCAACCGCTCCAGGACGGCGGCCAATGGGATATGTTCGTCAACCTGGTCAAGAAGTACGGCGTGGTGCCTAAATCCGTGATGCCGGAAACGGAAAGCAGCAGCAATTCCGCGCTGATGCGCTCCCTGCTCACCTCGCGCATGCGCGAGTTCGCCGCCGAACTGCGCCGCCTGCACCAGGAGGGCGCCAATCTGGATGACCTGCGTGAGCGCAAGCTCAAGATGCTGTCCGATGTGTACCGCATGCTGGCCATTCATCTCGGGGAGCCGCCGACGCAGTTCTTCTGGCAATGGCGCGACAAGGACGAGAAATTCCACCGCGATGGGACGCTCACCCCGCAGGAATTCTTCCAGCGCTACGCTTCCATAGACCTGGACGGCCGTGTGTGCCTGATCCACTGCCCAACAGAAAACAAGCCCTTCAACAAGCTGTACACCATCCAGTATTTGGGCAACGTGGTCGAAGGTGGGATCATTCGTTACCTGAACGTCGCCCTGCCGGTCTTCAAGCAGGCGGCGGTGGACGCCATCGTCAAGGATGGGCAGCCGGTGTGGTTCGGCTGCGACGTCGACAAGCGCAAGCACACCGAACTGGGCATCCTGGATACCGAGCTTTACGATTACTCGCTGCTGTACGGATTCCAGTTCAAAGCCGACAAAGCCCAGCGCGTGGATTACGGCGACAGCGAGATGACCCATGCCATGGTCTTCACCGGCGTGGACCTGGACGCAAACGGCCGGCCGACAAAATGGCGGGTGGAGAATTCATGGGGCGACGCGGTCGGCGACAAAGGCTACATGGTGATGAGCGACGCCTGGTTCGATGAATATATGTACGAAGTGGTGGTGCCGCGCGATGTGGTGCCCCCTGCGCTGTTGCCCGTCCTGGAGGAGCCTCCGGTGGTCTTGCCGCCATGGGACCCGATGGGCGCGCTGGCGGTGGCAGAGTAAGCCAAGGCCCAGGATTTGAGCCCCTTTTCACAGGGCGGCCGACCAGCCTTCATAAAACGACACCCCATCCCCCTCACCGCAAGCAGGGAGGGGGATGGGGGCTGGATGCCTGGGCTGGAATATACACCAGACCAGACTTTCCATATCCTCATTTGAACGAGAATTTAGCGCTGTGGGTGGTGCCGTCCACCAGTCTGATCGTAAGTGTACGGCAGGTGTTCGCCCAGCTCTTCTCGCTCTTCCATACATATACGTATTGATCGGTGGTTGGATCGTAGCTCAGGCTGCTCAACCCGGCCGTCACCGTTTCCTGAACGTTATTTTGGGGTTGGGAGGTATCACAGGCGATGGCCTCAGACCGCGGGTATCCGGACATAAAAATTTCCAGGCCTTTGTCGCCGCCCAGGCTGAACTTGACTGGCAAGGCCACGCCCGCTTTGACCACATTGAGCGTTGGCAGATTCTCTACCGGTTTGAAGAATCCATCGAAGTTGAAGACGACCGTGTGGGTGGCCGAGTTGCTGCCCGTCTCATTGAAAGAATTGCTCACACTGACAGTCACGGTGTAGGAGCCGAAGGCAGCGTAAGCGTGCTGTGGGCCGGTGCAGGTGTAGCCGCTCAGGTAATCGCCGCTCACCATGCCGTCTAAATATCCCGAGCCGTCGCCGTAGTCCACCTTGCAGGTCAGCGGTGCGTCCTCTGGTGCGGGGGCAAGGAAAGAGGCGGATGCGGTTACCGTCTGCCCCTCGGTGGATGGCTCAGGGGTTATCGCGGGTTGATCAACCTGGGGCGGATTGAAGGAGATATACACCACTTGCGGCTCGTGGTCGCTGGATTGATCATAGAATTCAGAGTTGACGTGCACTACATCGTAAGCGAAGGCGTGTCGCTCGAACAGGTTGTTGCTGAACAGGATGTGGTCGAGGGTTTCCGAGTTGCCCTGGTAAACGTAAGTGTAGCGCTCGTTCTCCGGCAGGGTATCGATCAGATCGTTCAGTACAGCCGGGTTGCCTTTTAGCGTCGCTATCGCCGAGGAGAACTGGAAGTCGTTCAGGTCGCCCAGCACGACCACATTGGCGTTTGGATCAACGGAGAGCAGTTCGTCAATGAATCCGTTGACCACCGCAGCCTGCTGGTTGCGCTGTATCTCGGAGAAAAATTCAGGCGGCTGATAGTGCCCGAACAAAGGATCATCGCCGCCTTTAGAATTGAAGTGATTGGCTACGACGAACAGCTTGCGCCCGCGGAAGAGGAACTCGCCCGCCAGCGGCTTGCGGCTGTCAAGGAAAGCGGCGTTGTTGGGATCGATCCGTCCGGGGCTGAGAGTCAGCTCGGGTCCGCCGGCACCAGAGGTCACTTCTGTAGGGCTGGTGGCATCGCCGCCGGCATGGTCCACGAACGACAGGCCGCGGTCGGTGCGGAAGAGGAAACCCTGGCGGATGTTGCCGCCCGGAGCGCCGCCGTCCTCATCGTTTACCGGGTCGATCTGGCGATAAGCATAAACCGGCCCGCCAGCGTCCTGGACGGCGCTGATCAGCAGACCCCAGGTCGAACTGGCGTCCACCGTGCCGTTGTCTACGGTCCCGTTATTATCCTGGATTTCCTCGATTGCCAGCAGGTCGGGCGCTTTGAGGTTGTTGACGATCAGTCCGGCCAGAGTGGCGAACTTGGCCGGCGGATCGGTGGGCGCCAGGTTCTCCACATTGAAGGTGGCTACGGAAAGCTGACCAGGCCCCGGTTCCCCAGCGGTCTCCCTCTGCAAACCGCCTGAGACAACCGCGGGGAGCTGAGTCACCTGGAGCTTGAAGTTGCCGAAGCTGTAATCCATCACCCCGACGATCGCTCCCGGGAAGCGGTCGCCCACGTTAACCAGGGGCAGATCGGGGCCGCCAGCGATCAGGTCGTTGAGGATGATGCGCTCGGGGTTGAAGTCATCCGGACGGACCACGATTCCCCCGCGGGGGGTGAGCAGGCCGGCGTTGGCGCCGTTATCTCCCACCACGGGAATCTCATTGTTGGGAGTGGCTCCACCGAAAACCGAAGTCGGCCCGACCGCCACAGCGTCGTTGACCTGCACCAGCATGCCTTCCAGGCTCTCATAGAAGTCGATGCCATCCTGATTCGGATCGAAGATACCGCTGTTTTCGACATCCCCGCTGGCATCATTTTCGATCACCTGATCTGGAGGAATGCGTCCGCCCGCGCCGATGACCACCGGCGCTGGCAGCGGGTTGCCGCTCGAAACCAGCCTCGATTTCGGTCCGCTCAGCTCAGTAGTGGTGAGGTTGGTAGAGCTGGTCCCACCAGGCCGGAATTCAGATACTGTGCCGGAGACGAGCAGCGCATCGCCGACGTTTACGCTGGGAGCTGAACTGGTGAAGACAAAGACGCCTTCCGAAGTGGCTGGATCACCATCCGGGTTAGGGTCCTCGAAATAATAACCGTTGCTGGTTTTGGCCGTCACGATCCCGGCGACGTTCACCACACAGGCGCTTTTGAGCGGCGAGATGTGGCTGGCGCCCTGGACGTCGTGGATAGCCGCGCTCCGGCCGACCGCCAGAGCGATGCGGGCGCTGCCTGTGCGGGACTGTTCATCCCGGATGGAGGCGGCCAGGCTGAGATTGCAATTGGACAAGTTGGCCGGCGTGCTGGCGAGGTAAGAGAAGACGTTGTCGCCAGCGGCCGCGTCCCCGTGCGTACCGTCATCGTAGAACGCCTGTGAGGAGGAGCCGCCAATGGCGCTCAGATCAGCGCTGACCGTGAGGCCAGTGCTGGCCGGTTGAGTGCCGGGGGTGACGGTCACGGTGAGCAGGGTGTTTTCTCCGGCAGGCACCATATCCGGGTCCGCTGTCCCTACACCGGTGGGGTTGGTCGAAACGCAGCTATGCAGGGGCGATGTGCTGTTGCGCGGCGTCGGCGTCCCGGCGGAAAAATCGGCGGCGTTATTGTCCGTGTCGATGCAGCCGGCATTGGCGCGCAAAACAGCGGTCGAGTTGCTGGTTGTGGGCGCAGGACCTGAACCCTCATAGAAGTTTGCCCCATCCCAACCCACCAGATCGACGATGTGGGCCAGTTGATCGGCAGAACAAGGCGTCGAGCCGCCGTTGCAGCCCAGCGACGTGGCGATATTCACCAGGGCCACTTTGCCCCCAGTAGCGCTCATGTTGATGGGTGTGCTGTCGGTCACATCTGGGGTTGGCAGGGGAACTCCAACCGAACCACCCGATGCTTCTTGGATAAGCAAATATTGACCGGGGAACAGGCTTCCTGAAAGGGGGGTAAGCAGCGCCGAAGTTGCGCCGAAATTCCCCGTCCCGGTGGCGCTGGTGTATTGTACGGACCAGCCATCCAGGGAGACAGTGGTCGTGCCGCGGTTGAACAACTCGACAAAATCATTCGTATAAACGGCGCCAGAATTACCCCCGCCGCCGTACACCTGGCTGATGACCACGTTGGGCGAAACGGCCTGGACAGGCCGAGCGAACGGCAGCCAGGCCAAGGCTAGCGCCAGCATGATGGCCAGATGGAGAATCGTCCTCCGTCTGAGGAGATTGGAAAGTGACATGGTTTTCTCCTTTATGAATTAGCCAGTTAAGGGATGCGGAAATCGATAACCACCCTCATGGTATATGGGGATGCGATGGTTGTCAATAAGATGACATAAAAATCACCCCCTGTTATGAATTCGCGTATCGCCTTCAGGAATCAGCCTTTCCGGCTGCGCGGAGTTTTTAATGCGTCAGCTCACTGAGCGAAGAGCCTGGGTGGGCGTTTCGGCCCGCCCGAATTTCACCCGTCCGCATTAACTGCCAAACATCTGGTGCACGATCGGGTCGATCTTATCCCACTGCGGCAAAAGGACGTCCGCGCCCTGGTTGGTGATGAACGGCTTGACCTCTTCGCGCGTCAGCGTGCGTGAATCGATGCCATTCGGGCCGGCGCGCAGCACGGCCAGCCCCAGCCGTGGCCACTGCCAGGCTGGAATATTGGTGTCCACCACGCGGAAAAAAGCCTCCACGACCGCCGGCAGGCGCGGCCAGGTGGCCGGCTGGAGGAGCTGGCGCATGGCGGCCTTGAGCAGCACCTGGCTGTGAGCCATGCGGTAGAAATCGTCGCCGCTGATCTTGCGGTCACGGGCGAAAGCCAGCGCCTGCTGGCCGTTCAGGTGGTGCTCTCCAGCCGACAGGCCGGCGGTGGGGACATCCAGATCGATGGTGATGCCGCCCATGGCGTCGACCACGTCTTCGAAGGTGTTGAAATTTACCCGTACGTAGTAGGGCACCGGCACTTTGAAATTCTGCTCCACTACCTGTCGGGCGGCCTCGGGACCGCTGCCCGGATGGGAGGCTTCGGCGAAAAAGTGCGCTGTGTTGATGCGGTTGTCGCCGTGGCCGGGGATGGGCACCCACAGATCGCGCGGGATGGAGAGCATACCCACATACGGCTTGAGCGGCACCACGGTCATCAGAATGATCGTGTCGGTGCGGCCCACATCCTCCTGGCCCGGGCGCGCGTCCACACCCAACACTAGCAGATTGGTGCGCAGCGGAGCAAAGAAGTAGACCAGCAAAAGCAGGATAAGCCCTAAGGCTATTCCCAAAGGCAACGAACAGCACCCCCAATGCCCCCGGCGGGGAGCGGGTTTGATGGGCGCCGGTTGTGGGGCAGATTGGGGTCCTGACCGTGGGGAGACAGGTGTCACCCGCACCGGCTGCACCTGGTCCAGTGGGATTTGGGCCGGCACAGGTTGGGTTTCAGCGCCGGGATCTTGCGGCAGGTTGAAGGGTTGTGTCGACCCGTAAGGATCGAATTGGGTGTTCTTCGGATAATCTTCCATATGGGATAAACAGTCGCCCAGGCGCCGGTCCCTCTGGCGCCGAGGCAAGAGGAAGGTTGTTTCCTTTCTGGATGTTTCCGGGCGATTGTAACCGATATTTGTGGATATGTCATCCCGCTTGAATTTTAATCGGCTTCACACGACCCCCCTAAGAGCGCTTGAGGAGCCGGGACGCATAGAAATAACAAGAACTAAATTGATCCCTTAATAATTGAGTTAAAGACGTTTCATGATCCAATCTGGGTAGATACATCGTGAGGAGGTTATTTCAGGATAAAGATCTTCACTCGATCAGGGAGAGATGCGGTCTGGGCGGGTCTGAGTACTGCCAGGGTGCTGCCGTCAGGCGACCAGGCAGCTCCGGCGACCAACCCGATGTCCTGAAATATGGTGTTCTCCGCCACAGCCTGCCCGTGAGCAGGCAGAATTTTCGCGGATAATGCTGTGAAAATCTCGGGGTCCTCTGGATCGGGGCGCAGAGCGCTGGCTTCCAAAAATGCCAGGCTGCCATCGGCCAGGAAGGCTGGGAAAAGGAACAAGCGCTCGTTCGTACCCAGGTATTCCTGCGATGCAGGCTGCTGGGTTTCACGGAGGATGAAACCGATCCGCGGTTGGGCGGGGCTGTTACGATTGTCGCGCGTCTTGTAGACGTAGGCGTCGCCGTTCATGGACCATGCCAGATCATCGGTCTGGTATGGCGCGTCCTTGTAGCCCGTTGAATCCAGCAAGGGATCCCAGTCCGGATTGGATTGGGTCAGATTTTCAATGTCGAGAGATCGCAAATCGATCGAGTAATAATCGAAAGTCATACCACCCGACCAATCACCGGAAGCGTTACGGAAAGTGATTCGCTCTCCCTCCGGCGTCCAACCTACATCTTGACCGCCATCTATCAGCCGGCGCACGTCCTCGTCCGCGAGGTTGAGCACGGCGACGCCGCTCCATGGAGAGGGACAATCACAGGTCAGGCCGAGGGCCAGCGCATCCCCTTGAGGAGACCAAGCCAGTTCACGCACCCCGTCAAACGTTTCGGAGCCTTTGCTGCGGGGTAGAGGTTTTTCCGCAAGCCGGGTGATCTGGTGAGCACGGTGATTATTCAGATCGTAGAGCCAGACCTCGCCCGCCAGCGCATAGGCGATCCTGTCGCCCGCGGGCGACCAGCCGGCTGCCGAGAGATCGTTGGGCGCCTGCTGTGCGCGAGCAGCCGCCCGCACCGGCGTCAGGACGATGCTGCCCGGCTCGGGGCCTTGCGCGATCACCCTCGTCAGCCAGATGGCGCTCCAGGGAGGCGCGCCGACTCCCCAGGTGCCGTAAATCATGAGCAGACCCCCGTCGGGCGACCAGGCTGTACGCAGGCTGGCATCCGCACCCGCAGCCACTCCGAAAACACGCATCGGGTCGCCCTCGCGGGATTGCAACCAGGCGCCGCCGGAATGGTCGGTGTAGGCCAGCCACCGGCCGGATGGGTCCCAGGCGAGGCTGTCAGAATTTATGAAAGGGGGAGGGGCAGCTTGACCAGGGCTGACCGGTAATTCTGGTGGATATGACGGCGTGACCTGCGCGGTCGGTGAAGCGCAGGCTGCCAGCCAGAGCGCGGTGCAAAGGACAGCGGCCTTTCCAAGGATTTTCGCACTCATCCCTCTCTCCAGGATAGATTGTGGATTGGCGGATCGACGCCGATTTGATTTCATGGAAAGCGGCGGTTGAAGTACAATCAGGCTGGCAGTCGCACGACAATGTTATGACGTCGTAGGTGGCTCGAAAGTTCCACTTCGGTTGATCCGCAATTGCGAGGTAAGATGGATGCAAGACGAGCAGGCGGGGCCTTCACCGTTATGATTGGGCTGGCGGCCTTCAGTGCCACGTTGGCGCTGGTGCCGGCGTTGTCTGCGCTGGCGCGCGATCAGGGCGCAGGGGATCTGGCGGTCGGGTCGATCGTGGCCGCGGCGGCCGCCGCCAGCCTGATTTTCCGCCAGGCGACCGCCCGGCAATGGGGGCGCTGGGGCTGCCGGCGCATGTGGCTCGCAGGTGGAGCGGTGCTCGTCACCGCGCCACTGCTGGTACTGGCCGCGCGTTCACCGCTGGCGCTCGGCCTGGCGCGTCTGTATCACGGCATGGGATTGGCGCTTTTCCTGCCGCTGGCCGCCGGCGGTTCACTGGATGAGCGCACACGACGGTCGGGTGCTGCGGCTGCGCTGGCAGGGCTGGTTCTGGCGCCCGTGGTTGGAGGGGCTTTGATGGCTGCGCCAGGCTTATCGGCGGTTTACGCCTTGAGCGCATTGGCTGCCCTGGCAGCCTTTATCATTGCCGTCCTCCTCAAGGATGCTCCCTCCACGCACCAGGAACGCGAAAGCGATCTCGCCTGGCTGCGCGCCGTCTGGAAGAACCGCACCGCGCGCAGTCCGCTGCTGGCAACCATCGCCCAACGGATGATGTTGGGTGGATTGGTGGGCTTCTTGCCGCTGTATGCGCTGGGAACGGGAATCCACCCATTCGCCGTTGGCCTGCTGTTTGGCCTTCTGGCCGCTGCACGCGACCTGGCCCGCCCGCTGGCGATCTGGATCGAGCGGCGCTATGGGCGCAAACAGGCGCTCAGCGCCGGGCTCTATCTGGGCGCCTTCTCCATGGTGGTCTTCCCGGCCACTGCCAACCCATTTGCCCTGCTGGGATTGGCCGTCGCCTTCGGGCTGGGGCTGGGCGTGACCGAGCGCATCGCGCCCTCGTATCTGGCGATTTCGCGCTCGGATGCCTCCCATGGACATGGTGCGGAGAGCGTGCTGGGAGCCCTCGAAGAGCTGGGGCTGGCGCTCGGCGCGCTGGCGATGGGGGTAATCCTGCATTTCAATGGGCGCGAGTATTGGATGGCATTCGTATTGACGGCCACGCTGGTGGTATTGCTGACATTCGCCTTCAACGTGGTCACGCCCGAGATCCACGTGATGCCGGGAAGGCCGCGAAAAAGATGAAAACGCCAGGATGCTGCGTTAGAAAAGACAAAAGAAAGACGGACGCCCGGAAAAATGTCCCGGGCGTCATTTGGCAATCTAGATGGTGGCTATCTACCTGAGCGGTTGAGCGGCTAAGGCACGCTAAAACTGAACACGTACGGCTGCTGCATAGGAACGTGGTCGCCGTCCACGCTGCTCTGTAGATTAAAAACGGTCACTTCGTACGTGCCCGGGCCGAGCGCAACAGCCGGCTTCCATGTCAGCGTGGAGGTCACGCCGCTGAGCGGGGAGATGCTTCCGGCCACCGGGCTGCCGCCCGTTTTGACCACGATAGCGTTGCTGAAATCCGCATCCGCCAGCGGCTGGATACTACGCGCGAAATTCACCGTCACCTGGCTGGCGGAGGCGGATGTGGACACCACCAGCGGATCGCGCCAGAACTGCACAGCTTTTAGTTCGTCGGGACCGTTGCCCCAATCGGTGGCGGTGTTGTCCACGAGCTGGGTGCCGTCGGACCCATAGCGAACGGTCAGGTGGCGGTTGACCGTGCCGGTGATGCCGCCCCACCACTCCACCCGTTCCCAGGAGCCGCGCGTGTATTTATATTCCAGGCTGGTGCCGTCCAGCAGCGGCAGGGTCACCTCATTTAGAGGATTCGGATGCATAAGTCAACCGATATGGTCCCGTTTTTATATGGTCTTCCTCGCTGCGGTTGAGTCTCGAAGCGAGGATCGGGGTAAAATGAGCAGAGAATGATCGAGGCAGGGTTGTCGGGAAACCGTCCACGAGAATGATCCTGAACGCCCGAACGAACTCTTCCAGGCAGGCAACTTCAAGGACCGCATTCCCTGCGAGGATGGACTTATCCGGTTTTGGGATTCTGAATGGTTTCGATCCCTGGCCAGCAACATCGTATGGAGGTGCTTACTAGTGGAGGAGAGCCTGAGAGTCTTCGAAAGCATGCTGACCGAGGATGAGCGCCGTAGGTTAGATGGACTGGACAGCCCGACCAGCATCCAGGAATTCCTCGACGCCATCCCCTATCCCTCCGACACGCGGAAAAATCGCAGTCCGCTGACGGTTCTGCGCGAACGCACCGCCCACTGTCTGGATGGGGCGCTGTTCGCCGCCCTGGCCCTGCGCCGGCTCGGTTACCCGCCGCTGATCGTCCAGCTATGGCCCGAACCGGGCACGGACGATGACCACGTGCTGGCCATCTATTGGCAGCAGGGTTGCGTCGGCTCGGTAGCCAAATCCAATTTCGTCGGCCTGCGCGCCCGCCCGCCGGTGTATCGCGGGCTGCGCGAACTGGTCATGTCGTACTTCAACGATTTCTACAACGTGGCCGGCCGGATGACCCTGCGCGCCTACACCCGCCCGTTGAACCTGGCGGCTTATGACCGCCTGGGCTGGATGTGGGCCGATGCCGGCGCAAATGCGATCGAGCACCGTCTGTATGGGCTGGCGCGCAACGCAGTGATCAGCGCCGGGCAGGCGGCTGGCCTCCCCCCGGTGGATGAGCTCACTTTCCGAGCTGGATTGATGGTGGCCAATCGGGAGGGATTGTTCAAGCCCGGCCAGAGTGTAAAGGCGGCGTCATAATCATTGCAAGGTTATTCGCATGCACAAAGGAGGAAGTATGTTGCTGGATACCAGCTCTGAATTCGGCGCACGGGTAGAGCGCAAACTCCACGAAGAGCTCGTCATCTGGTTCACGGCGGTGGACGAGGAAGGTACGCCTCAGCCCAACCCGGTGTGGTTCGTATGGCAGGACGGCAGCTTTCTGACCTACTGCCAGCCGGGCTCCCGCCGCCTGAACCATATCGACGCCAACCCGCGCGTGGCCCTGCACCTGAACACCGACCGGGATGGCAGCGAGGTGGTGGTCTTCACCGGCCTGGCTCACGTAGATACCTCGGCTCCGCCGGCCCACCAGGTGCGCGAGTACATGGAAAAATATCGCCAGGCCATCGCCGAGATTAAGATGACCCCCGAGGAGTTCTCCGCATCCTATTCGGTGGCCATACGGGTGACGCCGAAGCATTTGCGAGGGTACTGAATGAATTCCGCGCGCGAAGCAGTCATCATCGATGCGGTGCGCACGCCGATCGGCGCGCTGGGCGGGGCGCTGGCGCCTGTTCGCCCGGACGACCTAGCCGCGCACGTACTGCGCGCCATCCTGCAGCGCAACGCGCTGGATGCCTCGCTGGTGGAAGAGGTCTACCTGGGTTGCGCCAACCAGGCCGGTGAGGACAACCGCAATGTGGCGCGCATGGCGCTGCTGCTGGCTGGCTTCCCGCCCACCGTGGCGGGAGTGACCTTCAACCGGCTGTGCGCTTCGGGCCTGAACGCGGTCAACCAGGCCGCTCGCGCCATCAAGGTGGGTGAAGGAGAGGTCTTCATCGCCGGCGGGGTGGAAAGCATGTCGCGTGCGCCCTATTCACTTCCCAAAGCCGAACGTGGCTATGAATTTGGCAACCTGACCGCCTGGGACACCGCCCTCGGCTGGCGCTACCCCAATCCAAAGATGGTCGAGACCTATGGGATCGAATCGATGGGCGAGACGGCCGAGAATATCGCCGCAATGACCGGTATCCCGCGCGAAGAGCAGGACGCCTTCGCCCTGCGCTCGCACCAGCGCGCCGTGGCGGCCATCGATTCCGGCCGCTTCGCCGAGGAAATCGTGCCGGTACCCATCCCGCAGCGCAAAGGCGAGCCGATCGTGGTGACCACCGACGAGCGCCCACGCCGCGACGCCAGCTTGGAATCCCTGGCCCGCCTGCGCCCGGCATTTCGCGCCGGCGGCACGGTCACGGCAGGAAATTCTTCCGGGTTGAACGATGGGGCGGCTGCGCTGCTGCTGATGAGCGCGAGCAAGGCCCAGGAGCTGGGGCTGCGCCCGATGGCGCGCATCGTGGCCTCGGCCGCGGCCGGCGTCGAGCCGCGCATCATGGGCATGGGACCGGTGCCGGCCACTCGCAAGGCCCTTGCGCGCGCCGGCTTGAAGCTGGAGGATATCCGCCTGGTGGAGCTGAACGAGGCCTTCGCCGTCCAGGCCTTAGCGGTGATCCGTGAGCTGGGCCTCGACCCGGAAATTACCAACGTGAACGGCGGCGCAGTGGCGCTGGGTCACCCACTGGGCTGCTCGGGCGCGCGCATCCTGACTACCCTGCTGCATGAGATGCGCCGGCGCGCCCCCTACGAGCGGCGCCCCTACTACGGGCTGGCGACGCTGTGCGTGGGCGTCGGCCAGGGCGAGGCGACCATTGTGGAGTGGCTGGATTAGCCCGCGTTCGCTCCGTTCCTCGGACGATCGGCTCATCAGGAAATGGGGGGATGGCGCGCTCCTTCCAGAGCCGCGGCGTTGAGAAGCCAACTTTCATGCCGCACCGATTGGGACAGGCTGGTCATTACTGCCCATCCTCCGCCCAGCCCTCGCAGTCAGCCGCTCCCGCGGCGGGCGCAGACAGCCTGAAAGGGACCAATGGCCTCAAGCTGGCCAGATCCTGACCGACAGCCGCGGTATGACGCTTTACCTGTTTCTGAGGGACGCCCCGGGCTCCCGTAGCTGCACCGGGCCGTGCCTGACGCTCTGGCCGGCGGTCGTCGCCAGCGGAGGGCAGCCTCCGGCCGTCGCTGCAGCCATCACCGGCAAGGTCAGCATCATCAACCGCCCGGATGGGATTGTGCAGGTCACCATCAACGATCTTCCGCTGTACACCTTCGCCGGCGACACCAAGCCGGGTGATGTAAGCGGACAAGGGGTGAACGAATTGGGCGGTTTGTGGTGCGCGGTCAGGCCGGACGGCAGCGCGAGTTGGTTGCTGACCAGGTCTTAATCCCCATCAACATCGGCCCGCTCGCCGCCAACCTGGCCCTGATGCAAACCCGGGGCAGGCTGACGCGTGCCCGGGACAGCCGCGATGACGAATCTCAGCCCCAGGACGCCGAAAATGGCCCTGATCAAGGACAGGGGGGCTGCCAGCAACCCAAGATCGGCATGATCCACTGCCCCCTCCAAGAAATGATGTTTTGAAGCCAGTGGGCCTTGTGCGTGCATCTTGTGGGTCAGGACGGGTGCGAAACCGTTTGATATCGATCCACTCCTATACGCCGAGGATGGCTTGACGCGATCCAAATGAATTATTATAATTATCATCATAAATACCATATTTATTGGTGGAGGTGGTGCTATGGCTCAGGACGGATACGCACACCCTGAAAAACTGGTCGAGACCGAATGGGTGGCAGAACACCTGACCGACCCCAAGGTGCGCATCGCCGAATCGGACGAAGATTACCTGCTTTACGACACCGGCCACATTCCCGGCGCGGTGAAAATAGACTGGTTCACCACACTGCAGCATCCGCTGCGGCGCGATTTCCTTACCAAAGACGCCTTTGAGAAACTGTGTTCCGAATTGGGCATCGCGAAAGATACAACCGTGGTCTTTTACGGCGATAAGAGCAACTGGTTCGCCTGTTACGCCCTGTGGCTGTTCGAATACTACGGCCATCACAACACCAGGATCATGAACGGCGGGCGGTTAAAATGGGAGAAGGAAGGGCGGCCCTTAACCCGCGAGGTGCCCCGTTATCCCCGCACGGATTACCAGGCATCCGATCCGGATGCCTCGATCCGCGCCTTCCGCGACCAGGTCATGGCGGCGGTCGAAGCGCACCGGCCCCTGGTCGATGTGCGCTCCCCCCAGGAGTACAGCGGCGAACTGATCCACATGCCCAATTACCCGCAGGAAGGCGCCACGCGCGGCGGGCATATTCCCGGCGCAGTCAACCTTCCCTGGTCGCTGGCGGTCAATCCCGAGGACGGCACCTTCAAGTCGGCCACGGACCTTCAGCGCATCTACCAGGAGAAGGGCATCCTGCCCAAGGATGAAATTATCGCCTACTGTCGCATCGGCGAGCGCTCCTCGCTGACCTGGTTCGTGCTCAAGTACCTGCTGGGTTACTCCCAGGTGCGCAATTACGACGGCTCGTGGACGGAATGGGGCAACCTGGTCAACGCGCCCATAGAAAAGGAAGCGAAATGAGCCTCGAAGATCGCGCCGCACAACTCGAATACGTGTTGGATCATTTCACCAACCCGCGCAATTACGGCGAGATGCCGGATGCCGACGTGCACGTGCAGGGCGGCCACGAGGGTTGCGGCGACATCGTGCGCATCTATCTCAAGATCACCGACGGCCACATTGAGGGGATATCATTCACCGGCGAAGGTTGTACGATCAGTCAGGCAGCCGCCTCGATGGTCACCGAGATGGTAAGCGGGATGAGCCTCGAGGCGGTGATGAATCTGGATTACCGCACATTGGAAGAAGAATTGGGCGAGGAGCTGGTCAAGACGCGCCCGCGCTGCGCCACCCTGGGCCTGGATACGGTCAAGGCGGCCATCAAGGAATACCAGGCGCTCAGAATGGCCTCGGACGGTGGCTGAGTCCTGACCCGCCGACCAACGGCATCGATTAGGCGAAGCAGTGTGATTGGCTTCGCCTTTTTAATTTCTTCGTATCATTGGAATACAATTCAAAGCAAAGGAAAGGTTGGATAGATCATGAACATTGCCCCCTTTAAGCTTGAAAGGACCTTTGCGCGGTACGAATTCTCCGCCCCTTACCTGTTGAGCTGCTCGGACTGTGAGCCGCTCACATTGAAGGAGCTGCTGGCGATGGCCGATGAAGAGGCGCTGAAAAATTGGGAAGGCTTAAGTCTTGGCTATACGGAGTCGCAGGGCAGCCCATTGCTAAGGGAGGAGGTCTCGCACCTGTATTCCAACATACAACCGGAAGAGTTGCTGATCCTGGCGCCCGAAGAGGGTATTTTCGTCGCCATGCATGCTCTGCTGAAGGCGGGCGACCACGTCATCAGCACCTTCCCCGGCTACCAGTCGCTTTACGAGGTGGCCGTTTCGCTCGGCTGCGAGGTCACGCGCTGGCTGCCGCGTGAAGAAGGCGGCCGCTGGATCTTCGATGTGGACGCCGTCGAGGGAGCCATGCGGCCGAACACGCGCCTGATCGTGATCAACTTTCCTCACAACCCAACCGGCGGGACCATCCCGGTCGCAGATCTGCGCCGGCTGATCGGCATGGCCCGAAGGTCGGGCGCCTATCTATTTTCCGACGAGATGTACCGGCTCCTTGAGCTGGACGAAGAGGACCGCCTGCCGCCCGCCTGTGACCTGTACGAGAATGCGGTCTCCCTGTCTGGCCTGTCCAAGGGCTTCGCTCTGGCCGGACTGCGCATCGGTTGGCTGGCGACTCGTAATCACGAGGCGATGAACAGGATGATGGAATGGAAGGATTACACCACCATCTGCAGCAGCGCCCCCAGCGAAACGCTGGCGCTGATTGCCCTGCGCGCGCGGGAGGCAATCATCGCGCGCAACCTGAGCATCATCCGCGCAAATCTGGCTATCCTCGACGATTTCTTCAGCCGCCGCCCGCAAACATTCGCCTGGAGCAGGCCGCGTGCAGGATCGATCGCCTTTCCCAGGCTGCTGACCCGCCAGAACATCGGCCATCTCAGCGCCGACCTGGTGGAGAAAGAGGGGGTCATGCTCCTTCCGGGCGACGTCTTCGATTACCCCGGGAATTACTTCCGCGTGGGCTTAGGCCGACGTGACCTGCCGCAGGTTCTGGCAAGGTTCGAGCACTATTTAGAACGATGGTGATCGATCATGAATCTTCGCCAAAGCTGGCTTAGGGCAAGAATAGCAAGGAATTATGGGCCCGACACAGGCAAGGCCCGCATGAGCGCCAGAACGTTTTGCATGAGGCGCATTAACCGGTAATCCATCGCCAGGCCCGGGTTATGATGGCCGAAATCGTCCAATACGTTGGACCATTGCAGGGTGGCGGCGTTAAATACCACCGCGCCGGACTGCGCGCGATAAAATGTGGTCGAACAGGTGATCGGCCCCTTACGGGACTCAACCGCCGAGTATGCCACCACGACCAGGCCGGGCGGTTGGGCGCCATTGTCCGCCAGGCTGTCGCATTCTTCTCCCACCAGGTTGGGAATCTCATCGCCTGGCCGCAATCCGCTGCCTTCGAACAGCTCGAACGGTGCCGACAGCGCCACTACCCAGGTGGCTGGATGCTGAGGGTCTTTTAGAGGGGAAATGAAGATCGTTCCAGTCAGCGCATTTTGCGGCCGATTGACCGGTGGGTCGGCAAAATAGACGGTCACTTCAGAAGGGTTTTCACCCGCCAGGGGATCGAGCTCCGCGCGGCGGTATAAGACGAGGGTGCGGTAGGGATTCCCAGCGCTGTCGGCTTCATAGCGCACCTGGCCGTAAACGTCATTGCCGCCCAGAAAGGCCAGGCTCACGCCCTGATCGCGCGCCGCAAATGCTGCGTCCATCTCGCCTTTGGACCAGTACTCGTCATGGCCGACGGACACGAAACCGCGGTGGTTGAGCAAAGATTGCGGGTTCCTGTCCACATCCACGTTGGTAGTGTAGGTAACGTCGTATCCGAAGCGCTCAAGAAAATGAATGAGCTGGATATCGTGATAGAGCATGAGCGGTCCCATGTCGACGTAAGGTCGGTTGAAAGACACTTTTACCGCCGATACCCCGCCGTTTAACGTGTTCGGACCCTGGCTGCGCGTGACGTAGAGCGATTTCCCGCCCCAGTAGTTATACGCCTGATAGGTGTTCACGGGCGTCTCGATCAATAGATCGCTGGGGCGCTGATCGTCCCTCACCACGAAGAAAATATAACCTTCATTCCCAAATTGATCGACCAGCTTGACCAAATATTCGCCGCTGACCCAATCGGAGCCCACTTTCAGGGAATAGGAAGTTTTCCAGCCAGTATCCAGCAGCCCGGTCTGCAAATCCACCTGACAGGTTGGGCAGTTGGTCAGGCCAAAACCCTGTCTGCTCCAATATCCCTGAGCCTGGCCTATCTGACCGGGCAGATCGACCATCAATCTCGCGCCATCGCCTCCGTACCAGCCCAGACGAAAAATCTTTATCTGATAGAGTGTGCCGGGGCGTTTCGTGCTGATGGAAAATCGAATGGTGCCGCCCACGTTCACACTGGGTTGGTCGGCAAATCCAGCGATGTCGTCTCCCAACGCGGCATGAAGGTCAGCCGGCATCCAGTCTTTCGTACCCGGAAGCTGGTTCTCCAATAGAGTGGGGTTCTCCCTTTGCGGGGATATGGTTGGCAGAAAAGATGGCGTCACGAGGGGCCACGGTGTCGCCGTCGGGGATGGCGTGGGGCTGGGTGTGATGGTGGGAAGTGGGGATGGCGTGGGGGTGAGCGTAGGAGTTGGGGAGGCTGTCGGCGCGATGATGAAGGTGCAGGCCGAAATAGATGCCGAAAGGAGCAAAAGGGCAATCGCTAAGCGGAGACGCATCTCACCCTCCGGTTGGCTGATATTCTGCCATGATTATATACCGGCCTTGAGAAAGACGTCTCATCATTGGAAAATTGATGGGGAAGAATTTACGATCTTCTTACACAATTCTCAGCTAGATATCATCCATCTCCCCTATCATACCTGTGAAATCCATTGTTTATTTTTCGAGAAAGGTGAGGGGAACATGAGCAAGGCAGCTTACTGGTTATCTATTTTTCTTCTGGGCAGTTTAATCAGCGGCTGTACCGTGACCATCCAAACTGGCAGCCCGGCGACGGCCACCCCCGCAGCTTCGCCGTTTGGCACCGCGACAACTTCCGTGGGCAGCCAAAACCTTACCGGCATCCACAAGATCCAGCACATCATCATCATTATGCAGGAGAATCGCTCGTTCGACTCCTACTTCGGCACCTTTCCCGGCGCCGATGGCATCCCGATGAAAAACGGCGTGCCGACGGTGTGCGTCCCCGATCCGGCCACTAGGAAGTGCGTCAGGCCGTTTCATGATCCAAACGACCTGAATCATGGGGGCCCGCATGGCGCCTCGAACGCGGTCGCCGACATCGACGGCGGAAAAATGGACGGCTTCATCGCCCAGGAAGAAAAAGGGTTGAGAAATTGCAAAAACTTCGCCAACCCTGAGTGCAGCCAGAGTGGGACGCCCGACGTGATGGGTTACCACGACGCGCGCGAGATCCCCAACTATTGGGCGTACGCGCAGAACTTCGTGCTCCAGGATCACATGTTCGAACCAAACGCCTCCTGGAGCCTGCCTGCTCACCTGTTCATGGTCTCTGCCTGGTCGGCGCGCTGCACGATCAAGGGTGATCCCTCGAGCTGCGTCAACGCGCTGCAGAACCCTGCCAACGGGACGAACACTTCCCAGGCGGACTTCGCCTGGACCGATCTGACCTACCTGCTGTACAAATCCCATGTGAGTTGGGCTTATTATCTCGACCAGGGCACCCAGCCGGATTGCGCCGATGATCAGGCAACCTGCACGCCTGCGCCGCAGCGAGTGCAGGTGCCGGGCATCTGGAACCCGTTGCCAGAATTCGATACCGTCCAGCAAGACGGGCAATTAGGTAATATTCAGGACATTTCCAACTTTTACAAGGCGGCGAAAAATGGGACCCTGCCAGCCGTTTCCTGGGTGGTGCCGAACGGAAAGGTCAGCGAACATCCCCCAGCCCTGGTCAGCGCGGGACAGGCTTACGTCACCGGGCTGATCAACGCCGTCATGCAGGGCCCCGATTGGGCCAGCTCGGCCATCTTCCTGTCGTGGGACGATTGGGGCGGCTTTTACGACCATGTCGTCCCGCCGAAAGTCGACGAAAATGGTTACGGCCTGCGCGTGCCGGGGCTGGTCATCAGCCCGTTCGCGAAAAAGGGCTTCATCGACCATCAGACGTTGAGCTTCGACGCCTACCTGAAATTCATTGAAGACGATTTCCTCGGCGGTCAGCGGTTAGACCCCAGGACCGACGGGCGACCCGACCCACGCCCGACCGTGCGCGAGGACGTCACCATCCTTGGCAACCTGGCGCAGGATTTCGACTTCAGCCAGGCGCCAAGGCCGCCTCTGGTGCTGCCGACGCACCCAACTCCCGGCTTCGTGCTGACCCGCTAAAGGCTTTCATCTCATGGGAGGCGCTCCGTCTGATGGATGAAAAGGATGGGATCATGATGAACAAAAGTTATAGATTCTAACTAAAATTCCAAAATCCATCCCAATTTTGTGACATTAATGCGTTGACTCCCGCGCCATTCTTTGCTAATATAGATTTGTGGAGGCGATGATCCGGGGCGGGAAATGGTCGCTTCACCTCGACAGGGGGAACGCCACGGGGAGCCAATAGCGAAACCGGCCACACGGCCGGTTTATTTGTTTTGATTTGCTTACCGTTAGCGGCTGTATCGTTTTTTGCTGAAACAGGCACCACCAAGGGTCCTGGAACGCCTCTGCCAGCGCTGTACGAAATAAAAGATCTTTATCAAACCGGACCATTCCTTATCAGTAAATTGAATTTAGAAAGCACCTGCTCTCTGCTCTGAACGGATGAGGTATCTAAGCATCGGCGGGTGATGCGAAAAAGCCAGGAAGCTTTACCCTCTCACAGACCTCTGGATTCGAGCGGCTGATTTTCTATCTTCGATATATGGGCGGGTTACGATATCTATCTTGAAATTCAGGCGAAAGGAGGTGATGGACTCTTTATATTCTGTTCGCCGTGGTGAATTGAACCCTTTTATCCAATCTGGATTATGAAAGGAAAAGAAGCGCCATGAGAAAGAACAGGTTATTCCAGTTTTCAATTTTGCTGGTCATTCTCAGCCTGGCCATCCCCGTTGCCGCACTCAAGCCGGCCGCTGTCCAGGCAGCTACCCCGATCACTTTCACCATCCTGCACACCAACGACTTCCACGGCCAGCTCGAACCTTCGGGCAGCAACCCCGGCCTGGCGCGGGTGGCCAAAGTCGTCAATGACGCTCGCGCCATTGTTGGCGCGGGAAACGTCTTGCTGGTGGATGACGGCGACGAGATGCAGGGCTCCCTGCTCTCCAACCTGCAGAAGGGCAAGCCCGTCATCGCCGCGTTCAATGCCATGGGCTACGCCGTGGCGACCTTCGGCAACCATGAATTCGACTGGGGCCAGGACGTGCTTTCGGCGCGCACCAGCGAGGCAGCCTTTCCCTATGTCAGCGCCAACATAACGGTCAATGACACCGGCAATTGCGCCACCGCCGGGTGGACTTCGCCGAGCTTCGCCCAGCCATACGTGGTCAAGACGGTGGGCACCGCGCCCAACCAGGTTAAGGTTGGCTTCATCGGCGTGACCACTACCGAGACGCCCATCATCACCATCGCGGCTGCCACGGCTGGCTTATGCTTCAAGGATCCCACCGAATCGATCCTGCACTACTATGACGCCCTCAAAGCAGCCTCGGATGTCATCGTCGTGCTCAGCCATTTGGGCTATGCCGATGGCGGTTACGGCTATGGCATCCCGGTCTATGGCGACCAGACGCTGGCCAAGAATCTGATCAACGCCGGCAAGCCCGTAGCGCTGATCATCGGCGGCCATAGCCATACCAATCTCACCGCCGCCACCGTGGTGACCGTGCCTGGCAAGCCTGGCCAGACTTCCGTCGTACAAGCCTATTACAACGGGCGCAGAGTGGGCCGCGCCGATTTCAGCTTTGATCCAGACACCAAAAATGTCAGCATTAACTGGCAAAGCCTGGTCGTCCCCACGACGGGAGATGGGGATCCAACCATAGCCGGGATCATCCAATCTTATGTGAACGACCCCGCTTATCAAGCGCTGATCAACCAGCCCATCGGCTACGTGCAGGTCGACCTGCTGCGCAACTACAACGGCGACAGCATGATGGGCGATTTCGTCGACGACGCCATCTACAATGCCCTTAATCATGATGCCGAACCGGCCAACGATGTGGACCTGTTCTTCAACAACGCCGGCGGCATCCGCACCGATTGGTGCGATGCACCTGACCCGAACAACCCTGGCAACTACATCTGGAGCAGCAACCCAAGCGATTGCCAACCCGGTGTGTGGGCCCATGACCCCATGTTGTTGAACTATGGACAGATGTTCACCATCCTGCCCTTCGGTAATGCAACGGTGGTGGGGACCATGACCGGCGCACAAATTCTTGAAGTGCTTAACCAGAGCGCCACATTGGGCAAGGGCGCCATTCAGCCCGCCGGTTTGCGCTACAAGTTCTATCGCTATTCGGATAGTTTACCCGGACCGCAGCCTTACGCCTGGGGCGCCTTCGACGCCTGCGTCATTGACAAGGCTACCGAGGATTGCGTTCCGCTCGAGATGAACAAAACCTACAAAGTCGGCACCAACGAGTTCCTCGCCCCCGCCGGTGGAGACAATTTCGCCGCCTTCAAGTACATGAAGAATGTCACGTACTGGGGCGACATGCTCAACGCGGTCAACGACTGGGTATCGAAGAATTACACCTTCGCCAACCCTTACAGGGGCCCGAACGGCGATGGCCAATTAGATGGCCGCATCACCCGTGACGGCACGGACACGGGCGGCAGCATCATTCCCATCACCATCCTGCACAACAACGACTCGCACGGCAACCTGCCCAAGACCAACTATGTCGGCTACACCCAGCTTGCCTACCTGATCAAACAGGAACGCGCCCACAACCCAGGCCGCACCCTGTTGCTCAACGGCGGCGATCAGATCCAGGGCGACGCGATGATGTACTACTTCAAATCCGCCCCCTCTGGATACGCTGCGGATGGGACACCCCTGCCGCCTGCATTGCAAACTCACCCGATGATGGCGGTGATGAACGCTCTGGGCTATGACGCCATGACCTTGGGCAACCACGAGTTCAACTTCGGCAACCTCACCTTCACCGGCATCTTCCACCAGGCGTTGTTCCCCCTGCTGGGCGCCAATGTCTCAGATGACGGCCGCTACGGCTTGAACCAGGTGGGACCCGGCGGCGAGGGCGTCCAGCCCTACATCGAAAAAACGCTGGATGGCATCAAGGTGGGCATCGTGGGCATCACCAACCACCGCGTGCCCAATTACGAGCTGCCCAGCAACATCGTCGGCCTGACCTTCAGCGACCCGCTCCTCTCGGCTCAGCAGTATGCCACTGAACTGCGCGCCAAGGATGACGTGGTCATCGCTCTCACCCACATCGGCTTCACGGAAGATCCCAAGAGCGTCGAGGTCGACAAGAACGTGGACACCAACATGGCGGCCAACGTCACCGGTTTGGACGCCATCATCGGCGCGCACAGCCACACTGATCCATCCAAGGGTTTCGGAAACTACAAATATCTGCCGACCATCATCAGCAACCCGGACGGCTCGCCGGTCCTGGTGACGCAGGCCTACCGCTACAACAACTACCTGGGCGAGGTCGTCATCGGCGTTCGCCCGAAAGCGGGCGGCGGCTACGAAGTCGTGACGCGCGCTGGCCAGTACATCGCGGTCACGTCGAGCACGCCGGAAGATCCACAGATCAAGGCTATCGTGGATCCGTACGTCGCAATGCTGAACAGCTACAATGGAAAAGTCGTCGGCAATACCACCACACCGATTGATGCGTTGCAGGCCTTCACCCAGGAGACCAACGGCGCCAACCTGCAGGCCGACGCTTCAGTGTGGGAGCTGAACCACCACGGCATCTACCCGGACATCCACCTCTCCGGCGCGATGAGCAATCGCAAGGTGGCTGACGGCGCAACCCCGCAGAACCCGGTCACTCTGAAGGTGAGCGACATGTTCTCGCTCATGCCTTACGAGAACTCGCTGGTGACCATGACGATGAATGGACCGCAGCTCAAGAGGGTGCTGGAGCGCGCCTACCGGAATTACTACTACTATAAGTACGTACCCGGCTACGGCGGCTATTCCTACTACACCACCTGCATGCTCGACACCAACTCGATCGGCAAGATCACCTACAATGACATCAACACTGCGCCCTACGATCCCAACCGCAGCTATGTGGTCTCCCTGGAAATCAACGGCGTACCGGTGGACTTCGAAGACGCCAACAAGTATTATCTGGTCTCCACGGTCAACTACCTGGCGGCAGGTTCCTGCAACTTCAACGACGCCGGGGTCAGCCTGTGGCCGCTCAACCAGATCGTCAACGACACGCAGTACTACGTGCGCGACGCGGTGATCGACTACATCACCGCCATGGGCACCGTCTCGCCTGCGATCGAGGGTCGGCTGAAATTCATCTACGATCTCGAACCCCCGGTGATCACCATCAACTCGCCGATGGAGACGAGCTATCCGCATCCTGACTTCTTGACGCTCGATTTCAGCGCCGAAGATGTGGGCGACGCGGGCTTGAAGAAGGTGTGGGCCGACCTGGACGGCGCCCCAGTGGAAAACGGCCAGGTGATCGACCTGTACACCCTCGCGCTGGGCGAGCATACGCTGACCGTTTACGCCATCGATAAAGCCTACAACCAGGCCAGCCAATCGGTGAAGTTCAGCGTGACCGCCACATTGCCCAGCATCTTCACCGGAATCGATCGCTTGTATAGCGAGGGCAAGATTGATAACTCCGGTGTGCGCAACAGCCTCATCCAAAAATTGATGGCCGTCCAGTCTTCATTGGATCGCGGCAACATAAAGGCCGCGCGCCAGGCCCTGCTCGCCTTCATCGAGGAAGTTCAGGCGCAGAGCGGGAACCACATCCAGTCCGAGGCAGCGGGCTGGCTGCTCGCCGACGCGAATTGGGTCATCAACCAGATGCACTAGGCTGGATAAACCTTGCTCGCCAGCGCTGAGCCATCGGCTTGCGGGCAAGAATGAATGCAAACGCAGCGGCGCAGAAAACTGCGCCGCTGCATTGTTTTCGCGAAGGACTATGGCAAATAAGCGTGCGGATTTTGTTTGGTGCCGTTCAGCATCATCTCAAAGTGGAGGTGGGGGCCGCTGGAGTTGCCCGTAGAACCCACGTTGCCGATCAATTCGCCCTGATTGACGCTCTGCCCGCAGCCCACGCGCACCTGGGAAAGGTGGGCGTAGAGCGTCTGCCAGCCGTTGCCGTGGTCGATGACGATCACGTTACCGTAGCCCCAGTCGTTCCAGCCAGCGTAGACGACCACACCGCTGTCGGCGGCATAAACCGCGTTTCCGAGCTGTCCGGCGATATCGATGGCTGGATGGTTGGCCGCCGGGCTGTAATCGTAGCCCGAAATCCAGTGTTCGACCGTCGGCCAGACGAAGGAGCCGGTCCCGTTGACGCCGTACGCCACCTTGCCGCAGTAGCCGGGCCCAAACAGGCGCGCCACCGCCGGATTCGAACGCGGAATCTGCGGCGCGGACCAGGAGATGAACTCGCGCCTGCCGTTCGGGATGATCAGCCAGGTGCCGACCGGAATGTTGGGGTGCGAATAATCGCCAACCGATTGACGGGTGAGGTGGTTGCCGGGGAAGTCGACAATATCGTCCGGGCTGACGCCAAAGAATTTAGCCACCCCGTTCAACCCATCCCCCGCAGACCAGCGGTAGTAAACCCCGTCCACCGGCAGGATGTTCAGCACCTGGCCGGGGGACAGATTGTGCGGATTGTCGCCCAGCACATACAAATTGGCCCACAAAATAGACGATGGGTCCAGACCGAATTTTTCGGCGATGCCGAAGATGGTATCGCCCTTTTGCACCGTGTACTGAATGACATCGAAGCGCGGCCGATCCGGCAGGGTGGTATGCAGCCGCGCCAGACGGGGAATGCCGCCTGCGTAAGCGAGAGCGGCGGCGCCGGCCAGGGGCGGCAACTCCGGCGATATGACCGCGGTTGGCTGAACCGAGCCGGTGGCACCTATCTGCTCAGCACCGGCCAGGGACAGGTTGGCCCCGGACAATCCCCACACCCCACCCAGCACGATCAGAGCCCCGAGTATGCCGATCCCGGTCTTCAACGCCAGGTCGGAATGGATGATCTTCTGCCAAAACATTTTCACGAAGGCGTCCTCAAACTGATTGTACTCGACTTGATAACAAAAACTGGTGCCGGACCGCTGCGACTCAATAACCGGAACCGGGCGCCGGCACGGCGGTCAGCGCCGGCGCGAGCAGGGCGTCGAGCGCATTAAGGAACTGGTCGGTGTTCAATCCGCCGGTCTCGATCCCGTGGATCTTCCCGTCCGCCGAGATAAAAACAGTGGTGGGCAGGCCTACCACGCGAAATGCGCGCGTAGCTTCCTCGTTCTTGTCCCACAGCAGGGGGAAATCCCAGCCAGCCTGCCGGGCAAACGCCTGCGCATCGGCCAGGGTGTCCTGCCCTCCGGGGACGATGCCGACGACGATCAGGCCGTCTCCCTGGAACATCTGGTAGGCATGCTCCAGTAGAGGCGCCTCCTGCTGACAGGGCTTGCACCAACTGGCCCAAAAATTGATTACCAGCGCCTTACCCTTCCACAGGGAGGAATCCATCGGCGCGCCGCTGTCCAGAGCGGGCAGGGTAAAGTGGGGAGCCTCTCCGAGGTCGCCGCTTGGTGTCGGGGAAGCCGAAGCGGTTGGAGCCGCGGTGGGGCTGGCCGTCGCCAATAGGGGGGCGGGCGTTCGGGTCCCTGGCGTGGCGGTGGGAGAAAACGCCGCGCCCTCGCTCGGGCGGAGGTTCAGGTACAGGACTACGCCGGCGATAACGGCAACAAACACGCCTGATATTTTTAGGATGCGCTCGATCTGGTAATTTTTTCGTCTCATGCAGATAAAAGGGCGGCGTCTGCGTCATTTATACCATCAACAAAGAAATTTATCCACCCGGCAGTGGGGAGCAAGCAAAGTAGAAATGGCAGGAAGGTTGCAACGGGTAACGGGCGATCTGTTTTTGCCAGCTTTAACCAGGCATTTGGGCTTTCTATTTTGTTAAGAGCAGGAGCAAACCATTTTGTTATACTGAGCTTGGCTAAATTCCACCTCTTTAAGGGGGCCAGCCGCGTTTCCATCGGGTGGGCGCGCGCGTTTAATATCTAATTTAAATATGGAGGGATACGATGTCAAACAGGGTGTTGCGACCATTGGCTTTAATGGGTCTGTTCGTGTTGCTCGTTTCTTTGGCCTGTAATATCGGCAGCAATCCCACGCCAACCAGCGCACCTACGAGCGAGCAGGCCACCCAGGTGGAAGCGACGCAGCCAACCGGGCCGACCTCCGCGACGGCAGCCAGGGGAGCGGCGGTTTCCAGCCTGGACGATCTCCAATCGGCGGTGATACAGATCGAAGCCGAGGGCACCTTCATCGATCCGGAGGTGGGGCTGGTGGTGAACGGGGCCGGCCGCGGTTCGGGCTTCATCATCGATCCGGCGGGGATTGCCATCACCAACAATCATGTGGTGACCGGCGCGGGCCTGCTGCGCGTGTGGGTCGGCGGCGAGTCCAAGCCGCGCAATGCCA
Organism: Anaerolineaceae bacterium; assembly: GCA_034435955.1. Taxonomy (GTDB): domain Bacteria; phylum Chloroflexota; class Anaerolineae; order Anaerolineales; family Anaerolineaceae; genus DAOTWA01. Next base: position 19,029 of record DAOTWA010000028.1, on the reverse strand, counting down.
AAGTGCTCGGCGTTTCGGAGTGCTCGGACCTGGCGGTGATCGACATCAATGGCGACGGTTTCCCATACCTGGAGTGGCATGAGGCTACGCCCAAAGTGGGCCTCGACGTGTACGCGGCCGGTTTCCCCCTGGGTGAGCCGCAGTTCACCCTTACCCGCGGTGTGGTCTCCAAAGCCAGCGCGGACGGCCAGACCAGTTGGGCTTCGGTGGACAATGTCCTCGAGCACGACGCCAAGATTAATCCGGGCAACTCGGGCGGTCCGCTGGTGGACAAAGACGGCCGCGTGGTGGGCGTGAATTACGCCTCGCGCGGCAGCACCGATCAATCTTACGCCATCGCCTATGCAGAGGTGGAATCCTTGATCAACGACCTGAAAGCTGGCAAGGACGTTACTTCGATCGGCGTGAACGGCTCGGCGGTCCAATCGGAGGATGGACAGATATCGGGCATCTGGGTGGCTTCGGTGAAATCCGGCTCGCCAGCGGACAAAGCTGGCGTAAAACCAGGCGACATCATCACCCAGCTCGAGGGCCTTGTCCTGGCAACCGATGGGACGATGAGCGATTACTGCAACGTCCTGCGCACCCACAATTCGGGGGACACGCTCTCCCTGACGGTCTTGCGCTGGTCCAGCCAGGAAGTGCTCGAGGGCCAGTTGAACGGCCGCCCATTGGAGGTGAGCTACAGCTTCTTCAGCGATCAGTTGGGCTCTGAGGTGCAAACCAGCGACACATCCACCACCAGCTACAGCGGATACACCACGGTCACCGACGACAGCAATGCCATCCAATTGGAGGTGCCGAATGAGTGGTCTCAGGTGGATGGCCGCCCGTGGAACACGGATTGGACGCTGGCGGACGGCCGCCGGTTCGAGTTTTCCGCGCCAGCCATCGCCGCTTCGGCCAACCTGGACGCTTACAACGCGGGCTATTCCGAATCAGGCGTCTTCTTTGCCGCCTCCGAGGAGATGGCCACGATCGGGGGCTTCATTCAGTTGCTGGACGGAGTGCGCGGCTGGTACGAGGCGGACTGCAAATTCGATAGCCGCAACAATTACTCTGATCAGCTCTACGAAGGCAAGTACGACCTGTGGAAAAACTGCGGGCCGGATAAGAATTGGGTGCTGGTCCTGGCCGCCCGACCCCAGCAGAATCAGACCGCCTTCCTGATCCTCGTGGAGGTCAAAATTACCAAAGATGCGGATTTTGAAGCCCTGGACAAAATTTTGAGCTCCTTCCTGGTGGGAGGCTAAGCTCTTCGCTCAACTGCCAGCCCTTTCTCCGCCATTTCACCTGTGAGAAAGGGCTTTTGCTCCCCTCGCGCGTTGCGCCAGCCGCCAAAACGGCCGGCGCAAGGAATGCAATCCCGAGGGTAGAGTGGAGGATATGGGCTCACGCTCGAGATTTAAGCCGCTTTTCTTGCCGCTCATCCTGATCTTCGTATTGATGACGATAGTCATCACGCTCTCGGGTGTCGCCTATTATCAGGATCAGAAACGCAACTTCGAGATCGCCGCGCGCAATCAGCTCGACGCCATCTCGGCTCTGAAAGCCCAGCAAATATCCGCCTGGATCGGCGAGCGGCGCGCCAACGCCGAAATGGTGATGAGCGATGCCTACCTGATCAGTCAGGTCGGGCGCGTGCTGACGCAGGCCGACAATGGGGAGAGTCGCGCCTACCTGCTGGACTTGATGCGCTCCAACCAGGCCAAATATCAGTATCAGGATGTGCTCCTGCTGGATGTATCTGCGCAAACGGTGCTTTCGGCCAGCGGCGCGATCCGCCCCCCGGGCAGGGTCCTCCCTCTGCTTGTCTCTGCAGCCATAGCGCAGCGCAACATCGTCTTCTCTGACATATACCGCGATGAGAATTCCGAAAGCATCTTCCTGGATTTCGTTGTGCCTGTCTTTGAGAGGCAAAGACAGGAATGGTCCCCCCTGGGCGCCATCGTTTTACGTAGCGATGCCGATCGCTTCCTCAACCCCTTTGTGGCCTCCTGGCCAATCGACAGCGCCAGCGCCGAGACGCTCCTCATGCGCCGCGATGGCGATCGCGCCCTCTTTCTGACCAACCTGCGCCACCTGCCTGGAACGGCGCTGTCTTTCTCCCTGCCGCTCGACGCCAGCCCGTTGACCGATCTGCGCGGCCTTGAAAGCGATGGGCGCATCGTCGCCGGAATGGATTATCGCGGCGTGGCCGCCCTGGCCGAGCTGCGTCCGGTGCAGGGTACGCCCTGGGTGCTCGAAACGAAAATCGACCAGGGCGAAATCTACGCGCCATTGGAAGCGCGAGCCAGATATACCCTCACCATCTGTGTGGTCATGATCCTCGCTTCCGGAACGGCGACCTTGCTCCTGTGGCGCGAGCGGGAGCTGAAATTCAAGCAGTACCAGGAACGCGAGAAATTAGAGCGTCAGGCGCTGATTGTGCATTACCAGCACCTGACGAAATTCACCCACGATATCATCCTTCTGCTGGATCAGGAGTGGAACATCTTATCGGCCAACGACCGGGCAACGTCCGCCTACGGCCGCACAGAGGAAAAACTGCTCGGCCTACGCCTTCAAGACCTGCACGCGCCCGAGGCCAGGGATTCCTTCAACCGTTATCGCGAGGAGCTGCAAACCAGGGGAGATGTCACGTACGAGACGCTGCATATGCGCAGGAACCGCACCCGCTTCCCGGTGGAATGCACTTTGCGCGTCCTGCAGATCGAAAATCACCGCTTTTATCAGGCGGTCATCCGCGACATCACCGAGCAGAAACACGCCGAGCAGGAGCTGCGCGAAAGTGAAAAGCGCTTCCGGCTGTTTTACGAACAGGCCCCGATCAGCTACCAGGCCCTCAGTGAAGACGGCACCATCAAGGACGTGAATTGGGCCTGGTGTGAGCTTTTGGGCTACCGCCGCGATGAGGTGATCGGCCGCAAGTTCGTCGAATTCCTGACGCCTGACTCCGTCCGACAGTTCCACACCGCCTTTCAGGGGTACAAGCTGGTCGGGGAAATCAGCGGCGCGGAGTACGCGATGCGCTGCGACGACGGATCAACAATATACGTGAATCTGGTGGGAAAGGTGGGATTCGACGAAGCCGGCGAGGTAAAGCTGGTTCATTGCGTGTTGTACGATATCACCGTCCAGAAAGAGACCGAAGACCGCATCCGTAGGCTCAATGAGGAACTTGAGCAGCGTGTGATCGAGCGCACCACCCAGCTCGAAGCCGCCAATAAGGAGCTTGAAGCCTTCAGCTATTCGGTCTCGCATGACTTGCGCGCCCCGCTGCGCGCAATTGACGGCTTCTCGCGCATCCTGCAGGAAGAATTCGCCGCCAACCTGCCCGAAGAAGCGGTTCATTACCTGAAGATCATCTGCGAGAACACGGCCGGCATGGCGCGGCTCATCGACGACCTGCTCGTCTTCTCCCGTTTGAGCCGCCAGCCGCTGAAGTTGGAAACAGTCGACCCTGCCGTGTTGATCGCTCAATCGCTGGAGGTGCTGCAGCCCGACTATAAAGACCGCAAGATCGAATTCGTCTTAAACGACCTTCCGCCTTGCCAGGCAGACCCCACCCTCTTAAAGCAGGTGTTCATGAACCTGCTTTCGAATGCCATCAAGTTTACCCGCCACAAGCCCGATGCCTGCGTGGAGGTGGGCAGCCTGCACGAGGACGGGCATGTGATTTATTACGTCAAGGACAACGGGGTGGGCTTCGATATGCAGTACGCGCCCAAGCTGTTCGGCGTGTTCCAGCGCCTTCACCGCGTAGAAGAGTATGAAGGCACCGGCGTTGGACTGGCCATCGTCCAGCGCATCATCCACCGACACGGCGGGCGCGTCTGGGCGGAGGGCGTGCCAAACCAGGGAGCTACCTTCTGTTTCACCCTGGGCGAGGAACAGGCGCGTGAACGATAACCTGGTCGACATTTTACTGGTTGAAGACAATCCGACCGACGCGGCCCTATCCATGCGCGTGCTGAAGAAATTCGCCGCCGCTGAACGCATCCACCTGGCCCGCGACGGCGCCGAGGCGCTCGACTTCTTGAAAACCGGCGGGCGCCCACCCCACCTGATTTTGCTGGACCTCAAGCTGCCCAAGGTGGACGGCCTGGAGGTCCTGCGCCGGATGAAGACCGACCCGGACCTGTGCTCCCTGCCGGTGGTCATCTTCACCTCTTCTAACCAGCCAAAGGATGTACGCGATTGTTACCGGCTGGGGGCGAACTCCTACATCGTGAAGCCGGTGGATTACGAACGGTTCACCCAGGCGGTGCAGTACATTGTCTCATACTGGCTGTCCTTGAACCATCCACCCGAGGCATAGGAGGCAATGTGGCCATACCCATCCGCGTCTTGATCCTGGAAGATCGCCAATCCGACGCCGAGCTGATCGTGCACGAAATGCGGCGCGGCGGCTTCGCTCCTCAAGCCAAACGGGTGGAGGACCTTGAGAGCTTTGTGGCGGCCCTTGAAGGGGATGTGGACGTCATTCTGGCCGATTACACCCTGCCCCAATTCGATGCCCTCCAGGCCCTGCGCGTCCTCAACGAGCGCAAGATCAACGCGCCGGTGATCATCGTATCCGGGACAATCAGCGAGGAGGCGGCCGTCCAGTGCATGCGCGAAGGCGCGGTCGACTATCTCATCAAGGACCGCCTGGCGCGCCTGGGCGCGGCCATCGGCCAGGCCCTGGAACAAAAGCGCCTGCGCCAGGAGAAGATCGAGGCGGAGAGAGCCCTCAGCCTGAGCGAAGCCCTCAATCGGGCGGTGCTAAGCTCGCTGGTGGCTCGCATCGCGGTGATCAATCCCGAGGGTGTGATCATTACCGTCAACGAAGCCTGGGAACGCGGCGCCCGTCAGGGCGGCGATCCCGACCTGGCCTATACCGGCATGGGCGTAAATTATCTGGGGGTTTGCCAACGGTCAGCCCAGCAGGGCGATCAGACCGCCCGCCAGGCACTGGAAGGCATCCAGGCGGTTCTGGCCGGCGAGCGGCAAGTTTTTTCCCTGGAATATTCCTGCCCGACCCCCGCCGGCTTGACCTGGTACAACATGGTGGTCACGCCCCTGGCCGGCGCAACGGGTGGCGCGGTGGTCAGCCACGAAGACATCACCGAAAACAAACAGCGCGAGCGCGAGCGAGAAGCGATCGTGGCCGTCTCGGATGCGCTCCGCGAGACGCGCACACGCGCCGACATCCTGCCGGCGCTGCTGGAACAGGTGCAGCGAATCCTTGGCGCCCAGGCTGCCGCCTTCATCGTCTACGACCCGGCCACCGGCGCTTCGATGGTCGAATCGGCCAGCGGATGCTGGAGCCAGCGTCTTGGCCTGCGCCTGCCGCGCGGCGCCGGACTGACGCGCCAGGCGATATCTGCCGCCGGTCTGTATCAGCCCAAGCCAGGCGATCGCAGCGCAAGGCTTTTTGGCGAGACGACTCCAACAAACAACCTGGCTCTCACCGGATTGCCGCTCGCGGCTCAGGGGGAAAATCTGGGCGTCTTATGGGTCGGCTCCGAGCGGCCGTTGGCCGCGGATGACCTCCAGATTCTCAAGGCTATCGGCGAAATGGCGGCCAACGCCATCTACCGGGCCACCCTGCACGAGGAAACCGCCCGCCACCTGCAGCGACTGACCTCGCTGCGCGAAATAGACAAGGCGATCACCAGCTCGCTGGACCTGCGCGTCACCCTGAGCGTCCTTGTGGACGAGGTCACCGCACAGCTCTCGATGGACGCGGCCGACGTGTTCTTGGTCAACCCCACCACGCGCTCGCTGGAATTCGCCGCCTCCCACGGCTTCCACAGGCCTCCCGAGCGCAGCACACGCCTGCCTGGTAAAGGGTACGCTTACCGCGCCATGCTGGAGCGGCGCATCGTGAGCATCCCCAATTTGCTCGAAGACCGTGAATATACTACCCGCACCCTCAGCCTGGGAGAAGGCTTTGTGGCCTATTTCGCCGTACCGCTGGTGGCGAAAGGCCAGGTCAAAGGCGTGCTGGAAGTCTACAACCGCTCGATTTTCTACCCAAATCCGGATTGGCTGGATTTTCTGGAGACCATGGCCGGACAGGCTGCCATCGCGATTGACAACGCCGAATTATTCGAGAATTTGCAGCGCTCGAATATCAATCTTTCGCTGGCTTACGACAGCACCATCGAAGGCTGGTCCCGCGCCCTGGATTTACGCGATCGGGAGACGGAAGGCCACACCCAGCGGGTGACCGAGATGACCCTGCGGTTGGGCGGCGTAGTCGGCATGCGCGACGCCGACCTGCTCTACCTGCGCTGGGGCGCCCTGCTGCACGACATCGGCAAGATGGGCATCCCTGATTCGATCCTGCTCAAACCCGGCCCGCTCACCGACGATGAGTGGGCCATTATCCGCAAACACCCCGATTATGCTTACGACCTGCTCTATCCCATCGAGTTTCTGCGCCCCGCGCTGGACATCCCTTATTGCCACCATGAGCAATGGAACGGCAGCGGCTACCCGCGCGGCCTGAAGGGAACGCAGATACCCATGGCGGCGCGCCTGTTCACCATTGTGGACGTATACGATGCCTTGGCCTCAGACCGGCCTTACCGCGCGGCCTGGGAGCGCGAACGGGTGATCCAATACATCCAGGAGCAGAGCGGGGTCAGGTTCGACCCTGATCTGGTGAAGGTCTTCCTGTCCATTCTGGGTCCTACCCCTTAACCCGGCCATAGACCGTAATAGAGCGAGGCTCCGGGGCATCCCCGGAGTCTCGCTCTAAAATGGGTATGGATAGAAGCGGTTTTCAGGATGCTTTCATGCGGAAAGCCGGTCTGTCTTGAGCTCGATAGCGGGACGATGGATGCGGGTGGGATGCAGGTTACTCTGGCCGGCGGCGATAATTTCCCAGTCGTGGATTTTCCGCACGAAGTTAATGTAGCACAGTGTAGGTCGGTTTGACCTTACAGATTATTTACAACTGCCCAGCCCGGATTACCGCATGCCGCTATCAAAGCGGATATCCAGGCGGGTGTACTCTCCCGGATGGACCACCACGGTCTGGTCGGCAGCCAGGGGATAGCGGCTACCGTGCTCCGCGCGCAGCGTGTACGTGCCGGGAGGCAGCGCCAGGCTGAAGCGACCCTGCGCGTCCGTCTTGAACGCAGCGACGGTTTGCATCGCGGCGTCCAGAACGAGGAAGCTGGCCTGGTAAGGCTTATCCGCACAGGTATCCTCCTCCGTCTGCACAGGGCAGGTCGGGCCGATGCTCACCTGGCCGCGGATGCCGCTGCCTCCGTCTGCACTCGAGCCGACCGGCGTGAGAGCGGCGCTCTCCGAGGCCGTGGGGGTGCTCCGGATAGCCGGGGGCGCCGTGAGCGCCACGCCCGTCTCCGCAGGCGGTTCTCCGCCGGCGCAGCCAGCCAGCAAAAGGAGGAGCAGCATCCCCAGAGCGAATTTGGTCTTATTCGATATCATATGGGTAGTATACACGATTCAACCTGGCCGGAAACGGTTGAATGCACCTGATAACCCGCGGATTTATAACCTTCTTCGACGAATTGACAGGTTATAATTGCTCGATTACAATGGGCAAAGAGGTTCATTTTCACGATTTCAAGGAAGGAGACAGAAAGATGATCGGTAGAATCTGGCACGGATGGACCACCCCGGCTAATGCGGATGCCTATGAAGCTTTGCTCAAAAGCGAGATTTTCGTCGGCATCCGCGACCGCAACATCCCCGGCTATCGCGGTATTCAGCTTTTTCGCCGCGACGTCGGCCGCGAGGTCGAGTTTGTTACCATCATGTGGTTCGATGATCTGGATGCGGTGAGAATCTTCGCCGGCGAAGACTACGAGACGGCGGTCGTGCCGCCAAAGGCGCGCCAGGTTCTCCATCGCTTTGATGAACGTTCGCAGCACTATGAGGTGCGCGCCGCCATGTCGATCTGAATGCCGGACTGCCATGGATGGATTGTGATATTTGTCACATTATGATATGACATGATGTGACATTTGTCACATGATTGGCGACCGCTTTTCACTTGATACCCCCCTGGCCAGGCGATAAGATAAAAAAGACGATTTCGATGATCGAGATCGTCAAAGTAGTTTACGGCATGCTGGTTTATAACCTTCTAATGCTCCCATATGGTCTCATCTAGAGAGGAGAGAATCCGATGACCACTGCCGGGCAACTGCTCCTGCAAAAAGGGGGACAGGTGTGGACGGTAACCCCGCATACCAGTCTGCGCGACACGTTGGAGTTGATGGCCGAAAAAGACATCGGCGTGGTGGTTGTAATGGAGGGCACCAGGGTAGCCGGCATCTTCTCCGAACGTGATTTCGCTCGTGAAGCGGTCAAAAATCGTGAAATCTCGCTCGAAACCCCCATCAGCAAGTTGATGACCCGGTTGGTCTATTTCGTCCGCCCCGAGCAGACCATGGAGGAATGCATGGCGCTGATGACGGAGAAACACATCCGCCACCTGCCGGTTTTGGTGGACGACCATGTGATCGGGCTCATCTCCATCGGCGACGTGGTGAAAGAGGTGCTGTCCTACAAAGACACGACCATCCGCAGCCTGGAGAACTACATCCTGGGACGAGAGTATAGCCTGTAGGCCGCGCGCCGGTCCGAATTGCTGAAACCCCGGTTTTATCAGAAACCATGGGGGCGGGTTGATGCGGCCCGCCCCTTGTATGATTCCCAATTATCTTGATTCTTTGGCCTGACAACCTCACCCCCCACCCCGGGTAAACTCCGCCTTTGCCGTGGGCCAGGCTCATTCGTGCATCCGTGTTCCATTCATAGACGGTCCTTCTCCGCCCTCTTTGTAGACAGTCCTCCACCTCTCACGTCACCGCGTATGGGGGTTCCTTCTGCGGCTGCTGCGACCGGGCTGCCGCTTCCTTCGCCCGCGCGATGCGCCTTCCCAGAGCCGGGTGCGAGGAATAGATAATCTCCACCCAGCGCTCGGGTTCGGCCTCGGCCAGGTTCTGGTTGGCCAGGCGGGTGAGGGCGGCGGCGAAGGCCTCTGCCTTGCCGGTGGCCTGCAGGGCGTACTCGTCAGCCAGCGATTCGCGCCAGCGCGAGAAGGCGTTGCCCAGGGGGGTGGTCACCAACCCGTATAGACCGAATACCAGCAGCAGAACGGGCAGGGAAGCCGGGTCCGCCGGGCCGCGCAGGCCGGCCAGACCCGCGCCCCAAACCAATCCGAGCGAGGCCAGCCAAAGCCCGAGCAGTGTCAACGCGGAGTTGGCCAGGATCAGCAGCGGAATGTCGCGGTGTACATGGTGGCCGAGCTCATGCGCCAGGACGGTCTCGATCTCGTCATCGCTGAACTCTTTGAGCAGCGTATCGCCCAGGATGATGCGCCGTGTGTTGCCCAGGCCGGTCAGGGCGGCGTTGGCCGCCCGCGTGCGGCGGCTCATGTCCATCTGGTAGACGCCGCGCACGCGCGCGCCGGCGCGCTCGGCCAGGCGCATTAACCGCTCGACCAGGTCGGCGCGTTCCTCGCCCAGCGGGGTGAACTTATTGAACAACGGCATGATCAGCACCGGAGCCAGATTGGAGAGCAGCACGTTAAATACGAGCAAAACAGCCGCCGCAATCAGCCACCATGTGGCCGGATACGTGCGCAGCAGCAGGTAGATCAGCTCCAGGAAGGCCAGGCCAAGCGGTGCGCCGATCAGTGCCCCTTTGAGCTGGTCGACGATCCAGCCGCGCAGCGTCTGGGTGGAGAGGCCGAAGCGGTGCGGCAAAGTGAAACTAGTATAAAAATCCAGCGGCAGGCTGAGCAGGGCATACAGCCCGGCGAAGGCTGCGCCGAAGAGCGCCACCTGCAGCCAGAAATGCGGGCTGGTCCGCTCCAGGGCGGAGCGCAGGGCGGGCGCCGCGCCGGTGACCAGCCAGAGCAGCGCGTAGGCGCCGCTCAAGGCCAGCGAAGCGATCCCCCAGCGGCGCTGCAGGCGGGCGTACGCCTTGGCCTGGCGCTGGCGCTCGGGATCGAGGGTAGGTAGGGTCATAGGATAATTCTACCAGAAAGGGGAGAATTTACCGCCATGAAGGTCGAGACGCGGGGGCTATTGGTCGGGGCACACAGACATTCACTTCCCAGAGAACGCCATGATCGTGCCTTGCGAAGATACCGGGGATTTTCAGGCTGCGCGGACAACTGTATCCTTCATTCTTTACCGGATGTGACCCTATGCACGCCGCAAGATCACCCCTACAATGGGTTTACGATTATCCCCGCAGGGTGAAAGGAACCTTGACCATCCATGACTGAGGTTGTTCGCGCACCCGCGACTGTGCGCACCAGCGCCGCCCGCGGCTACCCGATCGCGGTGGCCGCCGCCGCGATCCTGTCCACCACGGCCATCTTCATCCGCTACCTGACGTCCAGCTACCACCTGCCGGCGCTGGTGCTGGCTTTCTGGCGGGATGGCTTTGTCATGCTGACGCTGCTGGTTGTTCTCAGGTTGCTGCGTCCCGGACTGCTTTACGCCGGGCGGCGGCACCTGCCTTATCTGCTGGCTTACGGGCTGCTGCTGGCGGCCTTCAACTCAGCCTGGACGCTTTCAGTGGCGCTGAACGGGGCGGCCGTCGCCACGGTGCTGGTCTACAGCTCGGCTGCCTTCACCGCCTTACTGGGGCGCTGGCTGCTCAAGGAGCGCCTGGATTGGTCCAAGCTGCTCGCGGTGGCAGCCAGCATGACCGGCTGCGCCCTGGTGGCCGACGCGCTCGACCCGGCCGCCTGGAGTACAAACCTGGTCGGCATCCTGACCGGCGTTTCCTCCGGCCTGTTTTACGCCATTTACAGCCTGATGGGACGCTCAGCCTCGCAGCGCGGGCTGAATCCCTGGACGACCGAGCTATATACCTTCGCCTTCGCGGCCGGCTTTCTGCTGCTCGCCAACCTGTTGCCCGGCGGGCCATTGCCCGGCGCGGCGGCGCATCCCACCGACCTGCTCTGGCTGGGGAGCGCGCTCGGCGGCTGGGCGGTCTTGATCCTGCTGGCGGCCGGCCCTACGGTGGCCGGTTTTGGCCTGTACAACGTCAGCCTGACCTACCTGCCCTCCAGTGTAGCCAACCTGATCGTGACCCTGGAACCGGCCTTCACCACCGTGATGGCCTTTTTCCTGTTTGGCGAGCGCCTGACTTTGGTCCAGATCGGGGGCAGCGCGCTGATCCTGGGCGGGGTGGTGCTGCTGAGAATCTTTGAGGGCAGTCGGGCGCCAGAAAATTCGTTGGGTCCCGCCAATTCACCAGGATGATTTTGACATCCGGCTGAACCGGGAATCGTCGGCTTTTTATGTGACTTTCCCTCAATCTTAATCGATCATGTCGACCTGATATTGAAATGGCCCTGGGCGGTCGCCCGGGTGCTGCCCCGCCAGGATAAAATTACACAGCGACGATCAACCCTGGTGACATGAAATCCTGAGAGGATAATTCTTGCCCGCGAATGCGGGTGCCGCGAGCCATGGAAAATTGCAACCTGGCGGCGGCTCGTGCGTATATATGGGTGAGGAGAATGGAAAATGAACGCCAGGAAATTGTATCGATCTCGAAGCGACCGGATGTTGGGCGGTGTGTGCGGTGGGTTGGGGGATTATTTCCGTGTTGACCCGACCCTGATGCGCCTGATCTTTGTGGTGCTGTTCCTGCTTGGAGGACACGGTCTGCTGGTCTATTTGATCCTGTGGATCATCATCCCGCTGGAGCCGGCGTCCATGCCGGCGGCGCCTTACACGCATAAGGACGAAAGTTAAACGCCAGACTTGCGTCATTAATATAAATGGGGGACTTTGAAGGCATAACTTACTCGAGCGCGGCCGGGGGGATGAGGGTGGAAAGTCCCGGCCGCGCCTGTTTTATTTAAATTTGAGAGATCGCCCGGAATTCATTGTGATGAATACCCGCTCAGTTGGGATGCGCTGTGCGCGCGGGCTGTCAGCGCGATCGGGCGCTGAAGGCCGCGAACCTGGGATGCAGCCTTGTCGGTCTTTCAACCAGGTCCCCGCTGCCTTGGCTCTTGGAGTGAAATATTTCTACCATAATGATCCAAAAGGTATATTATCGTCCTCACATTGGTTATAATGGGATCATGACTGCTGAACGAACGCTCGAGCTGCCCATCCTGGGGATGGATTGCGCCGAATGCACCCGCCGGGTGCAGAGCGCCATCGCTGCTTTGCCCGGGGTCGCCAGCGTGGAAATATTCCTTGCCGCCGAAAAAGCGGTCATCTCTCTGGATGCGGAACAAACCAGCCTGGCGGATATCCGCGCGGCAGTGCGCTCTGCCGGTTACGAAGTGCCGGATGTGGCGGAGGAACGCTCTGCGGCAAATGCCCGCCATGTGGCCAATCATGTCCTCACCCTGGTTGCCCTGGTTTTCGGCGCGGTTCTGTTCGTGGTCATCGCCGGCGAATGGTTGGGACTGTTCGAGCGGCTGGCGGAGCGCATCCCCTGGTACGCTGGCCTGGCGTTAGTGCTGGCGGGCGGCTATCCCGTCTTTCTGAACGTAATCCGCGCGGCGCTCAACCGCCGGGTGATCTCGCACACTTTAATGACCCTGGGTGTGATCGCAGCTCTGGCGGTTGGCCAGTGGATCACCGCAGCGGTGGTGGTCTTCTTCATGAGGGTCGGGGATTATGTGGAGGGCTTCACCACAAGTCGCGCACGCAGGGCGGTAAAAGAGCTTTCCAAACTTGCGCCGCAGACCGCGCGGGTGGAACGGGAAGAGGATGTGATCGAAGTGCCCGCCGACCAGGTCACACCTGGCGAGGTGGTGGTCGTGCGGCCGGGCGAGAAGGTGCCGGTGGACGGCGTCGTGCTGAGCGGTCAGGCCGTGGTGGACCAGGCGGCGATCACGGGCGAAAGCCTGCCGGTGGATGCGGGACCCGGCAGCCGGATTTACGCAGCCGGGCTGGTTAGTCAGGGCAGCCTGCGCTTGCGAACCGAACATGCCGGCGCAGATACCACCTTTGCTCGGGTGATTCGACTGGTGGAAGAGGCAGAGGGCCAGCGAGGGACGGTGCAGCGTTTCGCCGACCGGTTTTCGGCCTGGTATCTGCCGGTTGTGGCGGGCATTGCCGCGCTGACATTTCTGTTGCGCCGCGACCCGTTGGCGGCGGCGGCCGTGCTGGTGGTGGCCTGCTCGTGTTCGTTCACCCTGGCCACGCCCATCGCCCTGCTGGCTTCGATCGGCGCCGCGGCCAGACGCGGCCTGTTGATCAAAGGCGGCCGGGTGCTGGAAACGCTGGCGCGCGCCGACGTACTGCTGGTGGATAAAACCGGTACGCTCACCCTGGGCCGCCCGCAAATCACCGACGTCCTTGTGCTCGACCGCCGGCCGCAGGATGAATTCCTGGCTCTGGTGGCGGCTGCCGAGCGCTATTCCGAGCACCCGCTGGCCGAAGCGGTGCGCCGTATCGCTCGCGAGCGAGGACTTTTGCTGCCGGGTGCGGAGCAATTCAAGGCCATGCCAGGGTTGGGGGTGGAAGCGCTGGTGGCCGGCAGGCGCGTGGTGGTGGGCAACCGCAAACTCGCCGGGCCGGACGAGCCACTGCTCCAGGCAGAGGCTCTCGAAGCCCAGGGAAAGACGTTGCTGTTTGTGCGCGTGGACAACGAGCTGGCCGGCGTACTGGCGGCCGCCGATACCCTGCGCCTCGAGGTGCCCGCCGCCCTGGCTGAGGTGCGGCGCCTGGGTATCCTCAAGTTAGAGTTGCTCACTGGTGACAACGAGACCACAGCGCGAGATCTGGCCGGACGGCTGGGGGTGGATTACCACGCCGACCTGCTGCCCGAGGACAAGATCGCGGTGGTTAAAGCCTACCAGGCTGGGGGACATACGGTGGTGATGGTCGGCGACGGTGTCAACGATGCCCCCGCGCTGGCACAAGCCGACGTGGGTATCGCCATGGGAGCGGCTGGCTCGGACGTGGCAATTGAAGCGGCTCACCTGGCGCTCATGCGGGATGACTGGCGCCTGGTGCCGACGGCCCTGCGCATGGCCCGCCGCACAATGAGAGTGGTTAAGATGAACATCGCTTTCACCGCGCTGTACAACATGGCGGGGTTGGGCCTGGCAGCGCTCGGATTCCTACCGCCGGTGCTGGCCGCCGCGGCGCAGTCACTTCCCGACCTGGGCATCCTTGCCAATTCGGCCCGACTTTTACGTCAAAAGGACGGATTCCAGCTTTAGCGGATGCCGGTGTCGATCGATATGTCCAGGCGAGTGGTCTTTCCACGGGTGATTTCCACTTCGCGCGGGAGGTCGCGGGAAAATTCCGGGCCCATGCCGGCCCCCAGTAGCGCGACCACATATTTGCCGGGCGGCAGGGCAATGCGGTAGGTGCCGTCAGGATTAAACCGCAGGCTGGCGACCGGCGTCTTGCCGTCGGAGGCGTAAATCTGCAGACCGCGCGAGGTGAACACCTCGGGCGCCGGGGTGGGGGTGGGCACACCAACCCGCTCCACCGGCGTGAGCGGGCCGACGCTGACGGTGCCCTCCAGGTAGCCGTCCGGGGGCGGGCGGCCGATCGAACCCACGGCTGAGCAGCCGGCAAGGGCAAGGAATATCAATAAGCTGATCTGCGTTCGGAACATAGATTTCCTCCAATGACGTGTCGGCGTGTACCCAATAGACGCCCCCAGGCGGGGGCGTGTTCCGCGGGTAGCGGAGCGGCGTCCTGCTGATAAAATCGGCTGTCCGGCGGACGAAGGATCAAAGCGCTTCAGGCCGATTGATTGTATAATCCCCTCAGACTCCAGGCAAAATCCATTTTTCCATCAAGGTGTATTGATGACGACCACCGGCGTGCTTGCCCGTTACGGGCACCTGCTCGACATCCCCGCCCACACTCAATCCGTGACTTTACTGGAAGGCGACACCCCCCTCATCCCCATGCCCCGCCTGGCCGAGGAGCTGGGCGGAGGTTTCGAGCTGTACGTCAAATTCGAGGGCGTGAACCCGACCGGCTCGTTCAAAGACCGCGGCATGACGGTGGCGGTCGGCGAGGCGCTCGGTCGGGGCGCTCGGTCGGTGATCTGCGCTTCCACCGGTAACACGGCTGCCTCAGCCGCCGCATACGCCGCCCGGGCTGGCCTGCGGGCCATCGTGCTGATCCCGGAGGGCAAGGTGGCAGCCGGCAAGCTGGCCGGCGCCGCCGCCTACGGCGCCGAGGTGGTGCAGATCCGCGGCTCGTTCGACGACGCCCTTAGCCTGGTGGTGGAGCTCACCCGCCGTCAACCGATCGCGCTGGTCAACTCGCTCAACCCATTCCGACTGGAGGGTCAGAAGACGGCCGCGTTCGAGATCTGCGATACGCTCGGCGCCGCCCCCGACTGGCTGTGCTTGCCGGTGGGCAATGCCGGCAACATCACCTCCTACTGGATGGGTTTCCGTCAGTACCAGGAATTGAAGGGCTGTGGACTGCCGCGCATCCTGGGCGTGCAGGCCGCCGGGGCCGCACCGCTGGTGCTCGGCCACCCGGTAGAGCACCCCGAGACGGTGGCGACCGCCATCCGCATTGGCCGACCGGCGCGCGGTGAGCAGGCGCTGCAGGCCGCCGACGAATCGGGCGGACGCATCATAGCCGTCGAGGACGAGGCCATCCTGGCCATGCAGCGCCGCCTGGCCGCCAGCGGCCTGTGGGTGGAACCTGCCTCCGCCGCTGGTCTGGCCGGCCTGGCGTCAGAAATCGCCGCCGGCCGGATGGATCTGCGTGGTAAGCGCGTGGTGGCGGTGTGCACCGGGCACGGCCTGAAAGATCCGGATGTGATCACGCGCGCCATGCCGCCGCCCACTTCCCTGCCCGCCGACCTCCGCGTGCTGGAAGAGGTCCTGCTGGGGAGAGAGTCATGAGCCAGGCGGTGCGCGTACGCGTCCCGGCCACCTCGGCCAACCTGGGTCCTGGCTTCGACTGCCTTGCGCTGGCCCTGGACCTGTGGAACCAGGTCGAGCTGCGCCTGGAAGGGGATGGCATACGTGTGATCGTGCGCGGCGAGGGCAGCGACCGCCTGCCCAGGGACGAGACGAACCTGGTGGCGCAGGCGGCGCTGGGCTTATACCACGCGGCCCACATCGCGCCTCCCCCCGGTCTGCGCATCGAATGCGTAAATCGTATTCCGCTGTCTTCCGGCCTGGGTTCCAGCGCCGCCGCCAGGCTGGCGGGCCTGCTGGGCGCCAACGCGCTGGCGGGCGAGCCTTTGAGCGAGGAGGAGATCCTCGAACTGGCGGCAGACCTGGAAGGCCATCCCGACAACGTTTCGGCGGCTTTAGCCGGCGGCCTGGCCCTCTCGGTGCGCGCGGGCGAGCGCTTGCTGGTGCGCAGTTACGCGCCAGTCCTGCCCTTGCCAGCGGCGGTGGTCGTACCGGAAGTGAACCTGCCAACGGTGGCGGCGCGCCGTGCGCTGCCTAAACAGGCCCCCCTGGCAGATGCAGTCTTCAACCTGGGACGCACGGCGTTGGTGGTCGAGGCGCTGCGCAGCGGCGATCTGGACCTGCTGGGCGAGGCCATGCAGGACCGCCTGCACCAGCCCTACCGCCTGGCGCTCATCCCTGGCGCGGCGGCGGCGATCGAAGCCGCGCTGCGGGCGGGAGCGTCTGCAGCGGCCCTGTCCGGGGCGGGGCCGGGGGTAATCGCCTTTCCGCGCGAGGACCCGCAGGCGGTCGCAGCGGCGATGAAAGCCGAGTTCACCGCGGTCGGAGTGCGGGCGCGCGCGTGGATACTGGCTGCCTGTCAGGATGGCGCCGCTGTCGAATTTATTTAACCTTCCGCCAAAAAAATAAGGGCAAAGCTGTATGGGGAGCGATTAACTGAGCCAGCCGCCGGAATTTTACCGACGGCTGGCTGCATCAAACGGCGTCTGTCTCCTCCCGACCCGGGGCTCGGACCGTCTCCAGACGCCAGGCGATCTTACTCTCATCTGCTGGCCCATCCCCCCTGTTTGCTCTCCATATTTTACCGCCATTTTCGGATTGATTTTACCTTAAAATTTTCCTCATGTGGATAGGGGCCCGGTTATTTTTATCCAAACCGGTTTTCTGAGCGAAGGGGATGGGGAATTCAGTGCCCGTCCCGCCCGATACCATCGTTACCGCCGCGACCTGGTCGGCGTTCCTTCGACGCCGCCTCATCCAGACGGCAGAGCGCTGCCAAGGACAAGCCCTGCATTACCCGGCAATGCCGCGTCTGGCATGCTGGCAGGGCGCGTATGCTCCTCTTTCACTTTCTTTATCCATAATCCCGCGCGCGACACCCGGGGCCTGGCCGACGCGGCTTACTGCACGCTCGAAGGCGGCTTTACTTCAATCCGTGCGGCCGGGAATGTCCCATCGGTGATCACCGATCCCGATGGACGCGTGCTGGCCAGCCTGGGTTGCTTCGCCACCAGCCGCGTGATGATCGCCGACCTGCTGTTTCATGCAGAAGAAACGGTCGATCGCTTGTTTGGCGATGTCTCCGCCGACCTGTACTCCGCGGGGATCGTTGACCGTATCGTCTGGGCGCTGTTGTCGTGCAAGCAGCCCTCACGCGCCCACTGGAATTGAAAAGGAGTGTATAGTAGTATGAGTGAAGTTACTTCAACCGAAATCAGGTAAACATCGCACAATTCCTGCCTGCGAATAGTCCCTGTCCACTGTTCGCAGGCCGTGGAAGACGGCCGGCAAGAGTTTCTTAAGTTGTCAGGGTGGGCTATGAATATCAACAACGCGTTGCCAGGAAAAATATCTGTTTTTCGTTCGCCCGAAGATGAAGCGAAGTACTATGCCGCCTATGAAGCTGTGCTCCAGTCGTGGCCTGTCCCATTCAATGAGGTCTATATCCCTACCCGCTTCGGTGCGACCCACGTGATTGTCAGCGGTTCGCCAGAGAACCCGCCTGTGGTACTGCTCCATTCCTCGGGCAGCGGCGCCGTCCAGTGGTATAAGAACGTAGGCGCGCTGAGCCAATCTTACCGCACATACGCCGTCGATGTGATCGGTGAGGAGGGGAAAAGCCTTGTCACCCATCCAATCAAGGGTCATTTCCGCGAGAATTTCGCTGCCTGGATGAGAGAAGTCTTCAACGGCTTGCAGATCGACAGTGCCTATATGATTGGTAATTCACTTGGGGGTTGCATCGCTTTTAATTTCGCCATCAGTGATCCTGAGAGGATCAAGAAAATGGTTTTGATCAGCCCGGCGGCAACATTCGTTCAGATGTGGCCATTTTACTGGAACCTCATGCTTCCAAGGGGCATCTACCTGTTCACACCCGCGTGGATGGGGGATAGACTGAATCTCGTTCGTTTTGCCCACCGGGCATTTGCATGGATCTGGCAGGATTTCCCTGAAGAGGAGCGCCCGGCACAGTTGAGAAGGATACGCAATGTTGCCGGTCATCCGCGCAACCGCATTTTCCCTCCGGTCTTCACGAACGACGAGTTGCGAAAGATACAGATGCCCATTTTGCTCTTGATCGGCGACCATGAAGTGATTTACAGACCCGAGAATGCTATACGGCGAGCGACCCGATGGGTGCCCGGCTTAATCGCCGAGATTGTCCCGAATGCCAATCACAATGCCCAGGTGACGGCCGCCGATGTGGTCAACGAGAAGATGCTGGGTTTTTTTCAAGGCTAAGGGTTGCCATGAAAACATGTAAGATCCAGGCATTCATCGTCCTGCTGATTCTGGCGACGATTTCAACCGCCTGCGGCAGCCCGGCCGCGCCGCTTCCACAATCCAGCGCAACGCCAGCGCCCAGCCCAACCGCATTACCCCGCCCTACCGCCAAACCGTCGATTGACCTGCAGCCCTGCTATCTGGGCAGCACGCGCGCGCTGTGCGGCGTCCTGCGGGTGTACGAGGACCGCGCCGCGCGCAGCGGGCGCATGATCGACCTGCGCGTGGCGGTGATCAAGGCCCAAAGCCCAAACCCGGCGCCCGATCCGATTTTTTATCTGGCCGGCGGGCCGGGCGGCGCAGCGACTGAAGACGCCGCCAAGGGGCAGCAATTCCCATCCTCGCTCAGCGACAATCACGACCTGGTGTTTGTCGACCAG
>DAOTWA010000027.1:0-103235 GCA_034435955.1 Anaerolineaceae bacterium | reverse complement strand
TGAGTTCCTACTTTCCGCTGACGTATTCGGCGGCGCCGATGTCCGGGGCATTCCCCCTGGAATTCCCGAAATAATCGACCAGTACGTTGGGAAGGGATAAGGCTTTGTTAATGGCCGCTGACGAAGCGGTCAGTTTGAACCAGTCAGGGTCGTCGGGTGAGCCGCTCTTCACCAGCCCAGGTGCTGCCACGACATCACCCTGTCCCGCGGCAACGCTCCAGGGTGTTTTCGACCACAGGTTGTTAGAAAAAGTCAGGCCCGCGCTTTTCCACACATTGATTACAGCCAGACTATTGTCCTGTTCTACGATATTATTTTGAAAACGCACATTGCTAATGGGAGCGCCCTGATAGTTGTCGATGATGACGCTGCAACAATCGGTGCTGTTCACAAACGTATTGTTGGCAATCAGGACGTTATTCATGCCCCAGCCCGATGCACCCTGCCACCACCAGTAATTATGGTTGTTTCCATAAGCGATGTTGTTGATGATGGTGATATTGGATGAGGCCGGGTTTTGCTTCTCATCGCCCATGCCGATGCCGACGGCAGGACGGTCTCCGATGGTGAAACCGGGGGTATTGTAGACAAAGTTGCGCTGGCAGAGCACGTTGGTCGAATCGGAAATGTAAATGTTGACCGTCATATTGTCATGGGATATATTGCCTTCCATGAGGATCTGATTGGCCTGAAACGAGGAGAGGCCCTCCCCACCGTTTTCCCAGATGATGTTTCCGCGCATCACGGCATAATCGGTAATGCCGTCCTTTTCATCCCGCGCAGCGCTCAAACCGGTGCCGCCTCTGGGGCTACCATTTTCCTCGAATGAATTTCGCCAGATCTGGCTGTTTTCGACCGTGCCATAATCCCCCTGGATCAAGATGCCGGCGCCGCGGTTATGGTGGGCGTAGATATTACGGGCCGTGTTATGTCGGCCGTACAGCTTAACGCCGGCATCCTGAGAATGGAGCACTTCGAAGCCGACGAGAATGATCCAATCACCGTCCAGGTTGATCAACCCATTGCCCATTCCCGGCCGGACGTAATTTCCATCAACCACCGGCTTCTCACCCTGGTAAGCGAGAAACTGGATTGGGTTTTCGGCGCTTCCTGACCTCGAGATGACCACTGTTTCGGTGTACACGCCTCCACGAACATAGACGGTATCTCCCGGGAGCACCACACTGGCCGCTTTTTTGATCGTTTTCCAGGGCTGGGTCAGGGTTCCAGGATTTGCATCGCTGCCGCTCGGGGAAACATAGAAAGCCCGCCCTTTCTCGATAAGAGGCAGGTAAGATTTATATTCACCATTTTGGACAGTCGCCGGCGTTGAAGCGGGGTTGGCCAGAGGCTGATCTGGTAAAACCACCGCCGGGGTTTCAGGCGAAAATTTCGAGCTGCTGTGGAAAGGGAATGATGACAGGATGACGAGACCCACAAATGCCAGCGCACTATACAGTTTTAAGGGAATGTGCATCACAGCCGCCTGGCAGTAAATCCATGACCATTATAGCAAATCAGGCGGCTTTTTCGAAATCTATTGGCAGTCTGACCTGGAAAACCGTCCTGCCTGGGCGGGATTCAACATGAATATCACCACGATGCTTGTGAACGATGTTGTAGCTGATATTCAACCCGAGGCCGGTGCCTTTACCCAGGGGTTTGGTGGTGAAAAAGGGGTTGAAAATGCGGGATTGGATCTCAACCGGAATACCTGGGCCATCGTCCTCGATCTCCACCTGAATGCTTTCCCCACCATGAGCAGTACGGATAAGGATACTCCCTTTTCCCGCCACGGCATCAATAGCATTATCGAGCAGG
Organism: Anaerolineaceae bacterium; assembly: GCA_034435955.1. Lineage (GTDB taxonomy): Bacteria > Chloroflexota > Anaerolineae > Anaerolineales > Anaerolineaceae > DAOTWA01. The sequence goes on along the minus strand of DAOTWA010000027.1, from coordinate 101,414 downwards.
TTCGTCCAAACCTGGTTGAGCTCGCTGCCATAGGCCTGAATGCGCGGTAGGGATGGATCGTACTCTCTCTGGATCCGAATACCATCCTTGATCTTATGGCGCAGGATAACCAGGGTATCATTCAGGCCCTCGTGGACGTCGACCTCCTGAACTGGCGCCTGGTCCAGGTAGGAATAAGACTTGAGGGCCTTCACGATGTCGTGCATGCGGCTTGCTCCCTGCCCGATCTCATGTAGCAGGCTGAACAGGTTGTAATTTTCGACGGTGAAACGCAGAAATAGGGGCAGGTGTGTCTCTGGAAGAACGGCGGCCATTTCGCCAAGCGAGGAAACGTCGAAGTCAAGATTCACCAGTACGGGCGATAATTCCCAGGCGTCCGCCAGGCGATGATCGCTCAACCAGGCTTCCAGGCTGGCTTCGCGATCACTACGCGTCAGTGCGTCCAGGTCGTCAGAGGCGAGGGCTGACCGGCGGGCGCGCTCAACCAACTTGTGGAGATAATCGATCTGATCAGAAGAGAGGCTCAAGCGCAGCAAGTCCGTCTGAGCTGCCTGGAGGCGAGAAACCACGTCGGTCAACTGGCCAGCGCCGCGCTGCACCGCCGCAGCGGGATTATTCAGCTCGTGGGCGATGCCAGCAGTAAAAGTCCCCAGGGCAGCCAGCTTCTCACTCTGGCCGAGCATCAGCTCCATGGAGCGCAGCCTGGATGTAACCGTATGGAGCATCGTGAGAGTCACCCCAGGATGAGCGTTCAACAGCTTTGCGAACTCATCTTGATTGATGGCGATTAACCGGCTGTCGCTGACGGCCCGCACACTGGCGCTGCGTGGGGCCGATTCAAGGAGGGCCATCTCGCCGATCACCGCGCCGGGTTGATGTATCTCAAGTTGAACACGCTTGCCGTCAAGGGTCTTAAATACTTCAACCTGGCCTTGTTTCACGATATAGGCATGTTTACCCAAATCTCCCTCGGAAAAGAGCATCTGGCCTTCCGGGAGGGATATCACATCCACCATCTGACAGAGCGCTTGCAGATCTTCGTCGGACAGATCGGCGAACAAGGGGACCTTGCGAAGAAATTCGAAGGCTTCTTCGGCCATGCTGGCTCAAACAGTCTTGAGATATTGGTGGACGAATGCAACGGTCACGGCGCCTTCGCCGACAGCCGAGGCGACGCGCTTGATCGATCCGCTGCGCACATCTCCAGCGGCGAAGATGCCCGGGCAACTCGTTTCGAGGAGGAAAGGCTCGCGTTTCAGCGGCCAGCCTTTGACCCAGGCGCCGCCGCGAAACAGGTCCGTGCCGGTGAGTATATAACCCGCCGGATCACGCTCGACCAATCCAGCTACCAGCTCCGTGCGCGGCACCGCGCCTATGAATATGAATATGGCGGCAGCCGGGTAATTTTCCTCCGAGCCGGTGGAGATATTCCTCACCCGGATGATCTCCAGCTTTTCGTTTCCTTCAGCGGCGGAGACTTCACAGTTTAGAAAAATTTTGACGTTCTCGATGGCCCGGAGCTGATCGACCAGATATTGAGACATGCTTGGTTCGATAGCGCTACCGCGCACGAGCATCGTAACACTACGCGCATAGCGGGAGAGGAAAACAGCGCCCTGCCCGGCTGAATTGGCTCCACCGACGACGAAAACGTCCCTGTCCCGGTAATAGGCGGCTTCGGTGATCGCGGCGCCATAATAGACCCCTGCGCCGGTGTACTTCTCGATGCCAGGGGCCTCGAGGCGTCGCACGTCGACGCCGGTTGAAATCAGGACCGCGTAGCAATTGATCTCCGCGCCGCCAGCTAGCTCGATTGATCGATACGTATCTCCGACTTTTAATGCGGTGACTTCATCGCCCGTGATGATTTCTGCGCCAAAGCGTCGCGCCTGAGCCACTGCGCGGCGGGTTAGGTCGGCGCCGCTCAGTCCATTTGGAAAGCCAAGGTAATTCTCGATGCGGGCGCTGGTGCCTGCCTGTCCTCCGGCCGCCTGACGCTCGATCATGATGGTGCGCAGGCCCTCCGAGGCAGCATAAACGGCGGCGGCCAGTCCGGCGGGCCCGGCGCCGATGATCGCCAGATCGTAAAATTGCTGGGAAGGGAGCGTCTGCATGCCGATACGTTCGGCGAGCTCTTTTATGGTGGGCTGGATCAGAAAGCTGCCATCAGGGAAGAATACAACCGGCAGGCGGTGGTCTCCGCCGGCCGCTTCTTCGACCATCAGAAGCGCCTTGGGATTGGCTTCAATATCGAGCCATTGATAAGGAATCAGGTTGCGGGAGAGAAAATCTTTGACGGCATGTGAGGTCGAGGACCATAACGTTCCCGCTACGCGGATGCCCTCATAAGGAAAGACGGCATGGGCCTTCCAATCGCTGAGGAGATCCTCGAGCACAGGATACAGGTTGTTTTCGGGTGGCTCCCAGGGCTTCATCAAGTAGTAATCCAGCCCAATCTGGTTGATGCTCTGGATAGCAGCCTGGGTATCGGCGTAGGCGGTAAGCAGGACTTTACGGGCGTCTGGGTAGTATTTTCTGGCCTCAGCTAAAAATTCAATCCCGGCCATACCGGGCATGCGTTGATCCACGAGGAATAGCGCCAGGGGCGTCCCTCTGCGCTGGTACTGTTGAACGGCGATTAATGCCTCCCGACCTGAGGAAGCCTTGGTGATGCGGTATTCATCCCCGAAACGTGCCCGTAAGTCGCGTTCGACGGCGTTCAGTACCTGAAGCTCGTCATCCACTACCAGTAATACAGGTTTGGACATATGCACAATCCCGCTAAGGCTAAATCCCCGCTCGGCGACGGCGTTTCATTTGGGGGCAGGTAAAAACTATTTGCCGTTATTATACCCGTTTCGTTATATTAATGGTCAATCTGTGGATATCCGTTTTCGAATCGGTCTCGCGGTTTTGGATGGGAACATTAATGAGATTCTCACGTCTGAATGAAGGAGTGGGCATGGCGTTTGCACCGAGTTTGGAAACATGGATAACCAATCTGGACAAACGGGGAGATGCGCAATTCCGGTTATAATCCCCAGAGATCTCCAGATATCGGTAAAAGGATAATCGTTCAATGCAACCAACAAACAGACAAGGGGCAAAGGCGCTGGTCCGCCTGATTGCCATTGCTTTTAGCGTAACCAGTATGGCAGGCCTGGCTCAGATTGGCTCTGGATATGCAATAAGCCTCTCGGGAATGCCTACCTCAGTCCTGTATTTCCCCCTGTATTTCCCGATTATTTTCAAACAGCCGGCGCCAGGCGGTCTAATGGCCCTGACGGTGGTATCGAGCAATCTGCAGGGTTTCGACGTATGCGGTTATCCCAGTCTGTATGATCTGAATGTGTGGTGGAATAAAAGTCCGTATTATTTCATGAATTTATATATGGGCGGGTCAATGATGGCCTCCCACTGCCAGGGGTTGACAGCATCGTACGTGCAATCAGCCAGCCAGATCGGCTGGTGGTTTGTGCCCACCTGGGTCGGCCCGCAGGCGCCGTGCACGAATTATCGTGTGAAATTCAGTTCCGATCCGACCCAGGCTTACAATCAAGGCCGGAGTGAGGCCGCTGCGGCTTATCAGGCTGCCGCAAGTTTTGGTCTTGCCGGGGATACAATCATTTATTACGATCTTGAGGGCTATTCCTATTCATCTACCTATACCACGAGCTGCCGCACGCCCGTAAAATCTTTCATCAACGGATGGGTGCAAAAACTTCACGAGCTGGGCGCGAAAGCGGGTGTATACGGAGGCACGTGCAGCTCATTCCTGTACGATTTCGATACCATCCAAAACAAACCTGACGACGTATGGGCGGCCATATGGTACAAGATCAACGGTCAGTATCAATACGACCCAAACGCAAGCCCTTATGGTCTTACCTGCTTGATTGATACGCTTTGGCAGCACCGGCGCCTCCGCCAGTACACGGGCGATCACAACGAAAGCTGGGGCGGGGACACGATTTACGGGATCGATAATGATGTCGCCGATGGGGAGCAGGTGGCGTTTCTGCCCGCCACCGCCACTCCTACCACTGGTACAGTCCAACTCGCTCCGACTACTCAGACGATTGAGGTCGAGGATGTACAGCCGCTCTCGAGTGACATTGCATGGAGCGTGATGAACGGCCGCCTCCTCAGGACGGAGGATGGAGGCAAGAGTTGGTTGGACAAGACCCCTTCCGAAGCTTCGAGCGGCCCGGTATTGGATAGCTTCTTCTTGGATGCCCGGCAGGGCTGGCTGGTGCGATATGCGAAAGACGGTGCGTCTCTCGAGCTGGCTTCCACTGGCGACGCGGGACAAACCTGGCATAAGCTGAGCATCGCTCCAGCGCTGCTGCCCCCCGTTGAAGAGATCCAGGACATGGTTCTCAGCTTCGCCGATACAAACACTGGCTGGCTGGCGGTGAAGCTGGCATCGGGGGCAAACTTCAGCCTGGGCTCATTGCTCTCCACCGGGGACGGAGGTAAGAGCTGGAAGCGCATAGATCTACCGGCGGCCGGACGGATCAAATTCATCGATAAGCAACGCGGATGGTTGTCTGGAGGTCCTGGAGGGCACGACCTGTACATGACTGCGGACGGCGGCCAAAACTGGACGGCCATTCAATTGGTGGACGACCACCAGGCTCCTGCGGGAAAGGTATTCTACAGCCTGCCAAGTTACGACAATGCCGGGAACGGAATTATCGCTGCCACGGTGGCAGACGAAATCAACCCGCGCATCGAGCTTTACACGAGCCAGGACGGCGGATTGACCTGGTCAAATCAAGGTACGATCCGGCTTGCGGGTGGAGAGGCTCCATACGGCCCGGTGCAGATCAGCACAGCCGGACAGGGCGCGTGGGTTTTAGCTAATCCGGACAGTCCCAGACTGTATCGCATCGAGCTGCAGGGGTTTCACATCACTTCCTTCCAGCCGAATGGTCTTCCGCAGGGTGTGGTAAGTTTGTCCTTCGAAGACAGCATGGACGGTTGGGCGCAGATCCAATCTGGGAGTTGCAGCGGGTCGAAACCCTCCCCGACGATTTCAACATCAGCGCAAAATGGGGGTTTTGTTTGTCAGTTGCGGTCGGGCCTGTACAAGACGGCTGACGGTGGTGTGAGTTGGTTTGAAGTTGTACCTTAATGAATCGTTATGTGGTATTGGCTATGCGCAGTTATACGTGGCTGCGGCTGACAGACTCGCCCCGGATCACTGACCCAAATCGGCAATTAATATCCAGCCGATGACTGTCTTGGGGCCGGCATCGTATTCCACCAGCAGGCATTCCCGATTCAAATTGTCAAATCTGCGCTCCGAGGGCAAGAAGCGCACCGTCGAACCCTCCGGAATCTGGCCTATGGCAGGGAAAGTCTCATAGCACCCGTTGCGCACATAAACCGTACGCGCCACCACTCCGGTGAGCGGCGTGGCCGTTGCACTCGGGAGAGGCGTTGGCCGGGGCGTGGGAGTAATGGTTGCCGTCGGGGTAAGGGTGGGGGTAATCGTTGCGGTCATAGTGGGCGTCGGCGTAGCCGTGGGCTGGAGCGAGACGACGAAGGCGCGCACCCGTCCGGCCAGCAAGACCAGAAGGAGAATGATGACGGCAATGCCGGCGATACCGCCAGCCGCTTTCAAACCGGTTAGAGTGGCGTGGTAAGAGGACAGATTGCGCGTCAGCGTAACCACGCCCGGATCGTTCGGAAAACGGGCGCGCACCTCTTGGCTAAGCTTGGACGCGGCGGCCGGCCAGGATCGGCTGGTGTTATACAGCGTGGCGGCCTGATGAAGCTCGTCCTGGAGGCGCTGCAGGTCCTGGATGCTCTGATCCACCTCGGCCTGGAGATGATCAAAGGTATCGTCGCGATAACCCAGGCTGCGCGCCTGATCAAGAATCTGACGGGCTTGTAAGATCTTCTCGCGGGACGATTCGATGGTTTGAGCCTGGTCGGCCTGGCGTTTCAAGTTCTGGATTTGATCCTTCATCGGCTCGACGATTGTAGGGATCACCGCCTCAAGACGGCTCTTAAGCTTCAGCAAAGAAGGGCTTTCGCCGTATTCCATCAACAGACCATCCAGAACGCTGCGCGCCTGAGCAATGGCTTTAGGCTCGAAAACGCCAGAATTGAGCATCTCAGCAATCGATTGAATACTGTTGCGCGCCTTTTGCAGGCTCTGCAATTTTTCCTCGTACTTTGGCAAGCCGGTGGCGTGGGCGGCAGCCTCGACTTTGTCAATCCCCTCATCGATCATTCCCTGCCGGAAGAGCTGCAGGCCTTCGTTATAGACCGAGGCGGCATCGATGTATTGTTGCAGCTTCTGCTCAAATTCCTGACCCTCCTGCCAGCGCTGGATGCCCAGTTCGCGCAGATAGCCCTGGGCGCGGTTGAGTAGAAGCATGGCATCCTCGTAGCGCCCCAAACGGGCGGCCGACTGCGCCTTTCCGAAAGCCGTTGCAGCCTCCGCCGGAAGCGCGACCGAAGGGATGTAGCCGGTGCGCAAATAATTCTCAGATTCGCTGTGGTGCTCATGTGCGCGCTCCCAGCGCGGCTCAATCTGCAAGATCTGGTCGTACAGCTTGATCGCCTCGGCGTAGCGGCCGCCATAAAATAACTTCTCCGCCTCTTCCATGAGACGCTCGGCGTAGGGATTGTGCTCGGAAGGCTGCGGTTCAGTCTTTTCGCGCACCGGCGCAGCGCCATCCTGCCCCGCCTCAGCCTCGATCGCCACGATTTCTTCACCCGCCTTCGCGGAGGGTTTCTCGCCGCGACTAACGCTGCGCAAATTCTGGTAGGCGTTCTGCACCTGGATGCGCTCTTCCATGCTCAGGTTTTGAAATTCTGCCGAATTAATGTACTCGTCCAGTTCCACTATCGCTTTGCGAATTTCGGAGATGGGGGGCTTTTCCAGGGAGAGAAGGCGGGCAGCCTGCTCCATCAACGGATTTGATAGGCTCATGGGCGCATCCTGATTCATTTAGAATCGCTCGTTCAATAGTTGTTTGATAAATGCATGTAGGCTAGCTTGAGGTCGTCGCGCAAATCTGCGGCGCTGACGTAATCACCGGCGAGAACGCGCTCGAGGATTTCGCGTATCTCGGCCGAAAGCCGCCGGTCATCGTAAGTCCACTGGGCGGTGTACGAGCGGGCCGCCTGCTCGATCTCCTCCGGGCGAGTGGGGCCAAGAGGCAAGGCGCCGGGCGCCGCCCGGCCGGTCAAAATGTGGTGCAGACCGCGGGCGCCAAACTGGACCAGATCCATCTGGCGATCCAGGTCAGCCAGACCGTCCCGGTACAATCGGGCTACGTTCCAATCGATCAGGTATATGCCGTTGGTCTCTTCCTGCCAGTAATAATGCAATATTTTATGATCTCGGTAGACCACATTGCGCTCATGGGCAGCTTGGAGGACATCACAAATCTGGATGGACATTTCCAGCAGGATGGGAACCGGCAGGAACTGGCCGTGATTGACGCCTGCATCGCATAGCAACAGCAAATTGTCCTGGCGACGTTTCTCCTCGACCGCTAAATAGGGCACCCAACCCTCTTCGACCCGCTCATTGATCTGGGTCTGGAAAGTTTGTATGCAATCGATCCCCATGCGCACGGCCTGACCTGTAGGCTCGCCGCCTTCACCTTGATCCGGCAAAGAACGGCCATCCGCGAAACGGATGAAACCGCACTCGTGGAGGGATACCACGCCGGGGATGTCCTGTAATAAAACGAGCAGCTCGGCTTCATCGTGAAAGAGGGATTGAGCGTAGTCTGCTTTATCTACGCGCATTAATTTCAAGGCCGCGTTGCGAAACTGCCCGCTGCCATAATGCAGCCTGCCCTGATATACCCGCGCTGAAGAACCGCGCGCCTCGGCAGCCCACTCATCCAGCGCAGGGCCGAAAATCAGGTCCCCCTGCGCACCAATTTCGCATTCATGTACGCCGCGCAGTGCCAAAATAGCTCCAGCCGCTGGCGATTCCTGCTCGGCCGCTCTTTCCGGTGCAATCGAGCGGATGCGCTCAGCGCGCTCGAATTGCGCTAGCCAGGGCATCTCACGAAGCAATTGCGGTTTTCGGGTGAGCAAATCGGTCGGCCAAATACCCTTTCGCAAACTGGCGAGGCCCTGCAGGGCGTCATCCAACCAGCTTGCTGGCCCAACTTGATTGCGCAGCTCACGGCCCTCGAATTCCAGCTCGGTGACATACTCAAGCAAGGCGGCGCCTTTCTGCGGCCCAGTGTGCAGCTTCTTCAACCAGCCAGGTGCAGCCTGGATGGCCATCTCGGCGCGCAACACCCGCCGACGATCCGGATCCCACAGGATGATCCAGCGCAGGGCAGAGCAGGCGGAGACGAAATCCTGGCGCTCCCAGGCGTCTAATGCAAGCTGAGTCTGCATTTTGGGCTGATGTAAAGTGGAAGCCAGTGTACGTTGTGCTTCCGGTAGAAGTTCGCCCAGATCCTCCAGCACATCGAACACATCGGCATAGGCCAGGGTGGAATGCGGCGGGCTTGGATCCGGCGAAGACCAATTAGGCAGCACTTCTTTTTGCAGGCGACGGGCGAGGCGCCTGGCTTTTTGGAGAGTTTCTCCATCCGTTTCCTTGGCCTTACCATCTTGAAGCTCCTGTATATGAGCCTGCAAGGCCAGGTAAGCCCGTTTCGCAGCCAGAAAAGGGGGAATGGCATCGCCATCCACGCCGATCTGTTGACGGCGGAGGACGGAACTGACCTCATACCACCAGGTGGGTTGGTCTCCGCGCCGGGTGGTCTCGATTAATTTCCACAAAGAACCGCTCCAGTCCTGCGCGATGGCGCATTGGATGCTTTCCAGCAAGCCGTCGCGGCTCTCCCCAAGTTCGCTTTGCGCGAGAGCGCTCAAGCGTTCGATGAGCGGCCACGGCACCGGGCTTTCGATGGGCAATTGAGCGGCCCAACGGCATATTTCGCTCAACTTCTCGAGATTTCCCTGGCGCAGGGCTAAAACAGCAGCGGATGAGGCGGAGCGTAAGGCGCCAGCATAATCCGGCAGCTCTCCAAGGGCGAGAATGCGATCGTGCACCTGGTCGAGCTGGTCGAAAGAGAAACGGCCGTCGTCATCGGGCTGCAACAATCCGATCTCAGCATCGCGGGCTGCCTGGAGCTCGTTGTCGGTCGACGCAAGTTCCTCATCTACCCGCTGCATCAGCGCAGCCAGACCAGCTTCATCGAGCAGGTCGTTACCGTTGGGAGGCGGCCAGCCCAGACGTTCCATCAGCCCTGGAGCGGCGATGGTTAAATAGCGGCCCATCTCATCCAGCCATTGGGCATAATCCTCACTGGCAAAGCGCTGGCGATCCAGGGTACGTCCGTCCGCATCGAGCCATTGGGCGTTGCCCCAATCCACAAGGGTCAGTCTGCCGGAGCGCACATCCCAGAACATGTGGCCCGTTTTAACGTCATTCCACAGGACGCCCCGCGCATCCCCCTCTGGAATCTCCAACCGCGCCTGATGGATACTCTCCAGCAGGTGATACACACGGCGGATAATTTCCAGGATGAGGCGTTCTGGCACCTGGCCTGCTGACTGAATATTCACCAGGAAGGCGCGTTGATCAGCCGGAGCGCTAAGTTCATTGACCTCTTTTGAAGAAAAACCTGAACGGCTGATGCGCAGCAAGGTGTCTAAGTCAAATCCAGGGGCTTGTTCGAGCACGATAAAGGTGCGCTCGCGGTAGAAACTCTCCGGCTTGTTTTGATCCAGCACCGCCGGCACCATCACGCCGAGGCGCCGATCGCGATTCAAATAGGCGTGGAGCGTGCGAAGGATCTGCCCCTCGGCGGCGATCTGAGAAGCCTGGCGCAGCGCGTCACTGCCAAAGGACTTGCTGTTGACGCGCTTTACGATCGCACTGCGGTGCTCGATCAAGGATTCGGCCAGGTAAACCTCGCCGGCGTCCCCTTCCGCCAATTTTTTCACCAGGGACCACGCCGCTCGCTGGCCAGCGAGTATTTCTTCAGTCATTTTCTAGAGAATTTTCGCTCTTCGTACACAAGATACGCGCGGCTTGAAAAAGCCGGGGTTTCGCCCGGCGTCAATGGTATCATACCACAAAATGCCGGTGCACTTATTTTCCCTCCCCCTCCATACGATCGACCATTTTGCGCAACTCATCATTCAATTGGTGCAATGCGGAGATCAGATGCGGGCGCGCTTCCTGAAAAGTCTGCTGGCCGACCTGATACAGCTTTCGGACGGTATTCTCAGCCTCTTCTTTTACCTGCTGCCCTTCTTCCGATTGAGCCGTCTCGCGAATGGCCTGGTTCACGCTTGCTATCATCGCTTCCAGGCCTGTGCGCATCTCCTCTAAGCGCTTTCGATTCTCCTCATCCTGCCAGGCGGTGCGGAATACACGCGCCAGGCTATCCCCCAAAGATCGCAACTGGCTGCCAATCTCATCCCAGGTCTCACCGCTCTTTTTTTCAGAAGCGTCCGTTCGATGACCCTCCATGACGATGTGGCCTACTCACTCACCGGATAGTAACATAATCCGGTCGTACCCGGACCGCTGTGCACCATCAGTGCAGGAGACAATTCCGCGATCAAAGATTCGACGCAATTCAGCCGTTCCTCGGCCATAGCCTTGAGCTTTTGGATCTCCTCGTGAGCACCGGCATGCACAAAGGATATGCGAATGCGGCCCATTTTCCCTACCGCCGCCTCGACCATATCTACCATCATCTGCCAGGCGCGTTTCTGGCTGCGCGCCACGCCCAGGGGGACGATGACGCCATCCTCCATACCTACAACAGGTTTTACATTCAGCAAGGTGCCGAGCAACCGCTGCGCTTTTCCAATCCGGCCGCCCATGTAAAGATACTTGAGCGTGTCGGCGGTCTGCAGCATACGTGCGATCGGAATCATGTTCCTCACCTGCTCCGAAATTGCCGATAGACGCAAGCCAGCCAGCGCCATGCGAGCGGCTTCGATCACCATCCAACCCTGACACATCGAGACGTTCAGGGTGTCTATTATGTCTATGCGCACTTTGGGAAATTTCTCCAAAAGCATCGGCCTGGCAGCCATGGCCGCCTGGTAAGCTCCGCTTCCTTTGGATGTCATGTGGATACTGATGATCTCCTCTGCGCCTTCTTCCTCAATCAGCCGTTCGTATGTGGATAGATAATCCCCCGGCCCAGGGCTGGCTGTGGTCGGTAGAACGGTCGCCGTCATCAGCCAGCGGATGAATTCATCCCGCTGGATCGTCACCAGATCGCGTAGGACCTCCTGCCCCCTGTGAATGTAATAAGCTACCGTGTGTATATTCAACCCGGCGAGCAATTTTTCAGGTATGCTCGCGCAACTATCGGTCACAACGGCGACCTTTTGCATATAAATCTCTCCTTTTGATCCCGAACCTTTATCAATTATAACTGGTTTCCGCCACAGAAAAATTACTCGACAACAAACTGGCTCTTTAAGGTGGACATAAGGTCAAAATCGATTATAATGAATATACTAATTAGGGTATGGATTGTGGGATAATGCCAGGGCTACCTCTGGATAGGGGAATAATACCCTGGTAAAAACCCATTGGTCCCCGATCCACAGGCCCGTGCGCCCTTTGGGGTGGATTGCACGCCACAGCGAGATTGATTCCTGATGCAGCCCGAGCTTTGTCCACTGGAATGAGGGCGCATAAATCATTATTCGAGGTGAACATGGAGGGAGATACGAGCCATCCCCGGAAGGGCGGAAAACGCCTTCGCCTGGCATTGGCGCTTGCCAGTATGGGGGCAATTTTGTTGGCCGGCTGCGCCGGCTCGCCTTCGATGTTATTGCCATATTCCACCAGCGCACAGAAAATATCCAACCTCATTATTCTGACCTTCTCCATTGCTGCAGCAGTGTTCGTCATCGTAGAGGGGATGCTCATCTACGCCTCGATCCATTACAGCCGTCGCTCCCTAAAAGGTGAACCATCGAAAACCGAAGGCAACCAGCCGCTTGAAATCGGTTGGACGCTCCTGCCAGCGACCGTTCTGCTGGTCGTTTTCATTCTGACCATTCCAACTTTACGCGCGGTCGCTTATCAGCCTCAAACCTATGTAAACCCCTTCACCGGGCAGAGCGGCAAACCGATGGAAGTGCACGTAGTGGGCCATCAATGGTGGTGGGAGTTTGACTATCCTGAATACGGCATCGTCACGGCTAATGAGATGCACGTTCCAGTGGGCGTAGCGGTCAATGTAAGCCTCGCATCCGTAGACGTGATCCACAGCTTCTGGGTCCCTCAGCTCTTTGGCAAGACGGACGTCATCCCCGGCCACAATAACACAACCTGGTTTCTGGCAACCAAGACCGGAGAATATTACGGCCAATGCGCCGAATTTTGTGGTGCCGAACACGCCTTGATGCGCTTGCGCATCATCGTCGATACTCCCGAGCAGTTTCAAGCCTGGGTGAAGCAGATGCAGGCGCCTGTCCCGCAGATGACCGGCCTGGCTGCCCAAGGAGAGCAGGCTTTCATGAATGGCCCATGCATTGGCTGCCACACGATTGACAACACCAATGCGCAAGGGAAGGTTGGTCCAAACCTGACCCACTTTGCGAGCCGACAATACTTTGCAGGAGATTCTTTCGAAAACACCCCTGAGAACGTGGCTCAATGGCTTAAAGATCCCCAGGCGATGAAACCGGGGAGTCTAATGCCGAACCTGCACCTTTCACAGGACGAAATCAACCAACTGGTCGCATTTCTCGACAGCCTGAAATAATTTGGAGAAAGAATGGCAACTACTTCTGAGGCGTTACCACTGCCGAGATCATACGAAGGAGGCCTGGTGCGTTGGTTGACCACAACCAACCACAAGGATGTCGGCATTTTGTATGTGATCACTGCGATGGTCTTCTTTCTGGCCGGGGGAATCGAAGCCCTGCTGATCCGAATCCAACTGGCCCGACCGGAAAACAAGCTCCTTTCACCGGACGCATATAACCAGATCTTCACCATGCACGGCACCACGATGATCTTTCTGTTTGCCATGCCGATTCTGGTGGGCTTCGCAAATTATCTGGTGCCGCTGATGATCGGTGCGCGCGACCTGGCTTTCCCACGCCTCAACGCGCTGACGTACTGGCTGTTCCTTTTCGGCGGACTGGTGATGTACAGCTCGTTCTTGTTGGGCGGAGCTCCTGACGCCGGCTGGTTCGCATACTCGCCGCTGACTGCCACACAATTTTCGCCGTCTCATGGTATGGACTTTTGGGTAATGGGCATTATCCTGACCGGTGTGGCTTCCACCGCCGGGGCGATTAATTTCATCACCACCATCTTGAATATGCGCGCGCCCGGTATGAGCCTGTTAAAGATGCCGCTGTTCGTCTGGCAGGTGCTGGTGACCATGTTCCTGATCCTATTCGCCATGCCCAGCCTGGCGGTAGACTCAATCCTGCTGTTCATCGAGCGGAATTTCAGCGGACCGTTCTTTCAGGCGGCTCAGGGAGGAGATCCGTTGCTCTGGCAGCACCTGTTCTGGTTCTTTGGCCACCCGGAGGTTTACATCCTGATTTTGCCAGCCTTCGGCATTATCTCGGAAGTGATTCCGGTGTTCTCGCGGAAGCCTATCTTCGGCTATGGAGCAATCGTCTACTCGGGTATTGCCATCGGCTTCCTGAGCTTCACCGTATGGGCCCATCACATGTTTGCGGTGGGTATGTCGCCCATTGCCGATGCAGTTTTCTCCCTGGATAGCGTCATTATCGCCGTCCCCACCAGCATCAAAATCTTCAACTGGATTGCCACGATCTGGGGCGGGCGCATTAATATGAAATCGGCCTTTTTGTTCGCCGTTGGATTCATCGCCATGTTTTTGATCGGCGGATTGAGCGGATTAACGCTGGCGGTCGTGCCGGTCGACTTTCAGGTGACGGACACGTATTACGTGGTCGCCCACCTGCATTATGTGCTCTTCGGGGGTACGGTATTTGCCCTCTTTGCAGGCATGTTTTACTGGTTCCCGAAAGTCACTGGTCGACTGCTGAACGAAACGCTCGGCAAGGTACAGTTCTGGCTGATGCTGATCGGCTTCAACCTGACGTTTTTCCCGATGCACATTTTGGGACTTGAGGGTATGCCGCGGCGTATTTACACTTACACCGCTGGCAACGGCTGGTCCATTTGGAACTTCCTGGAGACGATCGGCGCGTTTATCATCCTCATAGCCATGTTGATTTTCCTCTACAATTTCATTGTCAGCCTGGTGCGCGGCGAGCCCTCAGGGGCAGACCCCTGGGATGGACAGACGCTGGAGTGGACGGTCTCCTCGCCGCCGCCGGCCCATGATTTCGATGCCATCCCCACCGTACACAGCCGACGGCCAGCGTGGGACCTCAAACCCGCCCACAGCGGGCTGCCCCATGCGCCCATGGCTTCAGACGCGCCGTATGATCCTCCCGAGGGGGATCATCCACCTGCTCACTTGCATTCTTATTCACCGATTATCCTTGCATTTGGCCTGGCCGGCGCTTCCTATGGACTGGTTTACCATATATTGCCGGTGATATTGGTTGGAATTGCTATCGCATTCGCAGGTATCATCACCTGGGTTCGTCAGCCTATCCCTGAATAAGCAGGAGCAATCCCTGATGATGGAGAAAGTCATCTCTCAAAAGCCGTCTACAAGGACATCCCTGGGCATCGACTCGCGCAAGCTGGGCATCTGGACGCTGATCGCGTCGGAGGCAATTTTCTTCTCCAGCCTGATTGTCACCTACATTGTCATGCGCGGTCGCAGCACAGTGGGGCCATATCCGCACGAGTCACTTTCCGTACCCCTGGTAGCGTTCAACACCTTTGTTCTAATTTGCAGCAGCATGACCATGGTCACCGCGCTGGCCTCCATAGAGGATGGCAACCAAAAGGGATTGAGGCGCTGGCTGATCGCCACAGCGTTGCTGGGCCTGCTTTTCCTGAGCGGTCAGGCGGTAGAGTTCACTCTGCTCGCACGGGATGGATTATCCCTGGGCAGGAATCTGTTTGGTGGAACCTTCTTCACCTTGACCGGGTTCCACGGTGCGCATGTTCTGGCGGGTGTGATTTGGATTGGTTTTCTGGTGGCGCGCGCCTTCCGCGGCGGCATCACCCAAACGAATCATATTGCCGTTGAGCTCGTGGGGTTGTACTGGCACTTCGTCGATCTCGTATGGATCATTATTTTCATGGTGATTTATCTCTTGTGAGAGGGTGAGCATGGAAGAGAGCGAGTCTGTCCAGCGCAAACGTCCCAATTATCTGGCAGTTTTCATCGCCCTGGCCGTCTTGACTGGGTTGGAGATCCTGGTCACGCAATTGCCCGTGCCGCGCCTATTATTCTTGCTGCCCTTGACCCTCGCGAAAGCTGCCCTGGTAGCCCTTTTCTACATGCACCTGCGCTTCGACCGGCGGATATTCAGCACGGTCTTCGCCATGGGTCTGGTGATGGGCATCTTGCTGATCTTCTCGCTGGTAGCGTTATTTTCACCGCAAGAGCTGGATGTGAAATAGGGGGATAAATCGGTGGAATCCTCAGAAATAACCCCAAGCAGCCTGCTTTCAGCCTGGAGTTGGTATCCCAGCGTGATACTCGGCATCGTATTGGTCACCGCGGGCTATTTCATCCGAATGCGGCAAATAAGCGGCTGGAAGGGCAATCTGTGGAAAGGATTTCACGGCCGCGTTTACTGGTTTCTCGCGGGTATGCTGGTGATCTTCCTGGCACTGCTCTCACCCCTGGACGAAATTGGGGATGAATACCTGTTCAGCGCTCACATGATCCAGCACCTGCTGCTGACGCTGGTCGCTCCACCGCTCCTGCTGCTGGGATTGCCGGTGGGTTTTTTCAAACCTGTCCTGCAGAACCGAAACCTGCTCAAAGCGGCCAGGTTTTTGACCGCTCCGGTGGCCGCCTACGCACTGTTTAATTTCGATTTTCTCATCTGGCATTTGCCGGAACTGTATCAGGCCACATTGGAAAACGAGAGCCTGCATATATTCGAGCACCTGACCTTCATAATCTTCGGCGTGCTCAACTGGTGGCCGGTGCTTGGATCAGAAGCCGAACTGCCGCGGCTACCCAGCCCGGCGCAAGTGTTGTATCTGTTCTTGGAAGCAGTGCCGGCATCCGTGTTGGGCGGTATTCTGGTATTTTCGCCCCAAGTGCTCTATGCCACCTACGCCAGGGCTCCGCAGATATTTGGCCTGACCGCCCTCGAAGATCAACAGGTTAGCGGGTTTATCATGTGGATGCCTGGCGGCATGTTTTACATGGCTGTTTTAACCTATGTGTTTTTCTCGTGGTTAAGAAAAGAAGACCAGAAACAGCCAGAATCATCGAATTAACCCACCCCATCTCATTAATCGAAACGCATCTTACACCCGTCCCAACGGTTTATTAATCCTATCTAAATGTCAAGGTTGATTTTTAATGAAAAATTTAGGTATTTAATATTTACATAAGCTATGCTTTATTTTCAGATAAGGACGCTCTTAATCCAGTAGATATAGACTGAAATTGCTCATCCGCCCCTCATGAGCAAATTTACTGAAAACGTATCAGGTGATCGTCTTTCAAAAGGAGAGGTAAGAGATGTCATTTCCGTCAAAGCATCTAACGCTGACCATCTCATCGATGGTTATCCTATCTATGGTCTTGGTGGCGTGCGGTGGAGCTGCCACGCCGGCCGTTTCCACCAGCGTGCCCACCGAGGCTGCGACGTCGGTCGGTCAGCCAACGGCAACCGAAGCGCCCACCAGCGGCCCGACGACGGCGCCTACATCCGCTGCCGCGCAGGTTAAGAATCCGGATACGCTGATCGACGGCGAAATCTCGGATCCCCAATCGCTTGATCCAGCCTGGGCTTACGATACCGCCAGCGGCTTGGTCATCTTTAACGTATACGAGACCCTTATTTTCCCGAAGAAGGACAGCTACTCCGATTACGTGCCGATGCTGGCGACGAGCTGGACGATCTCCCCGGACGGCAAGACCTACACGTTCAATATCCGCCAGGGCGTCACCTTCCACGACGGAGAGCCGCTCACTCCGCAGGACGTGGCTTACAGCTTCTGGCGCGGTATGATCCAGGACCGCGCTGGCGGCCCGCAGTGGATCTTGCTGCAGCCCTTCTTCGGCCTGAACGTGCAGAGTTTCCAGGATGATGTGGTAACAAAACAGTTCGGCGGTAACTTTGTGGCCGCCTGCGAGGCAGTCCAAAAAGCCATCACTTTCGACAATCAGGCGGGTACGGTCACGATGAATCTCAAGCAGCCCTATGGCCCCATGCTGCCAATTCTTACCGGTACGTGGGCATCGATTGTCAGTATGCCCTGGGTAATCCAGCAGGGCGGCTGGGACGGCAAGTGCTCCGATGCTCAGAAATACCACAACCCGGCGGCCAACCAGGACGAACTGTTCAATAAGATGAATGGCACCGGCCCATATAAGTTCGTGCGCTGGCAGCCCAACACCGAGGTCGACCTGACCCGCAACGACAACTACTGGTTGAAGCAGCCGTTATGGGATGGTGGTCCTTCTGGCCCGGCGGCGGTGAAGAATGTGATCATCAAGACCATCCCTGAGTTCGGCACCCGCTTCGCCAGCCTCAAGACCGGCGACCTGGATATGGCTTACGTTGACACGCAATACATCTCACAGGTAGATCCGCTGGTGGCCCAGACCTGCGACGCTAGTGGAAATTGCACACCCACCAATAACGCTGGAGCCACGCTGAAAGTATACAAGGGTTTGGTCTCGCCAGAATCAGCCGATATCTTCTTTACCCAGAAGGTTAACACCACCGGCGGCATCCCGGCGGAGCTGGGCAGCGGCAAGCTGGATGGAAACGGCATCCCGCCGGATTTCTTCAGCGACATCAACATCCGCAAGGCATTCAACTACTGCTTCGACTGGAACACCTACATCCAGCAGGTCTACAACGGTGAAGCCCAACAGGCGTATGGCCCCTTCATATCTGGTGAGATCGGCTATGATCCGAATCAGCCC
This sequence comes from Anaerolineaceae bacterium, assembly GCA_034435955.1. Classification (GTDB taxonomy): domain Bacteria; phylum Chloroflexota; class Anaerolineae; order Anaerolineales; family Anaerolineaceae; genus DAOTWA01. The sequence goes on along the minus strand of DAOTWA010000027.1, from coordinate 83,406 downwards.
CATTACACCTTCGATCTGCAGAAATGCGCCGACTCCTTCAAAGCCTCCACGCTGAAATCCGCCGACGGCAAGTCTGTGTGGGATACCGGGTTCTATGTCCAGTTCATCTACAACACCGGCAACGACCAGCGCAAGGTGGCAGGAGAGATCCTGCAGCAGAACCTGGCCAAAGTCAACCCGAAGTTCAAATTGGAAGTGGTCGGTGAACCTTTCCCCTTGGAACTGTCTGACCAGACTGCCGGTCGCCTGCCGATCTACATGATTGGCTGGCTGGAGGATTACCATGACCCGAACGATTGGGCCACGCCGTTCCTGGCCAGCAACGGTACCTACTCGGGTACTCAGGCGTTCGATCCAACGCTGCAAAAGCAATTAGACCAGCTCATCCTTCAGGGCGTAACGGAGACCGACCAAGCCAAACGCCAGGCGATCTACGCCCAACTGCAGAACCTGGCCTACGAGAATGCGTTGGATTTGTTCGTGGTGCAACCGCAAATCCGCTCATATCAGCAGCTCTGGGTTAAAGGCTTCTACTTCAATCCACTCTATCCGGGAGCACCTGGTTATTACTTCTACTCCCTCTCGAAATGAGAGACTGATGGTTCAGAACGATCGGGCGGGCGAGGGGCGCCCGCCCGATCCAGTCATTTCTTCGGAGAAGTCGCCATGATCAATTACATCATTCGGCGAATTTTGATCCTGCCAATCGTCTTAATTGGAATATCTGTTCTTATCTTTGCAATGTTATCCACCCTCACACCCATTGAGAGGGCGACACTGTATATATCCTCCCCTCCCAGAACCGCAACCGCTATGCAACAAATCATCCATACCTATGGCCTGGATAAGCCCATCTACGTTCAGTATTGGAATTGGGTGAAAGAGGTTTTGCACGGCAATCTTGGCTGGTCGAAGACGGCGCAGATGCCGGTCATGGATGCCATCAAACTCTACTTTCCCGCTACGCTCGAGCTTTCAATCTGGAGTTTCGTACCCATCATGGTCATTGGCATTTGGCTGGGTATCCAGGCAGCCCTGCATCAAAATGGAATCATCGACCAGGCAGCGCGACTTTTCAGCATCATCGGCTATTCCTTCCCTACTTTCGTGTTTGGCCTGCTCGTGCTGATGCTCTTTTACGTCGATCTGCAATGGTTCCCGCCGGGACGCCTTTCTGATTGGGCGAATAATATCGTGTACTCATCGGCCTTCCACCAATATACCGGCATGGTGACCTTTGATGCCATCCTGAACGGACGTTTTGACATCTTCCTGGATGCCTTACGCCATCTGGTTCTGCCCGCTTTGACACTAGCATACGTGGATTGGGCGCTGATCCTGCGGGTGATGCGCTCTTCGATGCTGGAGGCGCTCAATCAGGATTACATCACCACTGCCCGTGCTAAAGGACTGTCTGAACACATGGTGATCAACAACCACGCCCGCCCTAACGCGATGATCCCGGTGGCAACGATCGGCGGACTCTTACTGGTCGGGTTACTGAATGGGGTAGTGATTACGGAAACGGTGTTCAACTATCGGGGAATGGGTTTGTTCACGGCCAATGCGGCCTTGAGCCTGGATGCCATTTCCACTCTGGGCGTGACGCTCCTGATCGCTGCCCTGTACGTGGTCGCCAATCTGGTGGTGGACGTGCTCTACGCTTTCCTCGATCCGCGCATCCGGCTGAATTAAGGGACGACGTATGGAAACAGTTGCAAAATCCAAAGTAACGCCATGGTGGGAAGAGGAGGAACTGCCGCCGCGCGAGCGCCTGCCTCGTTGGCTGCGAGCTTTGCTGGTCAACCCCCTCTCGATCTCAGGCGCTGTGTTGGTGATCGTGTTTGCGCTGGTCGCCCTCCTGGCGCCCGTTTTGGCGCCTCCTGCCGATCCGACCAACCCCTATAATATCCCCCGGTACGGATATTCGGCCCAACCGCAGCCGCCCAGCGCTGAACATATTTTTGGCACCACGCAAGGGCAATACGATTTGTTTTACGGAGTAATTTGGGGCACCCGCACGGCCTTCAAAATCGGTTTGCTGGTAACTCTGATCACCGTGATCATCGGAGCGCTGCTGGGGGCCCTCGCAGCCTTTTTGGGCGGCTGGCTGGATGAAGTCTTCGAACGCATCGTCGAGATATTCCTGGCATTTCCTTTCCTGCTGGCCGCGCTCACCCTGGCCACCGTCCTGGGCGGCAAATTTCCCAACAGCATCATCCCAGGCATGATCGCACTCATCGTATTTGGCTGGCCTCAATATTCGCGACTAATCCGAGGTGATATCCTCTCCGTCCGCGAGCGCGACTTCGTCTTGGCTGCACGCGCCACGGGGGTGCCTGAATTCCAGATCCTGTTGCGTCATATCTTGCCCAACGCGATGTACTCCACCCTGGTGTACGCTTCGCTCAACGTCGGCTCCAATGTACTGACTTTCGCCGCGCTCAGCTTCCTCGGAGTTGGCGCACAGGTTGGCTACGCCGACTGGGGTCAGTTGCTCAGCTTCGCCAGAAACTGGATCCCCAGCCTTTCCAGCTATTGGTGGATTGTGGTCTACCCAGGGGTGGCGTTGCTCCTGTTCAGCCTGGCATGGAATCTGATCGGGGACGCCTTGCGGGATGCTTTCGACCCGCGTATGAGGATATAAGCACGCCTTTACCCTTCGACCAGCAATAAATCAGGGTTCTCGATCAGCTCCTTGATGCGCACTAGAAATTGGACCGCTTCGCGGCCGTCCACGATGCGGTGGTCGTAGCTGAGCGCCACATACATCATCGGCCGAATGACGATCTGACCGGAGATGACTACTGGACGCTCCTCAATCTTGTGCAGACCCAGGATGCCCACCTCGGGCCCATTCAATATGGGTGTGGAGAGCAGCGAGCCAAACACGCCCCCGTTGGTGATCGTAAACGTGCTGCCCCGTAAATCGTCCAGACCCAGGGTGCCATCGTTGACCTTTTGAACCAGCAGATGGATCTGCCTTTCGATCTCGACCAAGGACAATCGATCGGCGTTGCGCACGACAGGTACAACCAAGCCTTCCTCGTCGCCTACCGCCACGCCGATATGATAATAGCGCTTGAGGATCATATCGTCGCCGTCGATCTCTGCGTTCAAACGCGGAAAGACTTTGAGAGCCGCGACGCTGGCTTTGACAAAGAACGAGGTGATGCCCAGTTTAACCCCAAAGCGGGCGGTCAATTCGTCGTTCCGCCGTCGGCGCAAATCCATCACCGCGCTCATATCTACTTCGTTGAAGGTGGTCAACATGGCAGCGCTGTGCTGCGTCTGGACCAGGCGCGCGGCAATCGTCCGCCGGCGACGTGACATTCTCACCCGTTCCTCCCGCTGGTCGCCAGAAGGAACTGAAGGCCGCACCCCGGCTTCCGATGGAATGACCTTTTCCACCTCTGTCTCGATCTGCGAGTGCGTTTCAGGACGGGCCTGTGCCTCTACATAAGAAAGCACATCCTGCTTGGTCGCCCGGCCGCCTGGACCAGTTCCGGGGATCTGGCGAATATCCACACCAATTTCACGGGCCATGCGCTCCGCAACCGGGGTGGCCTTGAGCTCTTTTTCCTCTGCGGCAACCTTTCCCACAGGCGATGATTTGACCGGCAGCGCCGCTTCTTCAATCGCTGGCGCCGAAGGAACGGCCCTTTCCGGTGGCCGGTCGGAGGTGGCGGCGGCCGCAATGCCCGTAGCGCCCGTGGGCATCTCCCCTTCCGGCGCCGGTTCGATGGTCGCCAGAGTCTCGCCAACCTTGACGTCCTCGCCTTCCTTGCGCAGGATTTGTGTCAGTACCCCAGACTGCAACGCGGAGACCTCCAGGTTGACTTTATCGGTCTCTAACTCGACCACAGGTTCACCCTGGCGGACGAATTCGCCTTCTTTTTTCATCCAACGGCTCACAGTCGCCTCAAGGACGGATTCCCCGAGTTCAGGTACAACGATCTCACCTGCCATTGCCTTTTTCTCCCCTTCCTACTTTCAGGCTGCTTTCACCAATTTTCTTAGATTGAAATGCTCTAGCCACGATCGCTTTCTGATTGACCGCATACAACGCCCCAGAGCCCTCCGCCGGGCTGGTGCTGGGCGGGCGGCCGATGTATTCCAGCGACGCCTTCCCCGCCAGGATTTTTTCTAGCAAGGGCCGCAGGTAATACCAGGCGCCCATATTCTCAGGCTCCTCCTGCACCCAAGCAACTTCGTCCAGGTCGGGATAAAAGGCCAATTGTTCACGCAGCTCCTCGGTTGGAAACGGGTAAAGCTGCTCCACCCTTATGATGGCGGTATCGGATACGTCGGGAACCTCCGCAGAACCCAGTAAATCGGCAAAAATGCGGCCGGCGCATAGGAGCACCCGCCTGGCCTTGCCTCGTGGCGCCCTTTCGCGAGGATCACCCAAAACCGGCAACCACTCCCCTTCGACCAGTTCCGCTGGTTTGGAGGCAACCAACGGGTGGCGCAACAATCCTTTCGGGGTAAAAAGGATAAGCGGCACCGGGCGGGACTTAATTTGCGCAGCGTGTAATCGGAGGATGTGAAAATACTGGGCTGCGGTGGTAGGAATAGCTATGCGCAATTCATCGCCCGCCGCTATTTGTAAGAAACGCTCCATCCGCGCACTGGAATGATCCGGCCCCTGTCCTTCGTTGCCATGCGGGAGTAATAAAACCAGCGATGGCCTCTGGCTCCATTTTGCCTGCGCCGAGACCACAAACTCGTCCACCATTGCCTGGGCCACATTGATGAAATCCCCATATTGCGCTTCCCAGAGCACCAGCCGGTTTGGCGAAACCACATTATATCCAAACTCGAAACCTAACGTTGCATTCTCAGTCAGAGGGCTGTTCACGATCTCGAAGGAAGCTTTTGCTTGCGGGATCGCCTGTAAGGGAATGAACGGATGCCCGTCCTCGACATCGTACAGGACGGCGTGCCGCTGGCTGAACGTCCCGCGCGCGACGTCCTCGCCGGCCAGCCGTATAGGAACTCCATCCACCAAAATTGATGCAAATGCCAGTGTCTCCGCCAGACCCCAATCGACGCTGGCCTGATCGGGATCATCCAGCGCTTTGCGCCGCCGTTCCATCGCACGGGTGAGACGCGGGTGCAGGTGAAAATCCTGTGGGAATTGCAGCAATGCCTGGTTCAGGCCGCGCAGCTCATCCAGAGTAAGTCGGCGAGGTGACGACAGCGATTTCCCGTTCGAGAAGGTTGGCAAGGTGCCATTGACGATCTCCTCGGGTTTGAGGTGTTGATAGATTTGCTGCAGATTGCCAAAATAACGATCGTATAATTCCTGCGGTAAAGTGGCTGGAATGCTTCCTTGGCGAACGAGCTCCTCAGCCAATAGAGCCCGCACCGACGGATGTTTTTGTATTTCACGATACATCACTGGCTGAGTAAACGCGGGTTCGTCGCCTTCATTGTGACCATATCGGCGATAACCGACCATCTCGATGAGGAAATCTTTATGAAATTGCTGCCTATACGAAACAGCCGTTCGCATTGCTTCGATACAACCGATTGGATCATCGGCGTTCACGTAAATGACCGGGATGCGCAATCCTTTAGCCAGATCGCTGGTGTACAGGCTGCTGTACAGCTCTTCTGGGGTAGCGGTAAAACCAAGCTGGTTATTGGTGATGATGTGGATTGTCCCTCCGGTGGTATAACCAGGCAGGTGCGAAAGGTTAAGCGTTTCGAAAACCACTCCCTGCCCGGCAAAAGACGCGTCTCCATGAATCAGCACCGGGAGGGCAGCGTTCGGATACAGAATCGGTTCCCCTGGCTGGTCCACCTTTGAATCGGCGGCGCGCGCCATGCCTTCGATCACTGGATCGATATGCTCCAGGTGGCTGGGATTGGAGGGCATACGGACGATCAGCTTGACCTCCTGGCCGCCCTTGACCGCCAGATTGCCGCCTTCATGGTAGACCACGTCACCAGTCCAACCCATCGCTTCCCAGGCCGATGGGCCGTTGCGGGGATCTTTAAACTCCGCAAAGATGCGTTCATAGGGCATATTGAGCACATGGGCCAGTACGTTTATCCGTCCACGATGAGCCATCCCGAGGTAAACCATGCACACATCCTTCGAAGCAACCTCGGCGATCATCTCATCCAGCATTGGCACGAGCATATCCAGACCTTCGATCGAAAAACGGGTCTTGCCCGGGAAAGCACGCTGCAGGAAATGTTCGAGGGTTTCAACCTGGGTGAGCCGTTGAAGCAACGCTTGCAGATTAATAGGTTGACGTGGAGGTCGGAATAGTCCGGACTCGGCAGAATCGAGTAGCCAGCGGCGCTCTTCCGGAACGCGCACGTGACTGTATCCGTAACTGATCGTGCCGCAGTAGATTCGCCGCAACTCACGCAATGCCTCCAGAGCATTCGCGCTATGCTCGCTGACCGGCCCGCCGATGATGGCCGCAGGCAAACGTGCGAGATCATCTTCGCTCAGCCCGTAGTACGAGTATGCCAGGGATGGATCTCCACGAGGAGGCTTTCCTAATGGGTCGAGATGTGCATCCATATGCCCATAAGTACGGATGGCGTAGGCCAGGTTTACCGCTGCCACCACTTTCTCGACTCCGACCTCTGGAAGCAAACGGATCTCCTCTTCGACGGGCTTCCAATGATCGAAAAGATCGCGCAGCGAGGCGTCAACCGTTTGCGGATCTTGCAGATAGCGCTCGTAAAGAGAAAGCAGATAGCCCTGATTTGGCCCGTGAAATTGTTCGATCAGATCCATGCAGTCCTCTTGCACATCATCACCATTAGAAAATAAATACGCGGTATTTCACTTCTTCCAATAGACTAACCCCCTAAAGTTAAGCCTGGCTTAAATACGAGGCAATTTCTTTCTGCCATTTGCTCCTATTTTACTCCGATTCGGGCAATTCTACACATCGCAGGGTTGCCCGGCACGTCTAAGTCGGATTTAAACTTCTCTTAAGGCGCGTATTATTTTGTTGTAAGGTCAAAGCCGCCGGCAAGATATATAATCGCAATAACCTGAAACAAGTTTAATAATACAAGGATATATGGCCGTCAATTTTCAGATGATTATAACCGTGACCACATGATTTGCTGCCGCCCTCCGTGCGTAAGTCTGAGCCAACACCGATGGACTTGCGCACGTTTATTTAAGAGAAAAAGGAGGTGATGCCAGTCAAGCGACGTATTTCCACACAAGATCACTCAAACAAATCCGCATCCGAACGGTAAATGATGGCGGACCGTTACATGTGAACCTTACCTTATTCGATTAGAGGAGAAGAATATGAATAAACGTTTCATGTTCCTGGTTGCTGTAGTGAGTATCGCTGCCTTCGCGCTCGCCGCATGCGGCGGCGGAGCGGCACAGACCCCGACTTCTGCGCCCACCGAAGCGCCCACCGAAGCGCCCACTGTTGCGCCAACGGAAGCCCCAACAACCGCCCCAACGCAAGCCTCAACCATGGCGTCGACTGAGGCAGCCACTCAACCAGCAGCCTCGAACGCGACCGGTAAAGTCGCACTCCTGCTGCCCGAGACGAAGACGACCCGCTATGAAGCCGCGGACCGCCCCGATTTCGAAGCCAAGTTCAAACAGCTCTGCCCGAACTGCGAGATCATTTACAGCAACGCCAACCAGGACGCCAATTTGCAGCTCTCCCAGGCAGAGGCAGCACTGACAAATGGCGCGCAGGTGCTGGTGCTGGATCCGGTCGATTCGGCCGCGGCAGGTTCAATCGCGGACAAGGCCGCCGCCCAGAACGTGCCGGTAATCGCCTATGACCGCCTGATCCTCAATTCCTCAGGCGTCAACTATTACATCTCCTTCGACAACGTCAAAGTCGGCCAGCTACAGGCTCAGGCGCTGGTAGACCGCCTGAATGCCCTGGGTATCGCCAAGCCAACCATCGTAATGATCAACGGCTCGCCGACCGACAATAACGCCAAGCTGTTCAAGCAGGGCGCGCACAGCGTGTTTGATCCGCTGGTGCAGGCTGGCAAGCTGGTCATCGCCAAAGAGTACGATACCCCCGACTGGAGCCCCGATCAGGCTCAAAATGAGATGCAGCAGGCCCTGACCGCATTGGGCAACAAGGTCGATGGAGTTTACTGCGCCAACGACGGCACCGCCAGCGGAGCAATCGCGGCCATGAAGGCGGCCGGCCTCAGCCCGCTGCCCCCCGTTACCGGCCAGGACGCACAGGTTGGCGCCATCCAGTACATCCTTACCGGCGATCAATATATGACCGTCTATAAGGCCATCAAGCCTGAGGCCGAAGATGCGGCAATCCTGGCGTTCGATCTGCTCACCAAGACACCCGTACCGGCGGACATGACCAACGGAGCGACGACCAATAATGGCAAGATCGACGTGCCGTCCATTTTGCTGACCCCGGTGGTGGTCACCAAGGACAACATCAAGTCGACCGTCGTGGCCGATGGCTTCGACACCGTCGATCAGATCTGCACAGCGCAATATGCTGATGCCTGCAAAGCCGCTGGATTGACACAATAAGTTAAAATAGCAGGAGATCATTTGCATGCAAAGGAGCAACCAGGCGCTTATACAGCGCCTGGTTGCTCGCCATCCGGCGGAAGGACAATATGGACGCAAACGGGAAAAAACCTATCCTAGAACTGCACGGAATCAGCAAGCGTTTCGGCGCTGTACAGGCTCTCACCGAAGTGGATTTCGAGGTCTATACTGGCGAGGTCGTCGGACTGGTAGGTGACAACGGAGCGGGCAAGTCCACTCTGGTAAAGATCATTGCCGGTACATACCAGCCTGACGCGGGGACTTATATTTTCAACGGTCAGGAGGTCAGCGTACGCAATCCACATGACGCGACCGCGCTGGGAATTCAAACCGTTTATCAAGACCTGGCTCTTTGCGACAACCTGGACGTGGTAGCCAATCTCTTCCTGGGACGTGAGAACATCAACAGCCTCGGTCCAATCAGCACAATTAATGAAGTGGCCATGCAAAAACGGGCCACCGAATTGATCGCCAGCCTGCACGTGCGCATCCCGTCGGTGCGCACACGGATCGCTTCCATGTCGGGCGGTCAGCGCCAATCCGTCGCTGTGGCGCGTGCGGTGATGTGGGAATCGAAGGTGGTCATCTTGGATGAACCCACGGCTGCTCTTGGCGTGGAGCAGACGCTCCAGGTAAAGGAGCTGATCCGCAGACTGCGAGAACAGGGTCTGGGCGTGGTGGTGATCAGCCATAACCTGGCGGACATATTCGACGTGTCTGACCGCATCATCGTTCTCCGCCTTGGACGCCGTGTGGCCACATTTGACACCCACGTGTCCAATCCCGAACAGGTGGTCGCAGCGATTACGGGTGCGGTCTTCGGGGCGGTGTAACTCAGATATTAATTCGAATACGACCTTGCGTAACAGGTTGGGGACAGAGAATGGACGAACAAATGGAAAAAGTAAAAACTCAGAAGCCAGCCCGAAATGCTTTTAGCCGGATAACCGGCGAATTGTTCGAGCGGGTTGCGCAGGGAGACATTGGCTCTCTGCCAGTGGTCCTGGGTCTCATTCTCATTGCGGTTGTCTTTCAAATTGCCAATCCCAATTTCCTGACGCCGCTCAACCTTACCAATCTGATGGTGCAGATCGCTGCAGTAGGAACGATCGCGGTCGGAGTAGTCATGGTGCTGCTGATCGCAGAGATCGACCTGTCGATTGGTGAAGTCAGCGGTTTGTGCGCGGCGATCATGGCGGTTTTGAATGTAAAAATGGGCATACCAGCACCGCTGGCCATCCTGGGAGGAATTCTTTCGGGCGTATTGATCGGTCTGCTGCAAGGTTTTTGGGTCGCGAGGCTGCATGTGCCCTCCTTCGTAGTGACACTGGCGGGCTTCCTGGGCTGGCAGGGTGCCTTGCTTTACGTCCTTGGCAGCACCGGAACGATCAATCTGAACGATCCGCTGATCGCTGGTATTGCCAATTATCGCCTGCCGGTCTCAGTGGGCTGGATCATCGGGGTTGCCTTCGTTGCAATCTACGCATTTGGCGCACTGCGCGGCCGGGCACAGCGTGTGCGCAGCAACATCGAAGCGCAGCCGCTGTCGGTCATTCTCGCCCAGATCTTGTTGATCGCGGTGCTGGTTCTAGGCGCCGTCGGACTGATGAACGTCAACCGCAATCCAGGACGCACCATCGTCATCGAAGGTGTGCCCCTGGCAGTGGTGTTCTTCATCGGATTCATCGTGTTATTCGATTTCATCACACGTAGAACTCGCTTTGGAAGGTATGTCTTTGCGGTGGGAGGAAACGCAGAAGCCGCGCGCAGAGCGGGCATTAACGTGGATCAAATTCGCATCATCGTATTCGTGCTCAGCGCAACCCTGGCCGCCTGCGGGGGCATTCTGGCGGCTTCACGCCTTTTCGCGGTCAACCAGTCCTCGGGCAGCGGCGATGTGCTGCTGGACGCCATTGCGGCGGCGGTGATCGGCGGGACGAGCCTGTTCGGCGGCCGAGGCAGCACATGGTCTGCGCTATTGGGCTCCCTGGTCATCGGAGCCATTTCCAACGGGATGGACCTGCTGGCCCTGGCTTCCTCAATCCGTTTCATGGTCACCGGAGCGGTGTTGCTTCTGGCTGTAACCCTGGATGCCTACACACGCTCACGGCGCGAGCGCAGCGGAAGGTCGTGATCGGCGGTTAAGGTCATCTTAAGCAATCCATTAGATGGTTATAAAGTCAGATTAGACAGTTGAGGTTATCCTGAATAGTGTAAGAGCGTTACCACGCGAAACCTGCGTGTGACTCCTCCCTGCACGCAGGACTGTGTTACCAGTAGAGTGCATTTGCCCGACCTGCAATATCGGGCAGCCCGCAATGAGATTTCCCCGTGTTGAGCTTCTTTGCGGGAGAGCGACTTAGTGGTGAGCAGTTACTTCCGGGCTGGCATGCAGGGCTGGTCCGGAGATTATTATGCCAATCGAGATGCGACCCCCGGGCTTTAAACGCCAGACCCAGACACAGTAAAATACGATTGCCGAGCTATCCTCCATGGGGAGTGGGTAAACCTTATAAAGCGGTTTTCTTAATGGTCATCGAGGAAGGTGAAATGAGTGCTGAATCCAAGCCAGCCATGCCGAACAATGACATCGATCTTTTGGCGATCAATACGATCCGCTTTCTCTCGATTGATGCCGTTCAAAAAGCCAACAGTGGCCATCCGGGCCTGCCCATGGGCGCGGCATCCATGGCCTACGTGCTATGGACGCGTTTTCTCAAACACAATCCAACCAACCCTAACTGGTTTAATCGTGACCGCTTTATTCTATCGGCGGGGCACGGCTCCATGCTTCTCTACAGTCTGCTTTACCTGACCGGCTACAATTTAAGCCTGGAAGATATCCAGCGTTTCCGTCAATACGGGAGCCTGACGCCCGGGCATCCCGAGCGGGAACGCACAGCAGGCGTGGAAGTCACCACCGGCCCGCTTGGGCAAGGCTTTGGCAACGGCGTGGGTATCGCCATCGCGGAAGCCAATCTGTCGGCGCGCTATAACCGGCCCGATTTCAATGTGATCGACCACTATACCTATGCCATCGTCAGCGACGGTGATTTGATGGAAGGCGTTGCTGCAGAAGCGGCATCGCTCGCCGGGCATTTGCGACTGGGTAAACTGATCTACCTCTATGACGATAACCGGGTCTCGTTATCAGCAGCCACGGACCTTACTTTCTCGGAGGACCGTAATCGTCGTTTCGAAGCCTACGGCTGGCATACTCAGACGGTAGAAGATGGCAACGATCTTCCGGCGATCGAACAGGCTCTGCGTGCAGCTCAGGCAGTCAAAGATCGTCCTTCGCTGATTTCGGTGCGCACCCATTTAGGTTACGGCTCACCGCATAAACAGGACACATTCGAGGCTCACGGGTCTCCTCTAGGCGCGGAGGAAGTCAAACTCACCAAGGAGAATCTGGGCTGGCTGCTCGAACCCCCGTTTTACGTACCTGAGCAGGTGCTGGCAGTATTCCGCCGGGCGATACGCCAAGGCCGGGAAGCAGAGGAGCGCTGGAATCAGCGCTTCGCAGCGTACCGTCAGGCGTATCCTGAGTTAGCTGCTGAGCTCGAACAGCTCATGAACGGCAAACTGCCAGAAGATTGGGACGTTGATATCCCTTCCTTCCCCCCTGATAAACCGTTGGCCACCCGCGTTGCCTCCGGCGCAGTGATGCAGGCGGTCGCCAAACGGCTGCCCGGATTGATCGGCGGCTCGGGCGACCTGGATCCATCCACGCACACCGCGCTGATCGGCTATGGCGACCTCGAGAGCCCGGAGGTTACCCCGACTGACCGCCAGGGATCGGTCGGTGGGGAGTGGAGCTATGCCGGAAGAAATATCCACTTTGGCGTGCGCGAACACGCTATGGGCGCGATTGCAAACGGAATCGCCGCACACGGCGGACTGCTGCCTTATGCCGCAACCTTCCTGATCTTCACTGATTACATGCGCCCGGCGATGCGACTGGCAGCCCTGTCTAACCTGCACGTGATTTATATCCTTACCCACGATAGCATCGCTTTGGGCGAGGATGGACCCACCCATCAGCCGGTTGAGCAACTGGTGGGATTGCGGGCAATCCCGCGCATGGTGGTGTTCCGCCCCGCCGACGCAAACGAAACCGCCGAAGCCTGGCGGTTGGCGGTGCGCATCCAAGACCGTCCAGTCGCGCTGGCGCTCACCCGACAGGCTCTGCCGGTGCTTGATTTGAAGCTCTACCCGCAGATCAGGCAGGGTGTGGCGCGGGGGGCATACGTGCTGGCCGATCCGCAAGGAAGCCGGATGGATCTAATCCTGGCGGCCAGCGGATCGGAGGTATACCTGGCGCTTGAGGCCAGAGAACAACTCGCTCGCCAGGGAATCCAGGCGCGGGTAATCAGCATGCCGAGCTGGAATCTGTTTAGTGAGCAACCCGCGGAATACAAACAAAGCCTGTTTCCCCAAAACGTGCCGGTGCTGGCCATCGAAGCGGGCTCTACGCTGGGCTGGAAGCCGTACATTGGCCAAGGATTGGAGATCATCGGCATAGAACGCTTCGGGGCTTCCGCGCCGGGGGAAGTGGTGATGAAAGAATACGGATTCAGCGTGGAGAATGTGGTTAACCGTTCGCTCAATTTATTAAAAAGCCGATCTGTCAGTCAATCGGGCTCTCATTGAGACGCCCTTATCGTCCCAACGACAAGCCCGCGGAGGTTGTTATGGGTAAGGAAAATCCGCTGCGTAAATTGGAAAGTTATGGCCAGAGTATCTGGCTGGATTTCATCCGCAGGAGCATGTTCACCTCCGGCGAATTTCAGACATTCGTCGAACAAGATGGGATCAGCGGAGTTACCTCGAACCCATCGATTTTCGAGAAAGCCATCGCTGGCAGCCATGATTACGACGAGGCCGTGCGCAGCCTGACGATAAAGGGAAAAAGGGCCGCTGAAATCTACGACGCCCTGATGATCGAAGACTTGCAGACGGCGGCTGATATCCTCCGTCCAATATTTGACCAGACGAGTGGCCGGGATGGGTTCGTCAGTTTGGAAGTGTCCCCCTTCCTGGCTCACGATGCCAGCAGAACCGTGGCTGAGGCAAAGCGCTACTGGAAGGCGCTCAACCGCCCGAATGCGCTGATCAAGGTTCCTGCTACCAAAGAGGGCATCCACGCCATTCGTCAGCTCATCAGCGAAGGCATTAACGTCAATGTCACCTTGCTTTTCGGCCTTCCCCGCTACAGAGATGTGCTGGATGCTTACCTGTCCGGCTTAGAAGAAAGGATCAAAGAAGGAAAACCAGTCGATACGATCACCTCAGTGGCTAGCTTCTTCCTCAGCCGCATCGATGTGCTGCTGGATGCTGCGTTGGAAAACATGCTGCGGGGTGAAGGGACTGAAGCCGAACTGGCCGCGCGTTTGAAGGGTGAAGCAGCCATCGCCAGCGCAAGGCTGGCTTACCAGATCTATAAGGAATCCTTGAGGAGTGAGCGCTTCCAGAGGCTGGCCGAACGCGCCGCAAAGCCCCAGAAGCTGCTATGGGCCAGCACCAGCACAAAGAATCCAAATTACAGCGACGTCAAATACGTCGAAGCGCTGATCGGCCCGGATACGATCAATACCCTGCCGCTTGAGACGATCAATGCTTATCGCGACCACGGACAGCCGGCTCCACGGCTCGAACAGGACGTGGACCACGCCAAATGGGTCTTGGAGAGTTTGAAAGCAGTCCACCTCGACATAGACCAGGCCACCCAGCAGCTCGAAGATGAGGGCGTACAAAAATTCATCCAGGCCTACGAACGCCTGATGGATACTCTGGAAAAGGAGTCTCGGGAGGCCGCAAAGGAACAGGTCGACCGGCAAGAAATTTCAACCGGTTCCTATTCGCAAGCCATTACACAGCGGCTTGAAAGTCTGAAAAGGGCAGATGCGGCGGCGCGCATCTGGCGCAAAGATGCCAGTTTGTGGAAAACGGAGGAAAAGGACCAAAAAGTCATCGCCAACGCGCTGGGCTGGCTTCACGTCGCCGACAAAATGGAAGAAAATCTGCCCGATTTGCTCAACTTCGCGGCATCGGTGCGGGCGGCAGGTTTCCGCCATGTGGTGCATATGGGCATGGGCGGCTCCAGCCTGGCGCCAATGGTTTTCGAACGTATCTTCCCGGTTGGGAGAGACGGTCTGCCGCTCACGATCCTGGATACGACCGACCCAACTACCATCCTTAGAATAGAACGACGCCTCCCGCTTGAAAAGACACTGTTCATCGTGGCCAGCAAGTCGGGCACCACCGCCGAGCCAGAAGCCTTTGCGGACTATTTTTATGACAAGCTATATAAACTGAAGGGCGAACGGGCCGGCGAAAATTTCGTCACCGTGACCGACCCGGATACACCGTTGGTGGAAAGCTCCCGTAAACGCGGTTTTCGCCGAATCTTTCTAAATTTCGCCGACATCGGTGGGCGCTACTCGGCGCTGTCATACTTCGGGTTGCTGCCCGCCGCGCTGGTGGGAGTTGACGTGGGCGAGATACTGTCACGCGCCCAGCGGGTAATCCATGCATGCGCCTCTTCTGTGCCGGCAGAGATGAATCCTGGCCTGACCCTGGGTGCGGCCATCGGTGAGCTCGCCTTGCGCGGCCACGACAAGCTGACTTTTCTGGCGCCGCACGCCATAGCGCCCTTCGCCTTATGGCTTGAACAGCTCCTGGCAGAGAGCACCGGTAAGGAAGGCAAAGGCATCCTGCCAGTAGCTGGCGAAGAGGCGGGTAGTCCGGAAGTGTACGGGGAAGACCGCACTTTCGTTCTTTTGCAGCTCAAATCACGCATCGACGGGGAATTGGAGCGTGCTGCCCAACGTCTGAACCATGCTGGTTACCCAACGATCACCGTTCAGATGGGCGACTTGCTGGATATCGGCCAGGAGTTCTTCCGCTGGGAGTTCGCTACGGCATTAGCCGGCGCGGTGCTGGGCATCAACGCTTTCGACCAGCCCAACGTTCAGGAAAGCAAAGACAACACCAATCGGATTTTAGCCGAAGCGCGCCAATCCGATGGTCATCTCAAGGAGGGTGAACCCGGATTGAGGGAAGGAGCCATTTCCGTTTACGGCCAACCGCTGGCAAGAAACCTGCGCGAAAGCCTGGCCGGCCTGTTCGACAGCATGGCCCGTGGGGATTACGTGGCTCTCCAGGCATACCTGCCAGAGGACGAGAGCAGTAACCGCCTGCTGGGGGAATTGCGTCTGGCCATCCGTGATCGGCTGCATTGCGCTACCACACTGGGATACGGACCGCGCTTCCTGCACTCCACCGGACAGTACCATAAAGGTGGACCAAACAAGGGCGTATTCCTCCAATTGACTTACGACCCGGCCGAGGACGTGCCTCTGCCGGGTGAGCCCTACACATTTGGCACCTTCATTCGCGCCCAGGCGCTCGGGGACATGCTGGCTTTGCAACGTCACGAGCGGCGGGTGCTACGCATTCACCTGGGGAAAGACCCTCAAGCCGGCTTGCAACAGCTCAAAGAAACCCTGGAAGGCGCCCTCGAGGGATCGAGAGTCGGGTGAGTATCAATCAAGCGGCAGGCGAACATTGCCAGGAATACCCATTACAACACTATTCTTGGATGTCGGCGGGGTGCTGCTGACCAACGGTTGGGACCGCGGCGCGCGGAGGAGAGCCGCCCGCCAGTTCGGTCTCGATCACGAAGAGATGGATGAGCGCCATCACCTCACATTCGATACCTACGAAGAGGGTAAACTCAGCCTGGAGGAATATCTGCGTCGAGTTGTATTCTACACACCACGCACCTTCACAATAGAAGATTTCAAAGCCTTCATGTTCGCCCAATCACAACCCTTTGCTGATATGATCGATTATGTAAAGCGATTGAAAGAAAATTATCATTTGAGAGTTGCAGCGGTGAGCAACGAGGGGCGTGAATTGACCATCTATCGCATTCAGAAATTCGCTCTCAAAGAATTTGTGGACTTCTTCATCGCTTCCAGCTTCGTCCACTTCCGCAAACCGGATGCCGACATCTACCGAATCGCGCTGGATACAGCCCAATCTGATCCTGAAGAGGTGGTCTACCTGGACGATCGTGCGCTGTTCGCAGAGGTCGCCAGAGGATTGGGCATTCGCAGTATCCATCACACCTCGTTGGAGCAAACCGCAAAAGAACTGGCGCGTATCGGCTTGGTAGTTTAAACAATCCTTTAGAACGCTCGGCAAGGGCCGAAATGAATAGACTTATCATCGTAAGAATTATTTACAAGGAGAAAGGATGAATTTATGGAACCGATCTGCGATCTGGGCATGGTGGGACTGGGAGTCATGGGGCGCAATCTCGTATTGAACATGGCCGAGCACGGGTTCGCCATAGCCGGATACGATCGCGACCTCGAGAAAGTGAAACAGCTCGGTTATGAAGCTCGCGGCCTTAAAGTGACGCCGTCGGAGAATCTGGAGGACTTCATCAGCGCATTAATCTCCCCCCGGGTGGTAATGATGCTGGTGCCGGCTGGCGCGCCAGTCGATGCCGTGATCCACGAACTGTTGCCTTATCTGCATCCCGGCGACCTGATTATCGACGGCGGCAATTCATTCTTCAAAGATACCGATTTACGCGCCCAAACATTGGAAAGTAGGGGCATCCGTTATCTTGGGGTGGGAATTTCCGGCGGAGAGTCTGGCGCGCGCCATGGCCCAAGCCTTATGCCGGGAGGTCCGAAGGACGCTTATGAACGGGTGCGGCCGATCTTCGAGGCGGTGGCCGCCAAGGTTGGAGACGAGCCGTGCGTCGCTTATCTGGGGCCTGGATCGGCTGGCCATTACGTAAAGATGGTGCATAACGGGATCGAATATGGGTTGATGGAGATCATCGCCGAGACATATGACCTGATGAAACGCGGCATGGGTTTGACCGATGAGGATCTGGAAACCATCTATACGCAATGGGCAGCAGGCGATACGAATAGCTACCTGCTCGAAATCACCGCTCACATCTTCGCCGAGGTAGATCAAAAAACAGGCCGCAAACTAATCAATGTCATCCTTGACGAAGCCAAACAAAAAGGCACAGGTAAATGGACTTCCCAATCCGCCATGGACTTGCAGATACCCGTACCGACCATCGATGCGGCCGTAGCCATGCGCGACTTATCCGCCTTCAAAGAAGTGAGGGGGGCCGTCAGTAAGATCTATGAAAATAAAATCGGGCGAGTCCGCGAAGGTCGCGATACCTTCCTGCCCCGCCTGCGTAATGCCTATTATTCTGCTGCATTGATCACTTACGCCCAGGGTATGGCCCTGTTGCGCACTGCCTCCCAGACATATGCGTATCATCTCGATCTGGAAGAGATCGCCCGCATCTGGCGGGGAGGCTGTATCATCCGTGCAGCCGTGCTTGAGGATTTACGCGCCGCCTATCGAACCAACTCCGATCTGGCCAATCTGCTGCTCGATCCAGAATTGAGCGCCCGATTGAAAGAGCGAGTTAAAGACCTGCGCCTGGTTGTGCAAGAAGCGGCTTTCACCGGTGTGCCTGCGCCTGCCCTTGCAGCTTCATTAGCTTATTTCGATGGATACCGCAGTGCCTGGTTACCGGCCAATCTCATCCAGGCACAACGCGACTATTTTGGCGCCCACACGTACGAGCGCACCGATGAAAAGGGCATCTTCCATACGGTATGGGAAAAAGGGTAAGGGAAGAAAAATGAACGCTGAATTGCGACCGGAGCCGTGCACTCTGACAATTTTTGGCGCCGCGGGCGATCTGACCTGGCGGAAACTGGTGCCCGCCATTTATGATTTATACCTCGAGAAATTTTTGCCTGACCACTTCAACATCATTGGATTGGATGCAAAAGAAGTCGACCGCAATGAGTACTTCAACCACCTGCGGGAAGGGGTAGAACAGTTCTCGCGCCATGGGCGGGTGGATGCAAATGACTGGGAGGAATTTACCCACGTCTGGACCCTTATCTTTGGCGATTTTACCACCGCGGATATTTACCAGAATTTAAGCGGCGCGCTGGAGAAGAATGACCAACGATTGGGGGTAAGCTGCCACCGTATTTATTACCTGGCTACGCCGCCCCAATTGATGGAGCCCATCACGGAACAACTCGGCAGGGCTCATCTGTCCCGCGATCGGAAGCGGGCACGGATCGTGGTGGAAAAACCCTTTGGGCGAGATCTGGAATCAGCGCGCGCGCTCAACCAAAAGCTCAGGAGCGTTTTCGATGAGTCCCAAATTTACCGCATCGATCACTACTTGGGAAAAGAAACCGTTCAGAATATCCTGGCTTTCCGTTTCGCTAACGCATTATTCGAACCGATTTGGGATAGGCGATATATTGATCATGTACAGATCACGGTGGCCGAACAAATCGGAGTAGAACACCGTGGTTCCTATTACGATCACGCCGGTGCGTTGCGGGACATGGTGCAGAACCATCTACTTCAAATTCTGTGTCTGGTGGCCATGGAACCACCGGTTTCTTTCGAAGCCGATGAGATTCGCAATAAAAAAATGGATGTTTTGAGCGCCATCCGCCGGATTCCGGAGGACGAAGTCCACAAATTCGCCGTGCGCGGCCAGTATGGAGCAGGCTGGATCGAAGGCCAGCATGTCATTGCCTATCGGGACGAACCGGGAATAAGTCCCGATTCAACCGCAGAAACTTTTGCCGCGCTCAAGCTGTTCGTGGACAACTGGCGCTGGCAGGATGTGCCTTTTTACCTGCGCACCGGCAAGCGCATGCCGGTTCACACCTCGCAAGTGATCATTCAGTTTCGTCCCGTGCCGCATCAATCTTTCCCAAGCTCGGCAAGCGAAAACTGGCAGCCCAACCGGATCATCATTCACATACAACCGGAAGAGGGCATCGTCTTGCGCTTTCAGGCCAAACAGCCTGGACTGAGCATGCACATCAGTACGGTCGATATGAGCTTCCAGTATGCAGAAGCTTTCAAGACCAGGCCTCCAGAAGCTTACGAAACACTTCTGCTCGACGTCATGCTGGGCGATGCCACGAACTTCATGAGGGCGGACCAGGTGGAGATGGCCTGGACGCTTCTTGAACCGATACTCCATGCCTGGGAAACGGAAAGCCCAGCCACATTCCCTAATTACACCGCCGGAAGCTGGGGACCGCAGGACGCTGTAATTTTGGTCGCCCAGGATGGGCGCAGTTGGCTAGTGCATGACATTCCCCCGTGGGATAACGCAGCCACACCATCTGGCCAGGGATCAAAATCCGATTAGCCATTTACGCGCGTCTGGGGGTGTGGGAACAGACCAGTCTGCCAAGAAGACAGCATTTCGTTCGGACACACTTTCAGGAAACGTCCCCCGGTGAGTATGTGGTGGACGCCTCCTTGAAAAATATATTCAGCCAACCCATTGGCCTGCGCAAAGACTTCGTGAGCCTCTCTTTCAGGATCAAGCGATCCATGGATCGCCATTGACCAACCCTTAAATTTATTCCCCAGTATCAATATCTATCATGCCTGGAAAGCAGGACACGCCAAGCAGAGCGGAGCGCATCCATCCGCCGCATCGAGAGAACCTTCATCGCGGATGCGAATGATCAGGCGGGCAATGGTTGAGCCGGAAGACCAGATCGGCCAACCGGTCCAAATCTTCAACCGTATCCGCACCGATGGTGGGTAAACCCATCCTGGCGGCCAGCTAACGACTTTCGGTGTACAGACCGAACAGGCTTTCCTCATCCACTCAAAGGGAAAATGGCGATTGTGTCGCCACTGGTTTGCTGGCTGACGCCCGAGCGCTCAGAAATTAATACTTACAAAGCATCCAATACCGGTTATAATCGGCCATATTTCTGGCGAAAGGACACGAACATTATGGGCGAGGCGGCAGCATTACTGACAGCATTTTCATGGACTCTTTCGTCCTTGCTTTTCACCTCTTCTGGCAAGACGGTCGGCTCATTGACCACCAATCGGCTGCGGCTGTTGTTCGCAGTGGTAATGCTCGCCCTGGTAGAATGGGCGGTGGCGGGCAGTCCCATCCCATTTACCGCGAGCAGCGACCGCTGGTTTTGGTTGGGCCTGTCTGGCCTGGTAGGGCTGACCCTGGGCGATTCGTTTCTCATGCAAGCCTTTGTTCTAATTGGACCCCGACTTGCCATGCTGATCATGGCCATCGTGCCGGTAATCAGCACGATAATGGCGTGGATCTTCCTGGGAGAGAAGCTCGCCCTTGTAGAGATCGCCGGCATCTTGCTCTCGGTCGCGGGTGTGTCCTGGGTGATCCTGGAACGCAGCAATGACAATGGTGGGCAACGCACACCGCGGCAGTTCGCCTTGGGCATTTTGTGCGGCCTGGGTGGAGCGATCGGCCAGGCCGTCGGATTGATCCTGGCCAAGAAAGGGCTTTACGGCGACTTCCCGGCCCTGGCGGCAGTGGTCATCCGTATGCTGATCGCCATGCTGGCTATGTGGGCGGTGACCATTGTCTCCGGACAGCTCCTGCCAACTTTACAAGCGCTGAAAAATGGCGCAGTGGTGCGCACCATCGCCGCTGGCAGCTTTATCGGTTCATTAATCGGCGTGTGGCTGTCCCTGGTAGCGGTGCAACGGACTTATGTGGGCATTGCTTCAACTTTGATGGCGCTTACCCCAATCATGTTGTTGCCCTTTGCCCGCTGGCTGCTGAAGGAAAAGGTGAGCGTACGGGCCCTGTTCGGCACCTTCGCGGCCATCGCCGGAGTGGCGCTGATCTTCATGTTCTCCTGACCTGTGGCATAAACCCGGCTATAATGAAATAGAGCGGAACTTTTTTATGCCCCTGCACGTCATGCAAATGACTGTCCATGGCTTGACGTCGCCGGCACTGGCCCAAAAACAGGAGAAAAAGGGGTTGCCAACATGAAGCGCAACTGGATAATTTTTATCGCTCTGACCTTTATTTTGACCGCCTGTGGTATCCTGCAACAGGCCAATCCAACGCAGTCCGAAGCAGAAATGGCCTCTCAGGTGGCTGCAATCTTGACTTCCATGCCAACCGCAACCAAACCAGCAGCGCAGCCCACCGCACCCCAACCCACTGGCCCGGCGGTGGTCACCGTCCTGCCGCAGGAAACGCCCGCTTACCCGGCGCCGCCGACTGAAACGGTTATCACGCCCGGCAGCACAACTGCGCCGACCGGAACCGCTGTCCCAAGCGGAACGGCCACGGCCACAGCCTCTCCGACAGCGACCGGCACCCCTGCGGCGACGGCTGGCCCCACATTCACACCACCACCCGGAGATCCTAAACTGCGCCTCGGCAGCCCGACCTGGGTGGACAACTTCAACGATGGGCGCAACTGGCCGCTCGGCGAGGATCAGTTTACTGCGGTGGAGGTCAAAGATGGGGCCCTGGTGATGACGGGTCTGACCACGACTGACGGGTGGCGGTTGTCCTGGCCAAAGGTCAAAAACTTCTATCTGGAGGTGACGGCTAAGATCGGGACCTGCATGGGTGGGGACCGCTACGGGGCCATTGTGCGTGTGCCAGATATCCAGGCGGCTAATCAAGGTTATTTGGTCGGTTTTACCTGCGACGGGCGTTACTCGTTCCGCAAATGGGACGGCAAGACCATGACATCGCTGATCCCTTGGACGAAAGGCACCCCCATACTGGTCGGATCGAACCAGACCAACCGGATCGGGTTGATGGCGGTCGACAACCGCTTCATACTTTATGCCAATGGGACGCTGTTGAAAGAGGTGAGTGACAGCACCTTCGTCCAGGAAGGCGGTTTTGGACTGTTTGTGGGGGCTAATCAAACCGAGAAGTTGAGCGTCTCGTTCGATCAGGTGGCCTATTGGGAGAATCCGACGCCATAACAGCCGATGGGCGGATGCTGATAAGCCTGCACTGTTGGAACCGGCTTATTGAGTGCGCCGGTTCCGCATTTTATTAAATATGAATACGATCATATCGAATACGTCACCCGTGACTCCTTCAGCTGACCTATTTGAGGTATAATCGCCCCATCCTGGTAAGCCATAGTAAGACCATATATCTATTCGTCTGCTTGCATGGCTGCAGACCTGTAATAGAGGTTTTTATTGCCAAAACCATTACCCGGTAAGCGGCTGGCTGCTCTCCTCCTCGTAAATTTAATCCTGTCGCTGGCGCCTGTCTCTCCGGCAGCGGGACGCGCGATTGCCGTCGATGGGCCGCTCAGTTCGCTGCTCACGCCAACCTTCACCGGCTGCGGCGGCTCGCTGGTCGCGGCGGAGAACGCTGATTACGAACAGCAGGTGGTCGTGCTGACCAATCAGGAGCGGGCGAAGTACGGTCTGCCGCCGCTCAAGCGCAGCGCTCACCTCGACGACGCAGCCCGCTATCACGCCGCCGATATGCTCCAGGATCAGTACGTCGAACACGATACCTATGACCGTGTACAGGGAAATCTGGTGTGGGAGTGTTCATGGTCGTCGCGGCTGGATAACTATTATTCAGGCGCGGATTATCGTGGTGAGAATATCGCCTGGAATTACCCCGATCCTCAGGCAGTGGTCACAGCCTGGATGGGCAGCGCAGGCCATCGTGAGAATATCCTCAACCCAAATTACCGCGAGATCGGTTCGGGCTACGCCAGCGCTTATTGGGTGCAGGACTTCGGGCGCCGTCCTGACGTCTACCCGGTGGTGATCGACGGGGAGGCGGACAAGACCAATACGCGGCAGGTATCTCTATACATTTATGGGAAAGACATCTGGACGGAGATGCGCCTGCGCAACGACGGCGGAGAATGGGGCAACTGGCAGCCTTTCCAGGAGCGGCTGGTTTGGACGCTTGCCGCCGGCAAAGGGATGCACACCGTAAGCGTCGAATTGCGTTCTGGAATTCAAACGTCGAGCAGTGATGATTCGATCTATTTGACCCAGGATGACATGTTCGAAAACTACTCCTTTTATTTCCCCCTGACCCTCCGGTAAAACCGATTTCCGACAACCACCGCCGTCTGGGAGTGGGTGATCTGATTGACACACCAACCTAGATGGAATAAACTTTCACCATCTTCTGCCAACTGCCTGCTTATATTCTATCGGCCGCACCGATAGTGGCGCAGGGACCTGATCATGTTATCGTTACGCAAGCAAGATCGACTGGCAGCCATCTTCCAGGCGCGCAAGCTGCTGAACGAGCAGCCGCTGTTCCTGGATACCGAGACCACCGGCCTGGACGAGCGGGCTGAGATCATCGAAGTATCTATACTCGACTGGGATGGCAAAGTTCTGCTCGATTCGCTGGTAAAGCCACTTACGCCCATACCGCGCGACGCCATGCTCATCCATGGCATCACTAATGAGATGGTGCAGGGAGCGCCAACTTGGGCGCAGCTTTGGCCCCGTGTTCAGGCGCTGCTGCAAAACCGGCACGTGGCCGCCTACAATGCCCCCTTCGACCTGCGTATGATGCGCCAGTCCCATCGAAACAGCCAACTGCTCTGGGATTTCACTCCCGATTTGGTTGATTTAATGGAAATCTATTCAATTTTTCATGGGGAATGGGATTCGCGGCGAGGAAGTTACCGCTGGATCTCGCTGGAAAACGCCGGGCTGCAGTGCCACATTCCGCTGCCTAACAGCCACCGCTCCCGGGATGATGCTCTGCTGGCGCGAGCTTTGCTGCTTCACATGGCCACAAGTTCGATCTAAACCGTGATGTCTGCCATCCCTCTGACTGCACGGCAGAAAGAAATCGTCGACCTCCCTTTGGAAGGCTCCGCTTTTATCGAAGGAGCGGCGGGTTGCGGTAAGACGACCGCCGCGGTGGCTCGCCTACGGGCGTTGATCTCAGCGGGAATAACACCGGGATCGATCTTGGTGATTGTCCCGCAACGGACGCTGAGAGCGCCCTATCTGCAGGCCGCACGCGATCCGGCGCTGGATTCGCCCGGCCTCATTAATCTGGCTACCATGGGCGGGTTGGCCCAGCGTATGGTGGATTTATTCTGGCCGTTGGTCGCCGGAGCGGCTGGATTCGCCAGACCGCAAAACCCGCCCACTTTCCTGACCCTGGAAACCGCGCAGTACTTCATGGCGCGTCTGGTTCGACCTGCCCTCAACCAGGGCCTGTTTGAATCTCTGATCATCGATCCCAACCGCCTGTATGGCCAGATTCTCGATAACCTTAACAAGGCTGCGCTGGTGGGTTTCCCGTACGAGGAAATCGGACAACGCCTCTCCAGCGCCTGGATTGGCGAGGGCTCCCAGGCCCGCGTCTATGCAGATGCCCAGGAATGCGCCACGCGCTTCCGCCGCTACTGCCTGGAAAACAATCTGCTGGATTTTTCGCTGCAGGTGGAAGTATTCAAACGCCACCTTTGGCCGCTGCCCATATTCCGGGAATATTTATTCAGCCGCTACCGGCACCTGATCGTGGATAATGTGGAAGAGGACAGCCCTTTCGCGCACGACATATTAACGGATTGGCTTCCTCACACCCAATCGGCCTTGCTGGTTTACGATTGGGAGGCCGGCTTCAGACGCTTCCTGGCCGCCGATCCGCTGAGCGGATACGCGTTGAAAGATCATTGCCAGACCAGGCTCACGCTGCAGGAGAGCTTCGTCAGCAGTCCTGGTTTGCGCGGGTTGTCCAATCGCCTGGCGCGCGTACTTGGACGGGTATCCGTCTCCACGGAAGAAGCAGAACCGGCGCCCGAAGAAATCCGCGCATCCTTCTCTTTCGAGTACCAGCGTTTTTATCCTGAGATGCTGGATTGGGTGGCTATGCGCATCGATCATCTGGTCAACCGGCAGAATGTGCCTCCCGGTGAGATCGTCGTCCTGGCGCCCTTCCTCTCCGATGCGCTGCGCTTCTCGCTCTCTTACCGTCTCGAGCGCCTTGGGATACCTGTACGCACCCATCGCCCTTCCCGCAGCCTGCGCGAAGAGCCGGCTGTACGTTGTTTGCTCACCCTGGCCCATCTGGCCCACCCTGAATGGCAGCCCCGCCCGACGCGTACCGAGGTCGCCTTTGCCCTGATGCAGTCCATCGAAGGATTGGACCTGGTACGGGCGCGTCTGCTGGCTGAGATCGTTTATCGGCCGCGCGAGAATATCTTGGGCGGCTTCGACGCCATTCGAACCGAGATGCAGCAGCGTATCACCTACACAAGTGGACAGCGCTATCAGGCTCTGCGCGACTGGATCGAAGCCTACCGTCAAGGCCCCAAGATTGAGCTGGATGCCTTCTTCAGCCGGCTCTTTGGTGAGGTTTTATCCCAGCCAGGATATGGCTTTCACCACAATTATGACGCAGGCGCGGCCGCAGCCACGCTCATTGAATCGGCGCGCAAGTTCCGTTGGGTGATGTCCGCTGCGCCGACTTTGGAGGATTTTACCCTTGCCGAGGAATATGTGCGGATGGTGAGGGAAGGGGTGATCGCTGCCCAGTACCTGCAGGCCTGGCAGAGGGGCCTGGAAGACGCTGTCCTGCTGGCGCCGGCGTATACCTTTCTGATGGCCAATCGCCCGGTCGAGGTCCAATTCTGGCTGGATGTAGGCAGCGCTGGCTGGTGGGAACGGCTGGATCAGCCGTTAACCCATCCATACGTGCTCAGCCGGGAGTGGCCTGCCGGCCGAGGATGGACCGATGCAGACGAGTTTGAGACGCGTCAGGAAGCGCTCTACCGCCTGGCCGCCGGCCTGATCCGACGCTGCCGCAGGCGCATCTTCCTGGGGCTGTGTGAGCTGGGCGAGCAGGGCTATGAGCAGCAAGGCCAGCTCCTGCGCGCCTTTCAGCAGGTGCTGCGCCATCTGCCAGTCGCGGCGGAGGTGCAGAATGTTTAAACCCCGCCCTTTGCAGGAAGAGGTGCTCAATTACTCCGGCGGCTGGATGGGAGTCTCGGCAGTACCAGGGAGTGGAAAGACGCAAACGCTTTCCTATCTGGCTGCCCGGTTGATAGCAGAAGGGCGCGTAGCAGAGGACCAGGAAGTGCTGATCGTGACTCTGGTCAACTCAGCGGTGGACAATTTCGCTCGTAGGGTGGCCGCTTTTATAGCCGAGCGCGGTTTATTGCCGCATGTGGGCTATCGGGTGCGCACCCTGCACGGTCTGGCGCATGACATCGTGCGCGAACGTCCCGAGCTGGCCAATTTGTCTGGCGATTTCGCCATCATTGACGAGCGGGCTGCCGAAGGCATTTTACGGGCATCGGTGGATGCGTGGATCCACTCCAACCAGGAGGCAGCCGACTTATTTCTGGATCCAGATCGAGACGACTTCAACCAGCGCCGCGACCGTCGAGAACGCTGGCCTGAGCTGGTAATGGAAATTGCCGGCGCGTTCATTAAGACAGCCAAGGACATGCAGTTAACCCCCGCCGAGTTGCGCCAGCGGCTGGAGGAGAGCGGCGCCAGCCTGCCGCTGGTAGAGATGGGCGCCGAGGTCTACGCCGATTACCAGCGTGCGCTGGCTTACCGCGGTGCGGTCGACTTCGACGATCTGATCCGACTGGCTTTGCAGGTGCTGCTCAATGATCCGGACTACCTCTCCAGGCTGCGCCGCCGCTGGCCATACATCCTCGAGGACGAAGCCCAGGACAGCAGCCGGCTGCAGGAGGAAATCCTGCGCCTGCTGGCCGGCGAGGGCGGTAACTGGGTGCGCGTCGGGGACCCTAACCAATCTATATATGAGACCTTCACCACTGCCAGCCCAAAATTCCTCATTGATTTTCTAAAGCGCGAGGACGTCGAGTCCCGCGAGCTGCCCAACTCAGGCCGTTCGACTGCCAGCATCCTGCGCCTGGCAAATTTCCTGATCGATTGGTCGCGTGATGAACATCCGGTGGAGGAGCTCCGTGGAACACTGACGCTGCCTTACATCCTGCCCACACCGCCCGGGGATCCACAGCCTAACCCACCCGACGACCCGGGAGCCATTCACCTGTTCGCCCGGAAGCTAACCCCGGCAGAGGAGCTGAACCTGGTGGCCGATTCACTGGCAAGCTGGATAGCCGCTCACCCGGATGGGACCGTCGCGGCGCTGGTTCCGCGCAATGACCGCGGCGCAGAGCTGGTCGAAGCGCTCAAGGCCCGTCGCATCCCTTATATCGAGATCCTCAAGAGCACCCATTCCACGCGCGAGGCAGCCGACCGCTTGGGTAAGATGGTCGAATACCTGGGTGAACCTGGCGCCGCTGCCAAACTGGCGAATGCATTGCGCGCCTGGCAGCGTCCAGAGCAGGAGGACGAGGTTGCTACCGCGGCCATCGAGCGCGGATTCCGGCTGATACGTAAACTGCCGCGGGTAGAGGATTACCTGTGGCCGCGCCCCCAACGCGATTGGCTGGAGGAAAGCGGCCTTGCCGAGAACGACAGCGATGTATATGAGCTGCTGGTTGGATTTCGCGAGCTTGTCCAGCGCTGGCAGAGCGCCAGCTTGCTGCCCATCGAGCAGCTCATCCTGACGCTGGCCCAGGATTTGTTCGATCGTCCAGCCGACCTGGCGGTCGCGCACAAACTGGCTGGCATCTTACGCCAGACCTCAAACGAGCACCCGGAATGGGATTTGACCCGCCTGAGCGAGGAGCTGCTGGTGATCGCCCGCAATGAGCGCAAAATGCTCGGCTTAAGCGACGAAGACACCGGCTTTGATCCCGAAAGGCATAAAGGCAAAGTAGTGGTAGCGACCATGCATAAAGCCAAAGGCCTCGAATGGGATCGCGTGTACCTGCTCTCAGTGAACAGCTACGATTTCCCCTCAGGCCAGCCCGGCGACAGCTACATTGCCGAGAAATACTTCGTGCGAGGTCATCTCAACCTAACAGCCGAGACCCTCAGCCAGCTTCAAGCCCTGATCGCCGGCGATCCGGCTGGTTGGAATCTGGAGGAAGGTGTCGCCACTCGCCAGGCGCGCCTGGCATACGCCGCCGAGCGGCTGCGCCTGCTGTATGTCGGCATCACCCGCGCCAAAAAAGAGCTGATTGTCACCTGGAACAGCGGCCAGCGTGGCGATCAGCAGCCGGCGGCGCCTTTCATTGCGTTGCAGACATTTTGGGAGAAATCCATCCATGCAGCCGCCGAAACCGGATAAGCTACAGCCTCCGCAGCCGTTTCTGCCGCCCGATTTCCTCTTCAGTCAGGGCAACCTGCAGGATTATGTGGACTGCCCAAGGCGGTTCCAGTTGCGCTACCTGCTGCAGATTTCCTGGCCTGCGGTTGAAAGCGAGCCGGTACTGGAACAGGAACGCCATTTGCGCCAGGGTCAGGCATTCCATCGCCTGGTGCAGCAGCACCTGACCGGCCTGCCGGAGGAAACTTTGCGTGCCGAAGCGGCTGCGCTGGCCGCTGCCATCCCCGGCAGTGACCTGGAACGGTGGTGGAACAATTATCTGCTCGCCCGCCCGGCCGACTTACCCGGCCAACGCTACTCAGAGCTGAACCTGGCGGCCACACTGGCCGGCTTCCGCCTGGTGGCCCAATTCGATCTGCTGGTAATTGGTCAGGACGGCCGCATCACGATCGCCGACTGGAAGACGGATCGCAGGAAAAGCCCACCCGAGCGCCTGTTGTCCCGACTGCAAACAAGGGTTTACCGCTTCCTGGCGGCGCGCGCCGGCGGCCATTTGACCGGGGCTGCGAAGGTGAAACCTGAGCAGGTTGAAATGATCTACTGGTACGCCAATTTTCCTGACCAGCCTGAGCGCCTGCCTTATGATCAGTCACAATATGACGCCGATGAAGGTTACCTGTCAGCACTGATCAAGGAAATTGCTGCCAACCGCGCGGATGTATTTAACCTGACTGTCGACGAGAGGCGTTGCCTGTACTGTTCTTACCGCTCACTGTGCGAACGCGGCGTCAGAGCTGGTGACTTTGACGCGTACGAAACCGAATGGGAGCCAGACGTGACGCCTCCGGCTGGTTTCGATTTCGAGCAGATCGCGGAGATACGTTTCTGAGCATCTACACCTGGATCGAACCCCAAGCGGTAGAGCCGCCGATAGAATTGACCACAGCAGTAGGCGGGCATCCACTCCTGGCTGCCACCCTGGCAAGGCGTGGATTGATTTCGCCGGAAACGGCGCTTCCTTTCCTCGATCCAACTCTTTACCGGCCTTCACCGCCCGAAGATTTGCCCGATCTGATCGATGGCGGCGAACTCATCCTGCGCGCCATCCGCTCGGGCGAGACGATCTTCGTGTGGGGCGATTTCGATGTCGACGGCCAGACTTCGACCACACTGCTGGTCGAGGCGCTGCGCAATCTGGGAGCAAAAGTCGAATTCCACATACCCGTACGGGCAGATGAATCCCACGGCATCAGCCTGCCCGGCTTGCGGCGCGCGCTGGAAGGCGGCGCGAAGGTAGTGCTTACCTGCGACACGGGCGTGACTGCCCACGACGCGATTGCCTATGCCCGCTCGCAAGGGGTGGATGTGGTCGTCAGCGACCATCACGACCTGCCGCTTAGCCTTCCTCCGGCCAACGCCGTCATCAACCCCAAACGGCTGGCGGAGAACCATCCTCTGGCCAACCTATCCGGCGTGGGTGTGGCCTATAAGCTGGCCGAATACCTTTATGACCGCGCAGGACAGGCGGAAGCCGCTGGCCGGCATCTGGATCTGGTTGCATTAGGGCTGGTGGCCGATCTGGCCATCCTGAGTGGGGAGACGCGCTATCTGGTCCAGCGTGGATTGGAAGTTTTGCGCCGCACTGAGAGAATCGGCCTCCAGGCGTTGGCAGAACTGGCCGAACTGAACCTGAGCCGCGCCACGGAGGAACACATCGCCTATACCATCGCCCCGCGTCTGAACGCGCTGGGCCGTTTAAGCGATGCCAATCCGGCCGTCGAATTTCTCACCACGAATGATTTATCCAGAGCGCGCATTCTGGCCGCCCAGTTAGAGGCGCTGAATGCGCGTCGCAAGCTGCTCACCGACCAAGTCTTCCAGGCGGCTCAGGGACAGATTGAGCGCGACCACTCACTTTTGGACCGGCCTGCCTTGGTGTTATGGCACGCTTCCTGGCCGGCGGGAGTGATTGGCATCGTGGCAAGTCGGTTGGCGGAGATCTATCACCGCCCGACCGTGCTGCTCGCAACTCCACCCGGCGAACCAGCGCGAGGCTCTGCCCGCTCGGTGGAAGGGGTCAACATCAACGCAGCCATTGCCGCTCAAAAGGAGCTGCTGCTCAATTTTGGCGGCCATCCGATGGCGGCCGGCTTATCTATGGACCCGGCCAACCTGCCTGCCTTTCAGCGCGGCCTGGAACGCACGGTGGCCGAAATGCTTGGCGGAGTTGAATACAAACCAACCCTGACCATCGACGAATATCTGCATCTCTCCGCTGTGGACCTCCCATTGGTGAACGACATCGAGCGTCTGGCGCCCTTCGGCCCGGGAAATCCGCCCCTTGTCCTGGCCTGCCGCGACCTCCACATCACAGGCCAGACAGCACTGGGTAGGGATGGCGAACACCTTCAACTCAGCGTCGAAGACGAAAGCGGCAACTCATACCAGATCATCTGGTGGCAGGCAGGTGCGGGAGGGATCACGCCGCCACTGCCGGCTGGCCGCTTTGATCTGGCTTACTCGCTGCGTTCCAGCGACTACCGCGGTCAGGAAGAAGTACAGATCGAATGGCTGGATGCACGTCTGAGGGAAGATGTCGGCGTCGAGATAGGCGCAGCGCCAGCAATACAGGTGATCGACTATCGCAACGATCCAGAACCTCTGCGACGGCTGAGAGAGCTGGCTGGCGTGAGCGGACTGCAAGTCTACGCTGAGGCAGATCCTCAAATTGAAGCCCTGGGTCGGGATCGCAACCGGCTGGAACCCGGCCAGGTGCTGGCGCTGTGGACCATTCCTCCCGGCCCGGATGTTTTGGAACAGGCCTGCCGTAAAGTTCGCCCGGCAACACTGGTGCTTTTTGCCGTGGACGCGAACATGGACGAGGCCGACGCCTTCCTCAAGCGCCTCGCCGGGTTGTGCAAGTATGCTTTGCATGCCCTGGATGGCAAGGCTAGCTTCGGCTCGCTGGCCGCTGCAAGCGCGCAAAGCCTTGCGGCGGTGAAGGCTGGCATAGCCTGGCTGGAAGCCGCCGGCCACATCCGTGTGACAGTTTTCCCGGATGGGGATACAATTCTCATACAGGAAGGGGATAGGCGAGAAAATCCAGAGCTGGATAAGGCATTTTCAGGGCTTAAATCTACCTTAGAGGAGAGCGCTGCCTACAGACTGTACTACCGCCGTGCTCCAGTAAATGCCCTCCTGCCGATGGCTCAATCTGGCGAGGCGTTGAATTAGTATGCCAACATTTAGCGAATTACTAAAAGAATTACCGGATGAGACCCGCGAGATGCTCAAAGGGGTCTGGGAATCCCTTCCGCCTGAGGATCGGCGTGACCTGCAATCGATCTTCACCTCTTTTCCATCAGACCCAAACCTGCTCAAGATCCTCCTGCGCATGTCTTTGTCCCAATTTAAGCTGGCTTTCGGCCAGAAGCGCGCCGTGGTGGTGGTTGGACCGGCCAATGTGGGTAAATCCACCCTCTATAACCAGATGGTGCGGTCCAAGGAGGACCTGGCCGCGGTCAGTCCGTTGCCGGGCACCACGCGCGCCAGTCAGCAGGCCGATGCAGGCCTTTTCACTATCGTGGATACGCCTGGCGCCGACGCTGTCGGCGAAGTGGGCGAGCGCGAGAAATCCCTTGCGTTGGAAGCGGCCCGCAAAGCGGATTTTCTCATCATAATGTTCGACGCCATCCAGGGTGTCAAACGCACCGAGCAAGAACTATTCGATGAGCTGACAGGCTTGAAAAAGCCGTATGTGGTGGTGCTGAACAAGATCGATCTGGTTAAGCGCGACGCGGATAAAGTGGTCGAACGGGCGGCCGCCGACTTGCGCCTCAAGCCAGAGCAGGTGTTGCCGATCAGCGCGAAGGAGGGCAAACAGGTAGGAAAGGTGTTGATGGCCATTGCCGCCGCCGAGCCGTCCATCGTCGCAGCGCTAGGAAGCGCTTTGCCCGCGTACCGCTGGCAGCTTGCCTGGCGCGCCATCGCCAGCGCGGCCTCCGTCGCCGCGGTGATCGCGCTGGCTCCCCTGCCGGTGGTGGACTTCGCCCCGCTGGTTGTCACCCAATCGATGATGGTGCTGGGCATTGCGCGCATCTACAACTATAAAATCACCCTGGAGCGGGCTCGCGAGCTGGTCGCCACCTTCGGTCTTGGATATCTGGGACGCACGGTCTTCCAGGAGCTGAGCAAGCTGGGCGGCCCGCCTGGATGGCTGCTGGCGGCTGCCGTGGCTTCCTCAACGACGGTGGGAATGGGTTATGCGGCCGCGGTTTGGTTCGAGCGTGGAGAAAAGCTCTCCAGCCAAACCCTCAAGGCCATCACCCGCAAAGTAACCGGGGATTTGCTTGGGTCGATGAAGAGCCTGGGAAAACGACGGCCGCGCAGGAAAGAACTGCAGGAAAGCATACGCTCGGCGCTGGAAAACTCACCCATCGCGGATGACCCATCGGCGCTCGAACAAGACATTGCATCCGGATCAGACGGGATCGCTGAAGAAAGAGAAGAATGATATCTTCGCGTGTAATATTATTTTCTATGCGCAATAGCCCGGATCGGTTATGGGTTTTTCCAACTCACAAAACGCGCTGATATAGAAACAGGCGCGCCGGCGTCTTCAGTGGCACCAACACTTTCAATCCCGCCGGTTGAACGCGGATTTCAACCCGCGATTTCTCCAGCGGTACGGGCTCCCCATCCATCTCAAGATATACGGGCGTCTCAGATTCAATGCTGAGCTGGTGGAAATGTACACACATGGCCTGGTCCGAGTGCACGTGGCGGCCCAGTAACAGATCACGGAAATGGATCAGCGCATCCCACAGCGTATCTCCTGAGAACAGCCACAAATCCATCAACCCGTCATCCAGATATATCGTCTCGGACAAACGCGCCAGGCCGCCCACATAAGTACGAATGTTATTGACGATCGCCAACAAAAAGTGACCATCAATATGTCGCCCATCGGCGGTCACATGCAAATTGACTCCACCCCAATAATTGGCGTTTTTAAAAGCGATGGCCGCATAATGAAGCGAGGTAAAATATTTCACCCAGCGGGCGCGCGGCTCCAGTTGGTGAATCAGATAGGCGTCCAGGCCGATGCCGGCCCACATCAGAAATGGGCGCCCGCTGCACATACCTACATCCACGCTGCTGGGAGGAATCGTAGCTAAAGTCCTAGCCCATTGATCTACCGATAAGGGGTTAAGGACCGAGAGCACCGGTAAGCCCAGTTCGCGCGCCCATACATTGGCCGTGCCAACTGGCAGGACACCCAGAGAGGTTCCGGTGCCTACCAGAGATGACAGCGCCCATCCGATGGAACCATCGCCGCCAGCGACAAAAACAGCGTCGAGACGCTGTTCTGCAGCCTGGCGGGCCAGCTCGGCGAGATGTTCGCCCGAATGACTTTCGACCATATCGATCTTCCAGCCATATTTGCGCAGGAGAGCCGCCGCCCGGCTTACGAGGAATTTCGCCGGGAGACGACCGGCCGCTGGATTGTGTAGAATCAAACCTGTCGGCATAAGATGATTATAGTAGATATCAATTCTTAAAACTGGTTAAAATAGTGTGCATTTTTATAACACCATCCCTTTTGATTTCGTTGCTAAAATGGCGCTAACAACCAATCCCAAATTGAGGCTAGACCGATGATCCATATCCTGACAGATAGCACCGCCGATCTTAGCCCGGAGCTCATAGCCCGCTACAATATCCATGTTATCCCGCTGACGGTGACCATCGCTGGTCAAACCTATAAAGATGGCATCAATCTGCATTCAAAGCAGCTTTTTGAGCTCGTAGAGCAGTATCATGAGTTGCCCAAAACGGCAGCTCCAGCCATCCCTGAGATTTTGCAGGCCTTTGATCCACAATCCCCAAATCTGTATATCGGGCTATCCTCGAGATTGTCGGCCACCTTCCAGAATGTGTATCTCGCCTCTCAGGAATGGACGCAATCCCCGCTGCGGTTGGTCGATTCGCTCAACCTCTCAACCGGCATCGGTTTGCTGGCGCTGCGCGCCGCCGAACTGCGCGACGAAGGATTGGACCTGGAAGATGTCGCTGGCCAGATCGCGGGAATGGTGCCCAAGGTTCACACTGCCTTCGTCGTGGATACTCTCGAGTATCTTTACATGGGCGGACGCTGTTCAGCCGTCGAGAACCTGGTCGGCAGCCTGTTGAGCATCCGTCCGGTGATAGAGGTACGGCCGGATGGCACACTTGGAGTGAGGAACAAACTGCGGGGTTCGCGGGCCAAGGCTTTGGACACCCTGCTGGCCGACTTCCAGGCCCATCTGGACGAGCTGGATCGCCGTCGGGTGTTCATCACCCACTCGGGCTGTGATGGCGATGCAGAATATCTGGCAAACCAGATTCAAAAAATGGCAGCGCCTGATGAAATTTTGATCACCACTGCCGGAGCCGTCATCTCCAGCCACTGTGGGCCAAACACCATCGGCATTCTGTATATGACCCGCTAGGCAAAAGCTTAGATCAACCCAACCTGTTTGCCAACCGTGGCAAAAACATCCAACACACGGTTGAGCTGCTCTTCAGTGTGTGAGGCCATGTAGCTGGTGCGTAGAAGCTGCCTGCCGGGAGGAGTGGCCGGTGAGATGACCGGATTCACAAAGACGCCGCCTTCAAACAATAGCTTCCAGGCAAGGAATGTGCGCTCATCATCCCCGATGATAATGGGGATGACGGGAGTGACCGAGTTTCCGGTGTTGAAACCCAGCTCGCGAAAACCCCGACGCATTTTTTCAGCGTTCTGATTCACGCGCTGTACGAGCTCGGGTTCATCACGCATCACATGCAGGGCAGCCAGAGCGGCCGCAGCGCTGGCTGGGGTGATGCTGGCGCTGAAGATCAACGCGCGGGCGTGGTGTTTGATGTAATGGATGACCGGCTCATCACCAGCGATAAAGCCCCCCAGCGAGGCGAAGGACTTGCTGAAAGTTGACATGATCAGGTCGACCTGATCGGTCAGACCGAAATGAGCGGCGGTGCCCTTTCCCCCGCCCAGCACACCCATGGCATGGGCGTCATCAACCATCAGGCGCGCGCCGTACTTCTTACACAACCGGGTAAGCTCAGGCAGAGGGGCGATATCACCCTCCATGCTGAATAATCCATCGACCACCACCAATGTGGATTTATCTTCGGGTATGGAGGCCAAGACCCGCTCGAGATGCTCCATGTCATTGTGGCGGAAACGCTGTATCTCCCCTCCGCTCAGGCGAGCTCCATCGACGATGCTGGCGTGATCATCCTTATCCATGACGATCACATCACCCCGTCCTACCAGGGCGCTGATTGTGCCAAGATTGACCTGCATACCGGTGGAGAATGTCAACGCGGCTTCCTTTCCCACCCACTCGGCCAGCTCATGTTCGAGCTGTTCATGGAGCTCGAGGGTCCCGTTCAGGAAACGAGAGCCGGTGCAGCTCGTGCCGTATCGGGCGATAGCCTCCAGGGCGGCTTGGCGAACCTTCGGGTGTGTGGTCAGCCCCAGGTAATTGTTCGACCCGCACATGATCAGCCGATGGCCGTGAAAGACGACCTCGGTGCCCTCGTTCTCTGTCAGGGGAATAAAATAGGGATAGATGCCTGTTGCCATAGCCTCTTTGGCTGCAGTGAAGTTGTAGCATTTATCGAATATGTCCATGAGTTAGTTCCTCGTATAATTTGGTAGCGCTGGCCAAAAGCTGACCTGGCGGTTGACCAGCTCAGCACGCATTATTTCGCGCTCAAATGTGCGGGATGTTGCCGTCATCTTGTGGAATGCAAGACGCTTGTCTCCTTATAAGCTAGACAAGTTAGCTATTGAAAACTT
Organism: Anaerolineaceae bacterium; assembly: GCA_034435955.1. Classification (GTDB taxonomy): domain Bacteria; phylum Chloroflexota; class Anaerolineae; order Anaerolineales; family Anaerolineaceae; genus DAOTWA01. The sequence goes on along the minus strand of DAOTWA010000027.1, from coordinate 46,992 downwards.
GCCAGGATTATACAGTAGATCAAGAAGAACGTCAGGCAAAACAAAGGATGAAAAATGGCAACCCTGCCGCTCTCGCCGTAAACCAACCTCAAGAAAGGCCACCGATGATATGAAACCAAACTTGGCCATTTTCTTACTGGTGCTTCTATCACTCAGCGGATGTAATTTACCGCGAGTCACACCCACGCCCAACCCCGCTTTGGTCGCCACACAGGTGGCGCAAATGCTGACGATCCTGCCGGCCACGGCGACATCTACTCCGCCGGTTTCGGACACGGCAACACAACCGCCCACCCAAAGCCCGCAACCCAGTCCAACCCCAACCGGAACGCCCTCGCCCGGCGATCCCCGTCAGATCCTGGGCGCACCCACATGGACGGATCAATTCAATGATGGGAAACACTTCGGCGAGTTCGACGATGATCACGCCAGAGTAGAGATGCGGGATGGTCATCTTTTTTTGACCGCTCATAATGCCGATTCATGGTATTCCTGGACGATCGCAAACGCAAATCTCAAGGATTTTTATCTGGAAGCAACCGTCAAAACCAGCGATTGCGCCGGCCTTGACCGCTATGGATTGATGGCGCGCGCTCCCGATCCGTCACAGGGCTACTTCCTCGATTTTTCGTGTGACGGGCAATACCAGCTCCGCATCTGGGACGGAAATAAATTCACCGGCCTGATACCCTGGACACGCAGCGATCACATCAATGCTGGCGCAGGTCAGATCAACCGTATCGGCTTAATGGCCAGAGGCGCTCAGCTCTCCCTGTATGCGAATGGCGCTTTGTTGAAACAGCTTCAAGACTCAACCTACGCAGAAGGGACCTTCGGCCTGTTCATCGCAGCCGCCAAAACGGCCGGTTTCACGGTCGAGGTGGACGAAGTGGATTATTGGAAATTACCCTGATAGCCATTTCAGGTAAATGTCACCTGCAGGGTTTCCTCCCCGTCGTACCAATAGCGCGCCGAGAATGGTGGATCGCCGCGTTGCATGGAGACCACCCGCGGTATCAACACCAGCAGGTCTTCCACCAGTGGATATTGGTTAATCTGCTCGATCGGTATCCACTCCGCGATACCCTCGGGTGAGGGTTTAGGCTCGCATAACGGACACTCGCCGCGTAAGACATAAATGGCGATGCCGGTGTCTTCTCCCGTATCAACCAGCACCGTTCCACACAGCCACAATTCCGGGACTTCGAGGCCGGTCTCTTCGAGTAGTTCACGGCGCGCAGCAGTGAGAACGTCCTCGCCCCGTTCGACATGACCACCGATGCCATTGTAGCGGTTAGCCCAGATGCGCTTGGTCGGAGCGCCCTTGAGCAGCAAGATCTGATCTCCGCGCGTCAGGAATACCAGCACCCTCGGTATAACCCGATATCGCTCATTGGAGACGCCTTGATCAGACCTGGGCATTGAGCCACATCTTTCTGGTCAATCTGCCAGATCACTGGCGATCTCTAAAGCCGACCCTTCTCCGAGATAAAAGGTTGGGTCAGGCTTCACCATCACCGGCTGGATGAATTTTTCTACGATGGCTCGCGTCCCGCGCACGCCCAGATGGTCGAACAGGCGTGTGAACTGCTCTTCCCACACGGCGACCAGCCGTGCGCGTTCATCAGCCGGTAAACGCCAGGATTGGGCCTTGAATGGACCGATAGCGTTCTTGCGTGTCTTGTAGTAGAACTGCTCATCGGTCATGCCAGGTTTTCGCTCGTTGGAGTATTTCTCACGCAGGAAGGCGTACATCTGCTCGCGTAGACCTGCGGGGATATGATCGTAGAACAGATTCATGAAATTGGTCGCCAGATGAATCTCGCAGGCTTCTGCCTCCACGAACTTGCCAAAGGCCTCCTCAGGCAGGGTGGATGCGCCATGCTGCACGGCGCCACCCAGTCCGTATTCGGTGCGGGCGATGCGGCTCAAACGCAACATCGTCTCGAAATCAACGTTCACCTGGGCGATCGATCCATCCGGCAGAACAACGCCTCCATGGGAGGTGCCGGTTTGAATGCTGATCTTGCTCAAGCCAATGGCTCGCTCATCCAGCCTGGCAAGCTCAGCCTGGTAACCATCCAAATAAGCGCGCAGCTCTTCCTCGGTCGAGTTGTGACCGCCAACTTCGCCAATCTCTCCGCCCACCGAAATGGTCACCCCTTCCGGCTGGATAGAGCGGATGAATGCAGTGAACATGGCCGAAAGACCGGCATTGACCGCCTGCTGGGCGGGGATGGTTGTCTGACTAAGATCGACCATTGTGGAGGTATCGATGTCTATGTTGTAAAAACCCGCCGCCACGGCCTCGCGGATGAGATCTTTCAAGGAGTGAATCTCCCCGTCTGGGTTTTCGCCGTAACGTCTGGCCGAGACCTGGAAATGATCCCCCTGGATGAAAACTGGGCCGCGATGTCCCTCGGCAATGGCGGCTGCCAGAATTGATGAAGCGTATTCGGCTGGCCGCTGATCGGTGTAGCCCATCTCCGAGCGGGCGATCTCGAAGATCATCGCAGCGGCTTCCATTTGTTGGGCCACGCGGAAGACGGCGCAGGCCGCATCGAAAGCCATCATGCGCAGGTTGATCGCCGGGGTGGTGAAAGTCAACGGCGCCTCTCCGCGCCCGCGAGCGATGTAGAGATCATGGATGGAGGCCGGCAAAATGCCCAGTTCCTGAGCCGCCGAACGGATGACATAGCGCGCGTAGCCCTGGCGCGGCCCGCTCTCCAGGGCAGAGACCTCCGCCAGCCTGCGAACCAACCTGCGCAGGCGTTCGGCATCCTTCACCCGAACACGCCCGCGCTCAATCGTTACAGCTCCCTCGACCAGATCAAGAACAGCCTGCAAATCAGCGTTGCTCACGAAACCCTCCTCGAATTCACGTAATTCGTGGCCAGCCCTGATCGGCCAGCCACGTCATATCATATTCTTTGAATGCCAAGAAGATCAACTCAAGAACATCGGCACGCCCATGAAATCGCGCACCTTGGGGCGATAGTTTTCGACATCATAATAACTGGGCACATCTACGCGTTTCTTGCCGGTCAGGATCATTTCGATCGGAACGGTAGTGTACTTACCGCCGTGCAGAGCAACCATCTTTCCCGTTTCATTGCGGCGGATGAGCTGCATGGCCAGATTGCCGAACGACATGGCCACCATGCGGTCAAGGGAATCAGGGGCGCCTGAACGCATCATGTAAGCAAGCTGCTGGTACATGATGTCCTGCCCGGTAAGGCGCTTGATCTCTTCAGAGAGAATCTGCCCGATGCCGCCCAGTTTGCGATGGCCGTAGGCATCCATTTCGCCGGTTTCGATCACCGTGCCGCCCTCCATGATCGCTCCCTCGGATATGGTCATGATAGAGTAGTTCGATGGGTTGGCGCGCTTGTCTTCCATCAAGAAGTTGGCCAGTTTCTCCACATTGAAGGGCACTTCGGTGATCACAGCCCGATCCACATAGGCAAGATAGGCGCTGATAAGGCTGGTTTCTCCCGAATTGCGTCCGAACAGTTCGACGATGCCGATGCGCTCGTGCGAACCTACCGAGGTGCGCAGATTGGTAATCATATCGACGCTGCGCGTGACGGCGGTGGAAAAGCCAATGCAATAATCCGTGCCAAACACATCATTATCCATCGTCTTTGGGATGGCGATCACCGGAATGCCCTCTTTATGCAGGCGCACGGAGTAGCTCAAGGTGTCGTCGCCGCCGATGGTGGTCAGCACATCTAGACCCAGGTGATCGATGACACGCAGGACGTAATCGGTGTAATCCATGGTGCCTGAATCGTCTACCTTCTTGCCCATGTTCTTAGTTTTGAGGAAATCGGGGATTTTTTCCGGCTTGACGTTGGATGGATTGGTGCGTGAGGTATGTAGGAAGGTGCCGCCACTGCGGTCGATGGTGCGCACATCTTCGCGGGACAATTTGCGCACATAATAGTCGAAAGTGGAAGGCTCATCCAGATTGTAGAACAACAAACCAGCCCACCCACGGCGAATGCCATATACCTCATAGCCCTGCTCGAGCGCGCTCATCACGAATGCCTTCATGCATGGGTTCAACCCCGGCACATCGCCGCCCCCCGTGAGAAGACCAATGCGTCGGATCATGCTTTTTATTCCTCCTTATTGCTTTATAAAGAATGATAACACTCGGATAATTCCAATGCTTACACCAAGACCAAATCACGCCGGTGGAGAGGTTTGCTTCATTGCAGGTACCTGAAAGCTAACGGTGGCGCCCTGTCCGGGAACCGTGTCGATTTCCAAAAATCCGCCCAGCATCTCCACTCTTTCTTTGATCAGCTTCAGACCAAGACTATCTCCCTCGGTCAGGATCTTAGAATCGATGCCTTCGCCGTTGTCCTCGACAGAGACTTTGACGAGATCATCGTCGATATTAATCTGAATTTTGGCCTGGGTAGCATGCGATGTGTGCGCCGCATTGTTCAAGAGCTCTTGGACAGCACGAAAGATCATGACCTCCAGATAGGATTCCAAACGCTTCTCCCTACCAGTTGCCAGAGTGTTAACCTCGCAGCCAGTTTGCTCTTTGAAGGTTTTGGCATAGTTCTCCAGCGTCGGGATCAAACCCAAATCGTCAAGCATCATCGGACGCAGTTCGAAGATATAGCTGCGAACCTTCTGGAAGGTATCCAATGCGGCTGCCCTCAGGCTATTCAGCTCCTCGCGGGCGCGCGTCTGGTCAACGTCGAACAGGCGCATGGCGATCTCAGTCTGCAGGATGAAGTTGGAGAGCGCTTGAGCTGGACCATCGTGCATCTGACGCGACAACCGCTGACGCTCGGTCTCCTGTGCATTGATCATCATCTCGACTGTGGCAGAGGCGGGGCCCATCTTGTGCTGCGGCTGTTTTGTTGGGATGCCGCCTTCGATCAGATTGAGTATTCTCTCTGCCAATGCCACATATTTTTGCAGGTGCGCCTGATCACTCTGCAGCTTTTCGATTTGGCCGCGCATGACAAACAGACGTTGCTGCACTTCGAGGGCGGAATCATAGGTCATCCGGATATCGCCTCGCGGCATAGTCTCGATTTGTGATTGGATCTGCTGAAGGTGGGCGGTAATAGCGGTGTTGCGCTGAGCCAGCTTGTTCATCTCGATCTGGCTCTGCTCCAGCATCATGCTGATTTCCTTGAGTGCACGCTGAGAGTGGTCCAGCTCATTACGCACTTCCTCTTCCAGGGCTTCCCAGGGATTGGTGAGTTCTTGGGTATGAGCCGATTCCATATTCCGCCTCTCCTATCCTTATCCAGTCCACGGACACAACACTTAATAATCGCCCGGTTCGCTGTTTCTGATTGACCCGACGAGAATAGAATTAATTTTGAATTTGCCTGAACCAATTCGATTTAGTATAGCACAAACATTTCGATGGGTGCAACCGAATGATGAGAGCGCGAGGCTGCCCGATCTTGCATAGGACTCAGGCTTACGGGGACGATCCCAGCCCCCACCGGTAAACGGCCATGTTCTCACCGCCATTCGAGGGGGCAAATGTGCCGCCCGTTATGAACACAGGCCGAAGCCTATCTGTGATCTGCGGATACCAGGTGGGGAACGTTACCAGGTAGTCGACTTTCTGTGCATCCAAGTACTCGGCAATTCGCGTTTCATCTCTTATGAAAGGGATCACTTCAGGCGATACCAGGCCGGCCAGGTCCACCAGCCTGCGCTGGCTGTAGAAACCTAGCGCGCCGATATCATGTGCGGCTACCAGCGCATGAGCAGGCGTGTTGGCCGCAATCCATTGCGCAGTGCGCACCATTTCGGTATTGATGATCGCCACGTCTGTGGCGTATGCGTTGCCGCCAATTACCCAGAAGGCGCTCAAAACCAGGATAGCAGACAGACTCCAAGCGCGGCCGACCACCCACTCCCAGCCTCTCATCCCTCGCACGCTCAAGACAAATTCGGCCAGCCCGACAGTCCCCCAGAGAAAGAAGATCGGCATGGCCGGGATGATGTACCGTCCGTGCTGGTAATCGACCGGCAGGCGAAGCGCATAGATGCCCAGATACCCCAACCACCAAATTAAACCACCAATTCGATTCCAACGACGGCCGCGTACTGAACCCCAGGCGAAGAGTATTGCCCCGGGTAGCAGGAGCGAACCAGTTCCAATTAAGGGCAGCTTGAACTCTCCCAGATAACGCAGAGACAGAGGAAGCTTCTGGTAAATAGCATATTCGGCCTGCTTGGCGAAGTAGGTGTTTGGCCAGATCGTCCCCGCCAGGCGGAAGTTGAACAATAAGTAAGGGAGGAAAAGCGCAGCAAAACAAGCGATCGAAATTGCGCTGCGGCGTGTGCGTTCCCTGGCATTTCCGGGTGCAAGAAAAGCAGTGAATAGTAGCGGTCCAAGCAGGGTGATGCCATCCGGCCGCACCCAGGCGGAAAGGCCGACGCCAGCTCCGAGCAGGGCCCAGCGTGTATGATCGCCCTCCAATCCAATCAGCACAGCGGTTATGAGAAGTGCCTGGAGTAGGGTTTCCATTCCCGATCCGGCTGCCCACACCAAATGCCATTCCAACACCGCCAACAGACCGGCCCAGGGTACCGATGCAGTCAGGCGAGGAAGGTGACGCCGCTGGCCCATCTCCATGAGCAGCGCCAGGCCCCACAACATCAACCATTCGAGGATAAAGGTCCACGTAAATGGACTTGCGCCCAGCAAATATCCCGGCGTCAGCAACAATGACCACAACGGCGCAGTTGACCCAGCGGAGGGTTCACCCGGCAGGAAAGACCACTCACCGCGCAGCGCAAGATTGCGCGCATATGTCTGATGAATCCAGGCATCGTCGAGCGGAAAGCCGACCTGGGTCTTCTGAGCGCTCCACAAGAGATAAGCGCCGAGCGATAGAGCTGCCACCAGCCCAAGAATGAGGATTGAGCGAATCGGGAATCCGGTCTTCATCGCGGATTCCGTCCAGGTATGCAGGAACGGAGCGAGGTCTCGGGATAGATGAAGCGGAAGAAATGCACATCCCCGTCGCTGCGCAAATATTTCAGCCCGGAAAGGTCTTTGGGATGTTGATAGAGATCGTTCAATCCTGCTGGATGGTTGTGCTCGAGGATCAAATAAGCCGGGCGGTATCGGTTAGCCACAGCGAGCAAGGTGGTTTCGTCTCCATCCGGAATAACGATGGATGAACGTCCGGTGGCAACGAAGTAACCAGGTGGATTATTCACCATCACCACATCCGCGGGGTCCATCCCCTCTTTAGACAGAGAGGCATCCGCAAGGCGGTAAACGCTCTCTGCCTGACCCCAGACAGGCTGCGCAGCATCCGGTCCGATCACCAGGTTGTGATAAACGACGGCGGTGAAGAAGATCGCGAGAGCAACCAGTTCGGCCGGGAAGACCAGCCAGGACGTGCTCTCTGCCCACCTGCGCTTGCGCACACCCCACTGGATGAAGGGCTCTATGCCGGCGGCAGAGAGGGCCCATATCAACGGCTGGAGAGCGGCGCCCGAATGGAAGAAACCACCGCGCGCACCTGCGAAGGGGAACACCAGCGTCATCACCGCCAGCACCAGAAACCAAGCCAGGGCACCCACCCGCACGCGAAAATCCGAACGATAACGCAAGAGGCCAAAGATCAGCAGCGGTAGAAGGAATATTTCCGCCTGAACGCCCAAAAAAGTCTTCAAATTGGCAAGCAAAGCATCCCAACGGACTTTGAGAATGGCTCCCAGGCCGGAGGCCAGCCACGCCTGGGCAGTCACCTGGGTGGAAGGATAGACGTAAAGTTGATCATAGCGGGTTAGCCACAACGCCGTTCCACCGCCTGGCGGAAGAAGCGAGCCAAAGTTGGACCAGTTGCGCGCCAGCCAGGGAGCGGCAATCAACAGATAACCAACCAGGACCGCCGGCAGGGCGAGAACAAGCGGGTATGACCGGCCTGAGCTGTGATCCTTAACCTCTTCCGATAAAGTCAACCTTTTTTCACGCCCGACCCTCCATCTCAGGTACAACACGAGCGCCAGGCCTAACGCCAGCCAAAGAAGACCGTCCGCACGGGTCATGTGCATCAAACCGGCGATCAAGCCAACAGCCAGTGCGAGCAAAATCGCATGACCCCGCGCGGATTGGTCTGCGCGTGCCTGGCGGCGCATCGCAGCGGCCACCTGTAAAAAAAGCGCGCCTTCCAGCATGAAAAGACCGAATGTTTCCGTAATGGATAAGTATGGGAAATAAAAGCCTGAGACTGCCGCTAAGAGACCAGCGGTAACAGCCACACGTTTTTTGCCGCTGAGGTCAAACGCCAACCAGGCGGTCAGTGCTGCAACAACGCCTGCCACAAGAATGAAAGGGATTCTGGCCAGCGCGAAAGCCGCTTCACCCCCCAACGCCATGCCAGCGGCGGCCAGGAAAGAGGCCAGCGGCATCCAGTAGGTAAAAGCCGGATGAGGCACTCCAGGGGGATCATCCAGATAATTCCAGAGAAAAGGCTCACTGAAGCCATAACCAGTGGCTATGCGCAAACCGCCGGAATAATAGTATTCCGCATCCATGTATCCGGGATTGGCCTGCCAGTGGGATCCAACCCACGTAGCCAGGATGCCCAACACGCCCAACAGCAGATACCAGCGCAGCTTCATGGCCCTCTGACGAAAGTGTATATCTCCAGATCGTTGAAGACCTGCCTGTCCGCCAGCGTAAAGCGCTCCTCGAGCCAGGTCAATGCCGGATCATTCGCCTGCCCGGTTGATTTGTACTCTTCGATGGCCTCACGGAAGACCACGAAAAATACCCGTTTGGCATCCCCCACCACGGATGGCAGGTCGACGGCGGGGAAAATGCCCACGGCGGCCTGGGTGGCGGGCGCCAAAGTATCGTTGTGTGAACCAGGCGGGTCCGGCAGGAAGGTTTGCGCTATCCCGGGCGCGTAATAGGCGCTTGGGAAGTAACTCAGCTTGTTTTCGTGCACAACCCGGTCGCTGGCTGTGACGCGTTCTGCCAAACTGGCCATCGCCGGCTGGAAAGGCGAGCGCGGAAACGAATCGAAGCGGTACAAGGCCGGCAGCGAAGCGAGCGACAACGCCACGAAAGCACCCCCGGCGATCCATCCGACTGCCCGAACACGCGCCTGCGAGACCACTCGCGATAGTAGCAGGTAATAAGCCAGCATGGAAGGCATGAAGGCGCGGGGGGCGAATATTGAGCGCATCAAATAGGAAGCGATGAAAAGCAGAAATGGCGGGATTAACGCTAAGGTCGCCAGCAGCAGGAAGCCATCGTCGCGCCAGCGGTTACGCAGCGCTTCCCATGCGGTCAGAGTGACCAGTAGCAGGGTGATAAAAGCCGCTATGGAGAGCAAGGCCGGCGGCAGGGGTAGATTGGCATGCGCTTCGATCAATCCTTGCAGTATGTCCACCACGCCTGGGCGCAATGTCCAGAAGGCGCGCTCGATTTTGGCTACCTGAGCGGGGACCTTCATCAGCCAGGGCAGAGACAGCAGGGCCACGATAACGCCCACGCCTGCCAGCCGGAGAAGCTGTCCCCAGCGCCGCTTCAACGCCAGGAACACTCCTGGCGCCGCCAGGGTGAACACCGCCAGGTTGTGCGTGTACATGGCCGCCGTGGCGCACAGCACCAGACCACTCCAATCATAAATCTTCCTTTTCAGAGAAGCTCTGCTTGTAAAGTAAATGCGGCTGAAAAAGGTAACATAACCCAGGCCACACAGCGCAAGTAGAGCGTACATGCGCAATTCCTGGGCGTGATAGACCTGAAATGATGACACGGCGGTAAAAATCGCCGCCCATATCCCTGCCTTGGGGTCGATCAGACTGGAAGCCAGGCGCCATACGAGAGCCACAATTCCCAGGCTGATCAGCACATTGAGGGAACGTAGTGCTACGAGGCTCTGTCCAAATAGATCCATCCAATAATGCAATAAAAAATAATACAGCGGCGGCATCGTATCGGCGGCTGTGCCTGCCACGATACGTCCCAATGATTGGCGTGATAGAAAGATGCTGAAAGCGTCGTCGTACCAGATGCCGCGGCTGGGAAGGTAAAGCACGCGTAAAACCAGGGCGGGCAGGAAAATAACCGCCGGCCAAAGCATTTGCTTGCTCTTGAGAAAGATCCGCCCCCGTAGCACGCCTTTACCTACTGCACTTTCCGCCCTTCGATTTCGAGAAGCTGCTCGTACAGGAGCTTTGGCGGCCGCACCAGCCACCAGCGCACCCACCATAATCCTAACAAACATAGGATCGGGATCGGCAGATACATCACCGCCGCCTCCTCATTGCCTTTCACCGTCGCCAGAAACAACGCCCATTGACCGACAACCAGCAGCAAAGCCAGCAACCATTCCAAGACCCGTCCGGCTCTACCCCACCGCTCCTGCCAGGCGCTGAATAGCATGAAGACGACCGGCAGCAAAGCCACGTAATGGGGGGTTGCCGTGCGCGGAGCAACAATATTGGTAACGACCAGGGTCATCATGGCAGTCCACAGGAACGAATTCGCATCACGGCCCCACACCCGCACCCACTCGTATAATAGATAAAGACCGAATAATGCATAAAGGAATAGCGATACCGGTTTGCCAATGCCCGGCATGGCATTGGCCACCACCGAGACGACCGAACCGATGCGCCCGGTGTATTCGGGGTAGGCCACGAGCTCGCGAAGCCACTGCAAAGGCCAATCCGGAATCAACGCCAGGGTAGCCAGCATTAAGAGCCCGAAGGCTCCCAAAAAAGACAGCAACAGACGGTAGCGTTTCACTGAAAGCGCCCACAGAAGAACAAATGGGGCGAGCAGAAAGCTCATCTGAGGTTTGGAAAGCGAGAGCGCCAGAAGGATGCCCGGTCCGAAGTCGTAACCGCGCCAAATAAAATAGACGGCCGCGGCCATCAAAAGGGCGTTCAACCCGGAGAACTGGCCCAGGATGATCGTGCGCGCGCCGTTGTACCACAACAGGCTGGCCAGGAATACGATACCAACGCCCAGGCTAGATAGCTTCCATCCGGCCATACGCAAGCTCACCACACTCAATAAAACCAGAGCAACCTCGAGCAGGGTCATCCACAAGGCGCGCGCCAGGGTGTAGTCCAGCAGACCAAACGGTCCGAAGAAGACCATCGAGAACAGTGGATAGACGAATAAGGCAGCGTCCTCATTCCTGGACGGATCGGCCGGCCGGCCATAAATCATTTGCTGCGCCGCCTTGCCAACCTGCGGATCATAAGGGCTCACCCCTTCCACCAGCCAGAAGTGTGCGCCATTCCAGCGTGCCAGGAAGTCGTTTCCACCCGGGTTTTGAATAGAAAAGCGGTAATTAACCCAGGTGAGGCCGGCCAGAGCCGCTAAGATAGCAACGATAAGGACTATGGGCATCCATGAAGTACGTGACCCTTGCAAGGGAAGTTCTCCTTCCAAGATGGTGAGAATTGATGAACCCATTTCATGGCAACATCAGGGGCGTGCTCCGGATTGTACATGCATTCAGATATCAGGTCAACCACACCAACCCGTTACAGTCTATAATAGACCAGGAGCTCGCAATGACACATCTTCAAATCTCTCTCATCCAGATGGATGTCTACCTGGGACAACCCCAGGAAAACTTCGAAAGAGCCGCTGCTTTTGTCGGCGAGGCGGTCCACCTTGGCAGCGATCTGGCCCTACTGCCCGAACTTTGGACGAGCGGCTACGCACTCGAGCACGCTGCCGAGCTGGCCTCCCCGCTCGGCGAAGGGACATTTCAGCGCATGGCGTCCCTGGCGCGTGAACATGCCATCGCCCTGGGCGGTTCATCCCTCGAGCTGGATAGCAGGAAGGTGTACAACACATTCGTTCTTTACGATTCAAATGGAAGCCTGCTTGCAACATATCGAAAAGTGCACCTCTTCCGCCTGATGGATGAACACCTCTGGCTCTCACCCGGAGGAACCCTCGTCAATGCAAGCCTTCCATGGGGCCGCACCGGCCTGGCTATCTGCTACGACCTGCGCTTCCCAGAGATGTTCCGTCGCTATGCCGCTGAAGGAGCTCTGCTCGTACTGATGCCCGCCGAGTGGCCGGCTTCACGCCTGGAGGCATGGCGCACTCTGCTGCGCGCACGCGCCATCGAAAACCAGCTCTTCATGGCGGGTGTCAATCGGGTGGGCGAGAGCAGAGGCGAAATTTTTGGCGGCGCCAGTGCGGTGATCGATCCGCAGGGACGCGCCATCACTGAAGGGGGAGACCAGGAAGCCCTGTTTACCGCTGAGCTCGATCTGGAAGAGGTCGAACGAACCCGAAAGCGCATCCCCATCCTTCAGGACAGACGCCTGGATCTTTACGGCTGAGCTCCAATGGATTGTTAACGTCCGTACAGGACCGAATGATTGTCCTGGTAGAGTAATTTCCAACCAGCGGCTGGCAGCAGACGGACAAGCGGCTGATCTGGCTCGAGAAGCACCAGGCGCACACCCCAACGCTCCAGAATGGCCTGCCAGCCCGAATCGCCCGCGACCACTCGGACCCATTGGCCGATGATCTCATCGTTGTAAAGATCGGTGCGACCATCCAGGAAGACCGGATAATCGCGCAGCCACCAAATCAGATAGCCGCCCCAATTGTAACTGTTGAAAAGCCTGCCCGCTGGGTGGTTGGCGCGCACCCACTCCACCGCGCCCTGGGGATACAACTCGGAAATTGCTTTATTGATGAAGGATGATGAATTGGCTAGATAGAGCTTTTCACCGGCAGCCGCCGCCAGGATCACTAAAATCAGTACATTTACCGATCGCTGCAGCGCAGGTTTCACTTTCAGTGGCCGCGGTTTGAATATCGAGCGCCAGCTAATGGGCAGGTATGGCAGGACGCGGCTCCACCACGTCTGGAGAGCCGGCCACAGGTGGCGCGAGAGGATCGGAGCGGTGGCCAAAGCAAATGGACCAAAATTCCGCCGGGCCATCAGAGCCAGATAGGCAAACAGACCGAGAACCGCCAGGTCGCTTCCATCCAATCGCCGCGCGGAGAAGCCGACCGCTGCCAAGGTCAGCAGCAACATCCAGATAAAGGGCTGCTGGGCAAGCTCGTGGAAGTTCGGTGAAGCCCATTCAGAGATCAGGTTTTGAAGCGCATTGACCTCCACGGTGCGAAACGGCACCAGCCAGGTCTGCAGGCCATTCGGATTGAGCAGCACCGCCAGACTGGCTCCCAATGTCCATACCAGGAGGCGGAGGATGCGCTTCCACGACAACACATCCTCGTCCTGGTAAGCAAGCAGATGATTCAGCAGCTCGCCGGATAGGAACGCGCCGATTAAAAGCAGGCCTAACACGTATCCGGCGTGCAGATTGGACCATAATGCGAAAACTGGCACCGATGCCCACAGCCGATCAACCCGTTTCCATTTATAAAGATATAAGAGATATCCCGCCAGAGCGAAGAGCACAAGGCTCCCTAATTGCGGACGTGGGGACCACACCAGGGCAGCTACCAATGTTGCCAGCAGGATGATGAAAGCCCGCAAAATCGGCGGCCCAAGGAGTTGCTGGTATACCAGGAACATGCTCAGGGTCGCCAGTGAAGCCACCAGAACCCCCAGACCCACATAACCGCCCCAATGGAATACCAGGTACATCCCCACCTGCGCCAGCCAGGAGTGATTTGTCCAGGCGGCTCCGGCCCGGGTGTAGGAAAAATCATCCTGCAGGACGATCCGGCCGGACGAGACGGTCTGCTCGCCGGCCCGCAGGTGCCACCACATATCACTGTCCACAGCCGTGCGGGCAGCCATGGCGAAAACCAAAATCATCGCTGCGCCAAGAATGAAGCCAGAGCCGGTAGACCGGGATGGAACAGGCTCAGAAATGGACCGGGTGGACATCAATGGTTCTCAATGAATCAAAAATACAGGCCTCTCCACACGCATGTCTCAAGGCGTTGCAAGCCCTAGACCAATTTCCTCCGGCTGGATGGACTTCGAGAGATGGTAATAAATCCGATAATCACCGATTAGCTTCTCGTCCCATTGCACGCCTGCACGGCTGAACGCCGATCGCAAGTAAGAGTCGAGCGACCCACGGTTGATGGTGATGTAGGCCACCTTCGAACTGCTCTTCACGATCTGATCGTAGGGCGCGTAACGGTCGTCGCGCGGTGTATAGCTTAGATCGAGATGATAGGGCAGCCGGGGTACGAAGATCAGGCGTTCCTGGCTCAAGAAGGCGAGTGGGTAAGCCACCCAATAATTGCTGAAACCTCGCGTTTCGCCCTGGGTATCTAAGAAATCAATCAACTGCTGATCGTAACGGTGATCCACAACCGTGTTTAGATCGAATTGAGTGGTTATGCCCGGAGGCAGCCGCAAGGCGCATTGGATAATCCCGATGCCGTTGAAAGCCATCACAAAAACCACTACCGCCCAACGCCATATTTCTTTGGGGAACGGGTATGTGCGGATCGCATCCCCGGCGAACAGCGCCAGGGGCAGGGCCAGGGGGAGAAAATAGCGCCCCGAAGGATCGTTGCCAAAGGGTGTGAGTATGAAGGCGGCAGCCAGCACCCCGATCATGGCGATCAGCATCCAGGAAAACTGTCGCTCTGGCCGGCCTAATCTGCGCAGTTTACGCGCCGTCAGGTTGATGACCGCAGCCCAAAAAAGGAGGATGAACGGGATTAATGGCAGCGCCAGCCAGCGCACTTCCCAAGGTGGGCGCAAACCAAGGGTGGCCGTACCACCCAACAGGACGAAATTGAGCAAACGCCCGATGACCTGCTCGAAATAGGGACTTTGAGAGATGTTCACCGCTCCTCCGCCGGTTTCAAAGAGCAGCTCAGCAATTCCGTGGTGAAGTGCGTAATTCCAGAGCGGGAAGGCGCCGATGGCAAAACCGACCAATCCCAGGAAAATTAGCCTGATCAATAAGCGCCATGGAATATGCGTTCGATTCTGCCAATACCGGACGATTATCAGACCAGCAGCCGGCAGGGTGTAGACCAGGGTGATAGCCAGCGCCCACAAGCCTAAGCCCGCAAATACCGACCATAAAAAAACCGGGATCATTATTGAGAAGGTGGAAGGAGCAGCATTAACATGAGTGGTCTGGATATCTGCTGAAAAATAAAAGCTATAATTGGCTATGCGCAACGCGCATAACAAAATCAAATTGCCAAGCAGCAGCGCCTCACCATACCCGCCCAGGCTGACCGTCGTGTAAAGCGCCACATTTACAACCGGCACCGCCAGCAACAGAACCGCGATCATCCCGCTGCGTGGAGAGCCAAATATGGCTTTCCCCAGCAGATATGTGGTCCATAACGTGCCCAAATACAACACCGCCTGCACCAGACGGATCACCCATATCTGCTGCCCAAAAATGACGAACCCCCCTGCTACCAGGAATGCATCCAGACTTCCCATGTATGTCTGACCATAGAAGAAAACCGGCCTCTCCCCCTGCAGAATGTGGCGGGCCATGAGCGCGACAATCGCTTCGTCGGCGTTAAAGGGCACCCGATCAGTGATAACCGGTATCGCCTTCACCGCCATCGCCAGCGCGAAAGCCAGCAAAAGGCCCGCCACCTCCGGGTTGAGTCGGTGCCGGACAAATCGGAAAATGGCTCTCATTTCGTCATTCGTCCTGGAAAGCAGCGTATATAATATTTTAGCCGGGATCGGTTAGAAAACAAACGCGAAATCTAACCGGGAAGAGTGATCATGATTTTGAAGCGTTTCAGCATCTGGGATCGCCTCTTTGCCGTGCTGCTGGTCGCCTCCAGTCTGTTCTATTTCTGGGGTTTGAAAGCGGTGCCTTTCCACCCCGATGAAAGCACCCAGCTATTCATGAGCGCAGATTTCGAGGCATTATTGACCCGCCCCCTGACGCTGGTATGGCAGCCTGGTGAGGACGGAGATCTGCGCCAGCGTTACCGGTTGCTGGACGCACCCCTGACGCGCTACCTGATCGGCGCAGGCCGGATGGCTACCGGCCAGCCGGCGCTGGCTATGGATTGGGATTGGTCGTTGGGCTGGAAAGAAAATAGCATGGCAGGCGCGGTGCCGACGCCATCTCAACTGGACGCCGCCCGATTCGCAGTCGCATCCCTGTTTCCTTTGACGCTCTTGTTCACCTATCTGACCGGAAAGGCCCTGGTCGGCGGACCTGCCGGCCTGTTGGCCGCGCTCCTGACCGCCACCAACGCTCTGATTCTGCTGCACACGCGCCGCGCAATGGCAGAAAGCGCACTCATCTTTGGCGTCACGCTCACAATTTGGGCGCTTTCTCGCACCAAAAGCCCCGGCTGGCTCATCGGCCTGGCGCTGGCGCTGGCTTTCAACGCCAAACAATCGGCCGCAGGGTTGCTCCCGGCAGGCATCCTTGCGTTGGCCTGGGCCTCGCCCCCTGCGAAAAATCGGATTTGTTGGGCCAGTGAGCGCTGGGCGGGATTTCTGGGCGTTTTCTTTCTGGTGACCGCGGTCCTCAATCCCTTTTTGTGGTCCGATCCAATCCCGGCGGCTCTGGACGCGCTTCGCCTGCGTCAGTCATTCACTCGGAGTCAGTACGACACGATCGGCAGCATCGCTCCGAATCAGTTGTTATCCACACCAGTGGATCGCGGACTGGCTTTAATCGCCAACCTTTACTTCACTCCCCCAGCCATAGCCGATGTGGGGAATTACGTGGAAGAAACGGCTGTTTCAGCCGAGCTTTACCTTTCCAATCCCATCAACGATCTCTTGCGCAGCTCGCTCGGCGGGAGCCTGATCTTTTTTCTCACCCTTTTCGGGGTCGCCGTATATATATTAGAGGCGTTCTTCGGTCAAGGGGAAAGACTCCGCCAGGCCGTCGTCGTGGCGGCTGCCGGGCTGTCCCAATTCGCCCTCCTGGCTGCCACCATACCCGTTCCATTCCAGCGCTATGCGACGCCGCTGGTTCCGTTCGCCTGTCTGTTCTCCGCAATTGGCATCGACCGTTTGGTTCGTCTGGCGGCAAGAGCTGCGGCCAGGCTGCCCCTTGGCAGCGGCCATAAACCGGAATAAAAATTCAGGAGGCGGTTGCCCGCCTCCTGAATTTTCGATTACTGGGCTACAGCAGCCCTCTCCTCGGCCACTTCCAATTCGGGGGCTGGTTTCTTACTCTGGAATATGCCCCAGATCAGGCCGGCGGCTAGGACTATAATGGTGAGCACCCGCCCCACACTGATGCCAGAGGCCTGCACGATGATCGGCGCGGTGATCAGACTGACAAGATTTACCACCTTGATCATCGGGTTCAGCGCTGGCCCGGCGGTATCTTTCAGCGGGTCGCCCACAGTATCGCCTACCACGCTGGCTTTGTGGCGTTCGGAACCCTTGCCGGTATTTGCAACCAGGTCTCGCGGCTCGTCTTCGATGGATTTCTTGGCGTTGTCCCAGGCACCGCCGGCGTTCGCCATGAATACGGCCAGGAGTTGCCCGCTCAAAATCACCCCGGCAAGGAAGCCGCCCAACGCCTCAACCTGCAGGATCAGCCCAACCAGCAGGGGCAAGGTGATCGCTATGGTCGCCAGGGGGATGAGCTCTTTTTGCGCCGAACGAGTGGAAATGCCGACCACGCGCGCGTAATCCGGCTCGACCAACCCCTCCATCAAACCTGGAATGCGGAACTGGTGGCGCACTTCTTCGACGATTTGACCGGCAGCGCGTGCCACGGCGCGGATGGACAGCGAGCTGAACAGCCATGGCAGCGCTCCACCAATCAACAGACCGATGAACACCTTCGTGTCGGAAACGCGGATGGCATCCATCACCGGTACGCCGATTGCCTTTTGTGCCCGGCCCACATCGGTGATGAACGAGGCGAACAGGCTGACTGCCGCGATGACCGCAGATGCAATGGCCACCCCTTTGGTGATGGCCTTGGTCGTGTTTCCAACTGCATCCAGGTCAGCCATGATTTGGCGCGCGCGGAGAGTATCACGGTCGCGAAGGTCGTGCCAGACCATCTCGCCGATGCCGTTGGCGTTATCGGAAATCGGACCGTAAGAATCCATGGCGACGTTGTTACCGGTATGACTGAGCATGCCGATGCCGATCATAGCCACGGCGTAGAGCACGTAAAGGGCGCCGTTGCTACTGTACAGCATCAATCCAATGATGAAGCTGACCACGATGACCATGAGGGCCCACACGCTGGATTCCATGCCAACCGAAAGCCCGGAAAGGATCGTCGTCGCTGGACCGGTGCGGGTCGCCTTGACAATCTCCTGGACAGGCGACTTTCTTGTAGACGTGAAGTATGAGGTCAGCGGATTGAAAGCCACTGCCAAACCGACGCCGGTGGCGGTCAGAAGCGCCAAACGCCAATCCCCTGCGTAAAATATGGCCACAATGAACGCCCAAAAGATGGTGTTCACGCTGGAGACCTCATACGACCGGAACATCGCTTCTTCGGCATCATGGGCGCGCAGGAACTTGAGCGGGAAATGTTCCCAGATGGGCACCGTGAAGGTGCCGAGAATCGAGCTGATGACGCCGATGCCGCGGATGATCAATGGATACACGATCCACTTGAGCGCGTGGTTGGGGTCCACGGAGACCAGAGCGAGGCCAAGGATTAGAGCCGAGACAATGGTGACTTCATAACTTTCGAAGATGTCGGCGGCCATGCCGGCGCAGTCGCCTACGTTGTCGCCCACCAGATCGGCCACTACCGCAGCGTTGCGAGGATCATCTTCGGGGATATCCTTCTCAACTTTGCCAACCAGGTCCGCGCCAACGTCGGCCGCCTTGGTATAAATGCCGCCGCCGACGCGCATGAACAGCGCCAGGAGAGTGCCGCCAAAACCAAAGCCCAGCAAAGCATCCGGCGCCGCCTTACCGAAGACGATAAAGATGATTGTCCCACCCATCAAGCCAAGGCCGTCGGTGAGCATTCCGGTGATGGTGCCCGCGTAGTAGGCGATCGAAAGCGCTTCGGTAAATCCGCGTCGCGAAGCGGCAGCAGCGCGGACGTTGGCCTGGATGGCCATGCGCATACCGAGCTGGCCTACCAGCAAGGAAAAAGTCGCGCCCATAATGAACGCGATCGTGCGGCCTACCGCAATGATGATCTGCGTGTTATTTGGAAATTCCTCTAACGCCTCTTGGCTGGGCGGCACGATATACACGCTCAGGAAGAGGGCGATGGTCAGCAGGCCGATGGCGGGAAGGATGGTTTTTAACTGCCGGGTGAGATAGCTCTCGGCACCGGTGCGGATGGCATTCCACACTTCCTGCATTTTCTGGCTACCTTTATCTTTACGCAGCACGTTGCCGCGCAAGAGCCAGGCGTACAGCAGGCTTATGAACGCAGTGACAAGCACACCGAGGATGGCAATTTGCTCAAAATCGTTGAGCCCATGCCTGGCGAGTCCTAGAAGGTTCATATTCCCTCCGCTATTGGATTTATTTAAGAGTTAAAAAATGAAAAACCCCACCGTTTTCTGCCCCATCTCTTCGCCATTCTGAAAGGCGCATCCGCATATTTGTATTCCTGGAGGCAGATTGGCTAAAACCCCATTATTGTACTTATGGCTGATAAAAAAGTCAATTACAAACGGCCAGATTAGCGTTTGATTAGAAATGATGGAAGGTATTGACTTTCAACCTCGAATTATTGTATAGTGTTATGCGGCCATCTTGGGCTGTGGGAGAGAACGACCCAAGGTGACTTATTGTTGTCTTTATGGGATGCAGTGTATGCACTTGCCTTCAGGCAGCTCTCCCAAACAATGCAATATTGCGACAAGTAAATGCCGTCCAGCTTGAGGAGATACGGATGATCCGTGTATCTGGCCTGACCAAAGACTATGGTCCTCGCCGAGCGATCGAAGACCTGTCCTTCGATGCGGTCAAAGGCGAAATTTTGGGTTTTCTGGGCCCAAATGGGGCCGGCAAGACCACCACCATGCGCATTCTTACCGGGTACATGCCGCCCACCTCAGGAAAGGCAGAGGTGGGAGGTTACGATGTCGTGGAGCAGTCCCTGGAGGTGCGACGCATCGTCGGCTACCTGCCAGAGACAGTGCCGCTTTATCCGGACATGACTGTGTTCGAATACCTCAAATTTATGGGGGATTTGCGCAAAGTGCCGAACGTAGAAGATCGGGTGGACGAAGTCCTGGAACTGGTCCACATGGAAGAGCGATCCGATGGCTACATCGGGAATCTGTCCAAGGGTATGCGTCAGCGCGTTGGTCTCGCTCAGGCCTTGCTCCACAAACCTGACGTCCTGATCCTGGACGAGCCCACCATTGGCCTGGATCCGGCTCAGATCATCGAGGTGCGCAACATGATCCGTGAAATTGGTAAAGAGCGCACCGTATTGCTGTCCACCCACATCTTATCGGAGGCTCAGCAGGTGTGCAACCGGGTGCTGATCATCAACAAAGGCCACATCGTGGCTGAAGACAGCCCCGATCGTTTGCAAATGCGCCTGACCGGAGCTCAACACGTCGTGTTGAAAGTGCGGGGAGAACCCGAAGGCCTGCTGCCGGTCATTTCGAAGGTTCCGGGTGTATTGAAAGTCACCCAACTCAACGGGGATTCCCTCGAGTTCGAATCCTCAGCTGGGCGGGATGCACGCCCGGACGTGGCCCGGGCGGTTATCGAGGCCGGCTACGATCTGCTGGACTTGCACGCCGCCACCCTGAGCCTGGAGGAGATATTCTTGCAGCTCACCCGAGACGAGCCGTCATCTATCGCGGTGGAAGAAGAGGCATAACCATTTTGCTCCCCTTGCGGGGAGGAGATAGAAAATGCGCAATATCTGGATCATCGCCCGAAGAGAGTTCAACCATTATTTCGTCAGTCCAATCGCCTACATCGTTGCCTTCATAATCCTGTTGATCTTGGGGATCATCTTTTACGCCAATGTTATTGCCGCCGCAGCACAACAATTCGCCCCTAACGTTCAGATCGTCATTGGCCCACTGATGACTCTGTTCCTGTTTTCTACTCCGGCAATCACCATGCGTTTGCTGGCCGAAGAACAACGTTCGGGGACGCTGGAGTTGTTGCTCACATCCCCGGTTCGTGATTGGGAGTTGGTGGTCGGTAAATGGCTGGGGGCCGTTTTGTTCTTGCTCACCATCCTGGTGGTTTCCCTGGTGTTTCCGCTCATCCTAAACCGTATGATACAACCCGGCATAGACCAGGGTATGCTGATCGCGGGTTATCTCGGCATGCTGCTGTTATCGATGGCCTTGACTGCGATCGGTGTGGCAGTCTCATCGTTCTTCAGCAATCAAATAGCGGCGTTTTTTATGGGGTTAGGCATCTTGCTCATCTTCTGGCTGATCGGATTTCCCGCCCAGGCGATGGGCGCAGGAGGCGGGCAGCTCCTCACTTATCTGGATATGAGCCAGCATTTTTACAATTCCTTTTACACCGGATTGATCCAGTTGCAGGATATTGTTTATTACCTCAGTCTCACTGCATTGGGGCTTTTCATAGGCAGCCTCTCCGTTGAGATGCGGAGGTGGCGATGAACACCTCGTTGCGACGGTTCGCTCCAATTGGGCTATACCTGGCACTGGCAGCCGCTCTGGTCACCGGCGGGCTGTACATCGTCCAGCATGAATTCAGCCTGTATGTTCAAATCGGTCTGGCGGTAATCGTCCTTGGCCTGGCCCTGTTCGTGCTGTTCGATCCGCAGCGCACCCGTGAGGCGATCACCGGGCGGCAGGCCCGCTATGGCAGCAACGCGTTGGTCATGCTGATCGCCTTCCTCGGTATCCTGATTGTCATTAATTACGTAGCTTATAAGAATCCGGTCCGATGGGATCTAACTCAGGACCAATCTCACACTCTGGCGCCCGAGACAATCAGCCTGCTCAAGAAACTGCCGGATAAAGTAACTGCCCAGGCATTCTTCACCAGCCGCACCTCTCCAGATAGCGCCAAGACGCTGTTGGATAACTTCAAATACAACTCCAACGGTAAATTCGATTATACGTTCATCGATCCTGAGGCAAATCCGATCGCTGCTCAGCAGGCGAAGGTGACAACCGATGGAACCATCGTACTCCAGATGAACGGGCGCATGGAACAGGTGACCTTTGCCGATGAGCAGGAACTCGACACCGCGCTTATCCGATTGACCAACCCGGGTACGCGGGTGGTCTACTTCCTCACAGGTCATGGGGAGGACGACCCGAGTGGGTCGGGGAACACAGCCTATTCGCGCGTCAAGTCCACGCTCGAAGCGAAGAGTTACACGGTTAAGAGCCTCAATCTGCTGGTTGATCCGACCATACCGAAAGATGCTCTGGCCATCATCATCGCCGGTCCCAGAAAACCGTTATCGGAAAAGGAAGTTCAAATTCTGCAGGATTACCAATCGAAGGGTGGGGCATTGGTCGTTATGGAGGAACCCCTGCCGGTTACCGATTTCGGTGATGCAGCAGATCCGTTGGCCGATTATCTGGACAAAACCTGGGGGATATCCCTGGACAAAGACATCATCATCGATCTGGCTGTCCAGCCTCCGACTGCGGCGGTAGCTGCCCAGTACGGTAACTCAACCATCACCCAGAAGCTGCAAGGACTGGTAACCGTATTCCCTACGGCTCGCAGTTTGACCACCCATTCCGTTTCCCAAGATATTTCTACGACCGATCTGGTAAAAACCTCGAACCGTTCGTGGGGAGAGACGAATTTCCAGGACCTGGCCGCCAACCAGGTATCGCCCAATCAGGGGCAGGACCTGCTGGGCCCGGTGACGGTAGCGGTATCCGCCACGGATACTAAGACAAAGGCCCGGCTGGTCGTCATCGGCGATTCTGACTTCGCCACCGACACCTATTTCGACCAATATGGCAACGGCGACTTTCTGATCAACTCGATCGACTGGGCGGCTTCACAGGACAATTTGATCAACCTGACACCAAAGAATACGACCCAGCGTATCATGCTGCCGCCAACGCGCACCAGTATAGGCCTTGTGCTGCTGGTTTCTGTCTTCGTACTCCCCGGATTGGTGGTAGTCTCGGGCGTTACCACCTGGTTGCAACGCCGCCGCAAAGGATGATCTATGATCAGGCGTAATACCTGGGTTCTTCTCGGCGTCTTTATTATTGTAGCGGCCGGGGCATTCTTCTTTCAAAGAATGCAACAGAAAAAGGCTGAGGCACAGCCGACGGCCACGCCGGCTTACACCACGCTGATCGATTTTGGCACCCACAAAATCTTGCGTGTATCGATCAACGATGACACCGGCCGCAGCATCATCCTGACGCAAGACAGTCAGGGCAACTATACACCCAGCCCGGAAGAGTACAGTCATCTGAATGCTGACACGGTAAGCAACGCGATGGTAGAAATTCGTGGGTTGAATGTGCTCAATTCCCTGGAGACGGTGCCAGCGCTGAATGTTATCGGCCTGGAGAAGCCCCATTACACCATCCACATAACCCTGGACGACGGCGCAGGTTACGTGCTTCAGATAGGCGACAAAACCCCGACCGGCGCGGGATATTATGTTTCGGTGGATGGCAAATCGCCGGTCGTCGTGGATGGCACCGGTTTGAGCGCAATCATCGACCTGCTAACACCCCCTACGCCCACGCCATCCCCGACAGGAGGTACGCCCTCGCCGACGACAAGCTCTGCGACGGGGACGACGGCAACCAATTCGCCGGATAAGCCCGTTGGTACGACACCAGCCACAACGCCGGTCGCGAGCGATACACCGACCCCGCAATCAGGAGGATGATTTTCTCCAGGAAAATAATCACCGTAAACTCGGATAGGAGGCAATTAAAATTATGAAAGAATTTCTCATAGAAATTTAATGCTCAATGATCCAGGAGGTATTGATTTTTTCCTTAAAAAAGAGTATTCTGGATAAGAATGTACGACAAAGTAGCATCAAAAACTATGCGAAGTTTGCAGATTGTTTGATACATACGGTGTGCTGCGAGCACAGCGTTGAAATGAAACCGGATGAGGATTTAGTATCTTATGATGGATGATGTTTTGATTAACGTTGAAGAGGAAGAGGAGGAGGAATACCCAGCCATCGCCCATCTCATTGAGCTTGGGCGACAAAAAGGCTATGTCACCATTGATGACATTCTACACTTCTTCCCAGAAGCCGAACAGGATGTTGAGCAGCTAGAAGAGGCCTTCGCCGCTTTGATCAGCGCCGGTATCCCTTACTTGGAGGATTCGACGGCGATCGAAGAGCCTACGGAAGAGGAGCTGGTCTCCGAAGAAGAAGAAACTGAGGAGCCTGTTCGCGAGTTAACCCTGGATGACCTGGCGAATATCGACACCGATGACACCATCGGCCTGTATTTGAAAGAGGTCAGCCGGGTGCCCCTGCTTACCGCCGAGGAAGAAGTGGAGCTAGCCCAGCGTATCGAACGCGGCCGCATGGCTCGCGAAGAGCTGGCCCGCGGCAATGTCAGCCCTCGTCGGAGACAGGAACTGCGCCGCTTGATCGAAGACGGTTGGGCTGCCCGCGAGCACCTGATCACCGCCAACTCGCGCCTGGTGATCAGTGTGGCCAAGAAGTATATGGGCCGCGGCGTTCCTTTCCTTGACCTGATTCAAGAGGGCAACATCGGCCTGATCCGTGCCACAAAGAAGTTCGATTACCGGCGCGGACACAAGTTCAGCACCTATGCGACCTGGTGGATCCGCCAGGCGGTAACCCGCGCCATCGCAGACCAGGGGCGAACGATCCGGGTACCCGTACATATGGGCGACCAGATTAACAAGCTCCTGCGGGTCCAGCATCAGCTTACCCAGCGGCTGGGTCGCGATCCTTCAGTCGAAGAGCTGGCTGACGCCCTGGACGTGCCGCCCAAGAAAGTGGAAAACATGATCCAGGTCGCGCGGCGACCGCTTTCCCTGGAGACGCCTACGGACGATGAGGAGGACTCCGTCCTGGGAGACTTCATCGAAGACGAGGAAGCTCCCCCTCCAGACGACACAGCCACCTATAACTTGCTGCGCGAACATCTGGAGGAGGTGCTGAACACCCTCCCGCCTCGTGAAGTGCGTATCCTCCAGCTTCGCTACGGACTGCTGGACGGCCAGGCCTATACCCTAGAGGAAGTCGGTCGAAAGATGGGCGTCACCCGAGAACGCGTGCGCCAAATCGAGGCACAGGCGCTCAGCCGGTTGCGACATCCTTCGATCCGACGCAAACTGCGTGATTACCTGGGTGAGTGATCATCTGGGAGTATTCTCCTCGGCAACGTGCGGCGCTTTGTTTCAACGCGCCGCACGTTTCTTTTTCACTGTAGAATCTGGCATAACCCCTGCACCCCTTTCGATACTGTTAGTTTCTGGAGGATGCACTTGCTATATCAACCGGTTTAAGGCATACTAACCGGGGACTGCGCTAATTGCGAAGCCGAATCCCATCCCGGCAAGCTCAGTATCGGCTTCCAAGGCTTTGCCCATTTCATAAGGCGCAGCAGGTCAAGGGAGACCTTTTATCATGACCAGTGTACCTCTTCGCTTATACAACCGCGAGATCGAAAACTTGATCGATCGCGGGCAATTCGAAGAAGCAATCGCTCACTGCCTCCACATCCTGCAGATTTATCCCAAACACGTCGCTACCTACCGCTTGCTGGGAAAAGCATTCCTGGAGAGTCAGCGGTACACAGAAGCTGCGGATATCTTCCAACGCGTCCTTTCCACATTTCCTGATGATTTCATCGCCCATATTGGGATGAGCATCATCCGCGAGGATGAAGGCAACCTGGACGCAGCCATCTGGCATATGGAACGGGCCATGGAGGTGCAACCCTCCAACCATGCCGTTCAGGATGAGCTGCGGCGCCTGTACGGGAGGCGAGACGGGGTTGAACCTCCACGGGTGCGCATCACCCGGGGCGCTCTGGTGCGCATGTATGCGCGCGGTAACCTTTACCGGCAGGCGATTGCAGAAGCTAAAGCCGCCCTCGCCGAAGATCCTAACCGCCCTGATTTGAAGATCCTCCTGGCAAAACTATACTTCCAAAACGGGCAGCGTATCGAAGCCGTCGAGACATGCAGCGAGATCCTTAACAAGTTCCCATACTGCTACGATGCCAATCGCATTTTGACACAGGTGCTGCCGGGCACCAGCCGTGCTGAGGACGCAGAGGTATACTTGCAGCGGGTGTGTTCCCTGGATCCTTATGCTGCCTTGACCTCCCCAACCTCGCCAAATCCAGAAAACGTCCCCGATAACGCGATCACCATCGAACGCCTGGTGTACGATGCAGAGAGCGCGCAGGTTCCCGGCCAACCTCGCTGGGCGTCTACGCTGGGGATCGATATCGGCGAAGGAGGAGCATCCTCACAGCAGGTCCCAGATTGGCTGGCATCCATCGAGAAGAGCGCTGTATCCACAGGCGAAAAACCCGCTGGCCCTCCTCCTTTCTTGGAGGACCAATTACAGCAGCCTCCAGGCGGAAAGCCAACCGAGGGCGAAAAGCCGCCATACCCCGCCAGTGAAGCGTTCGAGATCCCCGAGTGGATGCAGGCAGCGGGCTGGGCGGTGTCCGCGACACCGGCAGATGAAGCGCCTCCGCCATTGGAAGAGAGCCCAGAAGCCGGCGTGGGAGGGCTGGCGCCTGCAGATATTCCTGACTGGCTACGTGCCATGGCACCCGCCAGTACGCCAGAAGAGCAAATTCTTCCCGCCCAAGAAACGGGTCAGGAAGAGAGCCAATCAACCGCCCATTATGAGGAACAGGCCCTGCCAGAATGGTTGAAAGGGATTTCGGGAACGCCAGAGGCTGCCGGGGAAATGGCCGAAAGGAAGCCGCCTACCGATGAAATCGGTGCCTCTGGCTGGCTGGAAGAAACGCCTTCCGCGCTTGAGGATACCCAGGAGATCAAAGCTCCGGTAATGCCACAGGCTTCGACCGAAGAGATGCCCGATTGGTTGAGCGAAACGCCGGTTGAAGCTCCTCCAGCGGAGGCGGGTGAGATTCCCGCCATTCCCGCCGAATGGACGGAGGAGGCGCCGCGCGAAGAGGCTGCCCCTGCCGGCGAGGAAGACATCACGGCAGAATGGCTGAGCTCCCTGCGCGAATCATCGGCGATCGCTGGCGTAACACCCACGGACGAGACGCCGGGCGAAGATCAAATGCAAGGAACAGCAGCCAGCGAGGCTACAGAAGATACCCAGGAAATCAAGACTGCACACCCGATGCCGCTCGCGGGAATGCCGGAATGGGCGGATGAGATCGGGACTTCCGGACAGGAAGAATGGACCGCTCAAACCGGTGAAGTCGGCGAAAATCTCGACCTGCCCCTGGGCGAGGCCGCTGGCGAGCTCCCGGCCGCGGGCGATCAGGGTCAGTCGGCGGCCTGGTTAGAAGGATTGGCCGCAGTTCAAAGCGGTGCAGGAGAGCCTTTAGCTCCCGAGGTGGAAGGTGTTGAAACGCCATCTGAGTGGTTGCCTGAAGCAATGATAGAAGAAGCTGACCTGGAGGCCATGCAGCCGCCAGAGGCCATTCCGGAAGGCGAAGTCGCAGAAATCCCACCATCCCATGAAATCCCTGCGGTGGCAGAGAAGCCAGAGGCAATTCTACCGGCTGCTCCCGAGCAGAGTGAGGAAGCCGAAATCCGTGGCAAGGAAGCCGCACAATCGGCCACCGAAATACCCGCCTGGATCAAAGCCTTGACTGCGACGGAGCCGGAGGAGAGCGCCGGGCCGCCGCCGAGCGAGACGGCTCCCGAGGTGCTACCCAGTTGGATGGAAGAGATAAGCCCCGCACCAGAGGCGCCCGCTGAAGCGACGCCCATTGAAACCACAATACCCGTCATGGAAATTCCCTCATGGATTGAGGAGATCAAAGCTGCATTGCCGGAAGAAGAAGCGCCTGTTCAACCCATGACACCAGGCGAAGCGCAGCCAGCCATAGAAGAACAGGAAACGGTTGAGCCGCAAACACAGGCTAGCGCCGGTACCGTCGAATCTCCGCCCATCACGCCATGGGAAGTGGAAACAGAAGCCCCTCCTGAAATAGAGGCGGAACTTCCTGCCGGTCCCGGGGCAGCAGCTCTGATCGAGCAGGAAGGAGTTTTACCCGGCCAGGAAAAAGAGCCAGTCGCACAAATTGGAGCGGAAGAGCCAGAAGCGCCTATGGAGACTCCAACTGCCGGGGAAGACCTGAAAGGCGAGAAACCCGCTGCAGCGACTGCCGACATCGGCGAGATGCCGTACAGCCCAACCGAGGCAGTCGTAGAATTGCCGCTGGAAAGGCCGTCTGTAGAACCGGAGGCAATTGAAGAAGAGCAGGCGTCTTCCGGGCAATCCGCGGCGCCCGCAACAATCTCTGACGAGGAGATATTTCCTCCGCCAGAGAGCCCGACAGCAGAACAGGAAGCGCCGATGGAAGAATCGATCACCCCAATGGAAGAACGGGGTGAAGCCCCGCCTGAATGGGTGGTCCAACTGCTGGGAGGCGAAGAAACCACGGCGGTAGCTGCTGAAGTTCCGGGCGAAACACCCATGGCTGAAACCAACGCCGAAGTTCAGGCTGAAGAGCCTGCGCCTTCTCCTGAAGATGTGCAGACTTCTTCGCCGGAAATGGAAGAAGGGTTGCCCGGCGAGGAAATGCCGGATTGGCTGCGTGAGATTCAGGCGCAGGTCGAAGGTCGCGAAACCCAACCTGAAGCCCCGCAGGTATCCGAACCGGCAGAAAAAATCCCCGAATGGCTGGAAAGCGTACAATCTGCCGAGGAACTTCCGAGATCGGAAGAAGAAAAGCCAACTCCAAGCGGGGAAGACCTGCCCGAATGGTTACGGGTGATGGGCGCGCAAGCTGCCGGCGATGCTGCACCTCAGCCAGCCGTAGGAGAAACCGCTCACCCCATCGAGCCTCCCGCGTGGTTCCAGGAGGAGGCTCAACCCGAGATCACCTCCGAAGCACCACCACCCAGCGGGGAGGAGCTGCCAGACTGGCTGCGTGGATTGGAGCCGCCGCCTCAACCTCCCGCTGCAACAACCGGGGTAGAAACCTGGTCAGAAGCTGAGGCACAGCGAGGAACTAGCCCTTCCGAACAAACTGGGCCAGACGCTCAATGGATCGCAGAAGAACCTGGAATTCCCGGGCACGAACCCGCTGAGGTGTTCCCTGCCGGGCAGGCAGAGCCGCAGGATTTCACCATGGCCCTCGTCCTCGCACAAAGATTCCTGGCAGAAGGCAACTTGGCGGCAGCTCTCAGCGAGTATTCCAGGCTGATCGAGGCCGACCAGTTCCTGGATAACGTCATTTTCGACTTGCGGCAAAGCGTCTATCAACATCCAGACTCGCAAGAACTGTGGCAGACTCTGGGCGATGCGTACATGCACGCCGACCGGCTCCAGGATGCCCTTGAGGCCTACAGCCGGGCTGAAGAGCTGCTGCGTTAATTCTTTTCTCTGGTAAAATGCTCAATCGGGGAAAATACCCCGATTGAGTTTTAATTAAACAAGGAGGTGTGCGTGGAAAAAACATTGGTGTTGGTGAAGCCAGACGGAGTCCAGCGCGGGCTCATCGGCGAGGTCATCCAGCGTTTGGAACGCCGCGGGCTGCGCCTCGTGGCTGCTAAATTCGTGCAAATCGACAAGGAGCTGGCCGAGAAACACTATGCCATCCACAAGGGGAAACCCTTCTATCCGGGCTTGATCGAATACATCACCTCCGCTCCGGTAATGGCCATGGTATGGGAAGGACCAAACGCCGTAGCCGCCGTCCGTCAGATGATGGGCGCGACGCGACCCGTAGACGCCGCCCCTGGAACATTGCGTCACGACTTCGCCCTGGAAGTGGGGCGCAACCTGACGCATGCGTCAGACAGCCCTGAAAATGGTGAAAGCGAGGTGGCCCTGTGGTTCAGAGCAGACGAGCTGGTCTCCTGGAGGCGCGATACGGATCGCTGGATCTTCGAAAATAACGGTTAATTCAGTCAGAAAAGGGGGAACCCGTTCTTTAAGACATTGGCAAGGTAGGATTTGCTCGCTTGAGATTCCTTTGAGCGATTTGCTCGCTATTGCCGCTTTGAACTATTTGACATAAACTCAATCTCTTGCTATCATAAAGTAAAGTTTCAACAAAATAAAAATCTAACACATGGGGAAGATAAAATGCCACTACTAGGTGATCGTCTCAGAGAATTACGCGTTGACCGAAACCTGACCCTTAAGCAGGTTTCCGAAGAAACCGGATTGTCGGTTTCTTTTCTCAGCTTGGTCGAACGTGACAAAGTGTCTATCAGTGTGGACAACCTGGAACGGCTGGCGCGCTTCTACCAGGTGCGCCTGGTGCACCTATTCCAGGGCGTTGAGGATAGTTCGGTGCTGATCACGCGCAAAGCCCACCTTCAAAAGCAATTGTCGTCTGTTGAACCCAATAAATCGGCTTTTATGCTGCTGTCCTACCGGAATGGTGCTCGTATGGAGCCGCTCATGGTGCGCATCGCTCCGGGCCAGGGCGATTCGCATTACCGCACCCACGAAGGCGACATGCTGATTTACGTGCTGGAAGGGCGCATCAGACTGATTGCCGAGAAGGGCGAACCAGCCGATTTGGAAGCCGGTGATGTGGCTTATTACACGGGTTTCCCAGGAAGACGGATCGTGAACGCCGACCAGGAAAAGCCTGCCACAATCCTGATGGTCACTGCTCCGCCCTCGGCGCTGCGCGATGATGCCTTGGATGGACGGCGCGGTCTGCTCCTGCCAGCGGAAGAGGTGTAGATACCGATCCTGAAGCTACAAGGGGTGCTTGACGGTTTCGAATCCCCGTGATAAACTATGGCCTGTTTGGGGGCGTGGTGTAGCGGTTAACATGCGGCCCTGTCAAGGCCGAGATCGCGGGTTCGAATCCCGTCGCTCCCGCCATTGAATGAAAAAGGACCTTCCCCGCGAAGGTCCTTTTTTCGAGATCGGGGCCCCCTAAATAATACTACTTGCGCCCGATCATAAAAGTTGTTTGACGAGAATGTTCTGGTCAAGGTTCCTGTTATTCGCCAGAGAGCTGCGGTTTGATGAAAAGTTAGGAATAACCAAATAATCGGTAATAACATTACCAATTGGCTGGTAAAATCTAACCATATTCCGCGCGGGGTGGAAAGCCTGCACCTGACGTAGAATAACAACATGTTTATTTTTCTCTCAAAATTCCTGCCTCTGTTCGTGTACCCAGCCGGTTTGGCCTGCCTGCTGCTGATCCTTGCATTGGTGTTGCGCCGGAAGACGCGCTGGCGAAATGCGCTTACCGCTTTCGCCCTGGCGGCGCTGTGGATCGGCGGAAACCGTTGGGTGGCCACCCTGCTGACCCGCTCGCTGGAATGGCGCTACCTTCCACCTGCGACCGTTCCTCACGCTGAAGTGATCGTCGTATTGGGCGGCGGGACCGAGGCGGCTGAGTGGCCAAGACCAGACGTGGAGGTCAACTCGGCTGGCGACCGGGTCATCTATGCCGCACGGTTGTACGCCGCCGGCGCCGCGCCCCACCTCCTGCTCAGCGGCGGATATATCACCTGGCTTGGGGATCGGCCCAGCACCCCCGCGCAAGAAATGGCCGATCTGCTCGAATTGATGGGCGTGCCTTCGCAGGCCATGTGGCTGCAGGAGAAATCACAAAATACATATGAAGATGCCGTGTTCAGCGCCGAGATGCTCGCTAGGAAGGATATCCACCGCATTATTCTGGTGACGTCCGCGATCCACATGCCGCGCTCGCTGGCCGTCTTCCGCCACCAGGGCCTGGAGGTAATACCTGCTCCGGCGGATTTCTCCGTCACTCAGGCGGATTGGGACAATCTGGTTCATGGCAACCTGGCTGCCCAGGTGATCAGCCTGTTGCCGAACGCCAGCAGCCTGGAAGCCACATCCACTGCGATGAAAGAGTATATTGGCCTGGCCGTCTATGGACTCCGCGGCTGGACCTCGCCGCCTGCTCCTTGAACTTTTCAATAATAAAACCTTTCCAGGTGGACGTGATCGGGTCAGTTGTGTCGAAATGGGCTGTGGCGTATAATCCCCTTAGTTCCTAGCCCTCATCCAAAGTCCGCCTGCCATCCATGCGTAAAATCATCTTCACCGTCCTGGTGCTCGTCATCGTCCTCTTCCTGATCACTCGCTTCACCGAAGTTCAGGAGATTGTGACGATCCTGCACAGTGGGGATTGGCGCTTCGTCGCTCTGGCATTCCTGGTGGAAGTGATCTGGATGGCCAGTGTTGCAACCTCCTATTACAATCTGTATCACCTGCTTGGCCTGCGCGAGACGCGCCTGCGCATGTTTCTGGTAGCCAATGCGGCCAGCTTCGTTAATGTAATGGCTCCCTCTGGCGGCATGACCGCTCTGGCGATCTTCCTGGCCGACGCGCGCAAGCGCGGCCATGCCACCGGCCGTGTTACCATCGCGTGTATCCTTTATCTGTTGTTCGATTACCTCGGAGTGCTGTCAGCCGTCTGCCTGGGTTTGATGTTGCCAGGTGCGGTGCGTAGCATCAACTGGAGCATTTGGGCGGCCGGAAGCGTCCTGCTGATCATTGTAAGCGGGCTTTCGACATTACTGATCCTCGCCGACCGCTTTCCTTCACACCTGGCTCGGCTGGTAGACGGATTAGAGATCGGTGTTCAACGACTTCTCACATTGCTTAAAAGCCGCCGCTCCATGACCATGGGCAGAGGCGCCGTGTTCGCGGCCCAGATATCGGAAGGCATGCGGGCAGTGCGCGCCAATCCGAAACAGCTGATCTTCCCCGGTCTGCTCGGTCTGGCTAGCAAAGCCCTGCTCATATCCGTGCTGTATCTGATGTTCCGCGCTTTTCAGATTCCTTTCTCGCCCGGCATGCTGATCACCGGTTTCAGCCTGGCCTACTTGTTCGCCATCGCTTCGCCCACCCCATCCGGTGTCGGGGTGGTCGAAGGGGTTCTGACGCTATCCCTGGCGTCATTGGGTCTGTCGGTGGAAGCTGCCACGCTCATCGCATTGAGCTACCGCGGCGTCACTTTCTGGCTACCATTTATCGTCGGATTGATGTCTTTCCGACGCCTGACCAGAGTTTCAACGGTCCGCGGTGGCCAGCCCGCGACGGCCGATTAAGAAATTTGGCCCGGCATGAGACCGGCGATCAGACTGCTTAAATTGGCTGTCTTGGTTCTGGGGTTGCTCTTCATCTCTTCCTGCATGCAAACGGCTTCAATTTCTAGGACAGGACCTGCGGTTATCCCCGTGATGACCGCCGCGACAGCTTCTGCCCCTTTGGCAATGCCGGTATCCTCTCATCCGGAACCGGCGCCAGCCCTTCAACCCACCGCGGCGGGCGCATTGTCGCAGCGCAGCGACCCCGAAGGTTGTCAAAAGCCGCCTGACGATTACGCTCGCGTGGCTGTCAACGGTTGGATACTCGACCAGCGCACTTACGCCATGCTGAAACACGCTGCCCAACTCTATGGAGGTGAAATCGAGATCACCGGTTCTGCCATCACCCAGGGCAGCTATCACGACAACGGCGCAGCTAGTTTCGGCACCCACCTCGGCGGCGGGGCAGTGGACCTCTCGGTGATGCGCAAAGGCACCTTCACGATCCTGCATGACCAGATTGAGCCGCTGATTCATGCACTGCGCGTGGCCGGCTTCGCTGCCTGGCTGCGCGATTTCAACGAGCTTTATCCGGGCTCACCCATTCATATCCATGCCATCGCTATAGGGGATCGTGAGCTGTCCGATCCCGCCCGGAAACAACTGGTCGGACCTTTCGGCTATTTCCGCGGCTTCACCGGCGTCCCGATTCCCAGTGGTGTCCCGGCGCCTGATCGCCACGACGATCCGATACTCTGCCAGTGGATGCGCGATCTGGGGTATACTGACCTTAGTCAGCCGCCTAAAATTTCTCGTCTGAAGTGAGTACCCAATGCCAAAAGTCATGGTTTTGACCGACAGCACCGCCTATATTCCGCCGGAGCTATCCGCTGGGCTCCCGATCATCACCATCCCGTTGCACATTCATTGGGGGTCAGAGCATTTCCTGGACGCTATCGACATCACCCCGGCAGAATTCTATCGCCGCTTGGCGACGAGCGATATCATGCCGACCACGTCGCAAGCCACCCCGGAAGATTTCAAATCGGTCTTCGAGCGCCTTCTGTCCCAAGGTTACCACGTCCTGGGCATTTTTCTGTCCAGCAAACTTACCGCCACGATCTATTCCGCCATTCAGGCCAGCACAGGCTTCCCTGAAGGCACCATCGAGTTGATGGATTCGCTGACTGGCGCGATGGCTACCGGCTTCCAGGTCCTGGTTGCCGCCCGAGCCGCCGCACAGGGGGCAGTCCTCGCAGAGTGCCGGTCTCTCGCCGAGCGGGCGCGTCAAAACACGGATATTCTTTTTGCGGTGGGAACGTTGGAATTCTTACGCCGCGGCGGACGGATTGGAGCTGCGACCGCCTTACTTGGCACTGTGTTGCAGTTCAAACCCATCCTGACCGTCAAAGATGGCATCATCGCCCCCCTCGAAAGGGTGCGCACGATGAAGAACGCCGTCGAACGACTGATCGAGCTGATGGAAACGCGCATCGCCGGCCGGACGCCCATCCATCTGGCAGTCATGCACTCCAACCTGCCAGATGCTGCCAGGGATCTCCTCGAACGCATACGCCAGCGCCTGGGAGAGAACAAGATAGCCGAAGGTGTCATCAGCGACATCAGCCCTGCGATCGGCACGCATATCGGCCCAGGTGCAGTGGGTGTTGCTTACCTGGCCGGCATGTGATCCCCGATTTATACGTTATACGGGCAATCGCTCCAGCAAAAAACGGGCGATGACCTCAGCGCCGTTCGGATCATGTCGCTCCACCTTACTGGTGACAAAGAATTCATGGAGCCGCTTGCCCCACGCTCCGCTTTCGAACTCCGCTGGTGCAATAGAGCCGCCCGGCATATGCTCCTCTACAAAGGACGCCAGCACTGGCGCCTCACGGAAACGCGCCCGAGACACATAAGCGAAAGGAACACCGGCGTGATAGGTCTCGGCAAGCGTACTGTAGCCGATCTTGCCAACCACTAAATCGCTGGCCGCTACCAGATCGGGGTGGTAGAAACGGCTATGATGGGGCAGGAGGATCAAATTGGCTCGCCGCTCCATTCGTTCTGATGCTCCCGGGATGACGAAATAGCAGCCAGGATCGCCGGGCAGGCGTTCTAGAAACGAG
The DNA here is from genome assembly GCA_034435955.1 of Anaerolineaceae bacterium. Lineage (GTDB taxonomy): Bacteria > Chloroflexota > Anaerolineae > Anaerolineales > Anaerolineaceae > DAOTWA01. Next base: position 11,831 of record DAOTWA010000027.1, on the reverse strand, counting down.
AATTGCCCCTGCACGCCGCCCATCGTGATCAGGACGATTCGCGCATCCTGGGGCAGCCGGAGTTCATTGCGGATGGCCTGGCGGGATTTGCGCGGTTTGCGGCTGACCGGCGGCGCAATGAGATCGACGTTTCCCGGCAAGCAGGCCGGCTCCGTTTGAATATGCAGATTTGCGCGCCGGTACATATCAGACAGGTAAGCAATAGCAGGGGCGAATTCCGGACGCTCTTGCAAATAACCGGAATAAATCCAGTCCCAGGTGAAGTTTTCGATCAAAACCGAAGGAAGGCCAGCCTCGTCGGCAGCCGCGATCCCTAACGGGGCGATATCGCATAACACGGCCCGGCAGTTGTCGCGCCGCAGATTCCCCGCCAGATCCGCCAGCAATGCAGCGTTAAACGGTAGAAAGTTGCGCAGCCGGCCAAGAGTGGCGTTCAGATCCTCTTCCAGCGGTGTGGTTTGCACCACACCCACGTCGCTGTCCAGGTCGTGATAGCGAAACGGCGCCTTCAACGCCTCGCGGAAAAACCACTCCTCCACGCGGGTGTAGATGTCAAAGGACAGACGCGGTTCGAGATCATACAGCGCGGACATCACTGCGGCAGCCCGGGCGGCATGACCGTAACCGTGCGGGGTCACGAAATAGGCAACGCGAAGCTTGGCCGCTGCACTCATTTGCCCACGTACCTCCTCAGAATTGCGTCTACTTCCGGACCGTAACTCTCGCCAAACAAGTTGAGATGGTTAAGCAGGTGATATAGATTGTACAGGTCGCGGCGTTCGCTGTAGCCGCCATCCAGCGGCCAGACTGCCTTATATGCGCTATAAAAAGCATCGCTGAAACCGCCAAAAAGCTCAGTATAGGCCAGCTCGGCTTCACGATCGCCGAAATAGACCGCTGGATCGATCAGAGCCAGCTCACCGCGTGGGGCGGGGATCACATTGCCGCCCCACAGATCGCCGTGGAGAAGCGATGGACGGATATCGCGCCCACCCAGCCATACATCCAGGCGATCGATCAGCCGCTCAAGCCGACGGCGTCGTTCCACGGGAAGGCGGCCGTTCGATTCGGCCAGTTTCATCTGGTGACGCAAGCGCCGCTCGCGGAAAAAGACGATCCAATCGGTCTCCCAGCCGTTTGGCTGAGGCGTACTGCCCAGGTAATTGTCCCGATCCAGCCCGAAGGTATCCGCTGGATAGCCGCCGAGCTGCGCCTGGTGCATGCGAGCGAGCTGTTCGCCCAGACGGGCCATACTCTGACTGCGCGATGCGGACCCATCAGGTTCAAGCCATTCCTGCAAGATGAAGGCTGGCTGGTCTGGCGCAGGATCGCTTACAGCCAGGACATATGGGACGCGCACCGTTCTGGTGGCCGCCAGCAATTCCAGCCCGTGCGCCTCAGCGGTGAACATCCCCGTTAAAGGCGCGGGGTTCCACTTGAGAAAATAAACATCGCGTGCGCTCTGCAGGCGCACGGCATTGTTGATGCAGCCGCCGCCAACCGGCCTGGCTTCTACCAAAGGAGAATCATCGCCTAGCTCGCTCAGCACCCGCGTCAGGGCGGTCAGCAAGCCAGCCGGCAGCGAGATCACATTCCCTCCCTCTGGCGGATGTAGTCAAGTAGTCCTTGGCATCCTGCCTGAATGAGCTGGTAGACGTAATCGAAATTGTGCGTGTAGTACGGATCGGGAATGTCGAGGGGATGCCCTTTGGGCGCAAACTCCATTAAGCGCCTCACCCGACCGTAGCGCGCCAGGTCGGCCACGTTCTCGGAGTCCATGGCGATGATGTAATCGAAGGTGTCGAAATCGTCGCGATGGACGAGTCGCGCACGCTTATCCTCCGCCAACGGGATGCCGTGCTTGCGCAGAACAGCTTGCGTGCCCGGGTGAGGGCGTTCACCAAGATCCCAGCTTTGTGTCGCCGCCGAAGCGATGACAAATCGGTCGCCCAGCCCGGCCTTCTCTACCAGGTCTCGGAAGATGGCTTCAGCCATCGGCGACCGGCAAATGTTTCCGGTGCATACGAATAACACGCGAACGGGTGATTTCTGTGCATCCATGCCAGTTACCCAATTACCTCTTGGCCAGGAAATCGAGCGCATATTATAACAAAAGGCGCGCCATGGCGATGGTCGCTTGCGGAAAGTCTCATCCTGGCTTCATTCACGCAGTCCGGAAATACGTATAATGGATTTTGGATATGAGACCAATTATGTCCATTTTTACCGCTCATGGATGACCTTCCCCATGGAAATAAGTTCATCTTCATCGTCGTCCCGTTTTTCGATTAATGTCGGCCGCCTTCTGATCTGGTTGAGCCGAAATTGGATCGCGCCTTTCGCCATCTTGATGGGCCTCTACGTCGGCCTGCCCTTTCTCGCGCCGATCTTCATGTATCTGGGCTATTCAGGTCCAGGACGATGGATCTACGCCATCTATTCGACCCAGTGCCACCAGCTTCCCGATCGTTCCTTCTTTCTCTTCGGCCAGCAGGTGATGTATTCGCTGGCAACCATCCAGGCTGCCTGGAAAGAGACCCTTGATCCAGCTGTGCTGCGCCAGTTTATCGGATCGCCGTTTTTCGGTTGGAAAGTAGCCTGGTCCGACCGCATGGTGTCGATGTACACCTGCACGCTGATCTTCGGCTTGCTGTGGTGGCCATTGCGCCGGCGTATCAAACCACTGCCCTGGTGGGGTCTGATTCTTTTCCTGACGCCGATGGGCATCGACGGTCTGACCCACATGATCAGTGATCTGATGTACGGCATCGGCGCAGGCTTCCGCTACGACAACACTTGGCTGGCCGCCCTTACTCACCACGCTTTCTCGACGAGCTTCTACGACGGTAACGCGCTGGGTTCATTCAACTCCTGGATGCGCCTGCTCAGCGGGGTGTTTTTCGGCATCGGCCTGGTCTGGTTTGGTTTCCCATTCCTTGAAGAAGCTTTCCACCAGTTCGCAGCCTCTCTCGAAACCCGCCTTCGCAAAGACTGATCCCTCGGCGCCAAAATTACCTCCTCACAGCTGCAACTTTTTTCCTGCGCCTGCATCAAAATGAATGCCAAGCCAATGATCTGGAGGTATTCGTATGCCGCTTGCAAATCAGCCGCAACCGCGGGTGATCATTTTCACCACACCCACATGCACGTTCTGCAACGCCACCAAGCGCTACCTGCGTGAGAGAGGCATCAAATTTCGGGAAGTCGATGTCAGCCGTGATCCCGCCGCCGCGCGTGACATGGTGCGCCGCTCCGGCCAGCAGGGCGTACCGGTTATCGACATCGGTGGACGGATCGTGGTCGGTTTCGACCGGCCTAAGATCGACCGACTGTTAAATCTGAGATAAATTATTCCATTTTGGAGGAAATGCAAACCATGAGCGATACAAACGGGAAAGCCCCTATCCAGCCGCTGGGAGCACGTGTGCTCATCAAACCGTTGGACCAGCAGACGCGCACTGCCTCTGGCATCCTGCTGCCAGAGACAGCCAAAGAAAAGCCGCAAACTGGTCTGGTGATCGCCATCGGCGATGACGAGGACATCAAAGTGAAGGTCGGTGATAAGGTGCTTTTTGCCAAGTACACCGGCACAGAGTTCAAGCACAACGGCGAGGAATACCTGTTGATGGACAACGGAGATGTCCTGGGTCGGTTGATCGAATAACACCGTGGGAAATTCGAAATACGGTGTTCGATCATCAAGACCTTTTGCTCGCCCTTCTGTACCCGCAACGTGTTTTTAGAGGGGCAATGCTCGCTGCCCCATAGCCGCTCAGCGGCTGGTGGGCAACGAGCTTTTTTTGCCTTCCATCGCTGTAAAACCATTATTTCAGGTAACGGCGATAAAAGTCGATCGTGCGCTGGATGAAAAGCTGATCCGCGCTGCCGCTGAAAGTGTGGGGCTGACCCGGATATGTGAAATACTCGACCGTCTTGCCGAGCGCCTGCAGACGCTGATCCAGATCACGAGACCAACCCGGCGGCACAGTCGTATCGGCTGCCCCATGGTGGATGCTGACCGCTGCGGTGATGCGGTCGAGATAATAGATTGGCGATATGCGCTGAAAATCTTCCGGTGAGGCATCCAGCTCGGGTGGACTGTTGGAGCCGTTCGAGAAAACCTTGTAAATTCGTTCAAAGTTTTGCTGCTCATCGCCGCTCATCGCGCCATACAACACGGCGGCTTTGACGTCAGCGCTGATCACCAATGTGCGGATGACGATGCCGCCACCCATACTGTGACCCCACAGGCCGATCAGAGCTGAATCGGCGGCTTGTAACGCACCCGGCCTGCCGCCCTGAGCCTTTACGATCGCGATCAGGTTGAGCACATCCACAGCGAAACCCACCCGAAAGGGATCAGGCCCGTCATCGGAAGGTGGGTAACCGCGCAGGGCCGGATGAATAACAAGGAAACCAGCCCGTGCCAAAGCGTCAGCATAGTGCGTGGTGTAATCCAGCAGCCGGTAATTTGCCGGTGAGATGTAACCATGGATGGCGATGACCACCGGGAACGGGCCATCGCCTTTAGGCACATCCATAAATCCGTAGATCTTCAAGCCATCGCTTGGATAGACCACTTCGTAACGGGTGAAATTCGAGCCTTGATTCATGGTCGAAACGATGGAAATCTCTCCCCCACCGTAAGTCCGCTCCAGCAGGCTCTGGATGGTCACGCTGGCGTACGGGTCGGGAGTCGCCGGTAAAGTTGGCGTGGCGGTTGGCAGTGGCGTGTCTGTCAGGGCGGGGGAGACAGACGGCGTAAGCGTTTCTATGGGCAACGAAGGGGTAAAAGTGGGAAGAAGCGGCGCCGTCGTCTGGATTGCACAGCCGACCATTGCCATCGACAGGATACTGATAAAGAGAACGCTGCGAACTCTCATATGGAGTGCCTTAAGGCTTCAGATCGAGCGGTGGAAAAACAATCTGGTTGGCATAAACCAGCGCATTATGCCTCTCACGATGTCCAGACGGGTGATTCCGCGATGATTGAGGGTAAAAGTGACCTAGTCTGTACGGAGACGTTTCTGTCAGTCACTGGCTTCCTCGCGAGCCAGAGCCGCGGATTGCTCCACGTAGGCGAGGGACTGATGACGGAAGTAAGTGTTGTAAAGCAAGGCATAGTGCCCACCGCGCTCCAGCAGAGCGGCATGGGTGCCTTCCTCGAGGATGCGCCCTCCTTCGATCACAATGATGCGGTCAGCGGATTTGACCGTTGAAAGGCGATGGGCGATGAGGATGCTGGTTGCCTGGCGCAGGATCAGATCGAGTGCCTGCTGAATTTGCCACTCGGTGAAGGGATCAATGCTGGCGGTAGCTTCGTCCAGGATGAAGATGGCCGGCTTTTGCACCAGCACGCGCATCAGCGCCACAAGCTGGCGTTGACCCATGGACAGCCGTCCTCCCCGTTCACCAACCTCGGTCCGCAATCCCTGAGGAAGCGTCTCAAGCCACTCGCCATCGCCAATCTGACGCGCCAGCCGTTCGATCTGTGCGTCACTTGCCGCCGGTTGTGCGTAGCGGATATTGTCGGCGACCGTACCCGAAAACAAAAAGGGCATCTGCGAAACGATGCCGAGCTGACGACGGTATTCGGTCAGATTGAAGCTGCGAATGTCCTGCCCATCGATGAGGATGCGCCCGCCCTGAAACTCATAGAAACGGGCGATCAAGCGGGCTATCGAAGTTTTCCCTGCACCCGTATGGCCGACGAAGGCCAGATTTTCTCCCGGATTAATGTGCAGACTGAAATCTGTGAGTACTTGCTCCTTCTCGTTGTAGCGAAAATCCACATGCTCGAACTCGATCTGGCCGCGCAAATGGGATACAGGTAAGTTGCCGCCCTGCACCACGACCGGCTCAGCATCTATCAGTGCGAAGATGCGCTCGGCGGCCGAGAGTCCATTCTGCACCTGCGTCCAGAAGGAAGACAGATTCAACACGGGATAGAAGAAGCGGTCCAGGCCGAGGATGAACAGATACCACGCTCCGGCGGTGACCAGGCCTTGAGCTGCACTCAGGCCGCCCACATACACGATCAGGGCTGTCGCCAGACCGCCAAGAGCGTTCAGCGTGGGAAAAACGATGCTGAGCACGAATCCACGGCGGACGTTCACGCGGTAGGAAGTGCGATTGGCGTCATCGAACTCGCGATAAATTCCAGCTTCCTGACGGAAATTCTTGGCAACCGCAATGCCGCTCACCGTTTCCTTAATGGCCGCATTCACATTCGCCATAGCCTGCATGCCGCGCTTGGTCACCCGACGGGCAAGGGATCGGTAGCTGATGGCCAGGACGAATACCACCGGCATGGTGGCGAATAAATAGAGCGAAAGATGCCATTCAAGGCGAATAAGGACCACCGCCAGAATGCCCGACTCGACAATCTGGGAGATGAAATCGGTCACCAGATTGACTAGCTGTCCGAAATCCTGTGTATCCGAGGTGATGCGCGAGACGATGCGCCCCGAGGAAAATTCGTCAAAGAAAGATAGGTCATGGTCAACAGAGGCGCGAAAAGCGTCCGAGCGCATCTGCTGGATCAGATCGCCGACCACCCGCGCGGTTAACCGGCGGCGGGCCCAATTGGCGAACCATCCGCACACGCCCAGAAGCAACACGATGGCGGGGATCAGCAGCATTGGCTCAAGGGCAGGTCGACCCTCGAGCAGGTTGACCCCATACGAAACGACGATCGGTAGCAGCGCTCCGACGCCGGAATAAATCAGAACCATCGCAGCGATGCCAGTGATTCGTTTCACCTGCGGCTTGAAGCGGGCCAGAATACGCTTCACCAGCGCACGATCAGAATACTGGCGGTCGTAACTCTCGGTATCCAATCCTTCGAAGAAACCCATTGTATCCGCTCGATAAATCGTTCACTCGCTGAAAATGCGACGATAATCTTCAGAGGTTTTCATCAGTTGCTCGTGCGTTCCGACGGCTTCCAGGCGCCCCCTTCGCAACACGAGGATCAGGTCCGCCCAGCGTATCTGGGATAGACGGTGTGTGATGATGAAAGTCGTGCGGCCGCGGGCGGCGGCGAAGATGGCTCGTTGGATCTTGTCTTCGGTAGCGCTGTCGATTGCGCTGGTCGAATCATCCAGGATCAGGATGCGCGGATCGGTCAGAAAGGCGCGCGCCAGAGCAATGCGCTGTCGTTGGCCCCCGGAAAGGGTCACTCCACGCTCACCCACTACCGTTTGGTAACCATCGCGGAAAGATTCGATGAACTCGTGGGCTTGAGCGGCGCGGGCGGCGTGTTCGATTTCCTCCTGAGTGGCACCCGGTTTGCCGAAGGCGATATTTTCAGCGATCGAACGCGAAAACAGGAAGATATCCTGCTCGATAATAGAGATGTTACGCCGCAACGCTTCGAGGCTCCATTCGCGCACGTCCACACCGTCAATGAGCACCTGACCGCGAGTAACGTCGTAGGTGCGGTTGATTAACCGCACCAGCGAAGTCTTACCGGAGCCCGTCTGGCCGACGATGGCCACCGTCTGACCTGGCAAAACGTGAAAAGAAACGCCCTGCAGCGATTCCTCGCCGTCCTGACCGTAGGCAAAATCCACTGCGCGGAACTCGACCTCCCCCCGCATCGCCGCGCTGTAGCCGCTTTGATTCTGGTCCAGGTTGGTCTCAAGATTGATCAATTGTAAAATTCGACGCGCACTGGCCATGCCCAGAGCCATCTGCGAATACGCGAACAAGGAGGTGAAGGTGGGGAAATCCAGCAGCAGCAACAAACCAAAATAGCCGATGACATCGCCCACATTCAGAGCGCCCTGGCGGAACAAAAGTAAGGCCTGCAAAAGGCCGGCAGCCAGAGCGATGCTGTAGAGGAGCAGGGGGATGAATCGGGCTTCAATGTCGCCCTGGAGCACGGTGGCATCGCGAAAGCGGCGCGCATTCCGATCAAAGCGCTGCGCTTCGGCGGTCTCTTGGGCGGCGCCTTTCACCACTTCGATCCCGTCCAGCGCCTCGGCCAGGTGGCTGTTTAATATGCCGAAGCTGCTGCGCACCTGGTCGGCAATCGGAGCCAGGCTGCTCAGGAACTGCCAAAGAGCCAATATGTAAAAAATGATAAAAAGGATCGGCGTCACGATCAGGAGCGGGTGATAGCGTGGCGCCAGCAGCAAGGGCATGATCAGGAAATTGAGCGATCCGACCACCAGGTTGAAGCCGGGGCTGAACATCCAGTTGATTTCACGGACATCATTGCTGGCCCGCGCCATGATTTCACCCACCGGCTGCAGGCTGTGGAAGGTCATGCTCTTGCCCAGCAGGCTGACGTACAACTCATTGCGGATGTCCCGCTCCAGGCGCTGCGCGATCAGTTCCGAACCGAAGTTGCGCACGAGTTGAAGTCCGCCGCGCACGAACTGCGTTGCAGCGATCCAAATAGCGGCGCTCGCCAGTCCGCTCAATTGCGGGGGGCTGGCCAGGATGGCGTTGAAAGCCTGGCCAATCAGGATCGGTGAGACGGCCGCCAGGGCAGCATTGCTGAAAGCGCCAACGAGGACGGCCGCCATCAGCCACCACTGGTGCGCTACATGGGAAAGAATCCAACGGAACGGGCTGCGCCGGTCCGTCTGGTAAGGTTGTGAAATGGTAAACTCTGCATATCCTGTGGTGCTCGCCATGCTAACCCTCAATCCAATCGATCATACCACAACAGAGAAACGGGTTATTTGACGTTCCCTCTCAATTGGTTTACACTCAAATGGATATGGCTGAGGTCACAATTCACCTGTACGGGACGCTGAACGAACTCGTCCCGCGCCGGAAGAGGAGCAAACTGTTCCACTGTCCCGCCGATGGGCGAACCACCCTCAAGCATGCGATTGAAGCGCTGGGCGTGCCGCACACTGAGGTCGGACTGGTCACGGCCAATGGTTCGGTTGTGCAACTTGATTACATCATCCAGTCAGGCGACCAGGTGGAAGTCTATCCGAAGATCAGCGGTGAGCATCCGCCGCATCAGGAGGGCGAAGAGCCCCGTTTTGTTCTGGATAACCATCTTGGCCGTCTGGCGGCCTACCTGCGCATGCTTGGCTTTGACGCCATATACTCGAACGGTTCGCCGGACGAGGAGCTGGCGCGTATTGCCAGCCAGGAGAAGCGCATCCTGCTAACCCGCGACCGTGGATTGCTCAAGCGCAAGGCCATTCAGTATGGTTATTGCGTGCTGCAAGACGATCCCACACAGCAATTGCTGGAGGTAGTGCGTTATTATCGCCTGTCAAAGCACATTCATCCGTTCCAGCGCTGCCTGCGCTGCAACACCCTTCTCGAAGCTGTGGACAAGCGAACAGTGGAAAAGGAGCTTCAGCCTCAGACGCGCTGGTATTACGACGAATTCAGACAGTGCCCCCAATGCAAGAAGGTTTATTGGAAAGGGTCGCATTATCGCCGCATGCAGCTTTTGATCGAGCAAGTGGTTGCTGCAGACGATCAAACGGATAATAGCAACGACTATACGCAGAGTGCAAATTAATTATGCTGACCGAAGATTATCTCATGCGCCTTATCCGCCTGGCTACCCAGGTCTTCCTGCGCATCCTGGGCCTCAAATCCCAGGGCCTCTACCAGGATGCTCTGTACGCCATCGACCAGATGCTCGAACAAATCACCGGCCTCCGCGCTGACCTGCTCCAGCGACTCGACGACGACAGCCTGATCAATGCCTTTTCCACCGCCAACGGCCTTGATGCGGACAGGCTGATCCTGGCGGCCGATTTTATCCAGCAGCAAGCTGAAATCTACGCCCTTACAGGGCAGCCGGATGAAGCCCGTAGCCTGTCGCTACGCGCGCTGAACTGCTACCTGGCAGCCATGCTCGAGTCCTCCCCCAGCGAGGTACCCGCGCCGGACGAGAAGATCCAAATTCTGGTAGACACCCTCGGCCTCCAGGCACTCCCTCCTGCGACCCTGGTGCGCCTGTTCGACTACTTCGCCGGGTCCGGCGTCTACAACCGCGCCGACCAGGTGCTGACCAGCCTCTCATATCTCCCGGAGGCGGATGGGGGCGAATTTCGCCGGATGAAGCTGGATTTTTATCGCCGCCTGATGGAGCAGGACGATGAAGCGCTGCAGCGCGGCAACCTTCCCCGCGCAGTGGTCGAGAAACGCATCGCCGCATTAAGCCGAGAGACAGGGCAAATGTAAACCTTTTTCAGGCATGTATGTCCACCTGCACGTTCACTCATATTTCAGCCTGCTCGAAGGGTTGGCTTCACCGGCTGAATTAGCGCGCGAGGCCCGCGCGGCGGGTATGACCGCCCTGGCGCTGACGGATCACCTCTATCTGACCGGAGCGGTGGAGTTTTACCGCGCATGTCAGTCCGCCGGCGTGAAGCCTATCCTTGGCTTGGAGGTGGACGTTTCAACGCCGGCTCATGGGGCGTCGAGGACCACGACAGGCGTCCTGACGCTGCTGGCCGCAGACCTGACCGGTTGGTCCAACTTGTGCCGAATGAGTTCGATCCTGCTGCAGGAGTCGGAAGGAAAGGAATCCCGGCTTGCATCACTCGAGTTGCTTTCGCGGTATGCAGATGGCCTGATCTGCCTGACCGGCGGACGGCGCGGCCTGCCCGCCCGCTTGATCCAGCAAGGGCAGGAGGATCGAAGCGCTTCCATACTGACTTCTCTAAGTGCGATTTTCCCCAAGCGGTTGTATATCGAGCTGCCGGCGCTCGCTCCCGGGGATGCGACACTGGCAAGCCGTCTGGCTGAAAGCGCCCGCCACCTGAACCTTCCCACACTCGCTGCTCACGACGTTTTCTATCTGCGCCCAGAGGAAGCGGCTCTCCAGCGCACCGCGGCTGCCATACGCCTCAATCGCAGCCTCGCTGAGCTCGACGACCAGGACGTCGCCTCGCCCAACTCGTACTTCGCCGCATGCGACGAGATCGCGTCCCGCTGTGCCGCCTTCCCAGAGGCGCTGTCCAGCATCGATGAGATCGTTGACCGCTGTAATGTAGAGCTGCCCCTTGAACGACCGAATTTTCCACGCTTGCCCTTGCCGCAGGGCATGACGCCCATGGACGTCCTGCGCCGCGAAACCGAGGAAGGCGCCCGCCGCCTTTACGGTGAGATTACCCCAGAGCTGCGAAAGCGTCTCGATTATGAGCTGGAGATCATTGGCGAGCGCGGCTTTGAATCCATCTTCCTGATCATGCAGGAGGTGATCGCATTTGCGCGCCGCCGCGGCATCCCCTATTCCTCGCGTGGTTCGGCCGCTTCCTCCCTGGTGGCTCATTGTTTGGGCATCACGCTGCCTGATCCGCTGTACCACAACCTGTATTTTGAGCGTTTTCTCAATCCGGCCCGCTCGACTCCTCCAGACATCGACACGGATCTTTGCTCACGCCGTCGAGATGAGGTGATCCAGCACATATTCGAGAGGTATGGCGCAGATCGGGTAGCCATGGTCGGCACGATCAACCGCTTCCGCCTCCGTTCGGCGTTAGGGGACGTAGCCAAGGCGCACGGATTGCCGCCCGAAGAGATCCGGCGCATGGTTGGCAGGCTGCCCTATCGCTTCTTCCCCGGCCGTGAAGCCGGTGATGAAGGCGATATAGACCAGGACTCATACGCCGAGCTGCGCCGAATTTACCCATCTGAGCGTTATCAGATTGTCTTCGACCAAGCCTGGGCCCTGCTGGGTCTGCCGCGCCACCTTTCGGTGCACGCCGGCGGTGTGGTGATCACTCCAGGGCCGATGACCGAGCTGGTGCCGGTCATGCGCTCAGGCAATAAGGGCGTGACCATAACCCAGCTCGATATGACCGCTCTCTCTCATTTGGGCCTGGTCAAGCTGGATATGT
>DAOTWA010000026.1:0-40201 GCA_034435955.1 Anaerolineaceae bacterium | reverse complement strand
CTGCCGCCGCTGAAGCGCGGGGTGATGTAGACCGTCTCCCCGCTGCGCGCCGAGATATTCCCGCCGGACATGTCGGTCAGCCGCCGCTCAAACATGCGCCGGCCTACGGCTGCAATCTGCTCAGGGATGGTTTGCATAATTTGCTCCATGATGAGAAATGGATGATGCTCCCAATTTGTAGGGTTCACCCGACACTCATTATGATCGTTCCGAACCCGTTGACGCGGTTTACCCGGCTGTCCAAAATATACGACGCCGGGATGGGTATGCTTCCTTCCAGTATAGCACTTCAGTCCTTTGAGGCGTATTGGGATGACATCTCCTTCCGGCGCCTCTCAGCCGCAAAAAGTACCCCTCTCATGCGCCGATTCGCTCCCGTTTGAGCCATCTCCACCCCTGCCATAAGATATAATCCCCCTCGTTCTTCAATCTATTGCTCCCTGGTGCCCCATGTCCTCACCCGACCATTTCGAGACCCTCGCCATCCACGCAGGACAGCCGCCTGACCCCGCCACCGGGGCGGTCGTCCCGCCCATCTACCAGACTTCCACCTACGCCCAGGAGGAGGTTGGCGTCCACAAGGGCTATGAGTACAGCCGCACCGCCAACCCGACCCGCGCCGCGCTGGAGCAATGCCTGGCTGCCTTGGAGGGCTTTGGCCTGGACAGGCCTGCCTGGGCTCTGGCTTTTGCATCGGGTATGGCCGCCATCGATACCCTGCTGCATTTGGTCGCTCCCGGCGAACATGTGTTGGCCAGCGACGACGTGTACGGCGGCACCTACCGCCTCTTCGAGCGTGTGCTCAAAGGTTATGGATTGAGCTTCACCTATGCCGATATGAGCGATCCGGCCGGCGTCGAGGTTGCCCTGCGCCCCGAGACGCGCCTGGTCTGGCTGGAGACGCCCACCAACCCCCTCCTGAAAGTCGCCGACCTGGCCGACATCTCCCGCCGCGTGCGCGCCGCCGCGCCCCGCGCCTGGGTCGCGGTGGATAACACCTTCGCCTCGCCTTACCTGCAGCAACCGCTGGCCCTCGGCGCCGATTTCGTCATCCACTCGACCACCAAGTACATCGGCGGCCACTCCGACCTGGTCGGCGGGGCCATCGTCACCAACGACCCGGAGGCCTGCGAGCGGCTGAAGTTCTTGCAGAATGCCGTCGGGGCGGTGCCCGGCCCGGTGGACTGCTTCCTGGCGCTGCGCGGCCTCAAGACTCTGGCTCTGCGCATGGAGCGCCACTCGACCAACGCCGCCCGCATCGCTGAGTACCTCGCTTCGCGCCCCGAGGTCGAGAGCGTGTTCTACCCCGGTCTGCCTGACCACCCCGGCCACGCCGTCGCCCGCCGCCAGATGCGCGCTTTCGGCGGAATGGTCTCTTTCGTCCTCAAAGGCGGTGAGCCAGCCGCCCGCAGGATGGCAGCCGCCACACGTCTGTTCACCCTGGCTGAGAGCCTGGGCGGGGTCGAATCGCTCATCGAGCACCCTGCCGCAATGACCCACGCCGCGCTGTCCGGCAGCCCGCTGGAGGTACCCGCCGGCCTGCTGCGCATTTCAGTCGGCCTCGAGCATGTCGACGACCTCATTGCCGACCTGGAACAGGCACTCGCTGCCTCCGCGCGCCTCTAAACGCTCGTCTCATAACCCTGCTGGCTTTCGGGGTGCGGTTCACCCGCCGCGAATCGCCGCCGACACCCTGGCCGCTCGTCGCTGGGCATCCTGCGCGGGCGGCTGACTGATCGGCCTTACGTTGCACATATCGGCCGTGTGTCCGTCAGACACCTTACTCCTTATTTCTCCCCATCACCACCACGCTCCATTCCCCCTGTTGCACCATCTCGTCACGCTGGTTCACCACTTCCACCCGCAATGTCACCATACCCCCACCCAACGGCGGCGCCGGCCTCACCTCCACCACCTCCATCCGCGCCCGCAGCGAATCGCCAAAATAAATCGGCCGGCTGAACTTCCACTCGCGTATCCCCCGGAAAGCGATCAGCGTGCCCTCCAGGAAGCCCAGCCGTACCGCCTGCGCCACCGCCACCGACAGCCCCAGCAGCCCGTGAGCCACGCGCTGGCCGAGGGGATGGCGCGCGGCGTACTCCGCGTCTATGTGGATGGGCGATTCGTCCCCGGTCAGCCTGGCGAAGGCCATCACATCCTCTTCGCCAATCGTCCTGGCAGCGGTCTCGTAGCGCTGCCCCACGACAAAGTCCTCGAAGTGCAGCCCGCGTCCTTTTGGCGCCCTTTGACCTGACATCGTCTCGATCCTCTCCCAGCAAGGGTTAACCTCTCGCCCGCAAAGTTTTAGCTCGCATCCCAGTATACCAGCGCCTTATCGCCGCTCCACCCGGCGAGATCACCCCAAAATCATCCTGTCCATCCCCGCCCACTTGAATTATATAATGTGCAGACAAATCCTCCGAATTGAAGGCCTGACGTGCAGATAAGGAGATCGCATGGAACCCGCACCTTCGCAGCGCGCAATCCATACTGCCGGCGAGAGGCCGGCCTCTCCCCGCTTCTCCACCAGCATCCTCGACACTATCGGAAATACCCCGCTGGTGAGACTCAATCGTGTTGCCTCGGCGCTGGCGAACTGCACCGTGCTGGCCAAGGTTGAGTTCTTCAACCCGGCCGGTTCGATCAAAGACCGCATCGGCGCGGCCATCATCGAAAACGCCGAGAGCGAGGGACGCCTGCGCCCTGGCGGCACGGTGGTCGAAGCCACCTCAGGCAACACCGGCGCCGGGCTGGCCATCGCTGCAGCGGTTAAAGGCTACCGCTGCGTCTTTGTCATGCCCGACAAAATGAGCGAAGAGAAGGTGCGCTTCCTGCGCGCTTTCGGCGCACGTGTGATCATCACCCCTACCGCCGTCCCACCCGATGATCCGCGCAGCTATTACAGCGTGGCGCGCCGCCTGGTCGCTGAGACGCCCAACAGCGTCTTGGCCAACCAGTACTACAATCCGGCCAATCCCGAAGCCCACTACCGCACCACCGGCCCCGAGATCTGGGAGGCGACTGCCGGGGGCATTGATGCGCTGGTGCTCGGTATGGGCACCGGCGGCACCCTGACCGGCACCGGCCGCTACCTGAAAGAGCAAAAACCGGCCGTCAAGCTGGTTGGCGTGGATGTGGTCGGCTCGCTGCTTTACGAGACCTGGAAACTGGGACGCGCTCCCGCCGAACCATACCTGAAGACTTACAAGGTCGAGGGCATCGGCGAGGATTTCGTCCCTGGCACTCTTGACCTGAGCCTGGTGGACGAGGTCGTCCAGGTGGACGACCGCGAATCCTTCCTGATGGCCCGCCGCCTGGTGCGCGATGAGGGCATTTTCGCCGGCGGCTCGTCCGGTTCGGCTGTGGCCGGACTGCTGAAGTCAGAGATCGTCCGCAGCTTGAAACCCGGCAGCCTGGTTGTCGTCCTCCTGCCCGACAGCGGCGATCGCTACCTGAGCAAGATCTTCGACGACAACTGGATGCGCGAAAACGGCTTCCTCGAGCCAGAGCGCGCCGGGAGCAGTGTGGCCGATATCCTGGGCAGCAAGACCTCCTCCACTCTGATTACTGCCACCCCCGAGGACCGCATGATCGACGTAGTCGAGCGCATGAAGCGCCATGATGTATCCCAGCTACCCGTCCTCGATCGTTCTGGCGCGCTGATCGGCGCCGTCTCCGAGATCGATCTGCTCGACCATCTACTGCATGCAGACCACGTCCATGATCCCGAGGAGACGATCGCGCTGATGGTCAATCCCAACGTGATCACCGTCTCCCCAGACACTAAGATCGACCAGGTTCAGACTGTGCTCGAACGCGGCAAGATCGTCGCCGTGACCGAGGGCAAGCGCCCGGTAGGCATCCTCACCAAGATCGATCTGATCGATTATCTGGCACATAACATCCGCTGATCCCGGTTTCCATGGCGATCGAAGCGCCAAAGGCACCGATCCCCCACCTCGCGCAGGAGCAGCTTCCATCTCAATCAGGTCCAGGACGTGAAATAGCTCTGCGCTTAATCGCTATGGCGTGGACGCGGGCCCGGGCGCAGGGTGTTCCGGCAGGATGACCGGTGCATGCGGCGTCTGGTTGAAATCGAAGTCCTGGATCAGGTCGCCAAGCTGGGGTGCGTTCTCACGTACATCCGGGCGCGAATCCGGACGCCCGTCGGTGGCGGGATCCAAGCGCTGTCCGCTCAGAAAATCGTCCTCGATGAATTTTATGTAAGCATCGAAGCTCAGCGTCTGGTGATCGATATAGCCCCGCTTCGCGTAGGGGCTGATCACCATCGCCGGCACACGCAGACCGTAGCCGTTCTGGTCAACTTTGGGCGGCACCACGTTGTCGTAAAAGCCGCCCCAATCATCCCACGCCAGGAAGATGGCCGTGCTGTCCCATTCAGGGCTTTGCATGATGGCGTTAATGATGCGCGTGACGTACGCCTGGCCATCCGAGATTAGATTGGGTGCGTGCTCGCTGTCGACGCCATTGGGCGCGATCCAAACCACGCTGGCCAGCTTACCCGATTGGACGGCGGTGAAAAAATTAGACAGGTCTTGCACATTGCCCAACTGGTGGTCCTGATGCACATCCAGGAAGTCAGGCAGCGGATTCCAGATTTCTGGAACTCCGGCGCTCTGAGGCCGCGGGGCACAGTTAATCGGCTGGTCGGTGTCGTCGCAATCTGGCTGATAGCCTCCGTCCACGTAGTAAGTCCAGGATATGCCGGCTTTGTAGAGCAGATAGGTGAGGTCGGTCCAGGCATAGCCGGGGGTGGCTGTATCCAGTTGCTGGTTGCTGGTGAAATGGTCCGGGTCGCCCAGATCGCTGCTGCAGCTCATCGGATCGGCCGGGTTGCTGCACGAAGCCGACCAGGCCGAGACCATGTACAGATGCACCGGCAAGCTCCAGGTAGCCGCCGAGGAGAACATATGATCCTGAAGGACGAAGTCCTGCGCATAAGTCCAGTAATTCGGGATTTCGTGTGCATCGTGATAGCCCATTACATTGGGCTGCGGCCCTAGATTGGCGCAATTCGGATCAGTTGAATTCTTACAGGAATTCTGCACAGCGATCAGATCCTGCTGAATGAACCCATCCATTTTCCCGCCATCGATGTCGGCGACCGCGTCTGTGGCGAAATGCGGCGCATCCTGGTCTTTGTCGTTGGGATCGTGGAAGGGCGCCACGCAGGTGCCGGTTTGTGGATCCGGCACGCAGACGCTGGGAACGCCGTTGAGCATGGGGATGCCCTCCGCCCCCGGGAAAGTGCCGAAGTAATTATCGAAGGAGCGGTTCTCCTGCATGATGATCACCACGTGCTGGATCTTGGCGCGCAGTTGCGCCAGCGTTCCTGTGCCGGTCACCGCCACCGCGGTTTGACCCGTCGGCGTAGGAACCGAGGCGATGCTCGTATTGGGCACTGAGATGACGCCTGTGGGCGTCGCCTGATAAGCGGCGCAGCCAGTCAGAAGAACCGCCGCCAGCGCAGTTTTAACCAGGTTTGCTAAACGTCGTGCGATAAGGTGTCCGTGAAACACGATCGATTCCTCCAACTATTGGGAATATAATCCTCCCCTAAAGACTGGAATGTCCCCATTTTAGGGATTTAATACGCCGCGTTCCCTTAGCATGCGGAGCTGCGGCGTCGGAATGAACACCAGAATGATTATAGGCTGCCCATATGACAAAGTCATGAATCAACATGCTTTGATATAATGCGTAGCTGGTCTTGAATAAACGAACGACGGGCATTCACATTCACCAATCACCGGGATCGATTCTCATGGTGAGCGAACAATCCGATCTTCAGGACAAGGTCATGGTCGTTACCGGCGCCACTTCCGGCATTGGCCTGGCCGCCGCGTCGGCTCTGGCTGGACGCGGCGCCTTCGTGATCGGTGTGGGACGCTCCCCTGAGCGCTGCGCACAGGCGCGCGAGATGATTCTCTCGCAGTACCCCGGCGCTCAGGTCGAGTACCTGATCGCCGACCTGGCCTCGCAGCGCCAGGTGCGCGCCCTGGCCGCGGCGATCCATGAACGTATCTCGACGCTGAGCGGTGGCCGCCTCGATGTCCTGGTCAACAACGCTGCCCAGGTGGTGATCCGCTACTCCGTCACCGAAGAAGGCTACGAACGGCAGTTTGCCGTCAACCATCTGGCGCCCTTCCTGCTCACCCACGAGCTGCTGCCCGCCCTGCGGGCCGCGCCCGCCGCGCGTGTCGTCACCGTCAGCTCCGATTCACATCGCAATACTCGCATGCACTGGAATGACATCATGCTGCGGCGCTTCTACAATCCGCTGCTGGCTTATCGGCAGTCCAAACTGGCCAACGTCCTTTTTACCGTGGAATTGAACCGCCGCCTGGGAGAAGATGCCAGGCTGCGGGCGTACGCCGCCGACCCGGGCCTGGTGCACACCGGCATTGGCTCCAAGAGTATGGGAACGTTGGCAGGTCTGGTGTGGAGGCTGTGGAGCGCACGCGGCGCACCGCCCGAGAAAGGCGCTGCCACGGTCATCTTTCTGGCCGCCGACCCATCCGTAGGCGCTTCGCGCGAGATTTATTGGCGCGATTGCCGCCCAATCCAGCCCGATCCCTACGCAGTACGTGCAGATGAAGCCGTTCGCCTCTGGGAGCTTTCGGCCAGGCTGTGCGGCCTCAATCGTAAGAAATAATAAAAAAACCCTTTCATCTCCCAAAACAGGGAGAGGAAAGGGGATGGGGGTTGGATGAGGGCTTTGCTATATTCTCTCTCACGCTCTACAATGCTCGCTTCTCGCGGTCATAATTCTGCCCCAGGAAAGCCGGCACCCGCGCCTTCCGGAACGTGACCATCATCACCAGGATTGTGGCCACGTACGGCAGCATCAGCAGGTATTGATAGGGCAACGCTGAGCTGATCACCTGGACACGGTAAGCCAGCACCTCCACCCCTGCGAAGAACAGCGAACCGAATAGGATAGGCATCGGATTCCACCCACCGAAGAAGGTCAGCGCAATCGCCAGCCAGCCGCGCCCTTTTACCATACCTTCGGTAAACGTGCCAGTGTACACCATCGGCAGGTACGCGCCCGCCAGCCCGATCAGCATTCCTCCAATAATGGCAGCAGCGTAGCGCATAACCACCGTGTTCACCCCCAGACTGTCAGCCGCCATGGGATTTTCACCCACTGAGCGCAGTTCGAGACCTGTCTTGGTGTGGTAAAGGAAATACCAAAATCCGACCGACAAGAGAATGGAAAAATATACCAATACATTCTGGTTGAACAAGATCGGCCCGACGAACGGGATGCGGCTGATAAGCGGTATGGGCACGTCCTGGATGGTGGGAATCAGCGGCGGGGTAAGCGTGACGCCGATCACCAGCTTGGGCAGAAGGGTGGAGAGCCCCAGTCCGATGAAAAACAGCGCCAACCCGATCACGAACTGGTCCATACGCAAGGAAGTGGTCAGATAGGCCAGGAGCAGGCCGAAGATACCACCTGCTACGAGAGCGGCCAGCATGCCTAGTGGATTGCTCCCGCTCAGATAGCTCACCAAAAAACCAATTGAAGCCCCCGTGAGCATGATGCCCTCCTGGGCCACGTTGAACACCCCGGTACGGCCGCCGATCATCGTTCCTTGGCCTGCTAGAACGAACGGCACCATCGAGAGCAGGATCAGGCGCAAGAAATCTACCGTGGAATCCATCCCTTACCTCCTGCGCACAACATCGGAAAGCAGCACGAACAGAAGGACCAGCGCCTCAACGATGAAGACCATTTCCACCGGTATCATCAACGTGCGTTGCATCGCACTCGCGCCGACCTCCAGAACTGCAATGAAAAACGCCACGAACGGTACCGCCAGGTTATTCCCTTTAGCGATCAAACCGATGATCAATCCAAGCACCAGAAAATTGGATTGCAGGCCGACAATCAATCGATGCTGCACCCCGGCCACTTCGATGGCGCCCGAAAGCCCGGCTATGGCGCCCGCCATCACTAGAGACAAAACGAACATACGCCGCACGTTGATACCAAAGACCGCTGCGGCGCCCGGATTGGCGCCCGTCGCCACCAGCTCATAACCGCTGACCGTGCGTGAGGTGAAGATGTAAACGGCGGCGACCACCAACACTGCCAGGATCAGCCCCGAGTGCAGCGGCGGCTCTCTAATCAGCATGGGTAGATAACCGCTCGCACTGATGGGTATGGTCGTCGGATGGCCAGCCGCCGGATCGCGCCACGGACCGGTTGCCGCTATGTCGATCAGGGCGAAAGAAACGAAATTCAATAGTACAGTGGTAAGGATTTCGTTGATATTGAAGCGGTAAAGCAGCCAGGCCGGGATCAGGCCCCACAGGGCCCCTGCCAGTACACCCGCCAGAATGACCAATGGTACCAAAAGGT
This sequence comes from Anaerolineaceae bacterium, assembly GCA_034435955.1. Taxonomy (GTDB): domain Bacteria; phylum Chloroflexota; class Anaerolineae; order Anaerolineales; family Anaerolineaceae; genus DAOTWA01. Next base: position 31,809 of record DAOTWA010000026.1, on the reverse strand, counting down.
AAATCGGCAGTTCCGGAAACAGGATGCCCACCGCCGCTGCCCCAATGGCCCCCACGATCATCTGACCCTCTCCGCCAATGTTGAATTTGCCGGCCGACAACGGCACGGTGAAAGCCAGGGCCTGCAACGTCAGCGGAATGAACTTGAGCAGTGTTTGCACGAAGCCATTCGGTGTGCGGAACGAGGTGAACAGAATGGTGGCGTAAGCCCGCCCGACGTCGAAACCCATCGCGGCAATGAAGATACCTGCTGCAGCAAAGGATGCTGCGATAGCAATCAAATAGGGGATTATTCTTCTGACAGGCATCATTTTGGTAATCCAATCCGTTTGTTTACGCTACCTCCCGGATGCCGCTCATCAGACGGCCGATCGTATATTTGTCGAATCGGCTGCGCTCCAGCACGTCCAGAATTTGTCCGCGGTAAATCACGGCGATGCGGTCGCTCATCAGCATAAGTTCATCCAGATCTTCGGAGATCAGAAGCGTGGCATTGCGCCGATTCTTTCGTTCGAGCAGCTTTCGGTAAACAAAATCCATCGACGCAATGTCCAGGCCGCGCGTGGGATTGTGTGCCACCAGCAGTTTGCAGGGCATGGAAAATGCTCTCGCGATCATCACCCGCTGGATGTTGCCGCCGGAAAGATTTCCACCCGGATCCTGTGGTCCGCCTGTCTTGATGTTGTATTCCTGAATGAATTCACGCGACTTTTGGAATACCGTCTTCCAATCGATAAAACGTCCATCACTGTAAGGCTGCAGACGGTGGTAGCCCAGGATCAGATTTTGGGCCACATTCGCTCGCGGTAAAAATCCATCGTGCAAGCGGTCTTCCGGAATGTACGCCAAGCCCTTCGCTGCCAGGTCGGCTATGGATGCTCCGGTCACATCTTCACCGTCCATCCAGATACGCCCGCCGGTCGGCCTGACCACGCCGGCCGCACATTCGGCCAGTTCATGCTGGCCGTTGCCGGCCACGCCCGCCACCCCGAGAATCTCCCCCGGGTAAACGGCCACATTGATGTCCTTCAATAAAGGCACGCCTTCCTTGCTGACGAGCTGGAGATTCTTGAGCTCGAGGATAGGGGTGAAAGTCCTGTCCACAGACGCTGTTGCGTATGTTTCGCGAGCGAAAAAAACGCTCTTCTCGATGTTCATATCCTCCCCAACCATGGCTCGCACGAACAGCTCTTCCGAAGCATCGGAGCGTAACATGGAAGTGATTTTCCGCCCCTCGCGCAGGATCGTAATCCGGTCACAGATGCCCATTACCTCGCGTAGCTTGTGGGTGATGAACACAATGCTCATCCCCTCTTTGACCATTTCCCGCAGTGATTCGAACAGTGTATCTACTTCCTGAGGGGTCAGATTGGTAGTCGGCTCGTCCAGGATGAGCACCTCAACCCCCCGGTATAATGCTTTGAGGATTTCCACTTTTTGGCGAGTGCCGATCGGTAAGGTATCCAGGGTGGCTTTGACGTCCACCTGCAGGCCGAAGCGCTCGCACAGGTTTTGCACCTTCCTGGCCTCTTCCTCTAGGTTCATCGTAAAACGGTGAGCCACCTCGGTGCCCAGGACGATATTTTCCAATACTGTATAGGAGCCGATTTGTAAGAAATGCTGGTGCACCATCCCGATTTTATGTTGGATAGCATCGCGCGGTGATTGAATATTTACCTTCTGGCCGCGAATCAAGATTTCGCCGCTATCCTTACGGTACAGGCCGTAAAGAATGTTCATTAGCGTAGTCTTGCCGGCTCCATTGCCCCCCAATAAGCCGTGAATCTCCGCGCGCAGGAGTGATAGAGAAACACCATCCAGAGCCACATTTGCATCGAAAGACTTGCGAATGTCTCTCAGCTCAACAATCGCTTCATCGTCCATATGCACGACCTATTTGATCACCCGGTTCGCGGGAAAGAGAATACAACCCGCAAGCTCTAGGTGCAAGAATTGGCGGACATTCCGGAGGGCGATCTACGCTCAGTCCCACCCCCATCTCCTTAGAAGATGGGGGTGAGAGGGTGAACAAGCGTAACAAAAGAATTGCGTGCTCCCTTTTGAGAGTGCCCGGCCTCGCCCGGTGAATATGTCACTTAACTTCGCTGATGTCCTTGACCACCTGGATCTTTCCGGACTTCAGGTCGGCGACAATAGCGTCCATTTCAGATTGGACTTCTGGGGCCACATTCTTTAATGGCGACTGAAGCGCTACGCCAGTGGCAAACCCCAACGGGTAGTAGCCGCTCTTTTCACCCGCCTGTATCTTGCCGACGATATCCTTCAGCGGTCCGGAGAAATCGTACAGCACCGAGGTAAGATAGTTAGCCGGCGCATAGGCCGTTTTATCGGTATATTTAGCCGTCACCCATATCTTGGTTGACGCGGCCTTGACCGACTCGAACACACCGAACATCCCAAGATTAAGCGAGCCCATCAGAACGTCGCAGCCTTCACCAATCAGCGCATCCGCAACCTGACGAGCCTTAGTGGGATCGTTGAAATCGCCAACCCATACTGCCTTCAGATCCGCGGTCGAGTTCATATCCTTCAACGCTTGTTGGATCGCGTGAACTTCCGCGTACGAAAACGGCAGGGTCTGGCCACCGATGTATCCAATTTTTCCGGTCTTGGTTTGCTTTGCTGCCAGCGCGCCAATAGCATAGAAGCCAACCTGGAAGTTGCGGTCAATGAACCACAGGTTGGCAGGCGGATTGTTAACGGGTGCATCGCCTTCAGCGATGAATTCCACATCGGGGAACTGACGCGCCAGCTCCACGGTCTGGTTGACAAATTGGCCGCCGTGAGTCCAAATAATATTGAAGCCGCTATCGATGTATTCGCGCATCGCCCGGTCTACGTCCGGGACAGGCACACTTTCCGAGTAGGCCGTTTTTATTCCGGTCGCCTTTTCCAACTCGCTGATACCCACATAGGCCAGTGTGTTGTAATCAGCATCGGTGATCACGCCCGGTAGGATGGCTGCGAGCTTGTAGGTCTTCGCCGCCGTGGGAGCCTGTGTAGGCGCGGCGGGAGTGGCTGCTGGCGTACACTGCGTCAGAACCATTGAGAGGACAACCAGAGCCATTACCCAAAAGTACTTGGCCTTGAACATTTTCTCCTCCTTGATTATTTTGTTGGAAAGGTTTAAATGGGACAACAGGACATAGCCTGTACATGTTAATCATATTAATAATTACCTGTCTGTCAACTGCCAAAAGTCACTCTTACCCACTAAAATAAAATCCCCCTCCCTACTCCCTGTTTTGGGAGAGGAAAGGGGATGGGGGTTGGACGAGGGTGTCCCTTACCCGTTTTTCTTCTGAAACTCCTTCATGAAATCGACCAGCGCCTGCACGGACTCGAGCGTCAGTGCATTGTACAGCGACGCGCGCAAGCCGCCCACGGAGCGGTGCCCCTTCAAGCCGATCAATCCCGCCGCGGTGGATTCTTTTACGAACTGCTTCTCCAGGTCTTCGGTTGGCAGGCGGAAGGGGATATTCATCAGGGAACGGCTTCCCGGCTCGGCGTGGCCGCGATAGAATCCCCCGCTCTCATCGATCGTCTTGTACACCAGCTCTGCTTTGGCCCGATTGCGCCTGGCCATTTCCTCAAGGCCGCCGATGCCTTTCAGCCACTGCAGCACCAACCCGACGATGTAGATGGCAAAGCACGGCGGCGTGTTGTGCAGGGAACCGCTTTCCGCCAGCAGCTTATAATCCAGCATGGCCGGCAAATTGGCCGGCACGCGCTCCAGGAGGTCTTCGCGGATGATCACGATGGTCACTCCCGCCGGACCAGCGTTCTTCTGTGCGCCGCCGTAGATCAGCCCGTATTTGCTTACGTCCACCGGCCGGCTGATCAGATCTGAGGACATATCGCAGGCCAGCGGCACGCCATCGGGCGGGATCGGCTCCTCTTTCCATTCCACCCCATGGATGGTCTCATTGGATGTGAAGTGCAGATAAGCGGCTTTGGGATCCAGTTGCAATTCACTTTGCGTCGGCAGGCGGTTGTAATTGACGGCTTCCAAATTTGCGGCCGCGCGCGTCGCCCCCAACTTCTGCGCCTCTTTGAAAGCCGTACGGCTCCACGAGCCGGTGACAATATAATCCGCGCTCGCACCGGCAGGCCGCAGGTTCATCGGCTCCATGGCGAACTGTAGACTGGCTCCGCCTTGCAGGAACATTACCTTATAGTTTGCAGGGATGCCCATCAGTTCGCGTAAATCCGCTTCTGCCTGCTGAATCAGGGCCTCAAATTCGGCTGAGCGGTGACTTATCTCCATGACCGACATGCCGGTGCCATGGTAATCCAGCATCTCGGCCTGGGCCTGTTCCAGCACCGGCAGCGGTAAAACCGCCGGCCCTGGATTGAAGTTATGCACCCGATGGACCGCGCTTTGCGGTTCAGCCTGATAACTGGCATTCGGTTTGACCATGATCCGTTCCTTTCCAGATGAGTTTTGTGTGCTGCCTATGCAGCCAATTTAGATTCATCGCTATCCGGTCCGAGTGGGCCGGGCGGCCAAAAGAAGAGCTATGCTTGGTAAACCTATATAATAATAGTAATCCGTTTCTTGCGCTGTTTCCAGATGATATTCTTCCCGTGTTGGTGGACACAATTCGTTTGACAAGCATCTTCGAATTTGCTATATTGTTATCGTTCCCGTTATCGGTAACAAAAATTCCAGCCAAGGATACCCATGATACAAGCTCTACGCCTGCATGCTCCCGGCCAGCTCCTCCTTCACCAAGAGGCTGATCCTATACCCGCTTCCGACGAGGAGCTTGTTCGTGTCTCTGCCGTCGGCATCTGTGGATCGGATCTCCACTGGTTCAACGAAGCCGGCATCGGCGATGCGCACATCGCCCACCCGTTGATCCTCGGCCATGAGTTCGCCGGGGTGGTGGAGAGCGGTCCGCTGCGCGGCCGGTTGGTAGCGGTCGACCCGGCTGTGCCGTGCGGCCGCTGCGAGTGGTGTCTCACCGGCCGGCAGAACCTGTGCGTCAACATGCACTTTGCCGGTCATGGTGAAATGGATGGCGCCCTCCGTACGCTCCTCGCCTGGCCGGCGGCTAATCTCTACCCGCTGCCCGAGCCTTTAGACGCGCTGGACGGTGCCATGCTCGAACCGCTGGGCGTTGCCCTCTACGCGCTCGATCTCAGCCCGCTGCGCGCCGGTATGAGCGTGGGCGTCTTTGGTTGCGGACCGATCGGCTTGCTGATCATTCAATTGCTGCGCGCCAGCGGTGCTTCCCATATCATTGCCACCGACCGCCTTCCCCACCGTCTCGAAGCGGCTGAAAGCTGCGGCGCCGACCGTACTTTCCTCGTGGAAGACACGACCGACCACGCCGCTATCTGGGCGGCAGCGGGCCAGCGCGGTTTGGACATCGCCTTTGAAGCCGCCGGGGATGCCGATGCGCTCGAAGCCGCCGTCCAGGCCGCCAGACCCGGCGGCCAGGTCACCGTCGTGGGCATCCCTTCGGACGACCGCTACGCCTTCACCGCCTCCTCTGCCCGCCGTAAAGAGCTGACCGTGCGCATCGTGCGGCGCATGAACCACGTCTACCCGCGTACGATCGAGCTGGCTGCTGCTCACCGGGTGAATCTGCATTCTCTGATCACCCATCGCTTTCCCCTCGACCAGGCGCCGCAGGCTTTTCAGCTCGCCTCGCAGCGCGAGGGGTTAAAGATCGTCATCGAACCCTGAGCCTGTGCACTCCAGTTCGCCGGACTCACGGGAATCTTCTATAATTCCGTCTTGCGGAGGAAGACATGGGCAACCGTAAATATGCCATCGGTGTGGACTTCGGCACGGAATCGGGCCGCGCGCTGCTGGTAGATGTCGCTACTGGTGAAGAGGTCGCCACCTACGTCCATACCTACGCCAATGGGGTGATCGACGAGAAGCTGCCGGAGAGCGGCGTGCGCCTGGAGCCGGATTGGGCCCTTCAGGACCCGGATGATTATATTGAGGTCTTCAAGCGCGCCATCCCGGCCGTTTTGCGCCAGGGCGGCGTGGATCCCGCCGATGTCATCGGCCTGGGCATCGACTTCACCGCCTGCACGATGATGCCCGTCAAAGCCGATGGCACGCCCCTCTGCCGCCTGCCGCAATACCGCGCCAACCCGCATGCGTGGGTCAAACTGTGGAAGCATCATGCCGCCCAGCCGGAGGCGAACCGCATCAACGAGGTCGCGCGTCAAATGGGCCAAACCTGGCTGGACCGCTACGGCGGCAAGATCTCCTCCGAATGGTTCTTCTCGAAAACGCTGCAAATCCTGGATGAAGCCCCCGAGATTTACACCGCCGCCGACCGGTTGATCGAAGCCGCTGATTGGGTGGTGTGGCAGCTCACCGGCGTGGAGACGCGCAATTCCTGCACCGCCGGTTACAAGGCCATGTGGTCCAAGCGCGAGGGCTTTCCGCCCAAAGAATACTTCGCCGCCCTGGACCCCCGTCTGGAGAATGTGGTGGACGAGAAAATGTCGCGCAAAATCAGCTCCATCGGGCAGCGCGCGGGCGGATTAACCGAGCAAGCCGCCGCCTGGACCGGCCTGCGGCCCGGAACGGCGGTGGCCATCGCCAATGTAGACGCGCACGTCTCGGTGCCCGCCGCCACCGTCACCGAGCCGGGCCGCATGGTGATGATCATGGGCACCAGCACATGCCACATGGTGCTCGGTACCGAGGAACACGTCGTCCCAGGCATCTGCGGTTACGTCGAGGATGGTATCCTTCCCGGCATGTTCGGTTACGAGGCGGGGCAATCCTGCGTGGGCGACCATTTTGCCTGGTTCGTGGAGAACTGCGTCCCGGCAGCCTACGAACACGAAGCCGAAGCGCGTGGATTGAATATCCACCAGCTCCTCGAGGAGAAGGCCGCCCGCCTGAAGGTCGGCGAGAGTGGCCTGCTGGCCCTGGACTGGTGGAACGGCAACCGGAGCGTGCTGGTGGACGTGGACCTGACCGGCCTGCTGCTGGGCGCCACGTTGTCCACCAAACCTGAGGAAATCTACCGCGCTTTAATCGAAGCGACCGCTTACGGCACACGCGTCATCATCGAAGCCTTCGAGAACTACGGCGTGCCGGTCTACGAGCTGGTTGCCTGCGGGGGTCTGCCCGAAAAGAACAAGCTGCTGATGCAGATTTACTCCGATGTGACCGGGCGCGAGTTTAAAGTGGCCGCCTCCGCCCAGACTTCTGCCCTCGGCTCGGCCATGTTTGGCGCGGTCGCGGCGGGCAAGGCCGCTGGCGGATACGATACCATTTTCGAGGCGGCGCGCCACATGGCCCGTCTCAAAGATGAGGTCTATCGGCCTAATTTGGAGGCCAAGAAGGTTTACGACCAGCTTTACGCCGAATACGTCCGCCTGCACGACTACTTCGGGCGGGGCGAGAACAATGTGATGAAAACCCTCAAAGCCATCCGCGACCGCGCCCGGGGCGTCGGCGGATCCTAAGGAGGGGCAAATGCTCGAGGCATTACGCGAGGAGGTCTGCCGGCTGCATCAGGAGCTGCCCAGGCATAATCTAGTCTCCTGGACGAGCGGGAATGTGAGCGGTCGTGACCCCGAGACCGGCCTGGTGGTCATCAAACCGAGTGGTGTACGCTACGAGGACCTCACCCCTGAAACGATGGTGGTGGTGGATCTGGAGGGGAGACTGGTTGAGGGCCGTTTTCGGCCTTCCTCGGACACTCACGCGCACGTGTATGTCTACCGCCACCGGCCGGATGTAAACGGGGTGGTGCACACGCACTCCACTTTTGCTACCGCCTTCGCCGCCGTCGGCCGGCCTATCCCGGCAGTGCTGACAGCCATCTGCGACGAGTTTGGCGGGCCGATTCCCTGCGCCGGCTACGCCAAGGTCGGTGGCGATGAAATCGGGCGCGAGATCATCGCCAACATTGGCGCCAGCCCGGCCGTCCTGCTGCGCAACCACGGCGTATTTACCGTCGGCAAGACCGTTGAGGAGGCAGTCAAGGCGGCCGTGATGGTAGAGGATGCTGCCCGCACCGTGTTTTATGCGCTGCAGCTGGGTCAACCGATGGAGATCCCGCCTGAGGAGGTGGCGCGCGCCCACCGCCGCTACGTGGAAGAGTACGGGCAGGGGGAGGGATAAGGAAATTTATTGACATAAGATCGGATGAAAAATGGGGGAGTAAAATCAAATCTGCCGCGTGGCTTATAACGCGAGTCATTTTATTGCCTGGAAAATAACTATTTAATGGTGCACTCCGCTCTTGGCATTCTGATCTTTGGTTTAACCTTAGGGGCGATCATGGTTCGCCCCTACCACATATCCGAAGCATTCGCTGCGGCTATTGGTGCTGTGCTCATGGTGCTCGGCCGCTTCCTTCCCCCTAACGAAGCCCTTCGGACATTGGCGGGAGAATGGAACATATTCGGCTTCTTCCTTGGTTTAATGGTCATTTCGAGCGTTGCCGATCAGGCCGGCCTGTTCGAATTTCTGGCTGCCCAAACGGGCCGCCTCGCCAAAGGGAGCGCACGACGTTTATTCCTCGGGGTTTTCCTGGTTGGAGCATTAACAACCGCCTTTCTGTCAAATGACGCGACAGCGCTGATCCTGACTCCTGCGGTATACACCTTAGTTACACGCCTGCGCCTGCCTGTTCTCCCTTTCATGTTTGCCTGCACATTTATTGCGGATACTGCATCCTTTCTGTTTCCGATCAGCAACCCGATCAATATATTATTTTTTAACAGCCTGGGCAGCGGCTTGGCTGTATTTCTGCATTATCTCCTGCTGCCGGCGCTATTTTGTATGATCATCAATTTCAGTTTATTCTCCTTTCTTTTTCGGCACGATCTTCGCCGTTCTTATGACGTGGATAGTATTCCATTGGAATTTTCATTCGATCGAGCTTTTTTTCGTTTCACTGTCATAACTTTGTCTGTCATCAGTATTGCTTATGTCCTGGCATCCGCCTTTCAGTTGCCGCTTTCCTTCGTTGCCATGGGTGGGGCCATATTCCTCCTGATCGGCTCCAGGCGTTTTGTAAATTGGCCCCGCCTCAGGCGAGAAATCTCCTGGTCATTGTTCATATTCATTAGTGGAATGTTCATCGTTATTAAAGCCATCGAGAATCTGGGATTCGTTTCTAAGTTCGGGTTTGGGTTGGTCAACTTAGCTCGTAACAGCCCAGCGATGGCGATCTTGATCACTTCAATGGGGACAGCTTTGGGAGCGAATTTGATCAATAACGTCCCAATGGCGTTAGTGATGATATCTGCCCTATCTTCGGTGGGCGCAGACGGACCGGTTCACCAATCTCTTGTCTATGCTTCCATTTTGGGATGCGACCTGGGGCCCAATCTGACCACCATTGGATCTTTGGCCACCATGCTCTGGTTATTGATCTTACGCCGTAAAGGAGTGGAGATCTCCTATATTGAATATTTTAAATTGGGCGTGGTGGTCGTGCCCGTAATGGTCGCAGTTGGAGCGCTGTTGATTTGGCTGCATTGGTAAGGAGGCAACCTATGCGTGTATTATGCGCCGTTGGGTCACGCGGGGGGCCTGAGATGATCCGCAAACTCAGGGCGATAATGGGTGCCCAGCATGAGCTTCTTTTACTGCACGTCATCGATACTGGTCCGCGGCAAAGTCTAGACGCATTCCTACGTGGGCCTGGCTCGCATCACCGCCCGCCACCTCCACTGGAGCGCGAGCGCCGGGTCGATGAGGTAGAAGAGTTCGTCGCAAAGACAACGTTGGAAGAAGCGCGTCAAGAAGCTGAACAGGCAGGATATACAATCCACGCCGAAATCCAGCGCGGTCAGGCGGAAAAATTAATCGTTCAATTGGCTAAGGATGGTGGTTACCAGCTCATCGTCATCTGGAGCAGCGAGGGCGCTCAAGGTCATCCCCAAATCGGCCCGGCCTCTATCGGCCGCGTCGCGCGCTACGTGCTGGATCATGCCCCTTGCGACGTTCTTATGCTCCGCGAGCTGTAAAACATCTCTGTCAGTTACTGTTATTGCGGAGGGGACGAGTGTTGTGGATAGCTCGCTTTTCAGGGGGACTGGCCGTAATCCGCATAGGCGCCAGCTTCTTGACACGATAAACTCAATATTCCTCTATAATCAGAAGCCGGACGTCATTACGAAGAAATGATCGCCATGAAATTAAAAACCATCGCCATCTATTTCACATTTTTCCTCCTACCGGTCATTTTCTTTTCACCTTACCTGTTCAGATATCCACAACCTTACATCCTGCCCACCTCCGACCTAGGCACCGACCTGACCCGCGAGGTGATCCCCACCGCCACCTATCTCCAAGACATATTCCGCAGCGCCGGAAACATCGCCCTGTGGCGGCCTTACCTGCTCAGCGGGGCGCCGCTGGCGGGTCATCCGGTCTTTCCCCTGCTCTACCCGCCTTATTGGCTGGTTCTGGCGTTGCCAATCTCACTGGCCCTAAATCTGATGGCCGTGCTGGACTTCGCCTGGTCGACTGCCGGCATGTTCCTGCTACTGCGAGACAAATTCGGCCGTTCGACGCTGGCGTCATTTTTGGGCGCCCTGGTTTTTGGTTTCTCTCCCCGCTGGGTGGGTTATTTGAGCGGTGGTCATTGGTCGATGCTGGCTGCCGTTGCCTGATTCTCTTTGAACGCTAGCAAGATAGAAATAAAATAATCACCATGACCCATATTCAAGGTTCTGAAAATAATCAACATTCTTCCAGCACCTGTCCATTCTGCCACATCCTATCACGCCAGCAAGAGGCCGCCATCGTGTACGAATCCGAGGTCGCGCTGGCCTTCCTCGACGCGCGCCCCCTTTTCCCGGGCCACACCCTGCTGATCCCCAAAGCGCATTACGTCACCCTGGCCGACCTGCCCGATGAATGGATTGGCCCATATTTCGCCGATGCGAAGTTACTCGCCCGCGCCGTCGAGCGGGCCATGTCCGCCGAGGGCCTGCTCATGCTAATCAATAACCGAGTCAGCCAAAGCGTGCCGCACCTGCACGTCCACCTCATCCCGCGCAACCGCGGAGACGGGTTGAAAGGCTTCCTGTGGCCGCGATCGCGATACCGCGACGAGCAGGAGCTTCGCCGCGTCCAAACCCTGATTGCCGACGCCGTTCGGGATCTGCGTTCCGAAACCGCCGGAGAGGAGCCGTGATCCGCGATCGCCTTCTGGACATCGCGATTGGCAGACTGGAAGCCGGCTGGCGACCATTTGGGTTCGGCCTGGTGCAGCGGGACCTGGCTCACAGTCCGCTTGGCATTTTCCTGCAGCCGGAGGTGGTGCGCGGCCTGCAGTGGCTACGGCTGCGCCGCATCCTCCGCTATGCCGCCGTTCGCTCGCCTTTCTACCGCGAGCAGTTTCACAGCCTCGGCATAAACCCGCGCGATATTCGCTCCTTCGCGGATTTTGCCCGCCTGCCATTCACCACCCCCCACGATCTGAGCCAGTGGCAGCGTTTCCTGGCCGTACCCGAGGATGATCTCTCGGTCCTTTTTACCACCTCGGGCACCAGCGGCGAGCCCAAGCGCGTCTTTTACACCGCCCGCGATATGCGCCGCCTGGCGAATCTGGCCTCACTGGGCATGCGCATGCACGTCACAGGCCGGTTGGTGGCATTGATTGCTCTTCCACCCGGCCTTTGGGCAGGCACAGGTGAAGCCTTGCGGGTGGTCGAGCGTGCGGGCGGGCTGCCCCTGCCGCTGGGCGCGCTCGATCCCAGGCTTGCCCTGCGCCACCTGCAGCTCTACCGGCCAAACGTGCTGATTTCCTCCCCTTCTTTCGCCGCCGCCCTCACCCTGGAGGCAAAAAAGCTCGAATTGAAATATTCGCTGGAAGCCATTTTTCTAGGCGGCGAGATGCTCACCCCTGAACAGAAGCGCGAATTTCAGGCTTACTGGGGCGCGCAGGTCTTCGACACATACGGTATGACCGAAATCGGCGGCGGCCAGGCCATCAGCCTGCCCGGCTGCGGGAATTTGCACCTGAACGGTCTGCAGCTCTACACCGAGATCGTCGATGTGCACAGCGGTCAACCTGTGGAGCAAGGCGAACTGGTCTTCACCACGCTGGCCCGCGAAGGCATGCCCCTGCTGCGCTACCGGTCGGGAGATCTGGCGCGTTGGGCACATTGCGCTGATTGGCCGCTTGGCGCCATCCAGGTGCTCGGTCGGGCGGATGATTTGCTCGTGGTAGGCGACATGGGCCTGTACGCCAGCGTGCTGGCCGAGGCCGTCTCGCACGCGCCAGGAGCCACCGGACGCATGTGCGCCATCTTGCAGAAGGATGGACTGCTGGATCGCCTGAAACTGATCGTGGAAGGCAAGGGAGTCTCGGCCGAAACCGTGCGCGCGCTGCTGTTTGATCGCTATCCAGAGATGAAAATCAACCTGGACGGCCGCATGTATACGCTGGATATTCAGATCACAGCGGAGTTGCCCGGACAGTTCAAGCCAGTCAAGATTATCGACGAAAGAAATTCGCGGTAGATGGTCAGAATCAGTAGATGAAGAAAGGGCGCCCGCTTTATCGGCTGTCGCCCTGGATCGACCCCGTGTCAAGGTTCGATCCAGGTGATCCGCCGTAAAATCGGCGGCTATCTTTTTTGGAGAAAATCGGTAATTCTTACCTTTAACCCTATAAACAAATCAATTTCGAGTCTATAATAGATCAAAATGAATTCTTTTTTGTTTTTCCATCCATCTGAGCGAGGTGTGATATGTCGGAAAATCGCCCCTACGATGTAGCCATCATCGGAGGCGGTATTGTCGGCCTGGCCACGGCCATGGCCCTTTCCAAAGAACCGGGACTGTCCCTGATCGTCCTCGAAGCTGAGAACCGGGTGGCCGCTCACCAGACCGGTAACAACAGCGGCGTGATCCATTCGGGCATCTACTACAAACCCGGCTCGCTCAAGGCGCGCAACTGCGTAGAAGGCCGTAAAGCCCTTTACCAGTTCGCTCAGGAGCACGGCATCCGCCACGAAAACTGCGGCAAGGTTATCGTCGCCACCCGCCAGGATGAGCTGCCCATGCTGGATACTCTCGAGCAGCGGGGGCGCGCCAACGGCCTGGAAGGCTTGCGACGCCTGACAGGCGAGGAAATCAAAGAATACGAACCCCACGCATCCGGGATCGCCGGCATCTTCGTCCCTCAAACCGGCATCATTGATTACATCCAGGTATCTGAGACTTACGCCCGACTGATGCAGGAGGCGGGAGGCACCCTGCAGACCAACTCGCGCGTGACCGGCTTCCGCAAGCTGAACGGCGAGTTCGTCCTCGAGACAGTGCGCGGCGAGGTGCACTGCCGCAACCTGATCAACTGTGCTGGCCTGCAATGCGATCGAATCGCCCGCATGTGCGGAGTAGAACCGGGGATGCAAATCATCCCCTTCCGCGGCGAGTATTATGAGCTGGTTCCCGAAAAAGAGCACCTGGTGCGCAACCTGATTTACCCCGTCCCCGATCCGCGGTTCCCCTTCCTGGGGGTGCACTTCACCCGCATGGTGCGAGGTGGGGTGGAGGCCGGCCCGAACGCTGTGCTCGGTTTCAAGCGCGAAGGCTATCACATGACCGACATCTCTCTCCCCGATCTGTTCACCTACGGCTTCTACATTGGCTTCTGGCGTATGGCGCTCAAATACTGGAAGACCGGGTTTGGCGAGATGTACCGCTCGCTCAGTAAAAAGGCTTTCGTCCACGCGCTGCAGCGATTGGTGCCTGAGATCCAGGAACAGGACGTGCATCGCAGCGGCGCCGGCGTGCGCGCTCAGGCCCTCGATCCGCGCGGCAATCTGGTGGATGACTTCGCCATCGTCCAGGCCGAACACCAGATTCACGTGCTCAACGCCCCTTCGCCGGCGGCCACCGCCTCGATCAGCATCGGCCGCACCATCGCCGAGATGGCCGTCAAGAATTTCAGCCTGGGAGAGCTGGCCAGGCAGGTATAAGAGAAACCGGAAAGGAATCGTTAATGGCTACCGTTCACGATCCAGTCTGCGGTATGGATATTGACCCCCAGACTGCCGCAGGCAAATCCGAGTATCAGGGAAAGACGTATTACTTTTGCTCGTTGGGCTGCAAGCGTGAATTCGACAAAGATCCGCACAAATACGTGGGCAAACCCGCGGGCGGGCAGAGCGGCACCATGCATTAAGCCGGCGCCGCTCTGCCCTTTGCGCTCCATGTAGTCCATTTCTCGGCGCGCTGCTTGATCCCCAGCAGCATTTTGCGCGCCATCAGGAACGCTCCTGGCTCCAGGAAGGCGCGCATGTAGATGGCGTTGTAAAGACTTGGGGAATAATCGATCCGTTCGCGCTCGATCAGCCGCGTCGCCCGTTCCCCCATTGGCTCAAGGTACCAGCCCCAGCTCGCGTTAATAAAATCCCCCGGCTGCATGTTTGGGAATGGCGACTGGCTGACGCGCGTATCGCCGTGCGCCACCAGCGTCCTCCCTGGCTCGACGATGGCGATCGGCACCCCAAAGCCGTTCGGCGCCAATGGAATTTGTTCTCCCACTTTTGGGTTCTGGAACTCAGGGAGGATGCGCTCCGCGTTTTGTATGTCCAGGTGCAGCAGGCGGTTCTCGATCCACGTGTAGCTGTAGAACCCTCCGCGCCCCTGGCCGATTTGCGCGATCCAGGGCCACACCTTCCCCGATGGAGCGAAGATCGTTACCGCATGGGTGGCTTTGATTTTGGGCTGCGGCACCAGCTCATCGCCGGGGAGCGCCCGTTCGACTTCCTCGTCTGTCGCGCCCCAGCGCAAATGCCACGGCCTCAAAATGTAGATGTACGCCGCCGCTCCTGCCGCTACCCACAAGGCCAATGTTCGAAAAGGTGAAGATCGTCTCGCCATATACATCCTCCCAATTTCGTCGAAAAGCGGGGCAGATTAGCCGTATGGCCTTAGTGTAAAGCAAGATCCTTTCTTAATCAAATCCCCAGTTGCTATATCTGTCAATCTCCCGTAAGATACATGTAACCTCGAATTTCCCGTTGTTTACAAAGCTCGTTTTGACCGTCCACTTCAAGGCTACATGGAAAGCTTGTTGCCGGCATATTGCTTATGGACCCCTCCTCATCTTCCCCATCCCAAGAGTTCCTCGCTCTAGTCTGGGAGATCGCCCGGCAGATACCGCCAGGAAAGGTCTTCACCTACGGCCAGATTGCCGCGCTGATCCCGCCGCCCGAAGGCGTGGAGCCGCAGTCCTACGGCGCCTTCAAAGCCCGCTGGGTCGGCCAGGCTATGGCCCTGAGCCCTGATGACGTACCCTGGCAGCGGGTGATCAATTCGCAGGGCAAGATCAGTCCGCGCCCCGGCCAGGATCGCCAGCGCGCTCTGCTCGAAGCCGAGGGGGTCGTCTTTAACGCCCGCGGGCGGGTCGATCTGAAACGCTACGGCTGGGAAGGCCCTTCAGCCGAATGGCTGCGCGATCACGGCCTGCTCTCGCCAGACTCCGATTACCGCCAGCAACGGCTCCCTTTCTGAATCGCCGCCGAAATGCCTGCACCCGTAAAATCACGGGCGAAGCGGCGGATGTCCGAGTCGTTTTAGCGAGATTTGTATACGCGGAACGGCGCCCGTCCCGCCGCTGGAAGGAAGTCATCCGTCCAGTCATCTGGCGGCTCATTTTGACCCCCTCAACGAAGTCGGACTGACAATGTCGGCAGACCGACACTTTCGAGATGAACGAACACGGCTGGTTGTAAGACCACACTGTTGGCATGCACGATGTAAATTTTATGAAGAGCCTAGCAGGTAAGAATTCACCCCTTGGCCGCATCGTAATTAGCGGACATGTCTTCTCCTCCTGAAGGACGGTTCACCCGGCCATTTTGCGGCCGGTAACGTTGGACTGCCCGCCCCGTATTACGCCGGGGTGGGCATTTATTTTTAACAGCAGATTTAATGTTCTCATAAGCTTTGGATTAGTCCAGGTTAAAGTCAAAATCTGAGTGGTGAATTAAGATATTTGTGATAAAATTTATTAATAAGGTGCTCTCTTGATTTGCTGGTCGATGACACATTGGCCAGTCGGTCCTATCCCAATCGAGGCGGCCCGCCCGCTTTGTCGTCCAGACCGCTCCATTCAAGAGAGGCACGTGGCCTGTGCAGAGATGACATGCAAGCGGCGTTTGATTTTAAACTTCCTGTTACAGGCTCATCAAAGCATATTTCGATCATCGGCCTGCACTTAGATATGCGAAAGGGTTGCAGGCTACCCCGCAGGACGAGTAGGGTGATATGCGGACATGAAGAGAATACCTGAGTTTTATCTAATTGAATGGATAGCAGCCGCGCCCGGCTGGGGGAGATAAGAATGCTGCGCACCGCTCTTTGGCCCCTCGTTCTTTACTTCGCCCTGGTTCTGGTTGTCGTGGGGGGAATGCTGGGCATCTCATACGTTCTCGGAGAACATCACCGAGGGAGACGCGCCACCGGCGAACCGTACGAGAGCGGGATCGTGAGCACCGGTTCAGCCCGCATCCGCTTTGATGTTAAATTCTATTTAAACGCCATGTTTTTCGTGGTCTTCGATTTGGAGACCATGTTCATCATCGCCTGGGCCATTTCCGCGCGTTCGGTTGGCTGGGCTGGCTACATTGAGGTGCTGATTTTTATCGCCATCCTGGTCGCTGCGCTGGTCTATTTGTGGCGGTTAGGCGCCCTTGACTGGAGCACGTTGCGTGAGCGCATCGGCGCCCGTGCGTCCGCCGATGGTCGGGATCAGGATGATAAGAAATAATCCTTACTCAAATCCGGCACGAGGTACAGGACTGTCCGGTTATAGAGAGGAACCGTGATCGATGGATTGGTCGTTGACGAAACCCGGTGAAACGTCACTGCAAGAGAAGCAGGAAAGTTTTTGGGAAGCCGCCGCCAAGCGCGTGGTCCTTCTAACCCGTCTACAGGACATGCTGGCCTGGGGGCGCAAGAATTCGATCTGGCCGTTCAACTTCGGCCTCTCCTGTTGCTACGTTGAGTTCGCTACCAGCATCACCAGCAAGTACGACGTGGCCCGCTTTGGCGCGGAGGTTATCCGTGGCACGCCGCGCGAGGCCGACATGATGGTTGTGGCGGGCACCGTCTTCATCAAGATGGCCCCGGTCGTCCGCCGCCTCTATGACCAGATGTTGGAGCCGCGTTGGGTAATTTCCATGGGTTCTTGCGCCAACTCCGGCGGGATGTACGATATCTACAGCGTGGTACAGGGAGTAGACAAGTTCCTCCCGGTGGACGTATACGTCCCCGGCTGCCCGCCCCGCCCGGATGCCTTCCTGGAAGGTCTCACCCTGCTCCAAAAAGCTGTTGGCTCAGAAAAACGCCCGTTGAGTTGGGTGGTCGGACCGCAGGAGGTTTACCGCCCGCCCATGCCATCCATGCGAGACCTGAAGCGTTCAGAGCGAAAAAAGGTCACTGACCTTCGCACGCCCGATCACGTATGAGCGAACCGGTTCAACCTCCGCCTGAAACTGCCGAGCATGCGAAGGCTGTCGCCCAGACGCTAACGAATCGTTTTGGGGATATTTTCACGATTCAGCCCACTCGCGACGGCATCCCTACCCTTTGGGTGCCTAAAGACCGCGCCCACGACGTCTTGCGCTTCCTAAAGACTGAAGCCAGACCGCGCTACCCAATGCTTTTTGACCTGACTGCCATCGACGAGCGCCAGCGCGCCCACCGTGAAGGCCAGCCCGAGAGCGACTTCACCCTCGTCTACCACCTCCTTTCCCCGGTCGATGTCGCCGAAGTGCGCCTGAAAGTCGCCCTCAAAGAACCCGACCTCTCCCTGCGCACCCTCACCGATGTCTACCCCAACGCCAACTGGTACGAGCGTGAGGTATGGGACATGTTCGGCCTGCGCTTCGAGGGTCATCCAGACCTGCGCCGCATCCTCATGCCGCCCACCTGGGAGGGCCACCCGCTGCGCAAGGACCACCCCGCCCGCGCCACTGAGATGGGTCCTTACCAGCTTCCGCCCGATAAGGAGGATGCCGAACAGCAGGCCTTGCTCTTCCACCCCGAGCAGTGGGGCCTGAAGCGCCAGGAAGAGGATGTGGACTACATGTTCCTCAACCTCGGCCCACAGCACCCCGGCACCCACGGCGTACTGCGCTTCGTCCTTGCTCTGGATGGCGAGGTGCTCGTCGACTTGATGCCCGATATCGGCTATCACCACCGTGCAGCCGAGAAGATGGGCGAGCGCCAGTCCTGGCACACCTACATTCCTTATACCGACCGGGTGGACTACCTGGGCGGCGTGATGAATAACTTCCCCTATGTCATGGCGGTGGAGACGCTGGCCGGCATCCAGGTCCCGCCCCGTGCCCAGATGATCCGCATCCTGACGGCCGAGCTGTTCCGCCTCTCCAGCCACCTGGTATGGTACGGCACCTTTGCTCAGGACGTCGGTGCGCTTTCGCCCGTCTTTTATATGTTTACCGACCGCGAGCGCATACTGGAGATCATCGAGGCCATCTGCGGCGCGCGGATGCACCCCAACTGGTTCCGCATCGGCGGCGTCGCCCAAGACCTGCCCGAAGGTTGGGATGGGATGGTGCGTAAGCTAGTCGACTACCTGCCGAAACGGTTGAAGGAATACGACAGCCTGGTGATGCAAAACCGCATCTTCAAGCAGCGCACCAAAGGCATTGGCAGTTATACCACTGCCGAAGCGCTCGATTGGGGCGTCACCGGACCAGGCCTGCGCGCCACCGGCCTGGAGTGGGACTGGCGCAAGGCGCACCCTTACTCCGGATACGACCAGCTTGAGTTCGACATCCCCACCGCCGCCCACGGCGATTGCTACGACCGCGCCGTCGTGCGCGTGGAGGAGATGCGCCAGAGCGTGCGCATCATCAAACAGTGTCTGGATAACATGCCGCCCGGCCCTTATAAGTCCGATCACCCGCTGGCCACCCCACCGATCAAGGATCACACCATGCACGACATTGAGACCCTCATCACCCACTTCCTGGGGGTAAGCTGGGGGCCGGTCGTCCCGCCGGGCGAAGCCATTTTCACCGTCGAGGCTACCAAGGGCCTCAACGGTTACTATCTTATTAGCGATGGGAGCACCATTCCCTATCGGGTGCGCATCCGCACCCCCTCCTTCCCCCACCTCCAAATGGTGCCGGAGATCGCCCGCGGCTTGATGATCCCCGATTTGCTGGCCATTCTGGGGAGCGTGGATTACGTACTGGCCGACGTCGACCGTTGAGAGGGAGTTCGAAGCATGCTGTCAGAAGAGGAGATCCGCGAAATCGAAGCCGAGTTGCCCAACTACGAGTTCAGACAGGCCGCCTGCCTCGACGCCCTGATGATCGTGCAGAAGCACCGCGGCTGGGTCAACGACGATGCACTCCAGGATGTGGCTGGCTACCTCGGCATGGCCACCCACGAACTCGAAAGCGTGGCCTCTTTCTATAACCGCATCTTCCGCAAGCCGGTCGGCCGTCACGTGATCTATCTGTGCGAAGGGATCACCTGCTGGGCTCTCGCCCGCGACCGCCTGCGCAGGCACATCCAGGCGCGCTTTGGCATCGACCCAGACGAAACCACCCCCGATGGACGCTTCACGCTCCAGTCCGCCACCTGCCTGGGCGCCTGCGACCACGCCCCGGCAATGATGGTGGAC
The DNA here is from genome assembly GCA_034435955.1 of Anaerolineaceae bacterium. GTDB lineage: Bacteria > Chloroflexota > Anaerolineae > Anaerolineales > Anaerolineaceae > DAOTWA01. Next base: position 12,164 of record DAOTWA010000026.1, on the reverse strand, counting down.
GAAGACACTCATCTGGACCTCGACGAGGCCAGGCTGGATCAGATTTTGGAAAAATATCGTTAGGACGCGATCCATGGAGATGGAAAGACCGCTGACGCGCAACATCCGCCCTGGCCAGGAACCGCTGGACATCCAAGCTTACCAGGCCGCCGGCGGCTACCAGGCTGTCCACAAAGCCATAAAGAATATGACGCCTCAGCAGGTGATCGACGAGGTCAAGGCGTCCAACCTGCTCGGTCGGGGTGGCGCGGGTTTTCCTGCCGGCGTGAAATGGGGTTTCGTCTCTCCCCAGGCGCCCCACCCCCGTTATCTGATCATCAACGCCGACGAAATGGAGCCAGCCACTTTTAAAGACCGCTACCTGATGGAAGGCGACCCCCACCAGCTCATCGAAGGCATCATCCTGGCCGCCTACGCCCTCCAGGCTGACGTGGCTTACATCTTTCTGCGCTGGGAGTACAAGCTGGCCGCTCAACGCCTGCGCAAGGCCATCGCTGAAGCCTACCAGCGCGGCTACCTCGGCAGGAACATCCTCGACTCCGGCTGGAGCCTGGAGCTGCGCCTGCACGTATCCGCCGGGCGTTACATGTGCGGTGAGGAGACCGGCCTGCTCAATGCCCTGGAGGGCAAGCGCGCTAACCCGCGCAACAAGCCGCCCTTCCCGGCAACCGTGGGTCTATGGGGACGGCCTTCTAATGTCAACAACGTCGAGACGATTTGCAATGTGCCCCACATAATCAACAACGGCTCGGCCTGGTTCCTGAGCCTGAGCCGCACTGACGAGGGTGGAACCAAGATCTACGGGGCCAGCGGCCGGGTGAAGCGGCCCGGCGCTTTCGAGGCGCCCATGGGTACCCCTTTGCGTGAAATCCTCGAGGATTACGCCGGAGGCATGCAGGACGGATATAAACTGCGCGCTATCCTCCCAGGCGGTGCCTCAACCGCCTTTGTGCTGCCCGAGCATATGGACACGCCCATGGATTTCAAGAATATGGCCAAAATTGGCAGCAGCCTGGGCACCGGCACCATCATGGTGGTGGACGACCACACCTGCCCGATCGGTGTAATGGAAAATCTGGAGCATTTCTTCGCCCAGGAATCCTGCGGCTGGTGCACCCCTTGCTGGGCGGGACTGCGCTGGAGCGCGCGTATCTTAAAATCTTTCGAGGAAGGCGAGGGGCGCATGGAGGACCTCCCCATCCTCGAAGACCACTCTCACCGTTTGATCCCCGGCACAACCTACTGCGCTCTGGCGACGGTCGCCATGAACCCCTTATCGAGCGGCGTGCGCTATTTTCGCGACGAATTCGAACGCCACGCCCGCGAGCACCGCTGCCCGTGGAGATGATGGATGGCCAAGATTATCGTTGATGATCGCGAATACGAAGTAAAGGATGGGCAGAATCTACTGGAAGCCTGCCTGTCCCTGGGCCTCAACCTGCCCTATTTCTGCTGGCACCCCGCCATGGACTCGGTTGGCGCCTGCCGCCAGTGCGCTGTCAAACTCTATCGCGACGAGAATGACAAGAATGGTCGCCTGGTCATGGCTTGCATGACTCCCGCCGCTGATGGCACCCGCATCTCCATCGAGGATGCGGAAGCCCGCGCCTTCCGCGCCAGCATCATCGAATGGCTGATGACCAACCATCCGCATGACTGCCCGGTCTGCGACGAGGGCGGCGAGTGCCACCTGCAGGATATGACCGTGATGACCGGCCACAATTACCGCCGCTACCGCTTTGGCAAGCGCACTTTTTACAACCAAAACCTCGGTCCGCTGGTCAATCAGGAAATGAACCGCTGTATCCAGTGCTACCGCTGTGTGCGCTTTTACAATGATTACGCCGGCGGCCACGATTTCGGCGCTTTCCTCCTCCACGACACCGTTTATTTCGGGCGGCGTGAGGACGGCGTCCTGGAAAGCGAGTTCAGCGGCAATCTGGTCGAGGTCTGCCCGACAGGCGTCTTCACTGATAAAACCCTCAAGCAGCACTACACCCGCAAGTGGGACCTGACCACCGCGCCGTCCATCTGCGTGAATTGCTCGCTGGGCTGCAATACCATCCCCGGAGAGCGCTACGGCATGCTGCGCCGCATTCACAATCGCTACAACGGCGCGGTCAATGGCTACTTCCTGTGCGACCGCGGCCGTTACGGGTACGAATTCGTCAACAGCGAGCGGCGCATCCGCCACCCCATCCTGGATCGCAAAGTTCAGGGCGTTACCAAAGAGGAAGCTCTTTCCCGCGCCGGGGGGCTGCTGAAGGACCCCGCCCGCGTCATTGGCGTCGGTTCGCCGCGCGCCTCATTGGAAGCCAACTTCGCCCTGCGCACCCTGGTTGGTCCGGAGCGCTTCTTCCTGGGCATCAGTCCTTCGGAAGCCCGCCTGGTGCAGCAGTCCATCGCCATCCTCCGCGACGGCCCGGCACGCACGCCCTCCCTGCGCGAGATCGAAAAGGCCGATGCCGTGCTGGTGCTGGGGGAAGACGTGCTGAACAGTGCCCCCATGCTGGGTCTGGCCCTGCGCCAGTCCGTACGCCAAAAACCTCTACGCCGCGCCGCCCAGATGCGCATTCCGCTTTGGGATGACAAGGCCGTGCGCGAGCTGGTCCAGACCGAGCGCGGACCGCTCTATGTGGCCACCCCCAACCGCACCCGCCTGGACGAGATCGCCACCCGCACCTACCGCGCCTCCCCGCAGGACATCGCCCGGTTGGGCCACGCCGTTGCTCATGCCATCCAGTCTGACGCCCCCGTTGTTGAGGAACTACCGGAAGAAATCCGCAGCCTGGCAGAAGAAATCGCCGCCGCCCTGAAAGATGCCGAACGACCCGTGGTGGTCTCCGGCGTCAGCCTGGGCAGCCTCGAGGTGATGCAGGCCGCCGCCAATGTGGCCTGGGCGCTTTGCGCCGCCGGTCATCCGGCCGGCATTTTCCTCACCCAGATGGAAGTGAATTCCCTCGGCCTTGGCTTGATGAACGGCAAGACCCTCGATGAAGCTGTCCAGACGGCCAGATCCGGCCAGGTCGACACGCTCGTGATCCTGGAAAACGACCTATACCGGCGCATGGATACCTACGCCCTGGAGGAACTCCTCTCTTCCGTTGCGCACGTCATCGTCATCGACCATCTTTCCAACCCGACCACGGAACGAGCCGAGGTGGTGCTGCCAGCCGCAACCTTCGCCGAAGGTGACGGCACGCTGGTCAACAACGAAGGACGCGCCCAGCGCTTTTACCAGGTTTTCGTCCCCGAAGGCGAAATCCAGGAGAGCTGGCGCTGGCTGCGTGATGCGATGGCTGCCGCCGGGCGAAGCAGCCAGGCGCCCTGGTCCAACCTGGATGACATCGTCGCGGCTATGGCCGAAGAATTGCCCCAGTTTCTGCCGGTCCTCCAGGTGGCTCCACCGGCTGGATTCCGGATCGCCGGTATGAAGGTTCCCCGCCAGCCGGCGAGGTACAGCGGCCGCACCGCCATGCACGCCCATATCAGTGTCCACGAGCCCAAACCGCCCGATGACCCCGACTCCCCGTTGTCCTTTACCATGGAAGGCACACCTCTGCAGCCGCCGGCCGCCCTCATCCCCCGTTTTTGGTCGCCCGGCTGGAACTCCGTCCAGGCTCTCAACCGTTTCCAGGAAGAGATCGCCGGGCCGTTGCGCGGCGGGGATCCCGGCGTGCGCCTGATCGAGCCTGCCGAGGGCCAGCAGCCCGCTTATTTCCGCCATATTCCCGCGCCTTTTGCCGCGCGAAAATCCGAGTGGCTGGTAATCCCCCTTCACCACATTTTCGGGTCCGAAGAGCTCAGCGTGCTCTCTCCAGCCGTCGCTCAGTTGAGCGCCCGGCCTTACCTGGTCCTCAACCCTGGCGACGCTGCTGCACTGTCGCTGGTTGAAGGTGGTCTAGTCGAGGTGAAGCTGAACGACACGGCCTATCGCCTGCCTGCAAAGTTCTCTTCCGAGCTGCCCGCCGGCCTGGCCGGCCTGCCCGTCGGCCTGCCGGGCATGGCCGTCGCTTCCCTGCCGGCGTGGGGCCGCCTGGCTTCAGAAACACCTCTCGATTCTTCGGCCGCTGAGGTGGGAAAGCAATGAGCGAACCGCTCCTTTCGATCGTCATTGTTCTCGGCGTCCTGATCGTCATGCTCAGCATCGCGGCCGGCCTGATCTGGTTGGAGCGCCGTCTGCTGGGCCTCTGGCAGGATCGCTATGGCCCTAATCGCGTGGGACCCTTTGGCCTCCTCCAGGTTCTGGCGGACGTAATCAAGATCTTCTCCAAGGAAGATTGGATCCCTCCTTTCGCCGATAAGACTGTTTTTCTCCTCGCCCCCACCATCGTGATGATCTGCGTGCTGACCTCATTTGCCATCGTCCCCTTCGCGCCGGGCATTTCAGTCGTAGACCTGAATATCGGCCTGCTCTTCTTCCTGGCGCTCTCCTCGATGGGTGTGTATAGCGTCGTGCTGGCCGGCTGGTCTTCCAACAATAAATATGCCTTGATCGGCAGCCTGCGCGCCGCTGCTCAGATGCTCAGCTATGAAGTTTTCATGGGCTTATCGCTGATGGGGGTGGTGCTGATCAGCGGTTCATTCGACCTCCGCGAGATCGTCTTGGCCCAGACGCGCCTTTGGAATGTGATCCCGCAATTCCTGGGGTTCATCGTCTTTCTGATCGCCGGCGTGGCCGAGGTGCGCCGCCTGCCTTTCGACCTGCCTGAATCGGAGAGTTCATTGGTGGCTGGCTACCATACCGAATATTCCGGCATGAAGTTCGGCATGTTTTTCGTCGGTGAGTACCTGGGCGTCACCCTCATGTCGGCCATGATCGTCACCCTCTTCTTCGGCGGTTGGCTGGGACCCGCCCCCATTCCCGGTGTGATCTGGTTTGCCATTAAAACCTTCATCTTCATCTGTTTCTTCATCCTGTTGCGTGCTGCGCTGCCGCGCCCACGCCCCGACCAGTTGATGTCCTTTGGCTGGAAGGTGATGCTCCCGCTTGCCCTGCTCAACCTGGTGCTCACTGGTGGGATCATGCTGGCGCTCGGTTAGCGGCAGCCTTTTTACGAGTAGAAGGGAATCGACGCGATGATCAGTATCTTGAAGGCTCTCTGGCGGGTCTTTCTGCACGCCTTCCACAAGCGCGAGACCATTCAATATCCGGAGCAGAAAGCCTACCTGCCGCCCCGCTGGCGTGGGCGCATCGTCCTCACCCGCGATCCGGACGGCGAGGAGCGCTGCGTGGCCTGCTATCTCTGCGCGGTGGTTTGCCCGGTGGAATGCATCTCGTTACAGGCCACCGAGGACGATTCCGGTCGGCGCTATCCTGAGTTCTTTCGCATCAACTTCTCCCGCTGCATCTTTTGCGGTCTTTGCGAGGACGCCTGTCCTACCTACGCCATCCAGCTCACCCCCGATTTCGAAATGGCCGAGTATAACCGCCAGAACCTGGTCTACGAAAAGGAAGATTTGTTGATCAGCGGGCAGGGCAAATACCCGGGCTACAACTTCTACCGCGTGGCTGGACTGGCCATCGGCGGTAAAGATAAAGGTCAGGCCGAGAACGAACTCCCGCCTGTCGATCTGCGCAGTCTGAACCCATAACTCATCCAGAAGAGGAATCGCCATGAATGTGGTCTTTTACCTCTCTGCGGCGATAGCGGTGATCGCCACGATCCTGGTGGTCACCCGAGTAAACGCCATGCACGCCCTCCTGTACTTAATTGTGTCGCTGCTGGCGGTCGCGATCATATTCTACACACTGGGCGCACCCTTCATTGCTGCGCTGGAAGTGATTGTTTACGCGGGCGCCATCATGGTGTTGTTTATTTTCGCCATCATGCTGCTCAACCTCGGCCCGCATAGCGAGGAGCAGGAGCGTATCTGGATGCGCGCCACTGGCTGGGCCGGCCCGGTCATCCTTGCTGCACTGCTCCTGGCCGAAATTATCTATATCATCATCGGCCGTTCCCCCACGATTGGCAGCGCCCAACCGATTCAACCCGCTGCGGTCGGTGCGGCTCTCTACGGCCCTTATCTGATCGGCGTGGAGCTGGCCTCGATCCTGCTCCTGGCCGCGCTGGTGGGCGCCTACCACCTCGGTCATATCCGCCGTGCCCTGCGCGAGGCTTCCGTGGAGGCCGCCGCATTGCGCGCCCGCACCCTGGAAAGCCGACCGACCGGCGAGCAAGAGCCGCTCGGGCAGCCCAAGTGAGGAGGCGAACTTGGCTACCATACCCATGGAACACGGTCTGATCGTCGCCGGCATCCTTTTTACCCTCGGACTGATAGGCGTGCTGGCACGACGCAATATTATCTTCGTCCTCATGTCCATCGAAGTGATGCTCAACGCCGCCGGATTGGCCTTCGTAGTCGCCGGTTCGCGCTGGGGACAGCCCGACGGCCAGGTGATGTTCCTCTTCATCCTGGCCATGGCCGCAGCCGAAGTCTCAGTCGGCCTGGCTTTGGTGCTGCAGATCTATCATCACTTCAAGACCCTGGACACCGACGCCGCCAGCCGGATGCGAGGCTGATATGCTCAACTTGCTCTGGTTGGTCCCGGTCATCCCCTTCGCCAGCTTCCTGGTTCTGGCCCTCTTCGGTCGTCGTTTCTCCCGAACGCTATCGGCCTGGATCGGCGTCGTCTCGATCGGCCTCTCCGCAGCGCTGGCCGTCCTGGTGGCGGTCAGCTTCCTCACCTCCCCACCCGCCGGCAATGCCTTCACCCAGGTGCTGTGGACCTGGATCAGCGTGGGCAGCTTCACTCCCCAGATCGCCTTCCGCCTGGACGCCCTCTCGCTGATCATGATGCTGGTGGTAACTTTCGTCAGTTTTCTCATCCACCTGTATTCTGCCGAGTACATGGAAGACGAAGAGAACTACGCGCTCTTTTTCGCCTACATGAACCTGTTCGTCGGCTCGATGCTCACCCTGGTCCTCTCGGATAACCTGCTGTTGCTCTATCTCGGCTGGGAGGGGGTGGGGCTGTGTTCATATCTGTTGATCGGCTTCTGGTACAAAGACCCCAAGAATGGCTACGCCGCGCGCAAAGCTTTCGTGGTCACCCGCGTGGGCGATACCGCGATGGCCGTCGGCCTGTTTCTCATCTTCACCCAGCTCGGCACGTTGAACATTCAGGACGCCCTGACCAAAGCCGTTCAGGTTTGGCCGGTAGGCTCTGGCATGGCGGTGGCGGCCGCCGCCCTGCTGTTGGGCGGCGCGGTGGGCAAATCCGCTCAGCTTCCTCTGCAAACCTGGCTTCCAGACGCCATGGCCGGCCCCACCCCGGTCAGCGCCCTGATCCATGCCGCCACGATGGTGACTGCCGGCGTGTACTTGATCGCCCGCACCCACACCATTTTCGCGCTGGCGCCAGCCGTCCAGCTCGCCGTGGCGATTATCGGCGCGCTCACCCTGCTGCTGGCGGGCTTCTCTGCCCTCACCCAATCGGATATCAAGCGTGTGCTGGCTTATTCCACCATCAGCCAGATCGGTTATATGTTCCTGGCCCTGGGGGTGGGTGCCTGGTCCGCGGCCATCTTCCACTTCATGACCCACGCTTTCTTCAAGGCGCTGCTCTTCCTCGGCGCGGGTGCCATCATCATCACCCTCCACCACGAACAGAACATGTTCCGTATGGGCGGACTGCGCCGCCAGCTCCCGCTCGTCTTCTGGACGTTCCTGATTGGCGCGGCTTCCTTATCCGCCCTGCCGCTGGTCACTGCTGGCTTTTTCAGCAAAGACCTTATTTTGTACGACGCTTTCGCCTCCACCTCCGGCAGTCCCTGGCTTTGGGCGGCCGGCATCGCTGGCGCGCTCCTGACTGCCGTGTATACCTTTCGCATGGTCTTCCTCACTTTCTATGGTGATGCTCGCCAGCAGGTCACCCATCAACCCGGCTGGCGGGTGAATATTCCCCTGGTGATTCTGGCCGCGCTTTCGATTATCGGCGGCTACATCGAGCTTCCCGAGACGCTGGGCAACCTGCCGGTCTTCTCGAACTTCACTGCCAGCATTCTGCCCGCACCCAGCCTGGCGCGCGGCGGGATCGGCGTGCTCCTGCCCTTACAGATCGTTGCCGCACTGGCAGCTCTTGGCGGCATTTACCTGGCTTACCTGTTCTTCCTCCGCCGGCCGCAGCTCGCCCGCAGCCTGTCCCATGCACGCCTGGGTGCCGCCCTGCATCGTTTCTGGTTCTCAGGCTGGGGCTTTGACTGGCTCTACGATCACCTGCTGGTCTATCCGTACATCTGGCTGGCTCGCGTAGATCGCACCGACGTATTCGACTATATTTACCAGGGCCTCGCCGCCCTGACGCGCGCCCTTTGGCGCGGCCTTAGTCGCACGCAGGCCGGCATGCTGCGCTGGTATGCGGCCGGCGTGGCCGTTGGCGCGATCGTGATCATCGCGCTCGTGGTGGTGCTGCTATGATCCTGATTGCCTTTATCCTCCTTCCACTGGCCGGCGGCTTGCTGGCCTGGCTGCTCGGACGCTGGAGCGACCTGGCTGCCCGCTGGGTCTCCCTGCTCGCCATGGCTGCAGATTTGATCATGGCCGTGGTCTACTGGCTGACTAACTTTTCGCGCATCACCCTCTCCGCCAGCGGCCCCTGGCTGGCCGAGATCGACCTGCCCTGGATCCCCCAGGCCGGCATCCACTTCCACCTGGCCATGGACGGCTTCAGTCTGATCCTTATCCTGCTGACCGCCTTCCTTGGCCTGATTTCTGTGATCGTCTCCTGGACGGAGATCGCCGAACGGGTAGCTTTCTTCCACTTCAACTTACTCTGGGTGCTCGCGGGCATCAGCGGCGTGTTCCTCTCTCTGGATCTGTTCCTGTTCTATTTCTTCTGGGAAGTGATGCTGGTGCCGATGTACTTCCTGATCGCCATTTGGGGCCACGAGCGTCGCGTCTACGCGGCGGTCAAATTCTTCCTTTTCACCCAACTCAGCGGCCTGCTGATGTTGGTCGCCATCCTGGGCCTGTACTTTCACCATGCTCAGGCCACCGGCGTTTACACCTTTGATTACAACCAGCTCCTCGGCACCTCCCTTCCGGGCGGCGCAGCCCTCCTTCTGGCCCTCGGTTTCCTGGCCGCCTTTGCCGTCAAGCTGCCGGTTGTACCGGTGCATACCTGGCTCCCTGACGCCCATACCGAGGCTCCCACTGCAGGCAGCGTTGTCCTGGCCGGCCTCCTCCTGAAGACCGGCGCATACGGGCTGATCCGCTTCGTCGTGCCGCTCTTTCCCCAGGCTGCGGCCAGCCTCACCCCGCTCATGCTCGCCCTGGGTGTGGTGGGGGTGCTTTACGGCGCCTTGCTTGCCTTCGGTCAGACCGACCTGAAGCGCCTGGTCGCCTATACCAGCGTCAGCCACATGGGCTTCGTCTTGTTGGGCGTCTTTTCATGGAATCAGATTGCCCTGCAGGGTGCGGTTATGCAGATCATCAGCCATGGGATTTCCACCGGCGCCCTGTTCGCCCTGGTCGGCGCTCTCCAGGAGCGCACCCACACGCGTGAATTAGACCGCCTGGGAGGACTGTGGGAGACCATGCCCGGTATGGGGGGCGTGGCCATGCTCTTCTCGGTCGCCAGCCTGGGCCTGCCTGGCCTGGGCAACTTCGTGGGTGAGTTTCTCGTTCTGCTCGGCACCTACCAGGTCTCTGTCCTGGCCGCTGTACTGGCTGCTCTTGGCCTGATCGGCTCCACCGTCTACGCCCTGTGGATCATCCAGAAAGCCTTCCACGGCGAGAACAAGGCCGGTTGGAAGCTGCCCGACTTTTCTGCCCGCGAGATGGCTGCCATGCTGGCCATGATCGTGGTGATCGTCTGGCTGGGTCTCTACCCGCAGCCGATGCTCGACACCGCGCGGCAAGCCATTCAGCATTTCCAGCCAGCCGTCGCTCAGACGGTGCCTGCACCGCCTTTGACGATCACATCCCCGTATCCGGGTTCAATTCGCCCCTTGGAACTTCCCCCGGGAGGCCAGCCGTGACCACTACAGATCTGCTTGCCCTCCTGCCCTTTATCATCTTGACCGTCGATCTGGTGGTCTCTATGATCCTGGTGGGGGTGCGCCGCAACCATGTTCTCACCTTCGCGCTCACCCTGACCGGCCTGGCGCTGGCTTTTCTCTCCGCGCTCTATCCCCTGGCTGGCGCTCGCCAGGTGACTTCCCTGCTCTCCATGGACGCCTTCGCCTCCTTCTACATCGCTCTGATCCTGGCCGCTACCTTTGGGGTGGCCTTGCTATCATACGGTTATCTGCAACGCCGCGAGGAGAACCGCGAAGAATATTATCTGCTCCTGCTGACTGCGGCCATCGGTTCATCGGTGTTGGCCGCCAGCGACCATTTCGTCTCCTTCTTCCTCGGCCTCGAGATTCTCAGCGTCTCACTATACGCTCTCATCGCATACCTGAACACCCAGCCAGTTCGTGTGGAGGCCGGGTTGAAGTACCTGGTTCTGGCTGCCGTCTCGGCCGCTGCGTTGCTCTTTGGCATGGCCCTCGTTTATGCCGAGCTTGGCACGATGAGCTTCAACGAGATCGCTGCTAAAATCTCCGCCGGGGCGGCGGCGGGCAATCCCTTCCTGCTGGCCGGATTCGGTCTGATCGTGGTCGGCATCGGCTACAAGCTGGCCCTGGTGCCTTTCCATATGTGGACGCCCGACGTGTATCAGGGCGCCCCTGCTCCTGTGACCGCCTTCGTCGCCACCGTCTCCAAGGGCAGCATGTTCGCCCTGCTCTTGCGCCTGTTTGCCCACACCGGCCTGCAGACTGAGCGGGGTGTCTTCGTGATCTTTGCGGCCATCGCTGTCGCCTCCATGCTGGTCGGTAACCTGCTCGCCCTCCTGCAAGGCAACATCAAGCGGATTCTGGCCTATTCCTCGATCGCTCATCTGGGCTACCTGCTGGTGGCCTTCCTGGCCAGCGGCGCGCTCGGCACCCTGGCCGCCACCTTCTACCTGGTGGCCTACGCCATCACCAATTTGGGCGCATTTGGCGTGGTCACGCTGCTTTCTGCGCGCGAGCGCGACGCCGAAACCCTCGAGGATTACCGCGGTCTCTTCTGGCGCCACCCCTGGCTGACCGCTTTCTTCTCCGCTGCGCTCTTCTCCCTGGCCGGCATCCCTTTGACCGCCGGCTTCGTCGGCAAATTCTACCTGGTGCTGGCTGGCGCAGGATCGGCCCTGTGGTGGCTGGTGATCATCTTAGTCGTGACCAGCGCTATCGGCCTCTATTACTACCTGCGCGTGGTGGTGACCCTGTTCCAGCGGCCTACCATCTCGCCGGCCGAGATCTTACCCGCCGAGGCTTCTTCGCCGGCCGGCCGCCTCGCCCTGGTCATCCTGGCGGTTCTGCTGCTCTGGCTGGGCGTCTATCCCTCCCCTCTGTTGCGGCTCATTCAGGTCGCCGCCTCCAGCCTGTACCCGGGCCTCGGCTGATGTTGGGATACAGGGGGACAAGCAACCCTTGCGCTCTAGATTCTCGCGTATCGGTGAGGTTTTTCGACTCAGGCGCGAAGCGCAGTAAAATAAACCTTACAAAATACATCCTCTTTTCATGATTCCTTGCAACCTGCTATGACCCTCAAGCGGGCGGGAAAATCCAGAATTTACGGAGGATGGGAGGCCAAATGGAATTTCATCTAAATTCTCTCGACCCAGAAGAACAGGCCTTACGCGCTGGCCTGGACTTCAAAGAGCGTCAAATCAGCCCCGAGCAGATCGAAAAATTCGAAGGCTACATCGCAGAGATCTTTTCCGCTTACGGCCTGGACCTGAACACACCCGCCACCCGCGATACGCCCCGTCGTTTTGTCCGCGCCCTGTTCGACGCCACCGAGGGCTACGACGGCGATCCCAAACTGATCAAGGTCTTCGACACCGAATGCCGCGGCGACCCTGACTGCCGGCTGTCCCAGGTTATCGAAGGCCCGATCCGCTTCCACGCCCTGTGCGAGCATCACGCCTTTCCATTCTTTGGCATGGCTTACGTCGGTTACATCGCTCACGAGAATATTATCGGCATCTCAAAGCTGACCCGTTTGGTGCGGGTGTTTGCCAAGCGCTTTACCGTCCAGGAGCGCATCGGCCAGCAGATCGCCGATTCCCTGGAAGCCATGCTCCATCCCCACGGCGTGGCCGTTTACCTGGAGGCCAACCACCTGTGCGT
>DAOTWA010000025.1:0-10288 GCA_034435955.1 Anaerolineaceae bacterium | reverse complement strand
CTGGCGCTGCCGGTGAAGAACCTCCACCGGGTACCGGAAGGCTTGCCGGATGAAAAAGCAGTCTTCACGGAGCCTCTGGCGGCGGCCCTGGAGATTCTCGAGCAGGTTCATATTCGCCCCGACGAGCGCTGGCTGGTGGTCGGCGCGGGACGGCTGGGTTTGCTGGTAGCCCAGGTGCTGGCACTGACCGGCTGCGAACTGCGTGTGGTGGCGCGGCATCCCAATCAGCGCGCCATCCTGTCGCAACTTGGCATCCATCCAATAGGCGAACAAGACGTCTCCAGCCAGGACTTCGATGGAGTGGTAGAAGCGACCGGCAACCCGGATGGCTTCGCCCTGGCACGCCGGGCAGTCCGTCCGGCGGGGACGCTGGTGATGAAGAGCACCTATAAGGGGGATCTGACGGTCAATTTCTCATCCATGGTGGTGGACGAAATCCGCCTGGTAGGATCGCGCTGCGGCCCATTCGAGCCAGCGCTCAGACTGCTGGAACGCGGAATGGTGAACCCATTACCGTTAATCTCAGGCGAATACGGCCTGAAGGAAGGATTGCAGGCCATCGAGCACGCAATGCAGCGTGGGGCGCTGAAGGTGCTGCTGCGCCCTTAAGTTCGGTCCCCGAATGTTAGATCGGCGACCAGAGGCAGCGTCTCGACCAGGTCGCCGCGCAGGATCACATCCGCGCGGGCATCCAGGCCGGAGGGCTCGCGGTTGAAGATAAGCAAGTGAGCGCCATGATCGATGGCCAGAAGCGGCAGATCGGAGACGGGGGCGACTTCCAGTGATGTACCAGCCACCAGCACAAGATCGCAATTCTGGATGTGGCCCATCGCACGCTGCCAGACCTCCAGAGGCAGCATCTCTCCGAACAAGACGATATCGGGTTTGGCAACTGCGCCGCAGGCTGGGCAGCGGGGTATGACGCCGCTGTTGAGAAAATCGTTCAGGCAGGGCGCGGCATCCATTTGACGGCCGCAGCGGGTGCAGGTTAGGGTGTCTAGGGAACCGTGTACCTCGAGCACCGTCTTCGAACCGGCCCGGCGGTGCAGACCATCGATGTTCTGGGTGATAACGGCCTTCAGCAAACCGCATTTTTCCAGACGCACCAAAGCAAGATGGGCTGAATTTGGGCGGGCGGCCTGGATGCTTGAAGCCAATGGCCTTGCCCAGGCGAAGAAACGTCTCGGATTCCGGCGGAATGCGCTGAGCGAGGCGACTTCCATGGGATCGAAGCGCTCCCACAGGCCGCTGCCAGGCGAGCGGAAATCGGGAATGCCTGAGGGTGTGGATATTCCGGCGCCGGTGAGGGCCACTGCATAGCGCGACGAGCGTAATAAATCGGCAGCGCGCAGTGCGGCCGCTCTTGTTTTTTGCATGGCCGCGTTTAAATTGGTGGGATGAGCTGGGCAATACGCTGAGCCAGCGCGCCGAATTGCTGAGCTGCCAAGCCTTGCGGCTGAACCATTAGTAAAGGGGCACCGCTCTGATTAGCCTGGTAAGCCAGCTCTGGGAAGGGGGAAATCACCTGGGCGAGCGGAAGTTTGAGCTGTTCCTCGATCTCGGCCAATGAAGCCCGGGTGGCAAAGCGGAATCGCTGAACCATGGCGAGGCTCAGGGCTTTAGCCTGGCCGAAGCCTTGCATGCGCAGGCCGTCCAAGAGGTCGCGGGTCATGGAAATCGTCACCGGATTGGGGTCGACGACCACAATCGCCTGGCTGCACAAAGCCAAAATGCGGGTAAGCTCTGCGAGCGAGCTGTTGCCAACATCCACCAGCACGACCTGCGCCAGGATACCCAAGCGGTCGAGGATGGCGGCGAGATGGGCGCCATCCGCCGCCAGGCTGGCCTCATCCGGCTGGGATGAGGCCAATAGCAGGCGCACTCCGCTGGAATGGCGAATCAGCTCAGCTTGCACGCTTTCCGAGGTGATCAGGTTGATCTCGAGATTCAAGAGCTTGAGCAGGCCGGTGGAGCGGCTGTTCAGTTCGTAGGCCCATGATCCTCTGCCCGGACGGAATTCAGCCAGGATCACATCCAGACCAATGCGCTGAGCGAGACTCACCCCCAGGTTGAGGGCCAGTGTCGATGTCCCCAGACCACCACGCGCAGCCAGCACGGCAATGATCTGACCGTGCTCCTCGTGAGGGGTGGCTTCGGGGAAAACTTTCTTGGTGCGGGCAATCAGTGTTTTGACGTGCGAAAGCAGTTCCACCGGATGGACCGGCTTGGTCAGATAATCATCGGCGCCCGCTTCATAGCCGACAATCTTGTCATCCATCTCCGCCTTTGCGGTGAACATCAGGATGGGCACATCGAATACGGCTGGATCGGCGCGCAACCGGCGGGCCACTTCAAAGCCGTCCATGTCCGCCATCATTACGTCCAACAGGATCAGGTCGGGATTTTCAGAGCGGGCGAGGGTGATTGCCTGGGCGCCGTTGCTGGCAGCGACGATCTTATAACCCTGACCCTGCAGCATCAGTCCCACCAGGCGCAAGGTTTCCAAATCGTCGTCCACGATTAAAATCTTTTCGGCCATCGTCCCCTCGTCATCAATTCACTCATGTTATTCGCCAACCCCTGAGTGGAGTGGGCGCGGGATCAGGACAGTTGGATGCGCATATTGACAAATTGGCGAGGTAGTGTGTAAAGCCAGTCTAGCATAAAGGTGCGATGTAAGCAAGCTAAGTCGCCATGCTATAATTTTTTTATGGATCTCACGCTTTTGGCTGAGATAATCGAAAACCGCTGCCAGCTCACTAAGAATCAGGTCATCCTAGCAGGTATTTCGGGCGGACCCGACAGTCTCTGCCTGCTGGATGTCCTTCAACGGTTGGGCTACTCGCTGATCGTAGCGCATTACAACCATCGCTTGCGTCCGGAAGCATCCGCTGACGCGCGTGTGGTTGAGGCGGTATGCGCTTCGCGCGGCGTGCCATTTGTCCTTGGCGAGGGGGACGTGCAGGCTTATGCGCGTGAAAGGTCGCTTTCAATCGAGGAAGCTGCCCGGTTGATGCGTTACCAGTTCCTCTTTTCCCAAGCACGGAAGTCAGAGGCTCAAGCGGTGGCGGTCGGGCATACTGCTGACGATCAGGTCGAGACCGTGCTGATGCATATATTGCGGGGAGCCGGTTTGGCTGGGCTGAAAGGGATGGTTTACCGCACCATATTATCCGAAATGGATGCGGATATTCCTCTGGTCAGGCCACTGCTGGGCGTCTGGCGTGAAGAGACAGAGAAATACTGCGCCGAGCGCAACCTGCAGCCGGTACAAGATCTTACCAATTTCGACACCGCCTACCGCCGCAACCGTATTCGGCACGAGGTAATCCCATATCTGGAACAGTATAATCCACGCTTCCGCCAGGCCATCTGGCGGATGGCGCAGACCCTGGCGGATGATTACGAGATTGTGCAGTCTGCGGTTTCGAGTGTGTGGGAGAAAGCGGTGGTTGAGAAGGGGCGGGATTATCTGGCCTTCGATCAGGGGGTGCTTGCTGGCGCACCTGAAGGAGTGCTGCGCTGGATCTGGCGACGCGCGATGGCCAGCCTGCGCGCTGCATCGGGAGAAGTGGACTATACAACGGTGGAACAGGCCATTGGCTTCGTGAGGCATCCTCCTGCCAGCGGCCGCGCGGAACTTGCGGCTGGCCTACGCCTCACAATGGAGGGGGGGGAGTTGTATCTGACGGCCGGGGAGATCGATGTGCTTAATTCGAGCTGGCCGCAAGTGCCCAAAGGGGGTGAATTGGAATTGAGGCCGAACAGGCCGGTCGCTCTGCTAAACGGGTGGCAGATCACCTGCGAGCTGGTTCGGCTCGATCGGGTCTCGCCGGGCAAAGCGACATTTGGCGACGATCTCCATCAGGCCTGGGTGGATGGCAGCCGGGTGCGTCTGCCCTTCATCGTGCGCAGCCGGAGACCAGGGGAACGGTTCCGGCCTTTGGGGATGGACGGCCACTCGCTCAAACTTTCGGATTTCTTCATCAATGTCAGGCTTCCACGGCGCGCTCGGGACGCCTGGCCGCTGGTGTGCTCAAACGACGAAATCGTTTGGGTCGCCGGTTACCGCCTGGCACATCCCTGGCGGTTGACCGAAGATACACGCGAAGTGTACCATCTGAAGCTTATTAAAGGGTATTGAAGGGAAACACGAGCATCGCCAAACAGATCAGAGCAGTTTTTCAAGCCAGAGCGGATTTTGACTCGCTGCCGGCGAGCTGGCGCAATTTCATGCTGATTTCACGCCATTGGATCTTAGAAACGCCCAATTTCTGGCGGATGTGATCCGGCTCGACGCCATCCAGCCAGTTGGTGAGGGCGCACGTCCAGCGGCACATATCGAAAGAAAGATGCTTGGTCAGGCCGGCTTCTTCGCCCAGATCTTCGAGCAAATACTCAAGGCGACGGGGCGACCAGGGGAACAGTCTTTCACTTAGATCGTACTGGCCGGCGTATTCATGATAGGCCTCAACCCAGTCCTCATCCAGCGCTATCTTGCGCTCCTTGTACCGGTTGCGCGGAGAGGCGTAGCGCACGAAAAGCAGAGGGCCGCCGGGCGCCTCAAGGTCCAGGTGGTTGGGAGTGAGGGCCAGGCATTCACCCTTCTTGATGCCGGTGGTGAGCAGGAGCGTGAACAGCGCGTAGGGTCGAGCGTCAGGTTTTGAGGCATGCCGATGTTTTTGCGCCGCCTCATAGACAGCCTGGATTTCGGTTTGAGACAGCACCTCTGGCAGCGGGCTGATGGCTGACTGTTGCAGCACTTTTTCGGCCGGATCTACCAGTAAGACGCCGCCCTGGTGAAGCCAGCGAAAAAAAGACTTTAAGGAGGTGATGCGGCGCGCCAGGCTCTTTGGGCTGCAAGGCACCCCGCGACCGCCTTCCAACCATTTTATGAAATGGTTGAGATCCTGGGTGGTTATATTGCCGAGAGTGCGATCGGGAGGGAGGTAAGAGGCCAACAGCAGCAGGTCGGCGATGAAGGCTTTGATGGTATAGGGGGAGCGGCCTTGGTCCTCAAGGTAAAAGCTCCAGGCATTAACCGCCGGTACGATGGTGGTGCTGGCGGTGATGTGGGCCGTGGAAAAATTGGAATGATCAGGTGGCATAGGCTCTCCCCGGGATATTTTGCGCATAGTCTTATTATGCCTGTAGTTTAACGAAAAACCGGTGGATTGTCAATCACGAAAAAAAACGGCCGGGGTAAATTTGCCCGGCCGTGAAATACTGTGCGCGTCTGTTTCATTGATCGTAGCAGGCTTTCTTGATGATCTCCCAGATTGCTTCGGTGTGCGGCAGCAGTACATCTGCGCCCTGAGCGGTGACAAACGGGGTGACCAGGTCAGGACCGATTTCATAGCGGTTGACCATATTCGGGTTCTGGATCATCTTGCTCGCCAGAGGCACCAGCGGCAGCATGTCGCTGAGAGACATATCCGTCTCCACACTGCTACGGAATTCGTTGTACAGTTGGGGAGCCTGCTGGATGCCGTTCAGGCTCATCAACTTGGTAAAGATGCCCAGCAACACTTCTTGGGCGCGGCGAGTACGGTCAAAATCGCTGGAGGAATAGCGTGAGCGCACATACCATAAAGCCGTTTGACCGTTCATCTCCACCGGACCCGGCCCGACGGTGCAATAATGATTGACCGCCTGGGGCAAATCGCAGCGATCGCTGAGCTGTCGGCTGGCATTTACAGTGATACCCCCCAATGAGTTGATGATATTGACGAACCCGTTGAAATTCGTCATGATGTAATGATCCACGTGAACGCCGAAATTGAGTTCGAAAGTAGCCTGGGTGAGTGCGAAACCACCGTGCGCTTGGGCGGTGTTGATACGCTGCTCCATCCATCCCGGTATGGTGACCCACAGGTCGCGCGGGAAAGAGACCATACTGGCGGTGCCCTTTTTGGGATTAAGCGAGACCAGAACGATCGTGTCCGTACGGAAGCCCATATCCGGTCTAAAGTCGGAGCCCAGAATGAGGATGTTCACCTGGCCGTCTGGCCTTGGCAGGCGGTCGATCAACGGGACTTCGGTGGGTGTGGCTGCCGCCTGCGAAGGTGCATCGCCCGCGTTTTCAGCGGGTGTGAAGGACGCATCTGGGCCAGGGACTGGCTGGAAGGGGGTCGGGGTCGGTGAAGCATTCGGATCTGGCGTGAGGATGAGCTGGGATACTGCCTGCGGTTTCCCTCCGGCGGCCGGCAGGCTGCAGGCTGTGGTCAGCAACACCAAAGCAAGTAAAAGTAGAACTATTCGATAAATATTCGATTTTCTCATTCGAGTCACCAATCGTTTCTCTTCAAGTTACGGCGTCGAAATCAGCATTGATGCAGCCGTTAGTGTATCCGTTGGAATGGCTGGGATCCCCAGCGTCGCAGTCATTGTGATGGTAGCGGTGATGGTCGGCGTGGACGTATTGCTGAGGGATGTCAGCGAAGTTGCCGGCATGGGCGTCACACTGGGGGGCGTAGTTGGCGGTGGAGAAGGTGTATGGTCGGCAATGGGCGTGCGGGTGGGCTCGTTCGGCACAAAAATCTTCATCCCCGTACGCAAAAAGGTCGAACCTTGCAGGCAATTGGCCTTTTGCAGCTCCTCGATCGTCGTACCATAAGCCTGACTGATTCCAAAGAGGGTATCGTGGGACTTCACGAGGTACAAGATCCAACCTTCGGGGGGTGTGCAGGCTGCGGAAGCGATGCTCGCGCTCAACGTCGGCAGGATAGCCGCTGGCGTCACGGGCGGGACGTAAAGAATCGTGCCCGGCAACAGGCCCTGCCCAACCAGACAATTCGCCTTCCCCAAGATGTCCGGGGTTGTGCCGTAGGTTTCTGACAGAGAAGCCAACGTATCTCCGACGCGGATCAAGTAGGCCTGCCAGCCTTTCGGCGGAGGGCAGGTGGGAGGAGGGGGAAAGGTGGCGCTGGGGGTGAGGCCGGGCATCCTGGTGGGTGAAACTTCCATGAATTCGATCAGGGTAGCCAGAGAATCGGTCGGCGCAGGGGTAGCGGTCGGCGGGCCGACAGCCGTCAGGTCTTCGGACAAGGCCAATGAGAAACCTCCCAGTACGATCGTTGCAGACAGGATGGCTGCGAGCAGGCCGATCAAAGACTGATGATCGGATCTCATGGCATGGCGGCTACCTGATCGGCGGGCTTTTTTGGCTCCGAAGTGAGCGGGATCAGCACGCTGAAAGTGGTGGTTTCACCCAGGCGGGTGTCCACCCAGATACGACCCCCGTGTGCTTCGACGAGGGTCTTGGCTATGGAGAGGCCCACGCCCGTATCGCCCACTCCCTGAATCATGGCGTTGTCTGCGCGGTATAACCGGGAGAATACCCGCGGAATATCTTCTTCGGGTATACCCCCGCCTGTGTCCGTCACTTGTAAAAGTACGAATTGTTCTCCATTGTCCTGCACGGTGGCGACGTTCAGCCGCACCGTGCCATCGGCCGGGGTCGCTCCGGCGGCATTTTGCAGCAGATGGATGACAATTTGCTGCAAAGCGTCCCGATCGGCGTACAGCGGCGGGAACTGATCCGGAAGATCCAGGCGCAAAGCGAGGTTTTTCTCGCGCACCTGAGCGCTGGTATACGCCAGCGCGTGGTCAATAATCGCTTTCAGATCGACCGGCTCTGGGACGAGCTCAAGCTTGCGATGCTCGGAAGAAGCCACCTGGACCAGATCGTCGACCAGGTTGCGCATCCGCTCAATGGAAGCGTTGATCCGCTCGAGGAATTTACGCTGCAGTGCGCCAAGAATTCCCACCGATTCGCCCAGCAACAGATCGGTATAACCAGCGACAGAGGACATCGGCTGGCGTAATTCCTGAGCGAGGGATGCAATCACCTGCGACTGTTCATTGGTGAGTGGCTGGCCAATCGGGGTGAGCTTTTCCAACTCGATCAGTTTCATATTCGCTTCAGCCAGGGCGTTCTTCAATTGGGCAATTTCCCTCAAAGCCTGATGAAGCTCTTTTTCAAGGTGCTCAGTTTCCGGCAGGTTCTCGTTGGAAACCGGTAGATCGGCAGAGGCGCCGTTTATTGCAACATTGGCGAGTTGAGCGTCTTCGAGGCGGGCAACGACGTTCTCCTGGTCGGCTTGCAATTGCTCAATCTGGCTGCGGGCGAGGTCGAGCTCGGTGCGCATCTGCTCCAACTCATGCTGGACGGCGCTCACCTGCCGCACATGGGCGAGAATCTTGACCAGCGACCCGCTGGTGGAGGACAGGTACATCTGGTCCTCGGCTGACCACAAGCGCCCTGAATAGGGTGAGAGGAGCAGGATTGCACCCGTCGACTCCCCGCCAGGGGCGATCAACGGCACAGCAAGAAGACTCTCCAATTTGTTAAAGCCAAACACCCTTTCGAGTTCTTGCAGGTCGACAGAGACAGCGGTGTTGGCGTACAACCTCAGCGGGCGTCCTTTTTGCATGGCAATCGCCAGTTGAGGGATGCGGTCACGATCAAGACCGGCTCCCGGAAGGCTTTCTTCGCGGATCAAATCGTAACCGCCCACGAAGGTAATCTGACCATGGGAGTCAGGTGCTGATATCAAGTAGCACACATCAGCCAGCAACGCCTGAGAGATCGCCCGGGTCATGGTCGTGGTGATGCGGTTGGGCGAGTTTTCATGGGCCAGCTCCAGAAGGGCGATCACCGTTTTCGGGTCGGCGCTGTAGCGCCGGCGCTCGATGCCCGGCTGCCGGAAACCATACCCGGTCAGATCCGCTGCAGCTCGCCGAGAGTATCCGCTTCCTGGATGGATCCTCCCGGCAGCCGCGGCGTCTACCGGGGCGGTTGTTAATCGTGCAGCCAGCGCGAGCAGGAGAGGGAAGGCGGCCATCTGCGCCAAGCGCACCGGGCCAGAGAAATCACCATCCGAGAATGGACCGAGCAATTGAGTGCCGTATCCCGCTCCCAAAAGCAGGAGCATGCCCAGGCCGAAACTCCAACCCGATGGACGCCTCACAATCAGCAGCCCGCTGCCTATTAAGACGAACGACAAACTGAAAAGTTCCCAAAGCAGGTCGCCCCAAGATGCGTTGAAATTTGCGTTGGCAGCCTCCGTACTCCATACAGCCATCGAAAGGCCGCCGGAAACCACCGTAAGCGCGCCAAAGAGCACGATGATTGCATCGGCGAAGCGGGATGGTTTGGGGAAAGACCATAACCAGATGATGATTATTATGCAGAAAAAGTTGATTGCTCGGTCCAGCGGGGGAAAGAGAACATGGGTGTCTGCCAGGCCCTGCCAGGTGAGCGCGCTCAAGGCAAACAACAGGATCTGAGCCATAAGCATTAAAACCAGGCCGGTAAAAGGACGGGAGGAGAGGTGATGGTCACCCAGCCCTTTGGCCACGAAGGGCTGCAAGGCAGCGACGATAGAAAAGACCAGCACCATATGATATACTAAATTTCCTGGCGATGTCGTCAGGATCGCGAAGACTTGTTCGAAGAAGTTCCCCATGGATCCTGCCCCTGTCGATCCTCCGATGAAGGTCATTATAGCACGATGGTTATCTGCTGGTCTGGCGCCGATTGGCACTGGGATAAAGGTTGACAATCCGCCATTTTGCATTAAAATTTTTTGACAGCAGCCGAAGTGGCGGAACTGGCAGACGCGCTACGTTCAGGGCGTAGTGAGCTTACGCTCGTGTGGGTTCAAATCCCACCTTCGGCACACAGACCCCGTGCATAGCGGGGTTACAATTTTAATGCCACTTGCCCATCAGGTATTAATCGGGTAAGATAAAGTTATGAAATTGCCGAAGTTGAACAAGAAACGCATAGCGCTTATCGGCGCGGTTGTGGTGCTTGTCCTGCTCATGATGGATTTCAACAACCGCATGGGCAATTATCTGCGTTTACGCGAGCAAGAACAAACCGTAGGCACCCAGATTGGAGAGCTGATGGCTACGGAACAGGCGCTGAAGACGCAAATCGCATACGCCACCTCAGATGTTGCAGTGGAGCAATGGGCGCGCGAACAGGGCCGTCTGATACAGCCTGGTGATGTGCCGATCGTGCCGCTCTCCCCACCGGGGAGCACATCACCCACGCCAGCAGTATTGGCGCCGACTCCACAGCCAGTGAGCAACTGGCAGGTGTGGCAGGCGTTGTTTTTTGGACAATGAGGTAAGGCAAGGTCAAAAATTAATGTTGGCTTGACCACACGAATGGGTTGTGGTAGAATTTGCCAGCAAGTAACGGCGCGGGGTAGAGCAGTGGCAGCTCGTCGGGCTCATAACCCGGAGGTCAGTGGTTCGAATCCACTCCCCGCTACTA
>DAOTWA010000024.1:0-21063 GCA_034435955.1 Anaerolineaceae bacterium | reverse complement strand
GCTGAACGTTGCTGCCCCCTGCCTGCCGCCTTGTCCAAACGCCGCCGCAGGCGCCGGGAAAAAAACCCTTCGGCGCCGGGTGGAGCGGGTCAGTGAGATTTGCTCCCCCGCAGCCCCTGGATTGTGAAATCACGGGGGAGAACCCCACAACCTGCGAAATGACGATGCCGATCCGCGATGACGGTTGATCCGCCTCATGAAACTTCACTGCTCTTTGCGGGTGTACAACCCGCTCGCAAAAGCCATCACCTGCTCCCGCACTGCCGCGCCCGCCTCTTGCGCCCCCTGTCCGGCGAACGTCAGCCGGGTCGTCATGCTGTCGGCCGTGGCCTGATCACTCGACGTGAAATCGAAGCTCTTATACGTATCGATCCAGCGGTAGAGCAGCTCCAATTCCTGCGCGCTTAGCACGATCCGCCGCTGAGCGCTCGTCTTGCACGAAGCGGCGTAGGCAAAGCCGTCGAGATAAATTGCCAGATCATCGCAGAAGCCGGCAATACCGCCCTGACGGCTCCAGCCGATTGCCAATCCCCACGCCGCGCCGCCGCGCCCGCCGACTGCCTCATCATAAACCAGCCGCGCCCATTCGGCCACCGCGCGCTGTTGGGCCGGGGTGGCTGCCTGGCTGCCATGACCGCTGAATTCGACCTTCCCTGCCGGCGTATCCGCGCGAAACGATTGGAATGTGGAAGCGAAATACGCCAGCTCATCCAGGCGCTGTGCGCCTGCGTAGCGCCCACCCATCATCACTCCACCGCAATCGCCAAAAGCGATGCCCGTGCGTCCGAATTCGGCTTGCCGGCAGGGATCGCTGGCCGACTGCCAGGTTGCCACCACCTCTCCAATCTTTGCCTGCGGAGCGGAAGCCAGCGCCACCTGGCTGCCATCCGCATTGGTGTGAAACTCATATTTCTGATCGCCCGCCTCCAGCACAATGCGGTAGCCCCGGGTGACGATCTGTGCGCACAGAACCCCTTCGACTTGTACACCCAGGCACGCATCCGGCCATTCGACCGGCTCCACCGCCGCGACCCTGATTTCGCCGACGGCGATCCCGCTTTGTTGGGCCAGGATTTGGGCCAGATGATCGGCGATGCGCCCTGCCGCCTCGTCGCTCGTGGGCGAAACGGTCGGCTGTTCCGCCGGCGGCTCAAGCCGCAGGCTGCTGCCATCCTGATTGGTGCGATACAGGTAGGTTTTACCGGCATGGATCAATTCGATCCGGTAACCGGGCACGATCATCTGTCCGCAAGCCTCGTCGGGTCTGCCCAGCCCCAGACAGGTGTCCGGCCATTCCTGCGAGGAGATGGCAGACAGGATGATCTGATCGGGCTGTACGCCCAGCTTTTGGGCCAGGTCTTCCTGCGCTCGCAGCGCGGCTGACGGCGGCTGCATCGGTCCGCCGTCCATGGGGGTTGGCGTCACTCCTGCGGCCGGAGCGCAGGCCGCCAGCACCAGGCTGGCAATACATAGTATTGGGAGGGTTCGCAGCATGCTCATCTTCACGGGTTCCTTTCCGCTAAATGTCGGTTACGGGTAATTTCTTTCCCTGCATGGACGGCCGGAATCGCGGCAAAGTTCCCGTGATTCGATCGAGAGGATTGGATATTCTTTTTCTACTTTTTCAGTTTATCGGTTGATCTCTCACACCGGAAACAGCTTCTCAAATACCTCAGGGCAATACTTTTCCACCATCTCCGCAGACAGTCCATTTTCCTTGCACATCTCGGCGTACAGGTTTGCGCTTGGACGCTTCCGCCGCACCTGCGTCTCCCTGTCCAGCGCCCACAGCCCGAAGCGTTGCGTCCAGCCCCGCTCCCACTCGAAATTGTCCACCAGCGTCCAATGGAAGTAACCCTTTACCGGATAGTTGAAATTGACCGCCCGCCACAGCTCGTGGACATGCTCGGCCAGATAGCGTGGACGGATGCGGTCTTCCGCATCCTCGATCCCGTTCTCGGTCACCATCATAGGCAGGCCGAAACGCCGCCCCCAGCGCAGCGCTTCGAACATCCCATCCGGAGTATTGGCGTACCAGCCATTGTCTCCCGTCTCAATTTCGGGTGGAAAGGATTGGTCCGCAAACAAAGTCCCTGGTGAAACCGGATTGAATTTTAGGTAATAGCGTGTGTAGTAATTAATTCCAATGAAATCCTGGGTGTGCGCCGCCTGAGGCAAGCTGGCGCGCTTATAAATAAAGTTCAACCTGCCATCATAAACGGCGCGCGGGAAGAACTCATTGAACAATGTGTGTGCGATTCTGGCCACCCAGCGGTCCGGCAGGAACCATTCACGGCGGGCGTGAAAGCTCTGATAGTTGATCGCCAGCCCGACCCGCGCCCCCGGCTGTAGCGCATGAATGACCTGATAGGCGGCCGCGTGGGCCCGAACCAGATTCTCCATGACCGGGAAAGCTTTGCTCAGCCCGTGCTCGCCGGGTGGAAAGACGCCGATCACGTAGGCGCAGTAGGCGAACACGTTGGGCTCGTTGATCGTCACCCAGGTGGAAACATATTCTTTGAGCGCCTCCACCACCTTACGAACGAAAGCGGCGAACTTCTCGACGCACGCCTCGCTGCTCCAGCCGCCCTGTTCCAGGAACCATCGCGGATCGCTGAAATGGTGCAGCGTGACCATGGGCGTCATGCCGCGCTCGACCAGACCGCGCGCCATCTGGCGGTAGTGGTCGATAGCGTCCTCCGCCCAGCGGTCGGGTGTGGGCTGGATTCGGCTCCACTCCACCGATAGGCGGTGCGCATTCTGTCCACCCTCCGCCGCGCGGTCGAAATCTTCCCTCCAGCGCCCACCCCACCAATCGCACGCCAGACCTGATCGGTCGCCGTTGCGGATGCGCCCGGGCTGCTGCTCCCAATCCCACCAGGCGCTGTTGGTTGTGTTCCCTTCTACCTGATAGGCTGCAGTTGCCGTACCCCACAGAAAACCGGTGGGAAAATGGAACGTAGCTCTTGGTTTTACCGCCATTCTCCGTCAACGCTCCTGCTCAATAATATTTGTATGTCACGATTAATTGTACCGGATTTCGACCCGGCATCGTCTTTTTGCTCAAACCAGGCGGAGGAGCCAACCCGAGTTGTTGGCCTGATTGCTCTCGCTCGCGGCCGGCACGGTCAGGGATGCGTTGGCGTCGTGCATCACGCCGATCTCCACGTACTCTCCTTTCTCCAGGCGCACCATACCCGCGCATACGCTGACTGTGGAGCCCTTGCCCGCCAGAACGTGGTTCTCGTTCTGAGCGATGAGCTGAGCGCCGCCCTTGCGCACGATGATCCCGTGGCGCAGATTGGTGGACGCCGCCTGGAGCGAGACCGAGCCGCCCGCCAGATACCATCCGGACGTTTGGGCTGTCAGGCGTGTTGGAGCGGATGGGTCCCAGCATCCGTCTGCGTCCACCAGCGCCGTGTCAAACGCAATCCAGATGGTGGCGAAAGCCGGCATGGACAGGGCCGTCTGACGGATCACCCGGCAGCCCAACGGGCGCGACTTGCGCACGGCCCCATCCAGATGCAGGTCTCCAACCGCCGGCCGCCACTCCGCCTCGCCAATCCACGCCCCAATGCCCAATCCGCACTCCAGCGCATCCATTATCCAGCCGATGACCGTGCTGTGCAGACCGGTCAGCAATTCATCGCTGAGCTTGTCCATGTCTCAAACCTCCTCCTGATCCACTTCCCCGCGCGCCTCGATGATCAGCTGGTCGCTCATTGCGTCGTATTCCATCGCCTCGACGAACACCCGCGCGGCGTTGGTTATCTGGCGCGCGTCCACCGCGGCCGGCAGCGCTTCGGCCAGCGCCAGCCATCCGCCGACCGGGCACAGCCACGGTTCGACCGCCGTGTTTTCCCCGCTCACCAGCCGGCCGTCGGCGCGCAATCGCAACCTGCTGGCGGCTGCTTCCGGCTCCTCTTCGATGCGCAGGCGGCGCTCCCGACTCACCTGGGCCAGCAACCGCCGTCCATTCGGTCCGCCAGCCTCCAGCAGCTCGATCAACTCGGCGCGCCCATCGCGTTCACCCGAACGAAACAGACCGGTGTACTGCCCGCTATCGCAGGCTGCATCCACGCCCGCTAGAAATTGCCCCGCTCCGTCTGCCGCGCACACTTGTTCCACCAGACGGGTGGTTTCCTCCAGGCCGGAAACGGCAAAAACCAGGTCTGCATCGGGCACCCGCGCTACCCAACCCGACCCATTCCACATCTTCAGACCACCACCGGCGTACGCGCAACCCTCGTCCACATCCAGACTGTATGCATTGGCGGAATCGAGGCCGCCTGTGCGCGAGACCACCAGCCAGTAGGTTCGGCCTGCTTCCAGACGCACCCGCGGCTCCAGTTTCAGGCGACGCACCGCCAGGTAAGTGCTCAAATCGCTGCCCTGCACTTGTGACGAGCACATCACCGCACCCGGGACTCCTCCCGCATCGGCGCACACCTCCACTCGCAGGCTGTCGCCCGGCGCGCCCACCCGTCGAGGCCGCACTGCCGCATAACCGGCCGCCCAGCCTTCACCCGTCTGGAAGCTCTGCGCCAGGCGCCCCGCAGCAGTTGCAGCCCCCAGGAGTTGGGTGCCTGCTCCGCCCTCCAGCCGCCCTTCCTGCCCTGAGGTGCGTGCGAATAGCCGCCAGGACAACGTTTCGAACCAGCCTTTCGCCGCCAGACGCGCGCCCTGGCCTGAGGCAGCCCGTGGCTGAACTTCCACCCGCGGCCGGCTGTGGGTGGCCAGGTAGACGTCGCGCGCCGCCAGCGCCGTCTCGGGTTCGGCCGTTCCCAGGCGCAACAACATCTCCTTAACCCCGTAGACCGCCTGGGAAGCGGGATCCCCCGCCCACGGGGTGATTTCACGCGGCCCGCCTGACAGAATCCCGGCTGCACCGCGCAGATACGCCGCCGCAACGCGGTTGGCCATCCCGCTCAGGTCAGCCGCCGCGTGCAGCATTCCCTCGTCCACCTCCACGCGTGCCAGGTAGCCCCACCAGACGGCCCGCCCTGCTTCGTCCCAAACTTCGATAGGACAGCGCAGCAAATCAAAGAGCTGCCAGAGCGCCTCGAGCTTTCCGTATGCCTGGATCTCCGCCCTCGCCGGTCCCCCCTGAGCCTCCCAGCGCGCACGCGTCATGCGGAATTCTACGCCTGCAGCCGGTTCGGTCCCGCTGAAATCTCGCCTCAGCACCTTGACGATGAACACGCCTGCCTCCTCTCAAACCGCGATGCGGCGCGGCCGGTAGAAGACCCGCACTGTCAGCGTTCGCTCGATAGGCGCCAGCCCGCCGCACTCTTGCAGGAAGTAAATCCGGTGTGGGCGGCCGGGAATGGCGCTCAACGGCCTTCCAAAATCTGCGTGGGTGATTAACCTCTCGCCGGTGGCGGTCACACTGTAACATGCGCCTGGTTCGCCCTCATCCACCAGCCTCCACCCGGATTCCAGCCCGCCGGTGGATTGGAAATTGCGCCAGCCGTCAAGGGGCAGGATCATCAGATCATCGACGTCCAGTGAACGAGCCTGCCCCTCCGCCTGCCAGGCATACAAACGCACTTCCGTCTGCCCCAGATTAACCGTCCCGCCGGTAAATGGGGGGATCTGCGCCGCTGGCAGTTCCACCAGCGCCTTGCCGGCTGCCGCCAGGCCAGGCGGATAGCTTTTTATCGAAGCCAGCCCCGAGCCATACGCTACCTTGATCCCCAGCCAAAGATCGTCATCCATCACGGGGGTCATCAACCGCACCAGCGGGCGGAACCAGCGTCCCATCGCCCGGCTGGATGCCAGAATGCTCAGCCGCCAGGCGAGCAGGTCTCTCTCCCCGGCTGTATTCCATGAGACCGTCCGCCCGCCGCCCCCGCTCGCCGCCGCGTCATCCTTCAGTGTGCCGCCTGAGGCCTCCTCCGCTTCCAGAACATGCCAAAATGACCGCACATCGCCGCGAAAACTGATCCCCACGCGGATATCGCCAGTCAGCGTGCCCGAAGCGCCGCTGTTGAGCATCTCGATATGAAAGGACGACGGCAGGTCCCCCTCCACATCGCTGGATGCAATATCCACGAAATTGTCATGGCCTGCGTGTGTGTCGCTGTGGTTGGAGACGCTCAGACCGCCAATGACGTTTGCTCCATTACGATTGGACAGCGGTAGTTCACGTTCCTCCCCCTGCCAGAAATCCTCGCGCCTCATGATTAACCGCAGCCCGAGCGATCCGTTGTCGCTGTCCCCGCCCGAGCGCTCCATTCGCGCGCCGTGCAGTCGGCTGGCCCAGACCTTCCCGCCCGCGTCGCTGATGCGCAGGCAGACGGGCCGGTCGAGAAAGCCCGAATGGTATTCTTCAATCTTACGCAGCATAGCCGCCAGGTCTGCCTCAGCCGCGACGATGACTTCCGGGTTTGCGTCTTCCAGGACTAGCTCGAGATGCTCCTCGATCAGGTTTTCGATCCGCCGCGGCGGCCCGAAGATGGCCCGCTTATAGACCAGCGGTCCACTCTCCTGGTAAAGCGTGATGTCTTGCGCTCCGTCCCCGATGGCCAGCCGTTTCATGGCAGCGGCTCCTCCCTGCCATCCACAGGCCAACCTTCCGCTGGCCAGGGTGGATCGCTCGATGTGCGCAGCCCCTCCTGCGCCTTCAGCCGCAGCATTGCTTCGAACAACTTGTGCATGGCTGCGCCTGCTTCGGCCTGAAGCTGGATTCTATCTGGGGATGGGTCGTAACCTTCGCTCCGCTTGAGCGAACGGCTTTCCAGCGCATAGCCGATCGAACCGATCAGCAGCAGCCCCTCCACCCCGCCAGGCAGACTCGTGACTTCGGCGCCATCCAAACCGGCCAGGGTGTCCGCCGGAGAGACCTGCAGGCTGAAATTGTATTCGGCCAGTGCGAGGCGCACAGCTTCGGTCAATGCCTCATCGCTCCACAGAATGGCCCCCAAATCTTGCAAGTAGACGCGCAGGCGCGCGATCAGCTCCCCCAAGGTGATCATCTCGCTCCCTTCTTTCTGCGCCCGCCAGCCGCAGGCGCCTGCTTGCCCGGTGACCTGTCCGACGGCCTGGCAAGGGTCACCCGCAGCTTGGCGCCGTTGGGAGCAATCAGCACCACGCTCCCATCTGGCAGCAGCCGCCAGTCGAGCAGGTCTTGCGGGCGGCAGCCCAGGTGGGCTGCCGCCTCTACCACCGCCGCCGGGAACTCACCCGGGCCGCTCACGGTCTCCTCCTCATCAGGCCGTCTTCGATGGCCGTGCCGAGCACATAGGCCACCAGCAGGTAGATGACGTTGGCTACCTGCTCCTCCTGCAGCGGGAAATCCGGCCGGTATGCCTTGACAATCACCAGCGCCAGGCCGACAAGGGCCGCCCAGAACTTGCGCGAAGAAAGCAACTGCTTGGTCTTTTCCATGAACCCCTCCGCTTGAATTTCTCACCAAGAGACACCCAATTCACCGGGAAAGCCAAAACTCGATAAACCCTCTGTGCTCTTTGTGGCCTTCTCGTTGGAAGCATTTAGGCCACATTGGCCTTATACAGCGGACGGTAATCGGCCACGAAAACGCTCAGGAAATGACGGATCTTCAACCGTGCCTCGTCGTTGCTGAACATGGCCGGGCTGTATTCATCTCCCGCGATGAAGATCTCCGGCTTGAGGCCAAACCGCTCGGCCACGATGATGGCTGGCGCCAGGCGCGGATCAGCAGCCGCCGCCCAATCGCTCTCATCCGTCCACTCCGGCACCGTGACCACATCACCCATCTCGCCGCGCTGCATGTTCTCGCTGAAGATGTTGGCCTCGCGTTCGAAGCTGGGATAGAGGATGCGCCGCGCTTCCAGCCTCAGGGCGCGCGGCACCAGCAGGTAGCGTGCATCCAGGGCCAGTTTGGGCGCCGCGTCCCCGGCTTTGACCAGCATCGGCTGGTTGTAGATGGCGCTGCTGGCTGCCTCCCAGGCCGCGCTGGATAGCGCCGCCACGCCCAGATTGTGGTGACTGACCGCGTCGAACACGTTC
Source organism: Anaerolineaceae bacterium (assembly GCA_034435955.1). GTDB lineage: Bacteria > Chloroflexota > Anaerolineae > Anaerolineales > Anaerolineaceae > DAOTWA01. Next base: position 13,071 of record DAOTWA010000024.1, on the reverse strand, counting down.
TTCCCGTCCGACATCAGCGGGCCTAGCCCACCATTGGCGGTGAAGATCGAAGCCACCAGGCCGGACAGCGTGCGCAGGCTGGTGTTAGCCAGCTTGCGCGGATAGGTGCGCAGCCGGGTGACGTCGTCACGGTCAATGAGCTCCAGCGTCAGCGGCAGGTAACCGCCGTATTTGGACCACATCCCTGTCTCGGCGCTGTCGGCGATGTTGAGCGGCGGGTAAGCCTCGCTTTCCGCCACGCTCGGCAGAGCGCCTACTTCGCCCACCAGGATGCCGGTGATGCTCTGCAGGCTGGTGAAGTGCTCCACCGCCACCACCGCCTCCCACCAGCGGTAACCCGCCCGTCCCAGCTCCTCCCATTGCTGGGCGATGATCTTGTTGAGCGCATTTTTGACCAGCGCCGGCATGGTGGCCGTGGTGGCGAAGTGCGCCCGTTGCGGGTGGAAGCCGCCGTGCAGCTCTACATCCCCCGTCAGGCCCAGGTACAATTCCCGGATGCCGCTCAGCCGCTCGACTGGCTTGCCAACCATGGCGGGGTCGCGCGGCGCGCCCAGCAGGTCGTCTACCGCAGCCTGCAGCCGTTCTTCCGGCGTCATCATTCCGCTGACCTCTTTCGCGCTGCGGATCACGCCCCCGGCCTGCAACTCAGCCACCAGCCGGCGGGCGTCCTCGATCGCCACATTCAGTTCGCCGGGCTGAAAGCTCCTCCCGGCGAACTGCTTGCGCACCTGCTCCGCCGCCGGGGCGGGCAGGCGTGCGGCCGCCAGGCTGGCCTCCAGCAGGCAGGCGCACATCTCGCGCCGCAAAGCCTCCTCGCCCTCCGGCCGTGCAGGTTGCGCGGCGCTTTCCGTCTGCAGATTCTCGCTTTCGTTCACCATTCCCTCCTCGCTTATTTGATTGACTGCCCGCAGAAAACCGCCTCCACGGGCCGGATTGAATACCACGTCCAGCGACAGGACGCGCAGAATTTCCTCCACTTCGCGACCTTTGGCGGTAAAGATCACGTCGGCTGAGAAACCGATGCGGGGGCGCGGCTCGGGCGCAGCCAGCCACTCGCGGCCCAACGCTTCAAGCAGCGGCCCGGACGGGCCAGTCGTGCTCAACCGCAAGCGTATCCCCTGGCTATCCTCATCGAAGCGCGCCTCAGAGCAGATACCCGCCAGGTCGCGCAGCGAGCGCCCGGTCTCGAACCAGCCAGCGTGATCCACAAAGGTTTCCACCCCTTCCCACAGCTTCAGACTGCGGCGCAGCACCTCGGCCGAAAAGGTCCAACCATTGCCGGTGCCGGCGGTAATGGCCAACACCTCGAACACGCCGGCGCGGCCTGCCTGCGGCGCACCCGAGGCGGTCAGGCGTGCGCGCGTCCGCGTCCCCTGTCCTGCCGTCGATACAACCTCATTCGTCTCCATCTCGTTTTCCTCCATGCTCCTCCTTGAAATTTGATCCCGCGCCGGACGCGCGCGCCAGCATATCCTCGACGTCGACCGCTTCGCCGGCGAAATGGTAGGCTACGCGCAGCAGCTCGGCCCGGTCGATCAGCCCGCGCTCGTACAGCGTTAGAAAGGCCTCCAGCGCCGCCTTGGCCGCCGCGGCCAGCGACTGGTTGTCGCGCGCAGAGAGGTCTCCGCCGCTGACGTGTACCTCTGCGGCCGCATCCACCTTCGGGTCAACCTCCGAGCGCCGGCGCACGGCGATGCGCGCCAGGTCCGCCACCATCCAACAGAAAAACTGCTGGCGCTGTTCGAAGTGACGGAAGGTCGGCCCGCCAGCCGATTCGGCCGTGGTGCGGTTAGTCCCTTCCGGTTCGGCCAGGAAATGCATCGGCACGCCCGCGCCGGCTGCCACCATCTTTTTGATCGCCAGACCGTCCTCCTTCGCCTCGAAGGTGTCCAGCTCCGGCTTGAGCACCTCCCAGCTCTCGCTTTCGTCGGTCACCAGGATCGAACCCGGGTTGGGCGGCGCGGCGTTCAGCGTCGCCTGGCGCGCCAGGCGCTCACCCTCGCTGGCGAAGCGCGCCCGCACCACGTAAAGGAAAGCCTGGCGAAAGCGGTTCAGCCGCACGCGGTCTTCCAGCCAGGACGAGTAGCGGGTGAGCCAGCGCAGCAGGGGCGCCAGGTCCGATTCGCCGCGCACCGCTCCCGCCGGGCGGTTAATGGCATAATGCACCATCACCGTGGGGAATCTTCCGTCCTCCGTAGGTCCATCGTTCAATGGGTCGTAAGCCGCCCAACGGCGGCCTTCTGCAATGACCCCCAGGCCCCCCGCCGCTCCGGCTGGCTTTTCCACGTAGCCGGTTTCCTGCTGCAGATCGTTTTCTGCTGTGACGACCTCCGCAATCGCGATGGCCGGCACAGCGCGTATGTAAGTCATCCCGGCCGCATCAGTGGACAGCAAGAAAAAGATTTCCCCCGAACGCACCAATTCGTCGCACCATTCGAAGGCGCGCATTGGCCCCTGGTTGAAGCGATGCAGCCACCAGGCCTTGAGAAATGCGCTTGTCGAGGCATGCCGGCAGGCGATCGTCAGCCCGCCGCCCACCACATACTGCGAGGTGAGCTGCACCAGCCTCCGCGCCAGCGGGTTGGTGCGCCACGCCTCAAGCGCCTGGCGTAAGGTTTCCTCGCGGTCATAATCCGGGCGGTCTCTCAGCTCGATGCTCCCGGAGCGCTCGTAGAACCCGTCTCGCTCGCTAAGCGCCAGCTTCACCCTTTGATTGACTTCCTGCGAAATCGGATGCGCAAATATGCGCCTGACAAATCGGTTCAGCATCTCAAAATCCCTCCCGATCGATGTCCTTCAACACATCCGCTCGCCGCACCAGCACCGCGCCGCCCCCGGGCGACGACCAGGCCAGCTCTTCGAGCGCAGCGCACAGTGCAGCGGAGAGCAGCAGGTCGTCATGCAGTAGCTCGCCGCTTGAAGGATCGCGGCTTCCCTCCGGGACCCCCCAGCGCAGCCGCTGCGTCGGACCAGGATAGACATGACACTCGCAGGCAGCCACCTGCCGCCAGAACAGCTCGCGTTCGTCCTCACGCCCATCGCCGGGATCCGCCCAATCTTTGAACCGCCCCGTCTCCACAATGGCCAGAAAATCCCAGCCCAGCTTGCTCTTGCTGTTGGAGTTAAACACGAACGGCGTCACTTTTCCCGGCAGCGCCTTTTCCAGGAATGAAGCCAGTCCCGCCCCGACTCCGGTTGCGTCCACCACCACCCGCTGCGCGCGCCAGGTTTCGGCCAGCGCCTTGATTTGTGCGTACAACGCCGTGTGGCGCACGCCCACCCAGATGCGCCGGTCTACCACACGGTAGGTGGGCGCACGCAGAGCCTCGTCGGACAGAGTGGAAGTGTCTACCTCGACGACGGTCAGCGCAGTCGCGTCACGGGCTGGGTTGGCCAGCCTGATCTGCTCACCCGGCGCCGGCGCCGCCTCGTCCTCCCCGGCTACGTCAACCAGCAGGGCGTAAAGCCTGCCTGCCTCGGGAGCGGAGCGCCGTACGTGCTGCCCTTGCATCAGCGCACGGCGCGCCGGCGGAAACATACCCGCCTCGCCATCCAGTTCTTCACTAAAGAACTGAGTCTTGACCATCGGATGATGACGCCCAAGTCGTGCGACCTGCTCGGCCACGAAACGGCCGTAAGCCGGCACTTCGCGCGACACCTGCTCCGCGCTCATCACGAAGACTCGCCGAACTCCATCGGCTCGCTCGGCCGCCTGCGCCGCTCTCAGCTCGCGCGCCAGCAACGTCTGACTGGTCCACGCCGTGCCCCAGAACACCCGTGTGGCGTTGGTGCTGGAGGCCATCGGCGCGATGTCCCGGTCGTATTTGGCGATCGACAGCGATTGCGCCTCATCCACCTCGAGCAAGATCGAGGCGGTGGCGCCGACGATATTGGCTTCCGGCGCCCCGGAAAGAAAAATGATGCCCGCCTGATCGACGCGGTAGATATAACCGCTCTCCTTTTTCCATTTCATCTGCGTGAGCGGATTGCGCGTCAGCACTCGCTCGAGGCGGCGCATGGCATTCTGCGACTGAGGCCTCCAGGTCGGCGAGACCTTGATGATTTCCCCGCCGGCTTCCATAAACAGCACCAATAGATAGGCTTCGATCAATGCCTGAACTTCATTCTTCCCGCTTTGCCTCGGGAACATGACCGCGAAGGACAAACCCTGCCGCTTGATGACCGACTGGACGATCGCCAGCGCCACTGCCTCCTGGTAGCTGCGCAACTTGCGCCCGTTCAGGAACTGGCAGAAGGTCGGCACCTCGCGCAGTATGGGCTTGAGCCTGCAAACCATGTCCCCTTGCGCCAGCTTGATTGGCATCTCACCCTCCGAAGAACGCCCGCACGAAGGCCACTACCGCTACCAGGGTGCTGCCGCCGTTGGCCAGTCCGCTCCATACTTTGAATTGGACGATCCCATCGCTGGCCGCGCGGATGCGTTGTTCGTGATCCCGTGAACTCTCCTCCAGGGATCGCAGGCGGTGGTCGATGAAAGCGCGTTGATGCTCCAGTTCTGCCCGTAAGGCGTCTAAATCGGCGCGCAGCAAAGCGTTTGCACGGCGCAACTGCTCGGCGATCAGCTCGATGTCCTGATCTTCCACGCCTCACCCCTCCAGCTCGGCCAGAACTTCGCGCACCGCTTGGCGCGCGGCTTCAGCCAGCGCCGCCCGCGCAGGGCATTCACCGGATAAGGCGCATACTTTGCACACCTTACGGTTCGTGCGCAGGCGAATCAACGCCGTACGCATGTGCGCTCCAACGTCGCCCAGATCGTCCAACAACGGGCATTCCAGTTCCTCGCTCATTGCTGCTCCTCCATCTCTTTCAGCACTTCATTGATCGCCTGGGAAAGGGCTCTCGCAGCCGTATCGTCCTGCTCCGCAATCTGCTTCTCAGTGCGCAGCAGCGTTGCCAGCCGCGCCGCCGCTGTCCCCAGATTGGCCAGGATGCGCGACCAGACCGCCAGCTCCTTGCTGGCCTCATCCTCCCCCGCCGCCACCCGGTTGGCCTGCTCGAACACCCGCCGGATAACCACCCGCAACATGGCGATCTCCTCCTGCAGCCCGACGGATGCACCCGTTTTCAGGCTGGCAAGGTCGCGCATCTCTCGCTCGTCATAGCTGCCGGCATAAAAACCCGGCGCAGAATCGTCCGCATTCTGGGCCTTGCGCGCCTGTTTGGGTCGGGATGGGTGATCGCTCACTGGCTGCCTCCAAAACTAGAATATATGTTCTATTTATCCACAAATAAAATACCCCGCGGGTTGCGGGGCGTCAATACGTCAATTAACGCAGTTTTCAGGCGAAAACGGGGGATTTAATTGCGTACTTACGCAATTGCCGGTCAAGTGTGGGCCGGAACAACTTCGTGCGCCGGCCGCCAGCCCAAATCTCGTTGAATCCGGGCGCTGCTGCAGCGCCAGGACGGCGGGCAGGGGGCAGACGGGTCGCGCGGCGGGTGTGCCACTCCGATCGCTTCGGCCAGCCGGTCGTAATACTCGCCGTTGCGCAACGGTTCGGCGCAGACGTTATACGTCTCGCCGGCTGGCGCGCGGGCTATGGCCATGGCAACCGCCTGCGCTGCGTCGGCCACATGCACCAGTGAGACATAGTTGCGGCCATCACAAGGCACTCGCAGCGTCCCACTGCGCAGGCGGCTGATGTCGGCGTCTTGGCGCGTATCCGGCCCCACAAACGAGCCAAAGCGCAGGATGGTCCAGCGCAGTCGGTCGCTCATCCCACGGACCATTCGCTCCATCTCGGCAATGACTGGCGCGTTGGAACCTGGCCGCGCTCCCGGCGCTTCTAGCCGCATATCCTCGGAGATCCATGCCTCGCCGCAGTCCGGATAGGCCATACTGATGCTCTGCTGCACATAAATTTCCGCCCCATTGTAAACCGCCGCGTTGAGCAGCCGCTGCACCCCTTCTGTGCGCAGTCGAGCAGTGATGGCCCACTTTTCGGCCGCATCCGGCGCAGTCGGATCCGCCGGGATGACCGTCGCCGCATGGACAACGGCTCCGCAGCCCCTAAGAAGCTCATCAAGGCGTTCCAAGGCGTCGTCTGCCAGCAAATCGAAGGGCTGGCATTCCACCTGCGGCGGAAAGAGCGAATGTGCCTTCTCCATATGGCGCGCCAGAGCGCGCACACCATATCCCCGCGCAACCAGCAGGGGCACCAGATTGCGCCCCAACACCCCCGTTGCTCCGACTACGGCCACGTCCATCGGTTCACCTCCAATTCAGTCCTACCGCTAATCTTCCGACCCTGATATTTTACAGCGTCCTGCGCAATTCGCCGAACAGGATTATGAATTTTGTATTCAGGGTAAGCGCTGTTGGTGGATGGCTTTCTGCAAAGAATACCTGCCCTCAACCCGGGTAGGCGCTTATTCGAGTTTCCGCGACCAAATTCGTGGATGGTTTCAACTGGCTGAATTGCCATATACCTGTTTGGCCGGCAATGTGAAATAGAATTCGCTTCCCAATCCGGGTTGGCTTTTCACGCCCACACTCCCTCCCAGCTTCTCCACCACCCGTTTTACGATGGAAAGTCCCAGCCCATGACCACGGTTACGCGCTCCCGCTCGAGTATTGATGTGAAACAGCCGCTCCTGATCCTCCGGGGGGATTCCCGGCCCATAATCCCGCACCCAGAAACGCACGATACCGTCCTTGAGCCTTTCAGATCCCAGTTCGATGCGGGGTGGATGCCCGCCGTATTTCATTGCATTGTCCAGATAGTTCACCCAAACTTCTTCTACCCACGGGGCATAACCCCATGCCGGCGGCCATTCCTGCGGGAGAAGAATTTCCGCGCGGGTGTTTTCGATCTCATGGGCGAGTCTGCGGCGCACGTTGCTCAGGATGTCGTCCATTTGGAGCAGCTCGTGGGGCACATCGCTCTGACGCACTTCGGCCAGCATCATCAGCGCTTCGATCAGGCTGTGCATCTTGCGGGCAGTGGCCACAATTTCTTCCAGCAGCTCTTTTCGCTCTTCATCGCCCATGTGCGCGTCACCAACTGCCTGGCATGCCACCAGGATGCCTGCCAACGGATTCTTCAAATCATGGGCCACTGTGTGGGCAAAAGCGTCCAGGTCCTCATTGCGTTCCTGTAATTCGTTCACCCGCGCATGGATTTCTTCTTCCTTGCGTTTTAAATTAAAGAAAAGCAATTGATAGGGCCTTTCCAGAGCCGTTGCGATCAAGGCCCTATAGATAAGATAATAAGCAGCCAGCCGCAGGATGTGGCCAGCCATGTTGATGGCATCATAAACGCCGAGGTATTGTGTAAAGGCTACTTCCGAGAGGATCAGCACCAGGATCGACCAGGAGATCAACCGCCAAACGGGAGGGGACAGCCGATCGCGCCGCTCGTATAGAAACAGAAGGGCCAGCGCGAAAATCAGGATGATGACCAGCTCGCTGGCCTTTTTGAACGGGGTTAACCCGATGCCGGGCAAATACGCGTCCGGAAAATTACGCCACACCAGCGTAGAGAGAATGATCAGGCTCGTCAGCGCGCCGTAGATCACGAAAACGGGCGCAGCCCGCAACTTCCGCTTCAGGAAAAATGGTGCCGCCAGAAACGATCCGCTCTGAACAGCCCGCGCCGCTACCCACAGTTGTGTCGGCAGGTTAGGCCCATATCCGATGAACACTCCCATGCCGTTGTAAGACAGGGTGTGCATCAAATCCAACCCGGCGGTGAACAGATTGGCGATCCCGATGAACAATAGGAAATGGTCCTCCAGCATCTGGCGCGCATTCCAGGCGACCGTGAAGGTGCCGAAGGCCACTACAATCGTGAAGACCTCGATCAGGCTGTGGAAAAGCAGATAACTGTGCCATCTGGTCAGATACAATCCGGCCAGAATTGCCGCAGCGAACAAGACGCTCTCTGCCCTCTTTCGCGCAATTTCGCCTGCCACCGTCTATTCTCCCGGCAGGGTGAAATAAAATTCGCTGCCGTTGCCCGGTTCGCTCGCCACCCCCGCACGGCCGCCAAGCTTTTCCACCACCCTGCGCACGATGGACAGACCTAAGCCGTGCCCATCCCCCCTCTTCAGAAATCGTTGCCCCAGATGGAACAGCTGGGCCTGCTGCTCCGGGCTGATCCCGGGCCCATGGTCACGAACCCAGAAACGCACTTTGCCGTTCTCGAGTTTTTCTGCTCCCAATTCGATGCGTGGCGGCTTCCCACCGTATTTCAGCGCGTTATCCAGGTAATTCGCCCATACCTCTTCTACCCAGGGCGCATAACCCACGGCTGCTGGCCATTCTGCTGGAAAATGGATCTCCGCTTGAGCCGCCTCGATTTTATGCGCCAATCGCCGCCGGACGCTGGCCAGGATCTCTCCCATTTCGAGGCGCTCTCTGGGCGCCTCACTGCGCCGCACCTCGGCCAGCATCATCAACGCCTCGATGATGTTGCTCATCTTGCGCGCCGTCGCCGCGATTTCCTGCATCAATTCGTTCCTCTCCCCGGCGCTCATGTTCACATTGCGCGCCGCCTGGGCCGCCAGCAGGATGGCCGTCAGCGGGTTTTGCAGATTATGCGCAACGGTGTGGGCGAAGGCGTCCAACTCTTCGTTGCGCTCTTGAAGCTCCTTGCTCCTGGCCTGCAGCTCCTCTTCGCTGCGCTTCAAGTTGAAGAATAAAACCCGATATGGCCTCATCATCCCGGTCTCGATCATCGCCTTATACATCAAATAATATGAGACCAATCGGAAGAGATGGCCAGCGATGGTAGAAATATCAAACGCCGTGGCATAAACGGCGAAGAAACCCTCCGCGATAGCCTTCATGAAGATTGACATGACGATCAAACGCAGGATATCCGCGCTGAAAGCAGCCCGCTTTAGAATGAGCAAAAAAGCAGCCAGCAAAAAAAGGCCGACCAGCACAAATTCGCTGATTTTTTTAAACGGCGTTAATCCCACCCCTTCCACATATGTGACGGGGAAGTTCCCCCAAGAAAAGATGGACGCGATGAATAACGCCGTCACCACAGAATAAGCTGCCAGAATCCAGCTCATTCTCACCCGCCGGCCGATGAAAAATGGCGCCGCACATAGCGTGGCTGCTTGCAAAAAACGCCCCGCGATCCATAGCTGGGTGGAAAGACCCGCTCCGCCGTCGGTAAATACCCCCATTCCGCTGTATGCAAGCATATGCAAAAGATCGATGAGCGAAACGAAAGCCTGCGCGATGCCAAAAATAAGCAGGTAATTATTATCCAGCATCGCGCGGGTGTTCCACGCCAGGAAAAAGATTCCGGTGCCCACGACGATGGTAAACGCCTCCACGATGCTGTGAAATAACAAATAGTTGAACTGGCTTATCAGGTATAGCCCCCCGAGAATCGCCACGATGAGCAACGACTCTACGCCCACTCGCCAAAACTTAATCTGGTCATTCATGGGTTCCCCCGCTCCCGCTGATGCCTGAGCGTTACTCAATGTGTGGATATCCGATCTGCACACTGGCTGCTCGTACACACCCCGGCTTGGTTTGATTCGTTGCCAGACCTGAATACTTATGACGAGGGAAACGGAAAGCAAAAGATCATTTGGCGCGGTGCTCGACCCATCGAGATCATATCTATATACAGCGGATCAGGGATGATATATGATTCAATAGTTATTATAGGTGAAATTGAATCGCTGGGTATATTTTAGCATCAATTAAATTTGCCCTGGCCGGTCACCCCTGTCAGGGCTGGTTGAGCCAAAGAACTAGCAAATTCAGATTTCTTTTTCGACCACCACCGCCGTGCCGTAAGCCAGCACTTCGGTAACGCCATCCATCACATCGTTTGCATCGTAGCGCATGCCGATGATTGCGTTGGCGCCGAGCTGCCCGGCGTGCTCTACCATCAGATCGAACGCTTCCGAGCGCGCGTGTTCGCACAGCTCGGTGAAGATGGTAATGTTGCCGCCAAAGATCGTTTGCAGCCCGCCAGCCATGGTGCCCAGCGCGCTGCGTGAGCGCACGGTGATCCCGCGCACCACACCCAGATTTCGCGCGATCCGGTAACCGTCAAAACCAAATGCAGTGGTGACCATATTGGGGTCCATTTTTTCCTCCAGGTTTGAATGAGCAGAAAACCGACCACGGCCGGTCTTCCTGGCTGTAAGCAACGACTTCCATCTAGTCTACGGATGATTGCGGAAATAGTTGTATCTGGGCCGATAACCTCATCCAGAAATCCACATCTCTTTTACCAGTTCATCCGCATCGAGACCTCCATCCACAACCAGGTCGCCCAGCTTTGCTGCCCCCATCTCATCCTCTATCCGACCAGCGGTCGCCGGCGGCACGCCGTACTTGACTGGGCAAAGAATGGCGCCAAAACGGGTGCCGGGCACATCCGCCGGCTTGGACCTCTGGGGGGATGCGGCCTGTACACCCTCCTCCCTGGCAGCGCTTCGCTGGAAGGCTTCCGCGCTAACGAAAGATTGGCGCCTCACCTACTTCCATGAACCTTAGATGACGTGAATCAAATCACCTTGCTGAGGTAGGCGGAATCTGCCCCGCCCCTCTCACTTCCGACCAGCTTCGCTTCGCGCCATCCTTCGTGCGCGGCAAAGGCCGCTCCAACCGCATAAAGGTTGGACTCAGCCTCTCTTACCCCACCTTGTTTAACTGTCTGGGAGTGGTGCGGCGCGCCTTAGGATGCAATCTGGGTAAGAGAAATCCGCCGCGCCCTCGAAGAGATGGGCAAGAAGATCCCTTAAAGGGTGTTGGATCAGGGTAAAATTAGATGCAGGCAGGCTTTATGTCTGTTGCCCTGGCGCCCAGACAGTCGCGACCTGATGACCGGACGCCGGATTAATGCCCATCAGGAGGTAGGCGCGATGGCCACTTCAGAGGAACGCCTGAAAATATTGAAAATGATCGAAGAAGGGAAAATAACCGCAGAGGAGGGCGCCGGGCTTCTCGCTTCCTTGGAGGGCGTCTCAACCTCACCGGGAGCCGCTTCCACCGCGCGGGGCTCATCACGCTGGTTTCGCGTGCGCGTCACCGACACGGATACCGGCAAGACGCGCGTCAACGTTCGCCTGCCGGTCAGCCTGGTTAACGCTGGCTTGAAGATGGGCGCCCGCTTCTCCCCCGAGGTCGAAGGGCTGGATATGAACCAGCTTATGCAGTTCATCAATTCCGGCGAGGTGGGCAAAGTGGTGGACGTATATGACGAGAACGACGGCGAACACGTCGAGGTTTTTATCGAATAATGATTTCTACGAAGGCATGCACGTTGCCAGCCGCCCGACCAGGCGGCTGGCTGTTTATTTTCTTTGATATAACCACTCAACAAAATGCTGCCGATATCTTCCCCTGTCCCAGGGGGGATCACTGATCTGTTTGACGGGCAGTAAGAATATCCCCTTTGCTCTTGACATTCCCTCTGAATTGGGGATAATAAATGCACATTACGAACCGACTGCCAAAGGCATTGACGGAGAAGAGTAAGCCGGCGGATGCCGACAGGGAGACGCGGGGCGCAGACTGAAACCCCCGTCCGGAAGTAGCCGGCCCAAGTTCCCTCCCGAGCCGCCCAGGGGAACGCCTGGCAAGGCCAGTAGTCTGGGACGCATCCCGGCGTTATCGGGGCAGCCAATCGTCCGCCAAGCTGCGGAACCGTTGGTCGAGTGGGCCGCCGCAGCGGCCAAGCAGGGTGGTACCGCGGGTCAGATTCCAACCCGTCCCTTCCAGGGCGGGTTGTCTTATTAAAAAGCATGGCTGCCTGGTTACCCGGCTCATGAGACTGTGGCCAGGCTGTATTGAGCAGGCATGGATAGATCATCCTACAGACAAGAGGAAAGCCGTATGGAAGACAATCCGCTTGAATGGTTAGACCGCCTCGAGCAAGAAGCCCTCGCGGAGCTGGAAGCTGTCAACGATGACGCCGGTTTGAACGCCTGGCGGGTGAAATTCCTCGGGCGCAGTTCCGCGGTCATGCAGGTCTTCGGGCGACTGGGTGGCTTCCCTAAAGAACTGCGCCCGGCCGTTGGCCAGCGGGCCAATCAGGTCCGCCAGGCGCTCGAGTCCGCCCTGGCAGCCCGCAGCGAAGCTTTGAAAGCCAGCGCCCTCCAACGCTCCCTTCAGGCTGAGCGCTTGGACGTCACCCTCCCTGGCCGCCGCCGTCCGGTAGGCCGGCTGCATCCCGCTACGAAAGTGCTGCGCGAGATCTATCGCATCTTCGCCGACATGGGCTTCCAGATTTACCGCTCGCCAGAAGTCGAAACCGACGAATTCAATTTCGAACTGCTCAATATGCCTCCCTACCATCCGGCCCGCGACCTGTGGGACACCTTCCATACCACCCGCCCGGGCGTTTTGCTCCGCACCCATACTTCGCCCGGCCAGGTGCGGGTGATGCGCGAGCGCGCGCCCGAGCCCATCCGCGTCATCCTGCCAGGCATGTGCTACCGCTATGAGCAGATCAGCGCGCGCTCAGAGATCCAGTTTAATCAGGTCGAAGGCCTCATGGTCGGGCGCAATGTCACATTCGGAGACCTGGCCGGCGCGTTGGAAAACTTCGCCCGGCGTATGTTCGGCCAGGATGTGCGCACCCGCCTGCGCCCTTCCTATTTCCCCTTCACCGAGCCATCCGGCGAGATGGACATCGAGTGCTTCGTTTGCGGCGGTGTGGGCTGCCAGGTCTGTAAGGGCAGCGGCTGGCTGGAGATCCTCGGCTGCGGTATGGTTCACCCGGTCGTGCTGACCAACGGCGGCTATGACCCCGAGCAGTACACCGGCTTTGCCTTTGGAATGGGTCCCGAGCGCATCGCCATGCTGCGCTACCGCATCGAGGATATCCGTTACTTTTGGGCCAACGACCTGCGGTTCTTGGAGCAGTTTTGATTGGGCGTATGACGCGCATCGGCGCATGCCTGCCCGCCCTGCTCGTTATCGGATGATCGGGTATTGTCTCTTTTGTTCTCTCATTCGCTCTCATCGCCTTGGAGGCTGTAAATGAAAGTCCCCCTTTCCTGGCTAAAAGATTTTATCGACGTGAAGATTCCCATCCCTGAACTGGCTCGCCGCCTGACTATGCTCGG
>DAOTWA010000023.1:0-3511 GCA_034435955.1 Anaerolineaceae bacterium | reverse complement strand
AGAGAGCTGCCTCATTCCAACCGATCATGACCTCGAAAACGCTGCGAGTTTGTCCAAAAACGGTAATGGGTTCATGTGGAGGGGTCATTCATTAGCCGGCATATCCGCCTTTTTTCGTGCCGGCGATCCCGCCACACGCTGATTATAGCTTGAATTGGTATGGAAACGGAATTACAAAATGTTTACAGTTCTACATTGGCTTCTTCCACCGCTCGCTCTCGCTGCGGCAAACGGATCAACCAAAAAACCACCGCCCTTTCATCGCGCCAATGATCGCAGATCGTCATTCTCCCCCCGGCGCAAGTGCATACTTTTCCCCTGTTCCGCTCGCAAAATTGCGCGTAGGAGCATCCCGCATTCCTTGAACCTGCGCTAGGTCAACGCCAGCGTCATCTCCGGCGCCTCGATATGCTCGACTAGCTCTTTCAAAAAACCGGCTGGCGCTCTCGCCCCCGTCGCGCGGAGGTCGCAGCTCAACACCAGGGTCAGCGCTGGCCGGGCGCCAGACGCCTTCAGCCATCCTGCCGCCAGCGCGGCTGCTTGCGGCAGAACGAGCGCGGGTACGACCTGATCCACCCCGGATGCACCCAGGTCGATCAAGGTGAAGGTGGCGCCGCTCAGTTCCTCGGCTCGCAGGCGGCCCTGCCGCGCCCGCTCGGCCAGCTCCAGGCGCGCCCTCGCCAGTTCGAACAGCCCCAGCCTCCCGGCCGCGCGCACCACCGGAAAAAGCATCCCTGGCCCGCCCTCCACCCCCAGCGCCAGGTGGACCTCCGCCTGAGCAACCGCCCTGTCTCCCTCCACGCGCGCATTGAGCGTTGGATAGCGCGCCAGCAGCCGGCAGGCGATCAGCGCCAGGAAATCGGCCGCCTCCGGCCTTGGTTGGCCTGCCTCCAGCCGCTCCAGGATGCGCTCGCGCACCTCCAGCAGACGGGCAGCATCGGCCTGGCGCGTGAAGGCGGCCGCATAGCTCCCCCGCAGGTCCTCCAGGCCGGCCGCAGACGCGCCCCGGCCGGGCAGCGCCGCCGGTGCGGCTGCGGCTTCGACCGCCGGCGCCCCCATCCTGCGCTCCGCAAGGTAAGCCAGTACATCCCGCTCGACCACCGCGCCCAGCGGCCCGCTGCCGCGCCCGCGCAGATCGGCCAGCGCCGCGCCGGCTGCGTCCAAACGCCGACGGGCGCGCGGGCTGGCCAGGATGCGCTCTCGGAACCCGGCGTTCTCCACACGCCGCGCCTCGCCGCGCCTGGACGCGGCATCCGGCGGTTCGACCTTTACCGGCGGCTTCACCCCCTCCTCTCGGCCTGGCGCGCCGGCCGCCTGCATCAGCGCCTCGCCCTCCCCGGCAATCCGCCCGATGACCGCGCCTGTTCTCACCTCCTCGCCCGGTTGGGCCAATATGGCCGCCAGCCGCCCATCGGCCGGCGCCTCGACCTCCAGGGTGGCCTTGTCCGTCTCGACGGTGAACAGCGGCTCGCCTTTTGCCACCGGATCGCCCACCTGCTTGAGCCACTGCACCAGCACCAGCGTATCCAGCGTCTGGCTGAGGGGCGGCATACGCACATCGGTTCCCATGGCAACTCCCCTCACAGCATTGACAAGGCCGCCGCCAGGATCTGCTTCTCGCCGGGCACATAGGCGCGCTCAAGCGCCGGGGCGAATGGCGGCGGCACATCGGGGGCGGCCACCCGCTTGACGGGCGCGTCCAGCCAGAAAAAGACCTCATCGGCGGCGCGGGCTGCTATCTCGGCGCCCCACCCGCTGGTCAGATTGTCTTCCTCGACGATCAGCAGTCGCCCGGTCTTGCGCACCGACTCAAAGATCAGCTCCTCGTCCAGGGGCACCAGGCTGCGCGGATCGATGACCTCGGCCTGGATGCCCCGCTCGGCCAGGGTCTCGGCGGCAGCCAGCGCGCGGTAGACCATCAGCAGGTTAGCCACAATGGTGATATCCGCGCCCTCGCGCCGCACGGCGCCCTTGCCGATGGGCACGGTGTAATCCTCCTCGGGCACCTCGCCTACCGGGCTGAGCGCGCCCTTCTCCGTGCGCGGCCCTTTGGAGCCGTAGAGCAACTTATGCTCGAAGATCAGCACGGGGTTATCGTCGCGCACAGCGCTCTTGAGCAGTCCTTTGGCGTCGTAGGCGGTGGATGGGCAGACCACCTTGAGACCGGGCACGTGGGTGAAGAAGGCTTCCAGGCTCTGGGCGTGCTGCGCTCCGCGCGCGGTAGCGCCGACCGGGGCGCGCATCACCAGCGGCACCGACAGCGTCCCGCCGGACATGTAGCGCAGCTTGGCGGCCTGGTTGGCGAGCTGGTCCATCATGTTGAACAGGAAATCGCCGTACTGCACGTCGGCGATGGGGCGCATGCCCGCGATCGCCGCTCCCACCGCGATGCCGGCGATGGCGGCCTCCGAGATGGGCGTGTCGATAATGCGCTCGTGGCCGAATTCATCCGAAAGTCCCAGAGTGACGGTAAAAGCGCCGCCGAAGCCGCCCGTCACGCCAATGTCTTCCCCGATGCAGAAAACGCGCTCATCGCGGCGCATCTCCTCGCGGATGGCCTGGCGCAGGGCTTCGGCAATGGTCATCTTCGCCATGACTCACTCCTTGAAGACATCCGTGAACAGATCTGCCGGGTCAGGCTCGGGGCTGTCCTCGGCGAAGCGGATGGCGTCCTGGATTTCAGCCTCCACATCCGCCTCGATGCCGCTCAGCCCGTCCTCATCAGCAACGCCGGCCTCGAGCAGGTAAGCGCGGAAGCGCGGGAGGGGGTCTTTCGCCTTCCACTGCTCCTCTTCGGCGCGGCTGCGGTAGGTGCGCGGGTCCGAGCGCGAGTGGCCACACTGGCGGTAAGTCAGGCACTCGAGCAGGGTTGGCCCCTCGCCCCGCCGGGCGCGCGAGACCGCTTCATCCGCCGCCCGGTAGACCGCCAGGACATCGTTGCCATCCACCGTAAGACCGGGCATGCCGTAAGCGGCAGCGCGTTGGGCCACGCTTTCCACTTTGAAGGCGAGATGGAAGTGCGTCGAAGCTGCGTACAGGTTGTTCTCGCACACGAACAGAACGGACAGGTTCCAGATGGCGGCGCAGTTCATCGCCTCGTGCCAGGCGCCCTCGTTGGCGGCTCCTTCGCCAAAATAACAGACGGCTACGAAGCCCCTGCGCTGCATCTTGCTGGCCAAAGCCAGTCCGGCGGCAATGGGCGCGTTCCCTCCGACGATGGCAATGGCGGGCAGCATGCCCACGCGCATATCGCCCACGTGCATGGAGCCGCCCTTGCCCTTGCAGGCACCGGTAGCCTTGCCAAACAGCTCGGCCATGATGGCTTGCGGTGCGACGCCCCTGGCTAATGCGTGACCGTGCGGGCGATGCGTGCTGAGCACGAAGTCATCCGGGCGTAAGGCTGCACTGACCCCCGCGGCAATGGCCTCCTGGCCGATGTACAGGTGCAGCGTGCTGGGGATGCGCCCCTGCATATACAGCTCGTTGACCGTCTCTTCGAAGCGACGGATCA
>DAOTWA010000022.1:0-2929 GCA_034435955.1 Anaerolineaceae bacterium | reverse complement strand
TCTACGAAATTAATCGATTCCCAATCCACCCTGAATGAGTTCTGAATGATTTTCTGCTATGCTGGCTGCGTAGATCCGCAAAGGATCGGATCACCGGTCATTCAATTGCCACAAGGAGAAACTATGGATCGAAAAAAGATGATCGCAATACTCACCGGAGGGTTTCTGGCGCTGATCATCGCCTTCGGAGCCTTCACCTACAGCTATGTACATGCCCAATCGGCGACAACCACTCCCTCCTTTCCCGGTCGGCCAGGTTTTGGGCGCGGGATGAAAGGCGGCTACACGGATCAAGACCTGGCAAATGCTTTGGGTATCGGTCTTGATCAGCTTCAGACAGCTCAGAAAACCGCGTTCGAAGAAGCGCTCAAACAGGCGGTAGCCGACGGGGTCATCACCCAGGCTCAGGCTGACCAGTTCAGTCAAAACTACACGAACGGGAGGCCTTTCTTCGGCCTGCCTTTCCTCAAAGACAGCAACATTGACTACAACGCTCTTCTGGCGAAGGCTTTGGGGATCAGCACCGACCAGCTCAACGCCGCTTACCAAAAAGCTTTTGAAGCCAGCCTGTCCCAGGCCGTCCAGAATGGAACGATCACCCAGCAGCAGGCGGACCTGATAAAGGCCAGGAATGCCCTGGTCAACGACTCGAAGTTCCAGTCCACGATGCGCTCCGCGTACGAAGCGACCGTCAACCAGGCAGTCGCGGATGGCGTGATCAGCCAATCCCAGGCCGATCAGCTCCTGCAGGACAGCGCAGGGATGATGTTCGGCGGCCCAGGCGGCTTTGGGCATCAGGGAGGGTGGGGAAGAGGCAGGTTCGGCGCTCCTCCGGCCCAGGCGAATCCACCCACGTCATCGCCCACGAGCGCGCCATAGAGCGGGAATGGGACGAAGTTTGTCCCGATGCTTGTTGGCAGGAGGCCCTCAGATAGCTAATTGAGAGCTTCCTAGACATCGAAGAAGCGCCCTTCCGGCAAGAAGGGCGCTTCACATTTCCCAAGATGATCCTGCCTGAGAGCGCCGCGGCAGGTTGATCCGGCAGCTTTCCCGCCGGCGTATCCCAACCTGCAAAGCAAATCGAATTCGACGCATCGGCTTTCTCTTGGTGAGGCAGCTTCTCAAATCTCTGAAAGCTGTTCACCCACCCCCTTGATCAGACCTCCCGGTTGGCAGGTACGGCAGAAGTTGGTGATGCGCTGGTTGGCGCCCACCAGCGAAATCGGCGTACCGCAGCGCGGGCAGGGCTTGCCGGTCTTCCTATGCACGGCGAAGAATTCCCGCGGTTCGAGGTCGATGGCTTCGCCCATCTCCGCGCGCACCTTTTCGATGGATGCCTGCAGCGTGTCGCGCATGGCAGCGTACAGGCGCTCGACCTCATTGGCCGTTAACTGGGTGCGTTTACGATAAGGGTGCAGGCGCGCGGCCCAGAGGATCTCGTCTGCGTAGGCGTTGCCGATGCCCGCCACGCACTCGCCCCGGGTGAGCACGCCTTTGATCTCGCCGCGAAAGAGCTTGAGCCTGGCGCGGAACTCTTCCAGGGTAATATCCAACGGCTCCGGGCCCAAGCTGGGATAATCCGGGACGTCATGGAGGTCTTGAGTCAAATAGAGCTGACCCATCTGTTTCTGGTCGCGGTAGCGCATTTGTCTGCCATTGGCGAGGGTGAGCACCACATGGGTTTTCGCCAGACGTTTCTCGCTGGGCGCAGAGAGTTGCAGACGCCCGGTCAGCTTGGGGTTGACCACCAGAAACAGCGGTTTTTGCTCCGTATGCAGCGAGAAGACCAGGAACTTGCCTCGCCGGGTCACCTCAGCGATGGTCGCGCCGCTCAGAGCCGCCGCGAAACCGCGATGGGTCAGATCGCGCACGACGATCGGCCCGCCGGGCGGGATGACCTCGACGGCGGAAATGATCTGACCGACGACCCGATGCTGGAGCACTTCGCGCACCACCTCGAGCTCAGGAAGCTCAGGCATATTCACATTATACATTCCGGGGGCGTACGCGCTCGATAAAAGTTGATCCGACCCTGTGCGGTGCATCATAACAGGCTAGAGGGAAGCGAAGCGGCTGTCCTCGGCGACGGCGGTAAAGAATCCCCCGGAAGGCTGCCGCGTTCCGGCTTGCGATAATTTCTGACAGAGCTGCTCCTCCCCTTGGATGCAACCATCGCACTGTCCACAGGAACGCACCGGTCATCCGATGCCGAACCGATCCCCCTCCTTCAGCCTCGAAGCCGGGCTGCCCACGGCGCGGATGCATGCCCAACGATCTCGCGGCCGGGGACAAAAGGCGCATGCCCCGCGAGGAATAGATGCTTCGGCTCTTGAATGGGGCGAAAAGGCGCTTACCATTCCGCTCGATCTCGAGACGAAATGGGTTGCGATAAAAAAACGGCCATTTTATGCCGATTGCAGAGACTTTATTCTTTTTTCCCGAAGTACTTGAAAAAAAGCTCTTTGGAAAGTTTTGCGCCTTCTTCGGACAGAGTGATGGTGGGGGCTTTGGTCTGCGGATCGCTGATGTAGCCCTTTTTGTACAACCTGTCTAACGTTTCCCAATCCAGCCCCTTCCAGGCGCGGGCGCCGTATTGATCCCGCGAGCTGGTGAGGTACAGGAGCGCAAGTACGAACTCATCCACTTTATCGCGATCGTACTCCATGGCATCCATTTATTTCCCGTGCAAAGAACAGGTCAATGGATTTGTAATCGTACGCTTGTCTAGCCTTGATTATACGGCGTATTCTTGCCTGGCTCTCGCAATGAACCACTCAACAAAATCAGGAAACGCCTCTGGATGGATAACGCCACTCAGGTCAATTGAATGAAGGTAACCGAATCGGGAAAAGTAGATACCCACTTTTGTTATCGCCGGTATGGGGATTAGGCCGCCAACACCTGCAATTTCGTGCAGAACGGGCGGGTT
>DAOTWA010000021.1:0-13593 GCA_034435955.1 Anaerolineaceae bacterium | reverse complement strand
AATCAACGATCTTTTTTCCAGACTGCACAACCCTGATGTTGGACTTCGGAAGTCTGGGTTGCTCAGGGATCAGACCTCCGAAGTCCATGAAAAGAACGGCAAAAGTGGAAAACAGGAAGACTGTAGCCATTAATCCACGAGACTTCGGAGGTCGTGGGAACCCCCGACTTCACCCGACTTCCGAAGTCTTGTGGCTTGACGAAAATCAACGATCTGTTTTCCAGTCTGCACAGTACTGATGTTGGACTTCGGAAGTCTGGGTTGCTCAAGTATCAGACCTCCGAAGTCCATGAAAAGGTCGGCAAAAGTGGAAAACAGGAAGACTGTAGCAATTAATCCACGAGACTTCGGAGGTCATGATATCCTTGACTTCCGAAGTCTTGTGAATTGGCGAGAGTAGGTAATCTATTTTCCAGCCTGCACAACCCTGATGTTGGACTTCGGAAGTCTGGGTTGCTCAAGTGTCAGACCTCCGAAGTCCATGAAAAAGACGGTAAATGTGGAAAACAGGGAGAAAGGAGCCATTAATCCACGGGACTTCGGAGGTCATGGTATCCTCGACTTCCGAAGTCTTGTGGCTTGACGAAAATCAACGATCTTTTTTCCAGTCAGCACAGCACTGATCCTGGACTTCGGAAGTCTGTCTTACCGGGCATCAGACCTCCGAAGTCCATGAAAAAGACGGTAAATGTGGAAAACAGGGAGAAAGGAGCCATTAATCCACGAGACTTCGGAGGTCATGGTATCCTCGACTTCCGAAGTCTTGCGGCTTGACGAAAATCAACGATCTGTTTTCCAGCCTGCACAGCCCTGACGCTGGACTTCGGAAGTCTGATGTCAGGCCGCTTAAAATGTTTCGTTGTATAATCGAATCGAGTTGGGGCGGCCAGGCGCAACCGGTCGCGTTAAGAACGCGAGGTTTCTATGAATGTGCTGCTCGATCCAAATGTGGCATACATCCTTTTAGTAGCTGCCTTTCTACTGGCGGTGCTGGCTTTACTGGCGCCAGGCACCGGCCTGCTCGAGATGGGCGCTGTGCTGATGATCGTCTTGGCGGGTTACGCCATCTACAATCTGCCGATCAACCCCTGGGCGCTGGCCGTTCTCATCTTGGGCGTATTCCCCTTCTTCATCGCGCTGCGCCGTTCCCGCCGTTGGGTTTATCTGGCCGTGTCACTGGCGGCGCTGGCGATCGGCTCGATTTACCTGTTCCGCTCAGACGTATGGTGGCGCCCAGCGATCAACCCCTTCCTGGCGATAGTGGTCACCGGGATGAGCACCGCTCTGTTGTGGGTGGCGGCCACCAAGACGCTCGAAGCCAGCGCCCGCAAACCCACCCTGCTGAAAGACCTGACCGGCATGGAGGGGGTGGCCAAGACGCCTGTCTTTACTGAAGGAACGGTGTACGTGGCCGGAGAAACCTGGAGCGCCTATAGCGCCCACCCCATCCCGGCCGATGCGCGTGTGCGCGTATTGCGCAAGGATGGCCTGCGACTCGAGGTCGAACAGGTTGTCGATGGGCATCATTCTTCGCCGTAGAGGGTCATCCTGTCCTGGGTGAGCGGACTGTCTGCCTGCCCTACCTGGTTTTAATCCATTCCAAGGAGGTTGCCTATGCCCACCGCACTAACCAGCACTATTTGTCTGATTGGCATCGTCGTTTTGGCCGCCCTGTTCTTCCTGGCCACAGCGATCAAAGTCGTGCCCGAGTACCAGCGCCTGGTGGTCTTCCGCCTGGGCCGCTGCATCGGCGACCGCGGACCGGGACTGATCATCCTCATCCCGATCGTCGACCGGCCGGTGCGCGTGGACCTGCGCGAGCAGGTGCGCGAAATCCCCCAGCAAACCGCCATCACCAAAGATAACGCTCCCATCAACATCGACTTCATCTGGTTCTATAAGGTGCTGGATCCCACCAACAGCGTCCTGCAGGTGGGCAATTTCGAGATGGCCGCCCAGGGCATGGCCACCACCACCCTGCGCGCAGTGATCGGCGGCATCCTGCTGGACGACGTGCTGACCGAGCGCGAGCACATCAACAACATCCTGCGCACACGCCTGGATGAGGTGACCGGACGGTGGGGCGTCAAAGTGACCAACGTCGAAATCCGCGAGATCATCCCACCGCGCGAGGTGCAGGAGGCGATGAACCGGCAGATGTCGGCCGAGCGCATCCGCCGTGCGGTGGTGACCGAATCGATGGGCACACGCGAGGCGGCCATCAACGTGGCCGACGGCGAGAAGCAGGCTGCCATCCTGCGCGCCGAGGGCGACAAGCAGGCCGCCATCCTGCGTGCGGAGGGCTTTTCGCTGGCCATCGACAAGATCAACCAGGTGGCTCAGTCGGTCGACACCAAGACCATGACCTTGCAGTACTTCGACACACTCAACAAGCTGGGCGCCGGTGCCGCGACCAAGTTCATCTTCCCGTTGGAGTTCACCAGCCTGCTGACCGATTTCCTGAAAGCGCGCGGCGACTCGAAGGGCGCCTGATCCCTTACCATCCGGGAGCGTCGCCACGCAAGCTCAGGAACCTGAATTCACCCTCCAGCCGGCCGGTTGGCGCGACCTCGGCGCTCTGCGCCGACTGGAGGAAATTTGTTTCCCCAAAGACGCCTGGCCCCTATGGGACCTGGTGGCGGTGTTGACCTTCGCCGGCGTGGTGCGGCTCAAGGCGTTGGTCAATGCGACCATGGTTGGATTTATTGCGGGGGATGTGCGCCGCGAGGAAGGCGTGGGCTGGATCACCACCCTGGGGGTGTTGCCTGAGTATCGGCGGCGCGGCATTGGCACCGCTCTGCTGCACGCGTGCGAGGCGCAAATGCCCGTGGAGCGGGTGAGGCTGAGCGTGCGCCGTTCCAACGATGAAGCCATCGCTCTTTACCTTCGGCAGGGATACCACCATAACGGCATCTGGCCGGCCTATTATCTGGACGGCGAAGATGCTCTGGTGCTCGAGAAGTGGCTGCGCTAAGAGCCGTGATGATCTCTCCGCCTTTGCCGCGAATGTGCCGGTCAGGATGGGTGGGCGTGAGAGCCGGACCGGCGAAGCTTAAAGAATCCGATCTCTTCCTTGATTCAGTTGACTTTGGTCCAGAAAGGGGCTATACTCTTTATCAAGAGAAGGAGAATGCCAGACCTCTATGCGAGATCTGAAGCCAATACCTTATCAAACCAGTTCTTTTCGGCATGCGAATTTGAGCGCATGCCGTTTTTTATACCGACCTCGAGCTCGAAAGGAGTGAAAACCATGGACTATGGCATGATCGGTAAGATCGAGAAGGCCAAGCGTTACGCCAGCGAGCGCAGACGCATCCACTTTGAAAGCTTCCGGGTGAGCATAGAAGGGGAAAATAACCTCCATACCGTCACCTTCGACCATGGACAGTGGGATTGCGACTGTGATTTTTTCCGCACTCGCGGGCGCTGCAGCCACACCATAGCTATGGAAATCGTCCTGGAAGGGATGCTCCAGGCAGAAACCCAGCCTCTATAGATAGATTTAACGCTAGAAGAAGGAGAGCCCCTTGCGAGCCTCGCAAGGGGCTCGTGTGTTTAAATTAAAGGCGGGGGCGACGACTGCTCCCGCCTTCCTTAACCTCCTATCCCCGTGTTGCCGATGCCCTGATCCTGGGTGATTGAAGGCGCACCTGCCCTCCAATCCGTTCGCCGGTCGGACACTGCACCCTATGCGCTGGGAGACTGCCTGATTTGATCTCAGGCCGCAACGCCCATCAGCGAACTCCTTCGGACCGGCGCGGATGGGGGGATGATGCCTGCATCGCAGCCGGCTTACTTTCCATCCGGCGCAGGATCAGCCAGTAGCTGGTCAGGAAGACGATGACGAGAAACGTGCCGGCGTACATCAACTGTGTAGCCGCCAGGGGCGAATCGGTGCCGGCGTAAAAACCATGCACGGTCGCGCCCAGGTACGCCACCAGGCTAAGCACGTGGATGGCGCGGAACGTCTTCATGCCGATCCATTTGCGCAGGTAAAATGTGATCGTCACCAGCAACACCAGATAAAAACTGCCCACGCCGATGCCCACCCACAACGGCCGGTAGGTGGAAAGGAAGGGCACCAAGATTTGCGCCAGAGAAAAGGGAAGGTACTGGTCGGCCATCAGCACGGCCACATGCAAGACGATGAAACCAACCGCCAGCAGGGAAATAAACTGGTGAAAATCATAGGTAAAAGTGCGATGAAGGATCAGGTCGAATATTTTGCTGGATACGGCCAACCCCCAGGCGGTGGACAGCCACAAAAGCAGGTAAGCGATTAGGCCGGCCGAACGGGTCACATACCACATGGTCTGGACGGTGTTGAGCGCAAATAGGAAGCTGAGGTTTTGCCGGAGTGTGGAGCCAGCCGGAGTATAGGCGGCGGCTAAAACGCCGGCGGTGACGGCGAGCAAAGCCGGGATGGCGATCAGGGCAATCACAATCCAAATCCACCACCCCTGGTTATTACGCCCTGATTTGGTTTCGATCATAAGTACTCCTTACTGACCGTGGATCCCCACAGGCGGCCTTCCCGATCCACGGCGATATACGCCAGTCCATTGACCCGACCGACCAGGTCGGAAGCTCCCTGCGGGCCGGCGATGAGCAGCGCTTTGGCGTAAACTTCGGCTTCTGCCGCGTGGGATGCAATCACGGTGACGCTCAGCCATTCGCTCTTCGCCGGTTGTCCGGTGCGGGGATCGATCAGATGATGGCGCTCCTGCCCGCCTTGCAGCCAGCGCCGGCGGGTCACCGATGAGGTGGCCACAGCCCCTGGCGGAACGCGCAGCGCCGCCAGCGTCTGCTCCGGATCGCGCGGGTCTTCCAGGGAAACCTGCCAGTGAGGTAACCCGGTCGGAAGCCCGCAAAGGAACAGGTCGCCTCCCGCGTTGATGGCGCAGGCGGGCGCATAGGTGGCGAGCATGCCGGCCGCGCGCTCTGCGATCCACCCCTTGGCGATTCCGCCCAGATCGATGCGCGCGCCGGGCGGCAGCCAGATGCTGTAGCTCTCCCGGTCCAGGCGCACTTCGCGGAATCCGCCCGTCCTCACGGCGACATCCACCGTCGCAACAGGGGCGGCGCCTTCCGCCCGTAACTCATCCATGCTGCGGTCGTAGCCGACCGCCTCGAGGCTGGCCAGCACCGATGGATCGAACAGGCCGTCCGTCTTTTCGCTCAACTCGGCAGCCAGATGGACCACGGCGAACAGATCCGGCGAGGCGCGGAACCAGCGTCCGGTCTGGCGGTTCAACGCGGAGAGTTCACTGTCGGGAGAGAAGCGGGTGAAGCGCCGCTCGCAAGCTTCGATGAACTCGCGCGTCTTGCGGAAGCCCACCTCGAGACGCTCATGGCGCCCTTCGGCAGCCATCAGCACCTCGGTGTTCATCGCCCGGAAAGAGTAGTACTGCATGGCTCAGGATCCGCGGGTGCGAAAGCTGGGCATGAAGCTCTGGAAAGGCTGACTCTGGGCTGGCGGTTGAAGCTGGACGGGCCCGTTGTCGAAGTTGGGCAGCGGCGCCAGAGTCGGCAGTTGCGCCGGTAGGTTAATGGATGGCTGGCTGGAAGTGGCGGGCGCAGGTTTGCCGGCGTGGGCCAGCGTCGCCCACCCTCCCAGAAAGCCGATCACACTGGCTATGGCGATCCAGATACGCAGGATCCATTTCAATGGTTTCATAGATGAAGGCCTCCGTTTTTCGATACCGATCTTACTGATCTGGGATCAAGACTCTGCCGTCGCGGGTGATCAGGATCACGCCTCGTTCCTGCAAGGCCATGAGCAAATTCTGATATTGCTGGAGGTTCTGACTTTCCTGGTTTAATTGCTGCTCAAGCTGGTTGATTTGATCCTGATATTGCTGATCGCGCTGCTGATACTGAGCGATCAGGTTCTGGAGTTGTTGGATCTGGCTGCCGGGTGGATCGCCGGCCGAGGTAGAACTATTCGCCGCAGCCGTGGGGGAATTCGCGATCGGCACGGTGTTCTTATTCAGCATCGCATTGGCGCCGACCGCGAACATGGCCGCGCCTACCAGGGTGGTGATCAACGCAGCGGCAATCAAGGCTGTGACACGTTTCATACTCATACCTCATGCAACCAGATGACCCCTCGATGGGGTCAGGCTGCTGCCTGGTTTGAAGGATACCCGTTGATTGCTTGGCGGCAGCAGCCTGATGATCAGTATAAACAGGCAAGATGACGTACGGATTAAATAAGACCAATTACCCCTATTTACTAATCTTCATCAAAGTTTCATCTTAATGTCATTCAGCGCGGATATAATGGGAAGCACAATGAATGATCAGTGACTTTGTTCGGAGGGTAAGGTGCGCATTTTGGTGGTGGAAGATAACCGCCGCTTGAATCAATCGCTCAAGATGAGCCTGATCGATGACGGCTATGCGGTCGACGTGGCGTATGACGGCGAAGAAGGACAGGTGCTGGCCGAGATGACCCCTTACGATGCCATCATCCTGGACATCATGCTGCCGAAGAAAGATGGCCTGGAAGTATGCAGGGAGTTGCGCAATCAGCGCGTGAACACCCCCATCCTGCTGCTCACCGCCCGAGATGCGGTCGAGGATCGCGTGACCGGCCTGGACAGCGGTGCGGACGATTATCTGATCAAGCCATTCGCCCTGGAGGAGCTGCGCGCGCGCCTGCGGGCGTTGATGCGCCGCGACGGCGCCGACAAATCCGGCCTGCTCACCCTCGGCGATCTGGCGCTCGACCCGGCCACCCATTTCGTCGAGCGGGCTGGCCGGCGCATCGATCTGACCGCCAAGGAATACGCGTTGCTGGAATATTTCATGCGCAATCCCAACCGCGTCATCACCCGCGAGATGGCCATGAGCCACATCTGGAATTACGATTTCCAGGCGGCGTCTAACGTGATCGACGTGTACATCCGCCGCCTGAGGCGAAAAATAGACGATCCCAGCGAGGTCAAGCTGTTCGAGACGGTGCGTGGGGTCGGCTACAGGCTGCTGTCTCCGGATAAAAAAGGCTAAGCGGGCTGTATGCTTTCGTTTTTTCGTGGATTGGTCAACCGCCTTCGGATGCTGACGAGCAGCATCCGTTTCCGATTGACGATGTGGTTCGTTGCCATCCTCGCAGTGGTACTGGCGGCTTTCAGCGGTTTCGTCTATGTGCGCCAATCCCATGATCTTTATCTGGATGCGCTCAACGATCTGGATCTCTCCTCCCGCCAGTGGGATGCTTACCTGCATTTCGCCGCGCGCGAGTTCTTCGAAAGCGGTCAGCCCCCTCCGAGTTTCGATCCGCGCAGCGGCGGGCCGAATTTGCGCACGAACCAGATCCTCGCGCTGGTGGATCTGAACGGCAAAGTGATCGCGAAGAGCGGACCGATCACAGACAACTCACTCGTTCAGCTCGCCAGCCTTGGCATCCAACGCCAGTCAGGGGACGGCCCCTTCTCCTACGCCGTGGTGAATGCGACGGCGACCAGCCAGACCACCCGCACCAAATACGTCTTCATCATTTCGCCGATCGCCATCGAGCAGCGCCGGGCAGGTTATTTGATCCTTGGCAGCCCGGTGGACCCCTCCGGAGAGCTTCCGCGCACCCTGGTCACCCTGGTGCTGGGCAGCCTGGTTATGCTGGCGATCGCCTCGGGCGGCGGCTATCTGCTGGCTGACCGCGCCATGCACCCGGTGAAGCAAATCACCCGCATGGCGCGCGAGATCGGGGAGACGGATCTGAGCCAGCGCTTGCGCCTGGAAAGTCATGACGAGCTGGGGGAACTGGCCAGCACCTTCGACGAAATGCTGGAGCGCCTTGAAGCCGCGTTCAACCGACAACGCCAGTTTACTGCCGACGCGAGCCATGAGCTGCGCACACCGCTTACCATCGTCGGCCTGGAAGCCAGCCGAGCGCTGGCGATCAAACGCACATCGAACGAATACGAGCGCGCTCTACGGGTGATCGCTTCGGAAAATGAGTACATGACCCGCCTGGTCAACAACCTGCTGACCCTCTCGCGTATGGACGCCGGGCAGACTGTGCTGAAGATGCAGCCGCTCGATTTAAGCGAACTGGTGCTGGACAGCATCGAGCGGCTGGCGCCCCTGGCAGCGAAAAATCAGGTGCATCTTTCCACCGGCGAGCTTCCCGAACTCAAAATCCGCGGCGATCCTCAATTCCTGGCACAAATGATCGTCAATCTGGTCGAAAATGCCATCAAGTACGCCGGCGGAGAGCAGAAGCAGGTGCGCGTCGAGACCGGTATGGGCGCAGGCACCGCCTGGCTGCGCGTCATTGACAACGGCCCCGGCATCCCCCCCGAGCATATTCCGCGCCTGTTCGACCGCTTTTACCAGGTGGACAAAGCGCGCACCCGCGACGCCGGCGAGGGGGAGAATGCCAAGGGCAGTGGGCTGGGCCTGGCTATCGTGCAGTGGATCGTCAAGGCGCACGGCGGCAGCGTGCATGTAGAAAGCCGTTTAGGGGAAGGATCCGCCTTCGAAGTTACTCTTCCGCTGGCAGAGTGAACAACCTCATCCCAGCTCCCCTGGGATGAGGTTGTTACCGGCGCCATGATAACTGCCCCTCCGCTGACCGGACGGGGAAGGCGGGGTGCCGGACGTTAGTTGCCGGTGGCGGCGAACCAGGCCCCGGTTGGACTGGTTACGAACACAATAGGCGCGATGCATGGCTCGGGCAGGCTAACCTGCGCTTCGATCTTGGCATCGCCACCGCCGTTCACCGCCGGGCCGGTGGTAGCGGGGAACGGGTCAGTGCTCACGTTGACGGTGATGGGATTGCCGCTCGCATCCTTCGAAAGGCAGCTAACGAGGGCCCGGAAAGCGGGGATAGGGTTTGTCCCACGCAACGCCAACGGCACGCCGGGATCGTTCGGATCCAACACTAACCCATTGACCATAATCTCCAATTTGCCACTCACACTCAACTCGCCTTTAGCCGAGCTCAATACCCATGGCAGGCCACCACCCGGTACACCGCGGATGGCGTTGGTTGTGCCAGTGTAGGGTCGGGGCACCGCGATCATTGTGCCAAATTCCATCATCTTAGGGGAGCCAGCTTTTGCCTGCAGATCGGGGATGGCGAAGGCCGTTGCCAATAAAAGAAAAGCTACCAGCAATGGTATTGCTCGTTTCATGTCCTCTCTCCTGTGGGTGGATTTTGGTTCGCTGTGTATAGGTACGGAGAGAAGCTGGAATTGGATTGTGCCGGATACCGTTGCAGGCAGGCGTTAAGCGATCCGCGATTAAGCCGTTCCACATCTGCGTTTAAGCTGGGTTTAAGCTCGCCGCGCTATGATGCAGGGCAGCCTGTGAAACCACACAGGAGTATATACTGTTATTGTTTGACGGGAATGTTCGTTCGGGGGTTGGTCTATAAGTTAGCGAGCGGAAACGCCTCACCGGTGCACGCGCCAGGGCGCGTGGTACTGAAAACAGGCGATGCGAGGTTTTGCGGCTCTAATTCAGACACCTCGGTTTTTCGATGCCCACCAATTCGTAGATCAAATAAACCAAGCCGCCCTGTGGCAGAAAGCCGCAGGCTAAGAACGTACACCACCGGCATTATGTGTAGGGGATATCGTTGTGTGGTTTAATAAAATTCGCACTAAACATTGGTTATTGCTTTTTGCCGGGATTTTGGCAATTGGACTGGTGGCCTTCGTCGGACTGGTGGTTGTGGTCAGCGCGGACCCGGCTGCCGGCGCAAACGGCTCGGACATACTGCGCGCGGTAATCGGCGATCGGGCTACCGCGGCCATCGAAGGCGCGCTGTTCCAGGTGCAGGACGCCGTCCAAAGAGTCGAATATGGGCTCGGGCTGGCAAAACCGTCCACGCCCTGGCAGGTTCCGTCTGCCGGCGCTGTGGCCAGCTCTCCTAAATCACCGGCGCCTCAACCCGGCGGGGCTACGGGAAGAAAATCCAGCCCCCTTGCGCTGGTACCCAATCCATCCGGTCAAACCGGCGGCATGTTCCCTGTGCGCAAAGCCTGGCAGCCGGCGCCGCTTTCCCCACTTGGCGGCAGGCCTGGCGAAGGCATCTGGACGCCTTACCTGCAGGATTCCAGCGGCCGAACGGTCGCATATCGTGCTTTCCTCGTGCCGGATGCCAACCGGCCCTATGCGATCGTGGCCGTGGTAGCCTTCGACCTGAGCCATACCCGTCTCCATTTCGTCCTGGGGTACAAAGAACCTTATTCGCCGGACGGCCCTAAGCGCTCCGGCGCCATGCCGCCCGCTGACAAACAGCCAGGCGTATTGCTGGCGATGTTCAACGGCGGTTTCAAGGCAAACAACGGGCATTATGGCGCCATGGCGGATGGTGTTCAGGCCTTGCCGCCCATCCCGGGGTTGGGCACGGTAGCTATCTATAAAGATGGACAGGTGCGCATCGGCGCCTGGGGCCATGACCTGCAACCCTCGGCGGATATGCTGGCCTGGCGCCAGAATGGGCCGCTGGTGATCCAGGACGGGCGCATCAATCCCATGATCTACAACGACAACGCCGTCGATTGGGGCTATACCTTCAAGGGTGTGGTGCCGACCTGGCGCTCGGGCATTGGCATCAGTCCGGATGGCGGCACCCTCTACTACTTCGCCGGCCCGAGTCTTTCCGTGGAGGCATTGGCCAACTGCATGCAGGACGCGGGTGTATCTCAGGCGATCCAGCTCGACATCAACAACTACTGGGTGTTTTTCGCCGCCATTCACTGGATGAACGGCAAACCGAAACCCGATCCGCTCTTTCCGCAGATGGATCAGAACACCGACCGCTACCTGTATCCCTACGAGCGTGACTTCTTCTACGTAACCGCCAAGCCTTAAAGCAGGCAGGCTTTGCGATAGGCGTCAATGCTGCAGGCCGATCTCGGCTACAAGGGCAGGATGATCCGAGGGGCCGGGTGGAAGTACCTGCGCCGAGAGCACCTCAGTTCCGGGCGAGAGAAAAATGTAATCGATGCGCTCGCGCGGGTCCCAGCCGGGTGGAGTTGGCGCCTGGTGCTTTGCGCTCATCCAGGCATCCTGCAGGGATTGCGCCGTCAGGCGGTACTGCTGCTCGTAGGGGCGGAAGTTGAAGTCCCCCATGGCAATCACATGCATCTGGCCGGAGAGGCGCTCGAGCACCTGCTGTTGCTGGATCAGTGGACCGCCGTTGCCCAGGTGGGTGACCAGCACGGTGAAAGGCTTTCCGGCGACAAGGATGCGCGCCAGGATCGCCGCGGTTTGTTCACCGGTGGAGTACATAAAGAACGTTTGGGCGTCCTGGAGCGGGTAACGCGACAGCAGGGCGATGCCAAACGTACCGTTGACCGTTTTGGGGCCGTAATACGAGTACAGGTTCAGGCGGTCCGCGACCAGGCGCACGAAGTCGGAGTTGCCCCCTGAGAGGCGAGCGATATCGGTCTCCTCCAGGCCGATGAGGTCGGGCTTGGCAGCGCGGATTACCGCAAGCTGGCCCTCGAGGTTTTTCTGCCCGTTCGCGCTGTAACCCTGCTGAATATTATAGGTCATCACCCGCAGTGTTTGAGCGCCGCCCGGCGGTTCGGGGTGAGGGACGCCCATCCACAAAGCCGCAATAATCACCAGAGAAAGGGCTGGCGCCAGCGGTGACAGCCGCGGGTAGCCCGAATCAGCCTGCAAGGGATAATCGCCACGCCGCGCCAACAGCAAGGCCAGCATGGGTACTGCCCCGGCCGTCAGATAGACCAGCCAGAAGCGGTCGCGGAACCATGGACCCATCACTGGGATGTAATCGTACACCGTGGTGAACACGTGGGCGAAGACCATCAACAGCAGGTACAGCGAGCCCAGGAGAAAGCCGCCGGCCAGGGCTGGAGTCGACGGCGCGCTTGAAATCAGACTGTGTGCCAGGATAGTAAAATCCGCGAAGATGACCGGGGAAAGGAAGAGCGCCAATCCCAGCGCAGCGCCCGCCAGCGGGCCTACGGTCGGTTCAGAGAGGGGATACAGGCGGCTGTCCTTTGGGAAGGGCACCTGGTAGGACCACAGCGCGAAAGCCAGCGCGGCGACGAAAAGCAGGTTCCAGGCGAGCAGCACGCCGGGCCTGAGCGCCGCGCGGAAACGAACCGATCCAAGCCAAAGCGCCAGGAAAACGGCCGGGGCAGCCGCCGCCAGGCTGCCGATCCAAGGATAGCTGCCGGCGCTCCAGCGGGCGATCACTGTTGGACTGATGAAACCAAAATAGAGCAGCAGGAAGAGCGCGTTCAACCCCAGACACAAGCCGGCCGCCCGCCAGCCGCTGGCGGGTGCAGCCGCGGGCGGGATTGTTTCTGGCCCGGGTTCCAGTGATCTGGTCCAGCCCGGCAGCAGCAAAGCGGCGGCCAGGGCCAGGGCCCAGTCGATAGCGCGGTAGCCGTCAAAGGCGCTGATATCGTTGCCGGAATAGGCTGCTCGCAGCAGCATAGACGTCAGTGCCGCCAGAGCCAGGCCAGCTCCCAGCCTCAATCCGGCAGCGCCGTCTCCTTTGCGGGCGAGCTTCCAAAGAACGGCCGGAAAGAAGACCAGGAAAAAGCCCACACCCAGGCCGGCAACGATCATCTTGCCGCGTGTGTCCAGCGTAAGGCTGGCTGCCCGGCAGAGGAGCGCCAGGCCGCCGGTCGCGAGGACGAAACCACGTGGTACACGGCGGGGGAGCAGAAACAAGAGAATGGGAGTGAACAGGAACAGGATACTGGCAATCTCGATCGGGATGCCCGTCATCAACAGGCCAAAAGCGTAGGTGGACTCGATCAGATCGCTGAGGAGCTGAAAGAAGAACAGGAACAGGATCGCAAGGAGCAAAATGGCAGTGATGGATTTCGAATCGGCCCGGCCCGACGCGTCCATAATCCCTCCGGCGTTTGGAAGTTGAGTGTTCAAACAGCGAACCGGTTGCAATACACGTCCAGTCCGTAAATGATAACACCGGTCGGGAGCGCGCGCTCCCAATCAACACCGGCGACGTTTCGCTGGGGCCGGAGGGCAGCCCGTGCGAGCGGTTGAGCGCCGACCCAACGCTGCCGCTGGAGATCGCGCCGGGGGAGAGCCAGTTGCTGGATCCGGTTTTCTCGCGGCCGGGGCCGGGCAGACCGGCGTTCAGGCTGCTGAGTTTCAGCGCGGAGCGGTCTGATTCGAGAGTTATTTCAAGATGAATGACCAGAGACCTGCGCTGGAGTAGCCGCAGGTCTCCGGATTGTTAAGGCTTCAGGGACGGTCTGAGGGTTACTTCAGGCCGAACTGGAACTTGATGGTTGAACCATCGTTCAGTGTGATCAGGTAGACGTAGGTTTTATTAGCTGCCAGATATTTCGTATTGATGTTGAAGATCCACTGCTGGTCCGTGGCGGACCAGCGGAAGGCTGTGTCAGGCGTTGTGGAATCAACCGCTTCGTCGACGGTATCGACCACGGTTCCGGAGATCGTCTGCACCAACCGGAAGGTAGAAACCACGCCTGGCGTGCCAATTGAATTGCCATAAGCATCGCAAACCCGGAATTTGGCCGGCACGGTGCTCTTCTGCTTGAAGACGCTGGTGCCGTCGGCGTTGATGGGCTGGAGAATCTGATGGCCGGGAGCGCCATAGCACATGCC
>DAOTWA010000020.1:0-10111 GCA_034435955.1 Anaerolineaceae bacterium | reverse complement strand
CTCATTTTCATCCTGCCGATCACCTGTTCGGTGGGATTGTTTGTCCAAGGCACGTCCGGCTGCCAGTCAAAGAGCCGGTAACGAGCCCAATACTCGATCAAACGAGCCAGCAAGAAACCCAGTTGATCGAGGAGAAATATTTAGACCCCCATTGCGCCCCTGGCGGGTTTTGGGGATCTGACGCCACAATTGCATTAGGCGACGATCCCCCTGGATGGGTAATTCCTTGATCAGGGTCTAGGTCTCCTCCACCACCCAGACCCACTCCGCGGGTATGGTCCGCTTGAGATCACGTAATGTGCGACCGACCCAGCGGCGCAGGTGGAACTGGCAGATTTGCTGTTCTAAGCCAAGCTGGTTCGCTACGATATGGAAACTTGCCAGATCATCGCCGACGATCACCCTCACCCCCAACCGCTGAACCAACGGTTTCAGAAAGCGCTTCACAGCGTGCAGATTCTTTTCGTCCACGTATCCAACCGTAACCGGCTGCCCCGTGCCCATATCCACCGCCACCAAGACCTGTTGAGACTTGCCCCAGCCGCGCACATAGGCCCCATCTAGCCCCAACACTCGCACCAGCCACCAACGCCGCTGTTTTTCCAGCTGACGGGCTCGCTCTTGCACATCTCGCCAAGCGCTCATATGGCTCAAATGAACCCTAAAGGCTGCAAATAGGGCGACTAGTCCTCGATAACTCAAGC
The DNA here is from genome assembly GCA_034435955.1 of Anaerolineaceae bacterium. Taxonomy (GTDB): domain Bacteria; phylum Chloroflexota; class Anaerolineae; order Anaerolineales; family Anaerolineaceae; genus DAOTWA01. The sequence continues at coordinate 9,407 of DAOTWA010000020.1, read as the reverse complement.
CCAAGGTCCATGCAATCGCCGCCAGCTCCCGTAACCGCTAGGTTTGACCGGCTCGATCCACCCTTTAGGATAGGATCGAAACGTCCTTCGGCACCGGCAATAGCGATAACGATATAGCCGCACCACGCTAAGGCGCGGGTCACGGACTGATGTAATTACCCCTCCATACCGTTGAAATGTCTCGCCAGAACTATATGGACAACGCATCGAACGATCGAGCTGAGAATCCTTGACTTCGGATACTTGTAACATGCCAACAGTCATGGCAAGTTCACCAGTAATTGGAGTATCGATACTTTTATATTACTGTGAGCTTGCTCTTATTTTAAAAACACCGACTTTGGGACAGATACCCTTATCCATATCTATCCCAAAGTCGGTGAGTTTTGACTAAATTACTCAAAAAACGGCACGGGTGGCTGATCGACTTATCCGAAAGCCGTACCCGTGTTGGTAAAAAATTAGCCAACCGAATTTGGGACAAACACCTCATGGTTTAATTATTGACAATAGAACATTATAAGTGTATAATTAGAACATAAACGAACATATGTTGGCAACAGATCGCACTGCGTTTATTTTGAAAGAAATAGAGACACACGGTTCGGTTAGTGTGGTAGATCTAGCTGACCGATTACAGGTCTCTGTGATGACCATTCGACGTGACTTGGCCGAGTTAGAACGAGCTGGCCTGGTGCGCCGTGTGCATGGAGGAGCTGTAAATGCGCGCGGCCGAAGCTTTGAACCACCCTTATTATTACGTAGCAGCGAAAAACGCGAATCTAAGGCATTGATTGGGCGTATGGCCGCTGAGTTGGTAGCCGATGGAGATAGCTTAGCGCTTGACATTGGTACAACTACCTATGAACTAGCACGCAACTTAGTTGGGCGCCATAACTTGACAATCATCACCCCAAGTTTGCATATTGCCAATTTATTACTCAACGAGCCGGATATAACCGTGATTGTGACTGGTGGGATTGTAAGGCGCGGTGAAGCTTCTCTTATCGGCGATCTTGCTGTACGCGCTTTTAAAGGTCTATTCGTCGATCGTCTGTTCCTTGGAGCAGGGGGGGTCGATTCCCACGCAGGTGTAACCGAGTATAACTGGGATGATGCACTAGTCAAGCGTGCAATGACACAATCAGCTAAGGAAACTATCTTGCTGGCCGATGCAAGCAAATTTGAGCGAGTTGCATTTGCCAGTGTCGCACCCCTGAGCGCGATTCACCGCCTGGTAACGGACAAGCCCCCACCCCCGTCGCTTTTGGAGGCGTTACGCGCAAGCCAGGTCATCATTCATTTACCCGAGGAAGTTGATAAGAAGATCAATGCGGAGGAAAAAGAAACAGGATGACGAACAATTTGATTTTGGAGTTATTTGGTACACGCAAACCGATTATCGCAATGGCGCACTTTCCACCGCTACCTGGGACGCCCCTTTATGACAGCCAAGCAGGTATCACCGGCATAGTAAAAACTATGCGTGAAGATATCCATAAGCTGCTGGACAACGGTGTGGATTCCATCCTTTTTTGCAATGAAGGCGACCGCCCTTACACGCTTCATGCCGATTTTGAAGCAGTAGCGGTGATGTCCAGTGTGATCACCCAGCTTGCCCCACGTGATCGGCCATTTGGCGTGGACTTTCTATGGGATGCTAAGGCTCCTCTTGCTATAGCACTAGCCACCGGAGCCAGTTTCGTGCGAGAGGTTTTTACCGGCGTTTACGAGAGTGATATGGGTTTATGGCAACCGGACGCGGCCGCTATGCTGCGTTACCGCCATAATATCGGCGCTGATCACGTTAAGGTGTTTTACAACATTACGCCGGAATTTGCCTCGCCGTTGGGTGATCGGTCTGTCGGTCAACGTGCGCTAAGCGCGGTGGTCTCATCGCTTGCCGACGCCATCCTGGTCTCCGGGCCGGCGGCGGGCTCTGAGCCCGAGTTAGCCTGGTTGCAGGAGGCTTACGCGGCGATTAAAGGAGCGGTGCCAGTGCTGCTCAATACTGGCGCGAAGATTGAGAATATTCAAAAATATCTAAAGGTTGCTGACGGCGTGATCGTCGGATCCAGCCTAAAGATTGACGGTTACACCTGGAATCCGGTCGACGAGAATCGCGTGAAAGCTTTTGTACGCGCAGTAGAAGAGGCACGCAAAGACGAAAATGCCTGAATATCTGCTTGGCATCGATGTGGGTACCACTGCCACTAAGACAGTAGTGATCGATACATGGGGGAATATCATGGCTGAAGCTTCTCGGCCGGTCACGCTGAGCTCGCCACGCGCTACCTGGGCGGAGGAAAATCCCGAACAATGGTGGGCTAATACCTGCACACTGATCCCGGAAGTACTAGAACGTGCCGGGGTGCCTGCCGCGCAGCTATTGGCAGTAGGTGCCAGCGGTATGGTACCAGCTTTGATCCTTGTCGACGAAGAAGGCCATCCTGTGCGGCCTTCTATTCAACAAAATGACGCCCGCGCGGTGAAAGAAATCGACGAACAGCGCAGCCGTACTTCAGCCGAGGATATCCTGGCGCGCACCGGCAGCACCATCACCCAGCAGAGTATCGGGCCAAAATTGATGTGGCTGCGCAAGCACGAGCCAGCTACTTTCAACCGCGCGCGGCGCATCTTGGGATCTTACGATTATCTCGCCTACAAGCTGACTGGCGAGTATTCTATCGAGCGCAACTGGGCGCTAGAAAGTGGTCTGTACGATCTGCACACGCAGGATTGGGACGACGGGCTACTGGAGATGGCCGGGATCAGTCGCGACTGGTTCGGCAGCATCCACTGGCCGTCGGACGTCGTGGGAAATGTGACTGAAGAAGCCGGGCGATCCTGTGGGTTGATGGCCGGCACGCCGGTGGTGGCCGGCTGCGCTGATCACATCGCTTCGGCATTCTCGGCCGGGCTGCGCGATCAGGGTGATCTGCTGGTCAAACTGGGCGGCGCTGGCGATATCCTCTTCTGCTTGGATAAGGCCGAAGTCGACCCTCGCCTGTTTCTGGATTACCATGCAATCCCCGGCAAGTTCCTGATCAACGGCTGCATGGCCTCCAGCGGCAGTTTGATCCAGTGGTTCCGCAACCAGTTCGCCCCCGGCCGCGAATATAGGGAGCTCGATGAAGAAGCGGCTCATGTACCGGCCGGCGCGGATGGTCTGGTGTTGCTGCCCTATTTTCTGGGCGAAAAAACGCCAGTCAATGACCCGCAGGCGCGCGGCACGTTGATCGGCCTGACACTGAGCCACACGCGCGCGCACATTTATCGCGCCGTATTGGAGGGCATCGCCTATGGTTTCCGCCACCATTTGGCCGTGCTGGCCGAGCATGGCTATGCCCCATCGCGAGCGCGCGTAACAAATGGAGGATCGCATTCGCTGCTCTGGCGTCAGGTCACCGCTGACGTGCTGGGCATCCGTCTGGAGCAGATTGCGCACCATCCGGGCTCGTCGTTGGGATCAGCTTTCGTGGCCGGAATGGGCGTTGGGGCGTTTAAAGGCTGGAATGAGATCGAAAACTATCTCCAGACCGCGGCAGTGACTGATCCGGATATGGAGAATCACGCTCGCTACGATCACTTATTCAATATATATCTGAATACTTATCAAGCACTCAAGGGATTGTATCCGAGGTTGAACGAATGAACACATCAAGGATTAAACGAAATGCAATGTCGTCGCGAGGAGCGACATGGACTGCCGGCGCGACGCGGCGATCTCGCGCTTTTCGGGTGCACAAGATTGCTTCTGTCCGCAAAAATCAACGGGCTTAGTAATGACCCATTATCATGGGAGGGAGTATGCGATTAAGGGATAAAGCCGTTGCGATCACTGGCGGTGGTACGGGCATCGGACGCGCCATCGCCCTGGCACTGGCGGCCGAAGGCGCGCATTTGGCGGTCAGCGATCTGAACATAGAGACTGCCAATTCAGTAGTGGCGGAAATCCAAGCCAGAGGTGGCCAGGCCTCGGCTTACCATCTGGACGTCACAGACCGCAATCAAGTGGAGCGGGTAACGGCCGAAATCGCGCGCCGCTTGGGTCGCATCGACGTGTGGTGTAACAATGCCGGCGTTTCCACCATGCGCCGCTTTGTCGATCTGACAGACCAGGATTGGGACTTCAATATGAATGTCAACGCGCGCGGTACCTTCCTATGCTCCCAGGCAGTTGCGCGCATTATGGCTGCGCAGCCACCCGATCCCCAGAGCGGCCTGCGCGGCAAGATCATCAATACCGCCAGCATGGCTGGCAAGCGCGGCAACGCCCCTTTCCTGGCGCATTACGTGGCAAGCAAGTTCGCCGTGGTTGGCATGACGCAGGCTATGGCTGGCGAGCTGGCGTCCCTGGGCATCACCGTCAACGCAGTCTGCCCCGGTTACGTGCGTACCTCGATGCAGGAGCGCGAGGTGGGCTGGGAAGCCTCATTACGCGGCGCCTCTCCCGATGAGGTGCTCCAGTTATATATCAACGACACTCCCTTGCGCCGTCTTGAGACTCCGGAGGACGTAGCCGGTGTCGTCGTTTTCCTGGCCTCAGCGGAGGCTGATTTTATAACCGGCGAAGCCATCAATGTGAATGGTGGCGCATGGATGGATTAATCTACTTATAAAAAGACTTGAAAGGAGGTAACTTTGGGACGAATAATCAACTTACTTGCATCGTTGGTCTGATTCCATCGGGAACTATCCGACTCATGGATCGTACAGATGAGGTATAAAAAATGGAAGCTGATTCTGCAAAAACTGTAAAACCCGCAGCCGCTTCTTCGACTAAAATGTTCGTCCGGAATGCCACCGGCCTGGTGCGCGAGCTGACCCCTTTTGACGCTTTCAACCTAGTATTCGCTGCCATCCTCATCCCGGTGGGCATTTCTCAGGCGCTCAACTTTGGCGCGGCGGCTTTCCCGGGCGCGAATATCGCCTTGGCTTTCGTGCTGGGCGGTATCCTGTTGCTGGGCTTTGGTGGGGTGTATGTTTACTTTACCCTGGCCATGCCCCGCTCCGGAGGCGATTATGTGTGGGTGAGCCGGGCGTTGTCACCGTTCTTCGGTTTTGTAGTCAACGTCACGCTGACCTTCGTGTTCGTCAATTGGATTGCCTTCAACTTCACCACCATGATGACCCTTTTCGTGCCGGCAGCCGGTTACGTGATGGGCTGGCCGCAGGCGGTCATCTCCTGGTTCGGCGTTCAGGGCAACCAGTTCATCGTTGCCACGGTACTGACCTTGCTGTTTACCCTGCTGATGATGCGCGGTACGAAGTTCGCCGCCCGCTTCATGCTAGTCATGTTCGTAATCGTATGGGCCGGCATGGCGCTGTGGTATCTTGGCCTGCTGATCACCCCCAATGCGACTTTCCTGGCCAATTTCACCGTCGGCACCGGGGCTGACCCGGCCAGTATCATTAATATTGCCAAGGGCGCCGGTTTCGCAGCGCCTACAACCTTGAACCTCGGTATGACCTTACTGGCCATGCTGTGGGCTTTCCAGAACCTGACCGGTTTTGAGTGGACCGGCTACTTCGCAGGCGAGATCAAGAATGTGCGCCGCACGGTGATTACCTCGGTGATCGGCTCGCTGATCGTTGGCGCCATCCTGTACGCAATCGGCTCACTGCTGGTTTATCGCACGGTAGGTTTCGACCTGTTCTCGTCGCTGTCATTCGTTGGGCTAAACGCGGCCGATAAGATGCCCGCAGGGGTAACCTACGTGCTACCTTCCCTGACGCGCTTTTTCGCATTGCCGACCATTCTCAAAGATTTCATCGGACTCACTTTCCTGCTTTCCATCATCTGGTGGACGCCGGCGGGCTTTTTGCTGGGTACGCGCAACCTGTTTGCCTGGTCGTTCGACCGTATGGCACCTGAGTGGGTGGCGGATGTCAACCCGACCCTGCACACCCCGGTCAAGGCGACCATCATCATGGGCATCTATATCGAGATCCTCAACTGGTTCAATATCTTCGGCGGTCTGGGAGGTTACCTGATCAACATTATCGCCGTGATGGCGCTGGCCTTCATATTTGTCGGTCTGGCAGCCATTGCCTTCCCTTACCGGCGCAAGGATCTTTATCAGAACGCACCGGAAGCGGTGCGCAAGAAAATCTTCGGAGTGCCATTGATCGTCGTAGCCGGCGTGGTAATGACCCTTTCCTGGCTGTTCGTGCTCATCGCGTCATTCACTGCCACTCAATTCGGGCTTAGCGTGACGCCTACAGCCATGATGGAGGCTTTTGCCGTGCCGATTATCGCCATTATCTGGTACTTTGTCGCCATCGGGATCCGGCGCAGCCAGGGCATAGATATGTCGAAAGTCTTCTCAGAAATCCCACCCGAGTGACGCATGGCGTACGCTACAGAGGAATTGGCGGAACTTGCATTACGGCTGGTTGAAGAGGCGGAGCGGCGCGGGGCTCAGCTCCGCCTCTTAGGAGGGTTGGCTGTTTATATGAACGCGCCGAAAGGCGCGCGCCTTCCTGAGCTCCAGAGATCATATGGTGACGTGGATTTTGTCGTCAACCTGAAAGGCGCAAAAGTGCTCAACGCCGTCTTTTCCAGCCAGGGCTGGCAGGACGATCATTATTTCAATGCTTTGCACGGTGCCACTCGGCTGCTGTACTATTATCAAGACTCGCTCCAGGCCGATATCTTCATCGGGGCTTTCGCCCAGTGCCATAAACTGGAGCTGGAGAAACGTCTCAAGCTGAGCTCACCAACCTTACCGCTGGCTGATTTGCTGTTGACCAAACTGCAAATCCACCAACTCAATGCCAAGGATGTACAGGACGTTTTTGCCTTGCTGTACGATCATGGTTTCAGGCAGGATAGCGGCTCCGAACCCATCGACCTTCCGTATATCACCGGGCTAGCCGGGGAGGATTGGGGCTGGTACACCACATTGCATGATAATCTTGACCAGCTCGTGACACTGGTCGGGGAGATATTGGATGAGGAAAGCGCTGAAAGAGTAAGCGGGCGTCTCGAAGAACTGCGTGCTGCCCTCGAAGCAACGCCCAAGAGTGTACGCTGGAAACTGCGCAATCAGATTGGCCGCCGTATGTTGTGGTACGATGAGCCCGAAGAAGTGAAGCGCTGACGGACAGGAAAATATGGCTTTCAAACTATTTTTCACCACCGACGTGCATGGATCAGACCGGTGTTTCAGAAAATTCGTCAATGCGGCTAAATTCTACAGCGCGCAGGTGATCGTGTTGGGCGGGGACATCACAGGTAAGGCAGTCGTACCGGTGGTACGCGGGGCCAGAGATACCTATCGCGTGGCTTACACCGGGCGCGAGCGCCAGGTTCCAGCCAGTGAATTGGGTACCGTACTCAACGAAATCCACTTCAATGGTTTCTACCCTTTCGTGACCACGCCTGAAGAGCTGGCCGACATTGAAGCCGACCCGCAGGGCTCGGCGCGCCTGTTCCAGCGAGCGATCCGCGAATCGCTGGAGGGTTGGATGTCGCTGGCGGAGGAGCGGCTCAAACCGTTGGGGGTCAAGGTCTACATTTCTCCTGGAAATGATGATGATTTCGTGGTGGATGAGGTGTTGAACAGCTCTCGCTTCGTGATCAACCCGGAAGAGAAGGTCGTTGAGATTGAAGATGGGGTGAGCATGTTGACTTTCGGCTACTCCAATCCCACGCCGTGGAACAGCCCACGCGAGCTGAGCGAGGAGGAGCTGGGCAGGCGCATCAATGCGCTGGCCGAGAAGATGCCCGCCAGCGGTGTGACTATCTACAACATCCACGTGCCACCGCTGGATACACCCATCGACCAGGCTCCCTTGCTGGACGATACGCTAAAACCGGTAGTAGAGGGCGGACAGGTCCGCATGGTGGGGGTGGGCAGTCAGTCGGTGCGCGATCTAATCATGAAATACCAGCCCACCGTTGGGCTACACGGCCACGTACATGAAGCTTCGGGAGCCATCCGCCTGGGGAAGACCATCTGCATCAACCCAGGAAGTGAGTATAACGACGGCGTCTTACGCGGCGCGTTATTGAGCATCGACGTCAGGAAGCAGAAAGTCTCATACCAGCTTACCATGGGATAGGAGCGCAAGGTGCAAGAGCGCGAGGCCGCCATCGCTCTGGCGCTGCGCGCTGGTGCGATACTGCGCGCCGGGCGCAGCGGCAATACGCTGGATTACGAGTTGAAGGGTGTCATTGACCCGGTGACGCAAGTGGACCGGCGCTCGCAAGCATTGATCGTAGAAGGCCTGCATATGTCCTTCCCGGGTGATTCCATTCTGGCCGAAGAGGGAGAACACTGGGATGCTTCCACCCCATCCAAGGCGCGTTGGATCATCGATCCGCTGGATGGAACCACCAATTACATCAAAGGTTACCCTCTGGCAGCTGTCTCAATCGGGCTGGAAAAGGACGGCGAGCTGGTTTTAGGTGTGGTGTTCAACCCTTTTGCCAATGAGCTGTTTGTGGGCGAACATGGTCAAGGTGCCACACTCAACGGCCACCCCATCCACGTTTCGAGTGTCGCAAAGCTGGGCCAGGCGCTGCTGGCTTCAGGCTTTCCGTACGATGCCTGGACAGCTACTGACGACAACACGCGCGCCTGGCAGCGAATGGTGAAGCGCTGCCTGGCGTTGCGCTGCGATGGGTCGGCTGCGCTGGATCTGTGCCATGTGGCTTGCGGGCGCCTGGATGGTTACTGGGAGCGCGGCCTGGCGCCCTGGGATACGGCGGCCGGGGTCGTTATCGTGAGAGAAGCCGGTGGCCTGGCGGTAGATTATGCTGGTGGAAACGGCATCCTCGTACTAGGCGAGGTGGTGGCAGGCAATGCCGCCCTGGTGAGGGAGATAAGGAAAATAATCGATCCGCGTTAGGGGCACGCCGCGACGAAATTGTTCCAACCAAATCCCAGAAACTGATCCACGATGATACACTCTGACAAAACCACCTCCTCCGGTTTACGGATTTTGTATCGCCATGATTTTTCTAATTTCTACCTCCTGCCAGAAGGCATTAGGAGATCTAATGACTTGTTTTGATATTGCCATTCTCGCGTACGGATATTCACGTGGGTTGAGGATCGCCATGCCCGCTATTCGTAACATCGCGTGGATCTTTTCGGCGGCAGGGAGTATTTCACTTCTGAGGAGGTAGCCATTATTTTCTTGTGTTTCGGTATACTTTTCCCCCTGTCGAGTCAAATGATAATGAGAGAGCGTTGAAAAACAACCCTATAATCGCCATTTTCGCAGAAATGTGATTCAATGGGCAAATTCCCACAAATGGAGGGGCTTGTGGAAACCCAACATTTCAGCGAAACCGGGAGCCAATCCTTCTTTGGCGAATATCTGTATGATCAGGTCATCCCAGTCAACCATTTCCTGCGCCAGCTCAAGCAACGGATCGACTGGCAAAGGTTCAC
>DAOTWA010000019.1:0-52708 GCA_034435955.1 Anaerolineaceae bacterium | reverse complement strand
GTGGTGATCACTCCAGGGCCGATGACCGAGCTGGTGCCGGTCATGCGCTCAGGCAATAAGGGCGTGACCATAACCCAGCTCGATATGACCGCTCTCTCTCATTTGGGCCTGGTCAAGCTGGATATGTTGGGTATTCGTGGTTTGACCGTCATGGGTGACGTGGCCGAAGCCATATACCATGCGCGCCGAACCGAATTTGCCTCGGCTGTCGAGGTGCTGGAACGCATTCCCCACGATGATGATGGGGTCGGCGAGATGATCTCTCAGGGCAATACCATTGGCTGTTTCCAGATCGAGAGCCCCGGCATGCGGGCCACATTGCGTGAAATCCACGCCCGCACGGTAGACGATATCGTCGCTGCACTGGCTCTTTACCGCCCTGGCCCACTAAAGGGCGGCTTCAAAGAAACGTTCGTTCGCCGGCACAACGGCGAAGAACCGGTCGAATACCTACATCCTGTGCTTGAACCGCTGCTACGCGACACCTACGGCGTGATCCTGTATCAGGAGCAGGTGCTGCGCATTGCCCACGAGCTGGCCGGCCTCAGTCTGGTGGAGGCTGACCTGCTGCGGCGCGCCATGAGCCATTTCGATCCAGGTAAGCAGATGCAGACGCTGAAGGAACGCTTCATCGCTGGCGCGGAGCAAGTCAGCGGCGTGCATCCCGCCATCGCAGAACGGGTGTGGGAAGCCATGGCAGCCTTTGTCGGCTATGGATTTCCACGCGCTCACGCAGCCTCATACGCAGAGGTGGCCTGGCGCTCGGCCTGGTGCAAATATCACTACCCGGCCCAATTCATGGCCGCCGTGCTGGCCAATTGGGGCGGCTATTATGCTCAGCGTAATTACTTGAGCGAAGCCCGACGCATGGGGTTGAGGGTCAAATCGCCGCACGTCAATTTCTCGCAGCGTGAATTCAGCGTCGTCTATCAGGACGGTGATCCCGTGCTATATATGGGCCTGGATCAGGTTCGCGATCTTACTCAGCGAACCATTGCGCGCATCCTGCGCGAGCGGCCGTTCCACACATTGAGCGACCTGCTCGCCCGCGTTGATCCACGCCCCAAAGAGATCGAGAACCTGATCCGCGTCGGAGGATTAGAGGGGCTGGGGACCATTCCTGCCTTGCTCAGGCAGGTACAGGCGCGCGCCTGGCGGCCCGGCCAGTTTTCCCTGTTCGAGGAGGAGCGCGCCGAAGACGAAGATTGGTCCCCGGAAATGAAAATGAATGCACAAATTGAGATCTTGGGTTTACCGGTGGACATGCACCCCTTAGAGCTGGTCGCAGATCGCGTCAAATCCAGCGGCGCGATAACGACCATCGACGCCATCTCTAAACGCGGAGAGCGAGTGCGCGTGGCCGGCGTCCGGCAGACCTGGCGAAGGACGCGCACTACCGGGGGCGAAATCATGGCTTTCCTCTCGCTGGAAGACCTGACAGGCATCCTGGATGTGGTGGTCTTCCCGGACGCCTATAGGCGCGCTCGTGAAGCCATTTCCACCAGCGATCCGATCATCGTCGAAGGTACGATCGACATGGACGAGACGCGAGGAGAGCCGATATTGCGCGCCGAGAGAGCCTGGAAGGTTTGATCGAGGCAAAAACCATGGGTGGTGAAAATTGGATATTTCAATGCACCAGCGTGACATGTGGCTTCCGTTTCCCGGCGCCGCTCAGTGCGCATCGGGCCCGTTGGTGCCCCAAATGCGGCGCTCCTACGCTGGCGGCGACGCCCTGTCAGCCATCGGGTCAGGCCAGCGAGTCCCTCCCACCGCGTGGTGTCCAGGTCGAAGCGTTGTTGGATAACCTGCGCAGCGCATACAACGTTGGAGCGATTTTCCGCAGCGCGGATGCTGCCGGCGTGCGCCGGTTGCATTTGTGCGGCATCACCCCTACCCCCGAGCAACCCGCCGTCGCCAAAACCGGTTTGGGAGCGCAGGTAAAACAGCCATGGATCTACCACCTGAACAGCCTTCAGACAGTTGAAGAATTGAAACGTCAGGGATGCCTGATCTGGGCGCTGGAAACCGGCCGGCGCTCCATGCCGCTATTCTCAGCCCCTTTACCGGATCCCGAACGTATCATCGTCCTGGTGATTGGGAATGAGGTCACCGGAGTCGATCCAGTCGTACTGGCGCTGTGCGACCGCATTGTTTCCCTGCCTATGGCCGGATCAAAGGAATCGATCAATGTGGCGGTAGCCTTTGGTGTGGCGGCTTACGTGCTGCGCTACAACCTGCGCACCGCAGATGTTCCAGCCCGTTAGATGGCTGACATGGCCGATGAGCGCAAGGATTGAACCGGCGTATCTTTCCCTACTGCGCAGTGGTGAACTGGTCCAGCGTGCTGAGGAGGCGCGCAGACACCTGTCCATTTGTGATGTGTGCGCCTGGCGTTGTCCGGTAAACCGCCTGGCGGGTCAGTTGGGCGTGTGCCGTACGGTCGCCCTTGCCAGGGTATATTCCTATGGCCCACACCTGGGAGAAGAAGACCCGCTGCGGGGCTGGCGCGGTTCAGGTACGATCTTCTTCTCGCGCTGCAATTTACGCTGCCAGTACTGTCAGAATCACGAAATCAGCCAGACGGACGCCGGGAATCTGGTCGACGATCGTGATCTGGCTGCCATCATGCTGGAATTGCAGTCTTACGGCTGCCACAACATTAACCTGGTTTCGCCCAGCCACGTTGTTCCTCAGATACTGGCGGCGGTCGCGCTGGCTGCTCAGGCTGGACTGCGCATTCCGCTGGTTTACAATACCGGTGGATATGACTCTCTGGAGATGCTGCGTCTGTTGGACGGCGTGGTGGATATTTACATGCCCGATATGAAATACTCCGATGCGGCCAACGCCTTGCGCTACTCGCGTGCCAAAGATTATCCAGTCATCAACCGCCTGGCTGTACGGGAGATGCACCGCCAGGTCGGCGATCTGGTTCTGGACGAGAACGGGCTGGCGGTCCGCGGATTGCTGGTGCGCCACCTGGTTCTTCCAGGCGGCCTGGCCGGCACCCGCGAGATAGTACACTTCCTGGCCGAGGAAATTTCGGAGAACACCTATCTAAACCTGATGGATCAATACCGTCCTGAATACAATGCTTACCGTTATCCGGAGCTGAACCGGCGGATCACCCGCGAGGAATACCTCCAGGCTGTTTCCCTCGCTCAAGAGGCTGGCCTGGAGCGCCTCGATCGGCGACATGCCTGGATCTGAGGAGAGAATATGGTTCGATCAACCGGTAAAATTTGGTTGGCCAGAATTTTAATTGGCGTCGTGTTCTTTTTGAATGTGGAATGCGCCTTGATCTTTCTGATCGCCCCGCAGCGATACGCCTCCAGCTTCGAATTGAGCGGCGCAACCGGCATTGCCATGGTGCGCGGGCTTGGCATCCTTTTTCTGATGTGGAACGTGCCGTATGGGATTGCCATGATCGAACCCGCCCGACAGCGCATCTCCCTCCTCGAGGCCCTGGCGATGCAGGCTATCGGTCTGGCCGGTGAAACCTGGATCTGGTTGTCTCTTCCCACTATCCACACCTCCGCCCGTGATGCGATCGGGCGCTTCATCGTTTTCGACGGCGGCGGGCTGGTCCTGTTGGCGCTGGCTGTCTGGCTGGTTACCGCCACGATCCAGGCTGCAACGATCGCAACCGCTTCCCGTTCGGCAAGGTGATCGATGATTCATTCCACGATCGTCAGCACTGAAACGCTGGCCGCCCATCTGGATGACCCGCAATGGGTGATCGTCGATTGTCGCTTCGAACTGCTAGATCCGCCATGGGGTTTTGAATCCTATAAGCAGGGTCATATTCCCGGCGCGGTATACGCCAGCTTGGACAATGACCTGGCCGGACCTGTCAGTCTCGAAACGGGCCGCCATCCACTTCCTGAGGAGCGTGAATTCGTCGCGCGTGCTTCTCGCTGGGGGATCGAGCCTGGCCGCCAGGTGGTGGCCTATGATACGGTCAGCGGCGCTTTCGCTGCCCGCCTGTGGTTCCTGCTGCGCCTGTACGGCCATGATGCAGTGGCCGTGCTGGACGGCGGTTTCGGTAAATGGCTGGCGGAAGGCCGGTCCATTCGGACGGGCATCGAAGAGCGCCCACCGGCCAAATTTAACGCCAGGATGCAGCCGTCCATGTACGTGACCAGCCAGGAGGTGAACAGCCTGCGCCTCGATCCGCGCTACCGGATCATTGATGCCCGCGCGCCCATTCGCTACCGGGGTGAGCAGGAGCCAATCGATCCAGTCGCGGGTCATATACCCGGTGCGATCAACCGCTTCCATGGCGAGAATCTGAGTCCGGATGGAACTTTATTACCCCCGGAACAACTGCGGCGCCAGTTCCTTGACCTGTTGGACGGCGTCCCGCCCGAAAACAGCATCGTTTATTGCGGTTCAGGTGTGACGTCCTGTTTTCACCTGCTCGCGATGGAGTATGCCGGATTGAAGCCCGGTTTGTTGTACGCAGGTTCGTGGAGTGAATGGATTCGCGATCCATCCCGGCCGGTTAAAACCGGCCCCAATCCATGATGCCATTAGGATCAGATTAGGCTATAATCCGTGAAACAATGCCGGATTGTGATTTTTCACACAGATAGCCGCAATCGCGTTAAAATTGATCAATCCAGCATCCCTGTTAGAAAGAAGGTATACCGACAATGATCAAGCTTGTTTTGCTGCGACACGGAGAGAGCGTTTGGAACATGGAAAACCGCTTTACCGGCTGGACAGACGTAGACCTTAGCGAGAAAGGCATCCAGGAGGCCAATACGGCAGCCGAACTGCTGATGGCCGATGGATACACCTTCGACATCGCCTACACCTCCGTGCTCAAACGAGCCATCCGCACCTTGTGGATCGTGTTGGATCGCATGGACCTGATGTGGATTCCGGTTATCAAGACCTGGCGCCTGAATGAGCGCATGTATGGCGCGCTGCAGGGCCTGAATAAAGCCGAGATGGCAGAAAAATACGGTGAGGAACAGGTCAGGCTGTGGCGGCGGAGCTACGATGTGCGCCCGCCTGCCTTGACCCCTGACGACCCACGTTGGCCAGGCAACGATCGTCGTTACCATGACCTTCCCAGAGAGCTTATCCCACTGACCGAGTGCCTTAAAGATACCGTGGAACGTTTCCTGCCTTTCTGGCACCAGAGCATCGTGCCTACACTTAAAGAAGGCAAGCGCGTCCTCATTTCGGCTCATGGCAACAGCCTGCGCGCCCTGGTAAAATACCTGGACAACATCCCCGACAACGAGATTACTGAACTGAATATTCCTACCGGCATCCCGCTGATTTATGAACTGGACGAGGATATGAAGCCGATACGCCATTATTATCTTGGCGATCAGGAGGCTGTCCAGGCGGCCATACAGGCGGTCGCCCACCAGGCGAAAAAGAAATAACGGTTTGACTTATTGATCAGGAGAGCCTATATGCCAGAAGCCAGAAGGCGGCGGCGCAAAATCACCGCTGAGGATCTTTACCGCTTCCAAACCATTACTGACCTTGAACTTTCTCCGGACGGCAAACAGGTGGTGTTTGCCATCCGGCGTATCGACCGTCAAAGTGAGAAGAAATTCGCCAATCTGAGGATGATCGATGCCGCCAGCGGCGAGGTCCGAGCCTTTACGCAGGGAGATCACACCGACTCGCTCCCACGCTGGTCCCCAGATGGACGACAGATTGCCTTCCTGTCCAACCGGGCGGACGAGAATCAGCCGCAGATTTATCTGATCCCGACCGATGGCGGAGAAGCGCGCCAGCTCACCGATCTGAAGGGAGAATTCGGCAGTCTGGAATGGTCGCCGGATGGCCGTTGGATCGCCTGCCAGTTTCGAAAAAAGGACGCCGAGGACATCGAGCGTGAGCAGGATGAAAGCAAGAAAAAATTAGGGGTGGTCGTGCGTCCGATCGAGCGCATCTTCTACAAACTCGATGGACACGGTTTCCTCCCCCGGGAACGCTGGCATGTGTGGCTGATAAACGCGCGGACGGGTAAAGCCCGTCAGATCACCGACAGCCCGGTATTCGATGATCTCGAGCCGGTCTGGTCTCCGGACGGCAAACGGTTGGCCTACACATCGAACCGCGCTCCGGATCCCGATTTAGATTATGACCAGATCGATGTATTCGAGTTCGACCTCGAAACCGGCCAGGAACGCTTGATACCCACACCGCCCGGACCGAAAGGCAAACTATCATATTCGCCGGATGGCCGCCTGATCGCCTATATCGGACACGAGGGCAAAACCCTCGATTGGAAGAATGATAGTCTGTGGATTGTCACAGCCGACGGCAGCAAAGCGGCCATCAACCTCACTGGAAAGTACGACTTTCATGTGAATGATTGGACCATCGCCGATATCAGCGGGCATAAGCTGATGCCGCCAACCTGGTCGAACGATGGACAAAGACTCTATTTCCAGGTACTCCACCACGGGATCACCCGCCTGGACTCAATCGATGTGAAGACCGGTGAACTTGCCCCTCTTCTGAGGGATCCCGGCGTGGTCATGGAGCACAACTTCGACCGCGCACAGCGACGATTGGCCTATTTCTTCGCGACGATGACCGATCCCGGGCAGATCTACCTGTACGAAATGGAAACCGGGCAATCGCGGGCGCTCACCAGCTTGAATCGGGACTGGCTGGATGGAGTGGACCTGGGAGAGGTAGAAGAGATGTGGTTTAAGGGCGCGTCCGGCAATGACTTGCAAGGTTGGATCCTCAAACCACCCGATTTCGATGCAGCGAGGAAATACCCCTCGGTCTTGGAAATTCACGGCGGGCCATTGCTTCAATATGGCCACAATTTCATGCACGAATTTTATTTTCTGGCCGCTAACGGTTATGTGGTTTATTTTTGCAATCCGCGCGGCGGGCAGGGTTATGGCGAAGAACATGCGCGTGCCATTCACGGGGCATGGGGCACCGTCGATTATGATGATCTGATGGCTTGGACAGACTTCGTGGCGCAAAAGCCTTACATCGACGCCGAACGTATGGGCGTGGCAGGGGGCAGTTACGGCGGTTACATGACCAACTGGATCATCAGCCACACCCACCGTTTCCATGCCGCTGTCACCCAGCGCTCGGTCAGCAATATTGTCAGCATGTGGGGCTCGTCAGATTTTAATTGGGCCTTTCAGGATACCTTCCTGGGCAAAGCCCCTTACGAAGACGGCCAAATACTCTGGGACCGCTCACCGATCAAATATTTTGCCAACGTACGTACGCCGACATTGGTGTCGCACAGCGAGCAGGATTTACGCTGCCCCCTGGAACAGGATGAGCAGGTTTATGTCGCCCTCAGGAAACTCGGTGTACCCACCCGGTTCATCATCTTCCCAGAGGAATCGCACGACCTTTCGCGTTCTGGCCGCACGGATCGGCGCATCGTGCGGTTGAAGGAATTCCTGGCCTGGTTCGACCGCTGGCTGAAAGGGGACTCATGATGGGTCTGCCCCATCATGCTCCCAGGGAAAAATAACGGTTGAAATCCGGTTTATAACCACGCGGATGATATTCGCCGCTCTTGCGATCCTGAACATAAACACCGCGATAATCGCCCAGCACGATGCGCGTCAAGGCCTCGACCAGCGCATCTACTTCCTCGAGTGTGTTGTACAGGCCAAACGATATGCGCACCATTCCAGGCATGTTGCTGCGGTCACGGGCCGTGATGCGCATGCGTATCTGACGGGCTTCCTCAGGCGAGACACCTAATAGATGAAGCAGATAAGGGTGAGCGCAAAAACAACCGTTGCGTACTCCGATCCCGAATTCGTAGCCGAGGACCGCTGCTACCAGAAAATGCGACCGGCCATCCAAATTGATCGGTATCACCCCTAACCGCTCACTGGTGTTATCAGCATTTTTATCCCCATAAATCGTGATCCCTGGAATCCGCGAGAGTCGACGCAGAGCATAGGCCGTCAGCTCAGCTTCGTGGCGGCCTATATTTTCCATGCCGATGCGGCTTAGTTGTGTCATAGCAGCCACCATGGCCACCGCTCCGACTGTGTTGGGACTGCCCGCCTCATCCCGTTCAGGCGGGGTGGACCATACCACCTGATCCACGGTGACAATGTCGACTTCGCCGCCCCCGCGCATGAACGGGTTCCCCGTTTCGAAGGTATCCCGGCGGCCGATGAGCGCGCCAGTTCCGAAGGGGGCGTACATTTTATGGGCCGACAACGCCACATAATCCAAGTGAGCGGGATCACTCAACGGCAGCATGTTGATCGCACGGTGTGGGGCAAGTTGGGCGCAATCGACCACAATTTCGGCGCCGACGGCATGCGCTTTCTCGGCTAGGCGGTGAATGGGATTGATAAAACCGGTGACATTGCTGGCCCCGGTGATTGTCACCAAAGCCACACGGCTTCCATACTTGTCCAGCTTACGGTCGAAATCATCCTCGTCCAAACGGCCATCGGGGGTGAGCTCGATGTGTTCCACTTGAGCCACAGATCGCCAGGGAAGGTCATTGGAATGGTGCTCCATAGTGCTGAGCAGCACGACGTCGTTTCCAGTTGCAAATTGAAACCGATGGGCCAGAATATTGAGCACTTCGGTGGTATTTTTACCGAAGATGCAGGTGTGGGTGTGTTCATCGGCGCCCACAAAACGCATCGCTTCTTTACGGGCCAGCTCGTAAAAATGGGTCGATAGCTGACTCTTGAAACCCGTCCCGCGGTGAACGCTGCTGTAGTACGGCAAAAACGCATTCACTGCTTGCTGCACGGATTTGAATGCGGGCGTCGAAGCAGCATTATCCAGGTTGATATACGGCCCCAGACTTCCATCTAGACGAGGAACCTGGGCATCCACACCTACGATCAGTTCGCGATAGGTGCTGACGTTGGATGAAAAGGTCATGGTTGCTGCTCCTAATCGGTTGCAAATCGGATGTGGCGGTCGTAAGTAAAAAAAGACGGGATGATTTTACCACTCTTATGGAAATGATTACTCCGCAGGCATGTTACTTGAACCTGGCATCCAATGCGGTCTGGGCTTCCACAGCCGCTGTATGCATTACCTTGGCAACGTCGGCGGTTGGATCGGTAAGCACGATTTCCAACGCCTTCCGCAAAGCCGGATCGCCATCTTCACCCCTATATCGACCCCCGCTTTGACTGCCTCGCGTTGCAAGGTAATAACACGCCCATTTTAACCTAACTTCATGCATCCATCTTTGAAAACCAAGCGAAAGCGACAAACGCCTGCGCAGGGTTAGAAAAATTGTTATTTTCGTCACACGGATATAGGTCAAATGGTCTGACAAATCTCATGTATACTATTAATCTGTGAAAACCTTCCATAGGACCTCTGTCGCGAGCGAAAAGGACAGCTTCCAAATTGGCGGTTCGTTCATCGGGAGGACGAGGATGCAATCAAGCGCGGCCCAGGCATCTGGGAATTTCGCCCTCCATCGATCTTGCCTGCATTCCAATCAAGACCAGGATAAATAAGGAGGACCGAGTTGGACCAAGAACTCTTAAATGGTTTGCTTAGGCCAAAATCCATCGCCGTTATTGGCGCCTCGACCCAACCCGGGAAGATCGGCTACACCGTGCTTAAAAACCTCATCGAGAGCGGGTATAAGGGCAGAATTTACCCCATCAACCCCACTGCGAAAGAGATCCTCGGCTTGAGAGCCTATCCGAGCATCCTGGATGTACCCGATGGGGTTGAAGCCGCAGCGGTTGTCGTTCCGGCCAAGATCGTGCCGGAGGTGGTCGATGAGTGCGGACGGAAGGGCGTCAAAGGATTGATCGTGATTACCTCCGGTTTTAGCGAGACAGGCAACCGCGATCTGGAAAATCAGATCGTAGAGATCGCCCACAGTTACGGGGTGCGCATCCTGGGGCCGAACATCGTCGGCACGATGTCCAACTCCGACAACATGAACGCCTCGTTCGCGCCGTTTTTGCCGTTGCCAGGGAAAGCATCTTTGGTCTCACAGAGTGGCGCTTTGCTGATCGCCATCGATGCAGCCACTTATACGCGGCGGGTTGGCTTCGATAAGATGATTTCCATTGGCAACATGTCCGACATCGATTTCGCAGACCTGATTACATGGCTGAACGAGGATGAAAATACCACCTGCATCTCGCTCTATGTGGAGGGCTTGAAGGATGGCCGCAACTTCATTGAATCTGGCCGCAAAGCCACTAAACCCATCATCGGCCTGAAAGCGGGCGTCTCAGCCCACGGCGCGGCTGCAGCCGCCTCCCATACCGGATCGCTGGCCGGTACAGCCAAAGTCTACGGCGCCGCCTTCCTTCAAGCCGGTATTGTACAGGCCGCCGACCTGGATGACCTCTTCGATCGCACGCTCGCCCTTTCCCTCCAACCGCCTATGAAAGGCGACAACCTATTGATTCTCACCAATGGCGGCGGAGTGGGCGTCCTCGCCACCGATGCCGCCGAGAAGTATGGGCTGCCCCTCCAATTTGCCCCCGCCGATCTGCAGGCCGAATTGAGGAAAAGCATGCCCGAATTCGGCTCGGCAAAGAACCCGGTGGATCTCACCGGCATGGCCGGCGCAGATTGGTATTACCCCAGTGTACGCTCCGCCATCAGCCACTCGTGGGTGGATGGCCTGGTCGTGCTCTACTGTGAAACGGCCATGACGAATCCTCTGGAAATTGCCCAGACTATTCACAAGGCTATCAAGGATTCGGGCATTACCGACAAACCCGTGACGATCTCATTTGTTGGCGGCGAAAAATCCGAGGAGGCGATGCGCTGGCTGGTCGAGAATGGCATTCCCGCCTATCCTGCACCAGACACGGCAGTGAATTCCATAGCCGCTCTGCGCGAATACGCCCGCATTCGCGAAAGCGCCATTGAGAAAGAACCACCCAAGGTCAAATATGACTTGAAGAAGGCCAGAGACGTGATCCTCCGTGCGCGTATGGATAAACGTCGCACATTAACCGAGATCGAATCGAAAGAGGTTTTCTCCGCGTTCAACCTCCCGGTCACGAAGACCTATCTCTCGACCACCCCGGATGAGGCGGTCGAATTGGCCGCCAAGATCGGCTACCCGGTGGTAATGAAGATCGTATCGCCCGATATCCTGCATAAATCGGATGCCGGCGGAGTGAAAGTCAATATCAAGAGCGAACAGGAAGTGAGAGAAGCTTTCGCCACAATCATCGACAATGCGCGGGAATATAAAGCGGACGCCAAAATACACGGAGTGGCCATCCAGGAGATGGCGCCCTGGGGCACGGAAGTGATCCTTGGCTCGGTCAACGATTCGACTTTCGGACCGACGGTCATGTTCGGACTGGGCGGCATCTTCGTCGAAGTGCTGAAGGACGTCACTTTCCGGGTGGCGCCAATCACACCCCGGCAGGCGGAACGCATGTTGGATGAGATCCGTGGCGCGCCGATCCTGGCGGGCATCCGCGGTGAAGCTGCGCGGGATAAAAAGGCTCTGGCCGAGGTGCTTTACCATTACTCCAATATGATCCTTGAGTTAGGCGACGATATCGCCGAAACGGATGCCAATCCCGTTCTGGTTTATGCTGAGGGGAAAGGCGCCATGGTGGTGGACGCGCGCATCATCCTCAAGGATTAGACCATCCAGTTGCTTTAGACTTTTTCGAGATGGCCCGCCGTATGAAGACGCGGGCCATTTTTATCGTCTTCATGCGCAAATGCGCCCTGTCGTCAAAATCAGAGTAAAATTGGACTCGCCCATATGGGGGGGTGGGTCATTATCGTTATATAAGAGAGGCAATTATCCAAAATGCAAATCGAGGATTTCAGCAAGCGGCGTTACTTTCCCGGAACCACCGGCAACCGTTTTGACATCATCCTGCGCACGGCTGCGCTGATCGAAAGCACACCCTCCATCCTGTTCGCGGCCGCGCTCTTCTTGTTGGCCTACCTTCCATCCGGCGCGAATTGGGCTTACGCTTTTGCCCTGTGGGCGTTTTATTTAGGTGACTGGGCGCTGATTTCATCGCTGCCCCGCGCCGGCAAGTCATTCGGACCGGCCAAACCGCCCACCCTCATCCTGGCGGTCCTGCGCACGGCAGTGGCTTTCCTGCCTGTACCTGTCTCGCTCGCGTTGCAGGCAGTGGGGACTGGATTGGTGATTTACGGTTTCTGGATCGAGCCGCATCGTCTCACCATCACCCATCAAGCGCTTTACACGGAAAAGCTGCACCCTGGAAAAACCCTGCGAGTCCTGCATCTAGGTGACCTGCACGTCGAGCGGCTGACTGATCGGGAACGCCGCCTTAATCAGCTCATCCTCACCCTCAAACCCGACCTGATCCTGTATTCGGGCGATTTTCTCAACCTGTCCTACCTGCGCGATCCGCTGGCATGGCAAACCTGCCGCAGCATACTGCGCGAGTGGGCGGCACCGCTGGGGGTCTACGCCGTCACGGGTAGCCCGGCTGTTGACCTGACCGACGTCATCCCGAAGCTGCTGCAGGACCTTCCCCTCCGATGGCTGCGAGACGAAAAAATCACATTGGAATTCGAAGGCAACCAGATCGACGTGATCGGCCTGAGTTGCACCCACAAACCGTTCCTTGATGCTCCTCGATTGCGTAAATTGAAAGGCGAGCCATCTGAACGGTTCACAATCCTCCTATATCACTCTCCTGATCTTGCGCCCAACGCCGCCGAACTGGGCCTCGATCTGCAACTTTCCGGCCACACCCATGGCGGCCAGGTGCGACTGCCGCTCATTGGCGCCCTGTTTACCGGCTCGCTGTATGGCAAGCGCTTCGAGGCGGGGCGCATTCAGCTCGGCAAGATGATCCTGTACGTCACCCGCGGCATTGGCCTGGAAGGAGCCGGCGCGCCACGGGTGCGTTTTCTATGCCCGCCCGAGATCATTTTGTGGGAGATTAGCGCTCCACCTCAGCCCCCCACGAACGTATCCGCAACAGGAGCTGCTCAGGGATCAGAAAATGCCTAGCGCCGATGCTATCCACTGGGAAACGCGTTACCGCTCTGAGCCCCGGCTGGGCATGAGAGAAACTTCCCCATTTCTGGTCGAAAATGCCCATCTCCTCCCTCCAGCCGGCAAGGCATTGGATGTGGCCATGGGCGCAGGGGCAAATGCGGGCTTTCTTTTGGCCCACGGCCTGGATATCGTCGGGGTGGATATCTCCATGACGGCCCTGCGGATCGCCAAATCCCGCTGGCCGGGGATTCATTGCTTTCAGGCCGATTTGACCCATGTATGGCTGCCCACCTCCGGCTTCGATCTGATCATCAACTTTTACTATTTACAGCGCGACCTGTGGGCCGAATATGGGCGGATTTTGAAACCAGGTGGCCTGCTCATCCTGGAAACGTTGACCCGCGAAATGCTGGCGATCAAGCCGGAAATGGATCCGGCTTATCTGCTGGCACCCGCAGAGCTGGCTGATTTGTTTAGGGAGTGGGAGATACTCTCTTACCACGAAGGCTGGATCCCGTCATCTTCTGGCGGGAGGAAAGCGGTCGCCGGGTTGGTCGCTCGCAATGCATCGAGATAGCCATTTCAAGAATTACATCCAACCTCACAGCAGTTCTGCTTCCTGAATGACGCGGCGTTCATAAGCAGAACGCAGGCGTCTGGTGATCGGCCCAGGCTTGCCGTTCCCAATTATATGATCATCTATGCGCACAATTGGAAGCACGCCGCGTGTGGCGCTGGTAATAAAGGCTTCTTCGAGGATACCGACCTCCGCCAGATGGACCGCTTCAAAATGAACGACGATCCCCAACCGCTTGGCTTCGTCCAGCACTAGCTCTCGCGTGAAGCCTGGCAGAATTCCATCACCCGCCGTCCACAACTCGCCAGAGCGAACGCCGAAGAAATTACTGCTAAGTCCTTCCAGCAGCCGGCCTTCGGTGGAAACCATCAGGACTTCGTGAACAGGCCCTGTTATCCCCCTGCGAACCTCCGCTGCCAGACTTAAGAATTCGCTGCGTTTCGCTTGCGGTTCATCGCGGTGCATGACTCGGGTGATGGCCGCCGCCCCGTCCAGATAGAGCCGCCTGGGCGGCTGCCGCAGGCGCTCTACTGCCAGGTAAACAACACCCGGTTCTTGCGACAGGTCAAGGTAGATTCGCATGCGCACATCCACAGCATTGTAATCAGCCACCACCTGGCGCATGGCAGTACGCAGGCAATCCATATCTACTTGCAGAGGCAAGTTGGCCAGGCAAGCCGTCTGCTCCAAACGACGTACCTGCCACTCCAGATGGAGCACCCTGTTTCCCTGATATGTCCGCAGGGTGGTATAGGCGCATGGCGGCAAATGGCCTGCCGCCTCATCCAAACTTCTCGGCGCAGGCTTGAAGATCAATTCAACGGCATCCGGTTTATTCCGGCACGTCAGTCGCCAGACGCGTACAATCCCCATCGAACGGCCTCCCCAATGCTGCCGATGATTATACCCCGGCAGATGGATCGGCCGTCGCCGGTTGAAAGCCGCCAGGATCAGGCGAAAACCACATTGCCTTCGCGTGAATGCTCGATTTTCTCGACAAAGGCGCTGACCACATGGCTGGGTACGGCCATGCCCTGATCCCCGCCGATGATCATGTTGTTTATGCCAATTACTCCACCGGCGGCGTTAACCAGCGGCCCGCCCGAATTGCCCGGCGCGAGCGCAGCGTCCATACGAATGTAAGGGTAATCGCGACCCGAACGCGTCTGGAACGTCCCGGTCGCGCTGACGATGCCGGCAGTGACGAAATTCACCTGACCCCAGGGGTGCCCGAGGGCAAACACGAGCTGCCCAACGCGTACATTGCGCGAATCAGCCGTGAGCGCTGGCGGAAGGCCGTCAGCATCGATCTCAAGCGCCGCCAGGTCAGATTCGGGATCGCGCGCAACCAGCCGGGCAGGATACCTGCGCCCATCATAAAGGATGACCGCCACCTGGCCGCGCCCGACCACATGGCTGTTGGTCACGATCAGCCCGTTCTGGCGCCAGATGATCCCCGCTCCGGCCCCACGATGGGAATTGACAACCTGCACCAGGCTGCGCAGCGCGCGAGTCAACATGGCCTCAATTTGTTCGTCGAGGTCGCGCGTGATCGGCAATTTAACATCAGGATGGACTGCCATGGATACCTCAATTCGATTTATCGGCTTCCGATGCGCAGTGACACCGTGCGCTTTTGTCCCGCGCGGATGATCTCCATCGCAGCCATTCGGCCTGCCGACCCGCCGCCCAGCTTACTCACCAGGGACTCGTAATCAGGGATTGGGGCATCGTCCATTCCGGTGATGACGTCCCCGATAAGCAGACCGCCGGTGTCGGCGGGGGAGCCTGGCTCTACGCCCACGATGACCAGCCCGCTGCTCTGCTCGCGTCCAAGGCTCGAGCGCAGGGCGGCCGGCAGCTCAACCGGCTGGGTGCGCACCCCCAGAAAACCGCGCTGGACCCGTCCATGCTTCGCCAGCAAATCAGCCGTCTGCCAGGCCAGGCCGGCAGGGATGGTCAGCGCCACGCCTGAGATCAATCCGGTGGTATTGATGCCTACTACCCTGCCCTGTGCATCCACCAGGGGACCGCCTGAAAATCCGGGATAGGGAATGGCATCGCTGCGCACGTATTCTTCGATCAGAGCCATGCGACGCACCTCCAGCGGGCCGCCTCGCGCGCTGACGATGCCCTGGCTCGCTTGGATGCCCTCCCTGCTGGGGCGGCCTAATGCCAGCACGATCTGTCCAACCCGCGGGCCTTTGAGGTCGGGCTTGGCCGGCACCGCACTGGCTTGTGCAAGGCGCAACAGAGCCAGGTCGGTGGCGGAGTCGCGCCCTGCCAATCTGGCTGCGACCTGCTCGCCATCCGGCAAAACAACGCGGATGTCGTCATCGCGTTCCACAGCATGGTGCGCAGTGAGAATTAACTCGTTGGAGAAAGCCACTCCACTGGCCGGGACGCGCGGGCGGGCGTCGACAAGGACGGTGGACGATGCGGCGATTTCCACGGCTCCTGCCAGTGCATCGGAAAGCTGCACCAGCACGTTGCTGTTTGAGTTATTATCCATGTGAACACCTCAATTCAGGGTCGAACACAGCTTGTGCAACCCTTATCGGCATTATTTGACGCATTATAGCTGGAAGGGACGGGAGCAACATCGGTAAAAATAGCGGACGGCGGCCATACCTTGGATCAGTCCTGGCCGCCTATTTTTGAAGCCGAGTGCTGGAAAACCGCATCAGCTCAACTTCGAGAGCTGGATTTTAACCTTTTCGTAATGCCGCTTGGCTTTGGCTCGATTGCCGCAAGAGCTCATGCTGCACCATTGGCGACTGTTATTGCGGGTGATATCGTAAAACAGCCAGCCGCAGCCGCGATCATCCGCGCACTGCTTGATCCTTTCGGGATCATGATCCGTGAGTAGATCTGCAGCGGAGAGCACGATCGGCCAAAGGACGCTCTCCAGCGCTTTTTCCTCACCCGCCCAGGCCCAACGGAAGCTTCCATTCTGAGCCGCAATCACCGTTTTAGACAGCATTTCAACGATGAAGCCGTTGAGGAGGGTCAAATCCTCCTCCGATGGATGGCGGTGATGGGCCAATGAGGTGAATACGCGATAAATGGTTTCCCGCAGGGTAACACCCTTCTCCAAAACCCTCGCTGCTTCCTGCGGGTTTTTCCCGGCCTCTTTCAGAAGCCCTTCCTCGGCTTCCGCATCGAGCATTTTGACTTTTCTGGCCCACGCCACCAAATCCGCATAGCTGTTCAAATAATTGATAGGATGGTCGCTGGCGTGCCAATCCACTGTGTTGCAGAACTCAAGGCACAACC
Organism: Anaerolineaceae bacterium; assembly: GCA_034435955.1. Taxonomy (GTDB): domain Bacteria; phylum Chloroflexota; class Anaerolineae; order Anaerolineales; family Anaerolineaceae; genus DAOTWA01. Next base: position 35,912 of record DAOTWA010000019.1, on the reverse strand, counting down.
GACCGGCCTCTAGTTCAAGTTCATCCTCGTTTACAAGGTACAGGCTCATGCTTCCTCTAAATATAACTGGCTATACCTGATTGACAGGTTATATTCGATGTGCTATACTGGTTATGTAACTGTCTAATAAATTATAGTCGGTTATGAGATGGGCGTCAATAGGTATTCTGTTAGATAGCCATCGCAGGCAGTAAATAAAACGCACCATGGTCTTATAAACAGCCATGTCACCGAATAATGTCGTCTGGACGGGAAGGACCGAGAACCAGGAGGCAGGGTCATGTTGTCCGATTTCTTCCTGAAAGCAATGCTACAAGAGAAACAAAAGGAAATCGATGATTTCCTGCAGCAACGCAAATTATTTCGGCTGTTGAACGATGACGGACCGATGAAAATTCGTCGCCGATCTAATGTCCGAACCTCGATCATGGCGGCGCTGGCTCTCATACCCATGCGCCGCCCGAAATCTTCGATCTCCTCGCCGGAGCCGCCTATCTCCATCCGTTGCCCTGTATGCAGCCAGGAACTCCACATCTCTGAAGCTCAGCTCCATGAGAGGACCTGAACCGACAGAGGTATAATCGAGGACGCTATTCAAAATCACACTCTGGAGCTGCAATCCATGGCCCTGGACCTATACCAGGTGGATGCATTCACGGAAACGCCTTTTGCCGGCAACCCGGCCGCGGTTGTGTTTCTGGAGCGCCAGCGAGAAACAGACTGGATGCTGGCCGTCGCACGGGAGATGAACCTTTCCGAGACAGCCTTTTTGCTTCCAGAAGAGGACGGCTATCGTCTGAGATGGTTCACCCCCATCGCCGAAATCGAATTGTGTGGCCATGCCACCCTGGCCAGTGCCCACACTTTGTGGGATAGTCGCCGACTGGACAAAGACCGGCCAGCGCGCTTTTATACCCTATCTGGACTGCTGACTGCAACCTTCAACGATGGCTGGGTGGAATTAGACTTCCCCACCCGTCCAGTGATTCCGGCCGAGCCGCCTTCCGGCCTGGAGAGCGCTCTGGGCGGCATCTCTTTTGTCAATGTCGCCCGCTGGCAGGACGAACTGCTCGTCGAAGTGGCGGATGAGGAGATCGTCGCAGGCTTGAAGCCCGATTTCGCCAGGCTGCGTTCCATTCCTATCCGAGGGCTGATCGTCACAGCGCGCGCCTCCAAAGGACCATTCGATATCGTCTCGCGTTTTTTCGCCCCGAATTTGGGGATCAATGAAGATCCGGTTACCGGTGCTGCGCATTGCTGCCTGGCGCCATATTGGAGCGCGAAACTCGGTCAAACCGAATTCCTCTTCCACCAGATCTCCGCACGCGGCGGCATCCTGCGTGTACGTTACGCCGGTGAACGGGTCTTTATCGCTGGAAGAGCAGTAACGGTCTTCAGCGGTCATCTGCTGGTAGATTAATCGACCGCGCGAAAACAGCGATCAGGAAAGGCGTCCGGCCAACGTCCGGGATGAGCTGAGGAGGCGGGCACCTTCGCACCCGCCTCCTCAGTCGTAACCGTTGACCGTTGGAATTGCTGGATGATCTCAGCCTGCCGGCAGGCTTTGAATGTGCAGCTCGACGACTTTGCGGAAATGGAAACCGTAAATGGCCAGAGTGATCGCCATGGGGAACAACTTCGGTCGGTGGAACAGTGTCCAGAAGAACAACCGCCAGTAATACACCCTTTCCGCGCCGCGAATGCCCAGCCGATAAATGGAACGTAAGAAAGCCATCACCTGGCTAAAATCAATCGGGACGGATACTTTCGGCAACCTGTACTCCTTCAGGAAGTTAATCACCCTCTGGTAATAATCTTTGGGGGAATATAACGAGTCCAACACATGCCGATAACCTTCCTGCAGTACATGCAAATCCATCTTGGGCAGGATGTTCGTCAACCCATCGACGTTGTCGCCGGTAAAGCCGGATAAAATGCGCCCCTCGCGCCTCAGGCGTTCGAAGAGGGGTGTCCCCAGCGGCGCCTGGAGCAGGCCAACCATGGCCGTGACAATACGGCTCTTTTGAATAAATTCGATCTGCTGCTGAAAGATCGATGGGGAATCGTTGTCGAAACCGACGATAAAGCCGCCCTGCACCTGCATGCCGGCCGTCTGCAAACGCCGCACACTCTCCACCAGGTCGCGATTCTGGTTCTGCGACTTACTGCATTCGGCCAGGCTGTCCAGGTTGGGAGTTTCGATGCCGACGAAGACGGTATTGAAGCCAGCCTCAACCATCAGATTGATCAGTTCATCATCATCCGCCAGATTGATCGAAACCTCGGTCTGGAATGGCACGCCAATTTTGCCCTTACGCCACTCGATTAAGGCCGGCAGAATTTCGTTTTTGATCTGGCGCTTGTTGCCGATAAAATTATCGTCGACAAAGAAGATATTGCGCCGCCAGCCGAGCGCATACAACGAGTCGAGCTCCGCCAGAATCTGAGGCGCGGTTTTGGTGCGCGGTCGGTGGCCAAAAAGGGTGGTGATATTGCAGAAATCACAATGGAAAGGGCAGCCGCGTGAAAACTGGATCGCCATGGTCTCATAACGATCGAGCTCGGCCAGGCGCCAAAGCGGCGCCGGTGTTTGACGGATATCCGGGAATTCGTTGGTTTGGTAAATGCGCTGAGGCTCGCCCCTGGCCAGATCGGCTAAAAAGGGAGGCAGGGTCAGCTCGGCTTCATTCAAGACAAAGTGATCCACCTCAGGGAACTCTTCATATTCCATTGTGAACAACGGTCCGCCGGCAACCACCCGGACGCCCGCTTCCTTGCACTGGGCGATAATCTGCTGGGCCGATTTGCGCTGTACCACCATGGCGCTCAAGAAGACGTAATCCGCCCAAAACAGGTCTTCAGATGTTAATGCGCGGACATTGGTATCGATCAGCCGCTTGTTCCACTCCTCCGGCAGCATGGCGGCCACGGTCAGCAGACCTAACGGCGGCGAAGATGCCTTCCTCTTGACAAAGCTCAATGCGTGCTTGAAGCTCCAAAAAGTATCCGGAAACTCTGGATAAACGAGAAGAATGTTCATTTCACTGTTCCTGAATAGCCCTAGATGCGATTGAGCACTGATTCTGATCGAAGGTGTACATTGCCAGTATACACCTTATTGAAGCCAATTTTGGCAATTCTAACCGGCGTTGGCTGAAATTCGTCGGATGGCCGCCGAGCGGCGGTCATCCCACCGCAGGAGTAACGGACCTAGTCGGTCGATGAACCAGCCAAACAATGGTTCGACCCATGGGGTGAAAGCCAATACACCCGGCACATAAACCTGCCTGCGCGGGTGGTTCAACGCCTTCCAGACACTCGCCGCCACCCGTTCCGCTGTAACGCCGAAGTGCTCCATGCTCAGATAACGCCCATGAGGTTCGTGGGCTGCCTGCCGGAAAAATTCGGTTGCCACTGCGCCAGGTTTGATCGTGCAGGCATGTACGCCTGTGCTGCGCAGCTCGCGGTATAACGCCGTGGTGAAATTTTGCAGAAAGGCCTTCACCCCGCTGTAAACAGCGATGCCCTGGTTTGGTAAATCTGCCGCGATGGAGCCGATCGTGATGATGTAGCCTCGGTTTCTGGCGACCATATCGGGAAGCAAGGTCAATGTCAGGTGAAGCATCGCCTCGATATCCAGGCGCAGCATACGGGAAGCCTCTTCCCAGGACATTTCGCCCGTGTAGCCGTACCAGAAGGTGCCGGCATTGTTGACCAGCACATCGATCGGCCCAAGTGCGGCGTAAGTCTCGGCCAGGACCCGCACACGTTCCCCCTCCTGACTCAAATCGGCCGCGATGGCCGCTGCGCGACCACCGCTGGCGTTAATTTGGCCGGCAAGCTGGTCCAGCCGGTCTGCTCTGCGCGCCACCAGGGCTACCTTCAGCCCATGCCGGGCCAGTTCTATGGCAGTCATTGCCCCGATCCCACTGGAGGCGCCGGTAACCAGAGCAACAAGGTTCTTAAAATCATGGGATGGCTTATTTTTCATTCTTGACCAGCGCAGGAATACGATGCTGATTTTGTAAAAACCAGTTAATTGTGTCGGCGATTGATTCGCGTATCGAGCGCGGCCTGTATCCGAGCTCATGGCGGGCTTTTTCGGAGCGAATGTGCGAATTGCTCAACACCGTCTTGAGCGAATACGGCGTGAAGCGCGGCTTACGCTTCGTCATACGATAATAAAATGGCGCGAAATGAGCCGCCGCTTTGGCCAGGCGGATTGGTATCTTGACGAAATCCACCAGCTCGCCTTTAATCTCGGCTACTGTCTGGAAGATTTCTCTTATGGTTATGCGTTCCCCGGATAAAATGTAGTATTCACCCGCGCGGCCGCGTTCGCAGGCCAGACGCATCCCTTCAACCACGTCACGCACGTCCACGAAGTCATAGGCCCCATCCAGAATAATGTGTCGGCGGTGCTTCCACCCATCGAGGAGCAGACTCCCCATTTCGGACAGACGGAAGTCGTACGGGCCTATAACGCCCGTGGGACAGACGATAACCGCATCCAGTCCCTGGCGGCAGGCTTCCAGCACCTCCAAAGTGGCCATCGCCTTTGAGCGGTCGTATTCACCCACCGCCTGAGCCGGGTCGAAAGGACGGGTTTCGTCCGTCGCCAAACCATGTGGTGAAGGGACGATGGCGTGGATGGAACTGGTATACACCAGTCGTTTAACGCCGCACTCACGGCAGGCCTGGATCACATTGCGCGTTCCCACCACGTTGACCTGGTATAGTTTTTCCCATTGATCTGGCATTAGAGAGATCATCCCTGCTAGGTGATAGACATATTCGACGTCCGCCATGGCCGCCTTGAGCGAATCCATGTCCAGAACATCGCCTGTACAGCGCTCAACCTCCAGCCCTTCCAGTGGGGTGATATCATCGCCTGGCTGGACCAGCACGCGCACACGCTCCCCCCGGGCGACCAACTCGCGCACCAGCACATTCCCAATATGGCCGGTTGCACCGGTGACTAGAATCATCTTTACCTCCGTCGCATTCCCTCGATCAAGATGCGGATACTATCCTGCGTGCTCTGACTCCAATCGGCGCCTTGCGGATCGAGCACACCCTGTAAAAAGATACCCACCGCCATAGACACAACCGCCTGGGCGCCAACTTCCACATCCATGGGGCGAAGTGATCCTTCGGCGATACCCTGGCGCAACAGATTGGCGAAATACTTCCGATAATGGCGGTAAGGGGTGATGGTGGCTTGCCAGATTTGCGGATCACGGCTGGCGTGCAGCCAGAATTCGAGAAACATGGGCAGCCGACCGATGGCTGTTTCGAAAATCGGGCGGATCATAGCGGCCATCTCCAGCAGGGCATCGGGCACGTCGTGCGCACGCAGGTGGATGGCGGTAAGTTGAGCATCTAGATTGCCCAACCACTCGTTGAGAATCTCCAGAAAGACAGCCTGTTTGGTGGCAAAGTGGTGGTAAAAAGCTCCCTTGCTGACCCCCGCCCGTTTACAAATTTCGGCCACACCCGTGGCTTCGTAGCCGTCGCGTGAAAAACATTCCACCGCGGCGGCAAGGATTCGACTGCGCGTCTCTTCACTGCGTTTCTGCAAAAGTATCTGTCCGCAAAAATTGATACCAACCGGTCGGTATCATTTTAACACCGTTTCGTCTCTCCGTCAATTGACAAAAATGACATTAATTTTCAGACGGCCTGGGATTCTTTCGCCCGTTTGGCAGTCTTTCCGCGTTCTTCGCTGTCCAGAATGCGCTTGCGAATGCGGTAATTCTGCGGGGTAACCTCGAGGAGCTCATCTTCGGCCAGATATTCGATAGCCTCGTCCAGGCTCATTTCACGCGGGGGCGTCAATCTGACCTGAATGTCTTCATTCGATGAGCGCACATTGGTCAAGTGCTTCTTTTTACACACATTAATGGTGACATCGTCCGGGCGCTTGGTCTCCCCCACCACCATGCCCTCGTACACTTCCACGCCAGGACCTATGAAGAGTGTGCCGCGTTCCTCCGCATTCTTTAACCCATACGTGGTTGTGATCCCATCCTCCCAGGCCACGATGGAACTGACGCTGCGGGACGGGATCGGTCCGGCGAACGGGGCATAACCGTGAAACAGGGTGTTCATCACCCCCACCCCCCTCGTGGCGGTCAGAAACTGGTAGCGAAATCCTAATAATCCACGCGTCGGAACCAGATATATCAGCCGCACACCCCCATCGGGCAGGTTGACCATATCCATCATCTGCCCGCGGCGTGCTCCTAACATCTCGACCACCGCTCCCATGGTATCCGCGCTCGTCTCGATGTGAACCTCTTCGAACGGCTCGAGCGTCTCCCCATGCGATCCGAGACGAAGGATCGGCTCTGGCTTGGATACCTGGAACTCGTAACCCTCCCGCCTCATGGTTTCAATCAGAATGGCCAGGTGCAGCTCGCCTCGCCCGGAAACGATGAAGGTATCCGGCGATTCGGTTTCTTCTACGCGCAAAGCCACGTTGTTGCGCAGCTCGGCCATCAGCCGCTCGCGCAGCTTTCGCGAGGTGCTCCATTTCCCTTCACGGCCGGAAAACGGCGAGGTGTTCACCCCGAAGGTCATGCGCACGGTGGGCTCTTCGACGCGGATGGGCGGTAGAGCGAGCGGATGCTCGGCGTCTGCCAGCGTCTCGCCGATCGCGATCCCCTCCAGGCCGGCGATGGCGACGATCTCGCCCGCTTCAGCCGATTCCACCTCGATGCGCTCCAGCCCTTGATGAACGTAAAGGTAGCGTATGCGCTCGGGCAGGATTTCGCCGCTCAGGCTGATGCGGGCCACGCTCTGCCCGGCGTGGATACGGCCAGCAAAAATGCGACCCACGGCAGTGACCCCGCGGTAATCATCGTAGCCCAGATTGGCGACCAGAAGCTGTAACGGGGCATCCACGTCAACCTGCGGGGCAGGGATGTGTCGGAGGATAGCCTCGAAAAGCGGCTGCAGGTCCGGCCCCAGCTCCGGGCTGAGACCGGCCTGACCAGTGACCGCGTTGGTGTAGACCACTGGAAAATCTGCCTGATGATCGTCGGCGCCCAGCTCGATGAACAGATCGAATGTCTGGTTCAACGTGCGGATTGGATCGGCATCGCGGCGGTCCATCTTGTTGATCACGACGATTGCGCCGTGACCCATCTCGAGGGCTTTCTTAAGCACAAAACGCGTCTGCGGCATGGGCCCTTCAGCCGCGTCCACCAGCAGCAGCACGCCGTCGACCATGTTCATCACCCGCTCCACCTCGCCGCCGAAATCGGCGTGGCCTGGCGTGTCTACGATATTGATCTTGACCGGTTGGCCGTTGCTGGGATCGTTCACTGTGATGGCGGTGTTCTTGGCCAATATCGTAATGCCGCGCTCGCGCTCCAGCGCGTTCGAATCCATCACTCGTTCGACCACCTGCTGGTTCTCGCGGAAAACGCGGGCTTGTTTCAGCATACCATCCACGAGGGTGGTCTTGCCGTGGTCTACATGGGCGATAATCGCAATGTTGCGGATGTCGTTACGTTCAATAATCATCCAGGTCTCAACCAATCAAAAAAAACCAAATCACACAAAGACCTCGGCCCAATGGCCGAGGTCAATCGGCTAACAAAAACAATCATATCAAATCCTTTCTGATTTGAACAGAGCGCAAAAAGCCGCCCTTGATCGGGCGGCTTATCTCATGCGGATGAACGCTTATTGTTCCACTCTGATAGTGATGGTAATTTTACAGAAATTGGCCTTTCCACCTCCGGTAAGCGCCCAGACTGCGTTGAAAGAGCCGACCGTGTTAGGTGCGGTCATGTCGACGATGAATTTGACCGTCTCGCCGGGTTTGGTGGTCGCCGGCAGGTCCAAGACATCCACCTTGTCCTGGAATTTCGTACCCTCCACATAGTGGAAATCGACGTCGCCGGCGTCCCAGCTCTGGGTGCCAATGTTTTTAAAGGTGACGTTAAGGTCAAATGGCTCATTTGGTTTAAATTTAGCATTGTTGGCGGGGGTCATGGCCGTGACCGAGCAGGCGAACGCGGATGGTGTTGGCGTGATGGTTGGCGCGGCTTTCGTAGCGGTCACTGCCAACGTAGGAAACACGACACGGGTTGGTGTGGATGTGGCCAGAACAAAGGTGGTTGGAGTTACTGTCGCCGTGGCTGTGGGCTCGGGCGGGACGGTGTTGGTGGGAGATGGGGCAGCCAGGGCCGTTTCGGTTGCCTGCGCAGAGATGGTGGCTACGGCTTGTGTCTGCGCGGCAGCGACCGCCGACGCTACCACACCGGGATCAAGGGTCGGTGGAACGGCCGCTCCTCCGCCAACATTACAGGCCGATAATGCCACCGACAGAAGAACTGTAGCTACCAAAATACGTAAGAACACTGAGCGGAACATGGTTTTTCCTCCTCATAATTCATGCCGCCTGGGAAATGGGCTAACTGAATCCCGACGGTCATATGTTAGTTTAACGCCATAACTGAGTGTTTTGTTCCCCAGGAAGATTGGAAATTACTGCGCCATACATCCATCGGATATGACAACACGCTAACTGCATCGGTTTCAGCCAGAACCTAAACGAAAATCCGCTATGCGCAGTAATCTCAGTTAGCCGGTTAATTCGACCCGCCCGCCCCTGCTTGACGCTCTTCCAGCCCCGGCATACAATTTGCACACATGGATACCCTTTCCGGCTCGGTGGAACGGCTTACGTATTATAACATCGAAAATGGCTACTCCGTGGTGCGCCTCAAGCCTGAGCAGCGCAACGCGCCCGGGCGCAATCATGAAGGATTGGTCACAGTGGTGGGCAATCTTCCTCAGGTGACGCCAGGAGAATACCTGCGCTTAAGCGGCCATTGGGAAACCCACCCCCAACACGGCCTCCAGTTCGCCGTCGAGGTTTGCGAACAGGCGCTCCCGGCCACCACGGAGGGTATTCGACGGTACCTGGGCTCAGGCCTGATCCGCGGTATCGGACCAAAACTGGCTGAGCGCATCGTAGCTGCGTTTGGCGAGCGCACCCTGGAAGTCATCGAGAACGAACCCGATGCGTTGTCCCAGGTGCCGGATATTGGCCCTAAACGCATGGCCCAGATCCGGGCGGCCTGGGAGGAACAAAAGCATATAAAAGAAATCATGCTCTTTCTGCATGGTCACGGGGTGAGCACCAACCTGGCGATCAAAATATACAAACAATATGGGCAGATGGCGTTAAGCGTGGTGCAGTCCGACCCGTACCGGCTGGCGCGGGATATCCACGGCATCGGCTTCAAGACCGCCGACCGCATCGCCCAGGCGCTCGGACTGCCCGCCGATCATCCTTCTCGCATCGAAGCGGGGATCGTCTTCGCCCTGAATGAGATGAGCAACGAGGGCCATGTCTACTCGCCGCGCGAGGTGCTCCTGCAGAAAGCCGCCGAACTGCTCGAGGTCGATCCGTCTCTGATACCGCCCGCCGTTGAGCGGCTGGCAAAAGACGAGCGCATCCGCGTCGACTTACTCCCCCTCCAGGCCGGCAAAGAAGATCCTGCCGCCATCCGTGAGCAAACCGCCGTTTACCTGGCTCCTTTTTATGCCGGCGAGACGGGCGTCGCCGCGCATCTCCGGCGCATTGCAGCGGCGCCCACTTCCAGACTGAGAAGCCTGCAGACCAGACTGCCTGGCGCCGATGCCCTCTCTCTGCTCGATGCTCCTCTCTCTGAAGAACAGCGCACCGCCGTACAAACCGCCTTGACCTATCCACTCACCGTGCTCACCGGCGGACCGGGCACCGGCAAGACCACTACGATCAAAGCGCTGATTGCCGCGCTCGAAATGGAACACCGCCGATTTGCTCTGGCCGCGCCCACCGGACGAGCCGCCAAACGCCTGTCCGAATCGACCGGCCATCCTGCCGTGACCATCCACCGCCTGCTTGGATATAAACCCGGCGAGGGATTCAAACACAACGAAGACGATCCATTGCCTGTCGACCTGCTGGTGGTGGATGAGGCTTCCATGCTCGATTTGCTGCTCGCAAATCACCTGGTGAAGGCGCTCCAGCCGGGTACTCACCTGCTGCTGGTGGGAGACGTCGACCAGCTTCCTTCGGTTGGTGCCGGGGATGTGCTTCGTGACGTCATCGACAGCGGTCTCGCCCGGGTCGTCCGTCTCAGCCAGATTTTTCGCCAGGCGGCCAGCTCTCACATCATCGTCAATGCCCATCGCATCAATCAGGGCCAGATGCCTTTATTTCCCGCGGACAGCCAAGATTTCTTCCTCTTCCCAGCCGAGACGCCCGAAGAAGCCGCTGCCTGGATCGAAGATCTGGTGGTCCATCGCATCCCACACCGCTTCGGCTTCAATCCCCTCATTGATGTCCAGGTCTTGGCGCCTATGTACCGCGGCGCAGCCGGAGTGGATGCGCTCAATCTGCGTCTCCAGGCCGCCTTGAATCCACCCGCGAACGGGAAAACCGAGCGCAGTCTGTTCGGACAACTCATGCGCACAGGCGATAAGGTCATGCAAACGGTAAACAATTACGATAAAGATGTGTTCAACGGGGATATCGGCCGCCTGGAGCGCATTTCGCTCGAAGATCAGACGTTAAGTGTCCGCTTCGATGAGCGCCTCGTGGTGTATGATTGGAGCGAAGCCGACCAGCTCGTCTTATCCTATGCCATTTCAGTGCATAAATCCCAGGGATCGGAATTTCCGGCCGTGGTGATCCCTGTCGTGAAGCAGCATTATCTTATGCTCCAGCGCAACCTGCTGTACACTGCGGTCACCCGCGCGCGCAAGCTGTGCGTTTTGGCGGGGGATAAGCGCGCCATTGCGATTGCAGTGAACAACAGCAAGACGCGCGAACGATTTACTGCGCTGGACGTGCGCCTGCGGGGAGGGTGACGCCCGACTCGAGCAAGCCGAAGCAGGCCAAAAGAGTAAAATTATTAATTCTCGCGAGGGGAAGTGAATTTCTCACGCCTGTTAAGTACGCCCGTCTATACCTCTGAGACCGATCGGCGCAACTTCCGGTACGTCCAATTGGACGCCATCGGCGTTGGATTGGCCAGCGCTGCCGCGCCGTTCTTGCCAGTTTTTCTGGCGCGCGCTGGCGCCAGCAACGTGCAGGTCGGTTTGCTGACAGCCATGCCGGCCATCACCGGGTTGGTGCTGTCCATTCCGCTGGGAAGGTATCTGCAACGCCAGCGGGATCAGGTTCCCTGGTATAGCTTACCCCGCCTGATCACCATCCTGGCTTACGGATTGACCGGGTTGGCAGCTATTTTCCTTCGCGGGCCTGCACTGATTTACGTCGTTCTGTCCATTTGGGCAGTGATGACCCTCCCGCAAACGATCGTATCGATCACGTTCAATGTCGTAATGAACAGCGTGGCAGGACCTGGCCGGCGTTTCGATCTGATGAGCCGCCGCTGGTCTGTGCTGGGCCTCTCTACGTCCATCGCCGTGGTATTGACCGGCCAGGCGCTTTCTGCCATTGACTTCCCAATCAATTATTCGATCGTCTTCCTCGTGCTTTCTACCGGCGGATTGATCAGCTATTTCTACTCAAACCGCATCAGGCTTGAGCAGAATGATCCCGCTGATTTCACCGGTGCGAGTTTCAAGGAGACGATCCGAGAATATCTGGCCCAATTCCGCACGGAAAAACCCTTTCTGGCCTTTATAGGCAAGCAGTTCGTCTTCCAATGTGGCATCGCTCTGGCGACGCCGCTGTTTCCCCTGTACTACGTTCGCGTGGTGGCTGCCTCGGATGCCTGGATCGGCATATTTAATACCGTACAGACTGCCATTCTGATCATCGGCTATTTCTTCTGGATTCAGCAATCGCGCCTGCGCGGCTCGCGTCGCATCCTTTTGTGGACCACGCTGGGTCTGTCAATTTACCCCGTTCTGGTTGCGCTGACTCGTCAGGAATGGCTGATCGCGGTGATCTCGGGCGGCTCTGGCATCTTTCAAGCCGGCCTGAATCTGGTCTTCTTTGACGAACTGATGAGAACCATACCGCCAAAACTCAGCGCCGTTTTTGTATCATTCGCTCAAAGTCTTACGTATCTGGCAACCATCATCGGTCCTCTGGTCGGCACCAGCCTGGCCAATCATATTGGCTTGAATGGGGCCTTGATGGTCAGCGGCGCGGTTTCCCTGCTCGGCTTCGCCTTGTTCTGGCTTCGCGAAAGCCCAACCGGTCCTTATTGATCTGAAGAATCCTCAGTTTATTCTGCGGAAATGGCCCACCTGATAGATTGAGCCGAGGGCAGGAATAGGTAGGCGCAGATCGACGATGCGCACCATGCTGAGGGCGGCCGAGGCTGCTTCGCGAACATCCTTCTCGGTGGCGAAGTGGTGTTCGCGAATGTCAACCCCCATCATCCGAAACATGAACACCATCAGTGGGCGTTCCACCGGCACGCCGTACACGAGTTGTCCGCCGGGTTTGAGCACCCGCCGCATTTCGCTGAAAGCGGCTTTCAAGTCGTCGGGCCTCAGGTGTTCCAGAACGCTGATGATCAGCACGGTGTCGAAGTAATCGTCGGGGAACTGCATGCGGGTGACATTCCCCAGGGATAAGTGAACATCGATCCCCCTCGCGCGGAAAGAGCGTTCGATTTGATCAATGGGCGCCTTCAGCTCCAGGCCATATATCTGCCGATAACGTTCCGCCAGATTCAGGAAAGTCAGCCCGGCGCCAAAGCCGACGTCCAGAACTCGCTCGCCGCCGGTGGTCTCCGCCAGGCACATCTCCACCCGACGCCGATAGAGAGTCCCGATCAAAGGCCAGTAATAATATTTCATCGGATCGGACGGATTGGCCTGGACGTATTCCTGGATGGGCAGAAGCTTGAGAGCGATTGGTCTTCCGTTAGACATCGAAATATGAGCCTTAATCTACGTGAATTTCAGACGAAAAGCTGCAAACGCCACCATGCGCAGCAATAACCAGCCGTGTTTCCACCGCTGAATATTCGTTGTCCCGTAGGTGCGTTCGCCGTAATGGACGGGCAGATCGACGATTTTGAGATTTAATCTGGCAGCGCCAAACAACAGGTCGAAATCGCCGAATGGATCAAAGTCGCCGAAGTAAGCGCGGTTAGCGGCAAGACTCTCGTAATCCCGCCGTGAGATTACCTTGGTCCCGCACAGGGTATCCTTAACCGGTTGTTCCAGCAGCCAGGAAAACGCCAGGCTGAAGAATTTATTCCCCAGGAAGTTGAAAAAGCGCATGGCCTGATCTGCCATGGGATAGACCAACCGCACACCATTGACCAGCTCGCCCTTGCCCGAGATGAGGGCCTGGTAGAAACGCGGCAGGTCCTCAGGCGGGACGGTCAAATCCGCGTCCAGGATCATCAGCACATCGCCGCTGGCCTGCGCGAAACCAAGTCGCACCGCGTCGCCTTTGCCTTTTCCGGTTTGTTTTAGCAGCTTGCAGCGGCGCTCAGGGTGGTGGGCTATCTCCTGCTGAATGATCTCGTTGGTTTTATCTTTGGAATGGCCTTCAACAAAGATCAGCTCCGTCCAGGCACCCATTTCGGGTACGCGCGCAAAGATGTGGGGGATATTGCCGGCTTCATTTCGGGCCGGGATGATCACGGAAACCGTCGGTTTTGAATTCTCATCCGCTTCTTCCGGTGCCGGACGCGCAATGAGCAGATTCGTCAGCGCTAGCAGTTTGAAAGGCCAGAGTTTGACCAAAAAGCGGTTGAAAAACACATCCAGGATGCGCACCGGCAGAGGCCAGAGGATTTCCTGACGGGTGCGGATGATTTCGAAACCGGCCAGATAGAGCAGGTTGGCCAAATCCTCATGGGTTAGCCAGTTTTGCGGCAATTTCGGCCTGGCCAGACCTGTCCATTCAGCCGCCATTAGAAGAGGCTGCCAGACTCGGCTGTAATAATTCAGCACGAGGCGGGTGCGCGGCTCACATAAGGAATGTAGCTGTTCCAGAATGCGCTGGACGTCCCACACATCGTTGACCAGATCGGAAAGGATAATGGCATCGAAGGTCCCGGATAAAGGGAGGTTATGCCCATCCGCCTGGATGAAATTCAATTCGGGATGGCGCCTTTGCGCATCCGCGACCATTTTGCCGGAAATATCCAGACCGACCCCTTGTCTTGGGTGAACGGCCGCCAGCAGATCGCCCGATCCGCTGCCCACTTCCAGCACCCGTAAACCCGGCGGAATTAAAAATTGATAGATGCGCGCCAGATAACGGTGATAGAAACGCCCCAAACTTTCTTTAGAAACGTAAGTTTCCGCCACGCGATCCCAATGTGCGCGACGCATTTTGACGTGCTCACTCAACCCGTTTCGATCCGGTTTGGGTTCGATGCGGCTTCGATCCTGCCTTTGGATAATCTGATCGCTCACGAATGGAAATGTTTCCAACCTGGTTGGCAAGATATCCTGGATTATAACATTCTACAGAATTCCCCCGCTAAAGCCGCCTGCGACGCATAAACCGCCCTATTCGTGCATGTGCGCGACGCCCAATCTTACGCAATGCCGGCTATTCTATTTCTCTTACACTCCAAGAATTAGCACAAAATTCATCCGTTAAGAACGAAACCAACTGGCATCCGTTGGGTTAAACCAACAAGCAAGCCTTTCACGGAGGGTATGTTTCACATTGACACCGTACGGACAAATCTCGCAAATTATGAAAGATGGAGGACATGCGATATGACGCCTGATCATGAGGCTGATAACCCGAGTCGCACAGCCGGCATCCATACGACGCCAATCGCCATCGTTGGAATGGCTTCGATTTTCCCAAACGCGAAGAATCTGCCGGAATATTGGGACAATATCCTGCGCAAGATCGACTGTATCATCGACGTCCCCCCGTCGCGCTGGAAGATCGAGGATTATTATGACCCCGATCCAACCAAAGAGGATAAGGTGTACAGCAAGCGGGGCGGTTTTATCCCCGACGTCGTATTCGACCCGATTGAATTCGGCCTGCCGCCGAACATCCTCGAGGTGACCGACGTCTCGCAACTGCTGGCGCTGGTCGTCGCTCGGGACGCTCTGGAAGACGCCGGCTACGGCGAAGGCAGCGAATTTGATCGCGCTCACACAGGCGTCACGCTGGGCGTGGTGGGGCTATCGACCAAACTGTACATCCCCCTCATGGCACGGCTGCAGTATCCTGTTTGGGAAAAAGTATTGCGCAGCGCGGGTATTTCAGAACCGGACACCCAACGCATTATCCAGAAGATTAAATCCTATTACATCGGCTGGGAGGAAAACGCCTTCCCGGGTACGATCGGCAATGTGATCGCCGGTCGCATCGCCAACCGCTTCGACCTGGGAGGCTCTAACTGCGTGGTGGACGCCGCTTGCGCCAGCTCGCTGGCGGCCATCAAGATGGCCATCGACGAGCTGACCCTTGGCCGCGCTTCGATGATGATCTCCGGCGGCCTGGATACCGACAACTCTATTGGCTCATACATTTGTTTCAGCAAGACGCCCGCTTTCACCAGAGGCGACCACGTGCGCGCCTTCGACGCCGACTCCGATGGGATGATGGTTGGAGAGGGTTTGGGCATGGTGGTGCTCAAACGGCTGGCCGACGCCGAACGCGACGGGGATCGCATTTACGCAGTGATCCGCGGGATAGGCAGCTCTTCGGATGGGCGCTTCAAGAGCATTTACGCACCTCGCCCATCCGGCCAGGCGTTGGCCCTGCGTCGCGCTTACGAGGATGCCGGTTACGAGCCCACGACCGTAGGGTTGATCGAGGCGCACGGCACCGGAACGACAGCCGGCGATCCAGCTGAGTTTCAGGGTTTGATCGAGGTATTCGGTGAGAACAATCCTCAACGCCAGTACATCGCCCTGGGTACCGTCAAATCGCAGATCGCGCATACGAAAGCCGCCGCAGGTGTAGCCAGCCTGATCAAGACCGCGCTGGCGCTGCACCATAAGGTTTTACCTCCGACCATTAATGTCAAGCGGCCCAATCCCAAACTTGGCATCGAAAATTCGCCATTTTACCTGAACACAGAGACCCGTCCATGGATACGGGCTGCAAGCCTGCCGCCGCGCCGGGCGGGGGTCAGTTCCTTCGGTTTCGGCGGCACGAATTGGCACTTGACGCTGGAGGAATACACCCACGAGCATAGCAATGCCTACCGCGTCCAAAGCGTGCCTCAGGCCATCATCCTCTCTGCCGCCGATCCGTCGCAACTTGCCAATGCGTGCAAAGAGGCGCTATCCGCGCTGCGCGCCGAGGATCGGCAGCAAACCTACAACCATCTCGTCGATGCCTCGAAACAGGCAATTCCCCAAACCTCGGCGCGCGTGGGATTTCTAGCTGCATCGCCAGATGAAGCTGCCGAATTGTTAGAACTGGCCGCGAAGACCCTTCAAGAAAAGCCCGCCGAAGAAAGCTGGGAGAATCCAAAGGGGATCTATTACCGCAAATCTGGTCTGGACCCCAAAGGGAAGATCGTCGCGCTTTTCCCGGGGCAGGGATCTCAGTATGTGGACATGGGCCGCGAGCTGGCCGTTAATTTCCCGCTGGTGCGCGAGGCATTCGCTGAGATGGACGAGCTCTTCCTGAAGGATGGGCGTCAACCGCTCTCACGGGTGGTCTATCCAATCCCCGCTTTCGATGATGCTCAGAAGGAACAGCAAACTATCGAACTGACACGCACCGAAAACGCCCAGCCTGCCATCGGCACACTGAGCGTGGCCATGTACAAACTGCTCGAGCAGGCTGGTTTCCATGCAGATTTCACCGCCGGACATAGCTTTGGCGAGCTGACCGCTTTGTGGGCGGCTGGTGTGCTCAGCGACCAGGATTATTACTTCCTGGCCAAATCCCGCGGACAGGCTATGGCTGCGCCCGACGATCCTGATTTCGACGCCGGCGGTATGCTGGCTATCAAAGGCGACATCGTCCGGTTGGTCGAGGAGATCAAGGCTTTCCCGGATATTACCTTAGCCAATTACAATTCCAATAACCAGGTGGTGTTGGCCGGCCCGAAAGCCGCCATCGCAGCGGCGCAGCAAGCGCTCACCGCCAAGGGCTTCTCGGCCGTTCCGTTGACCGTCTCGGCTGCCTTTCACACCTCGCTTGTCGGCCATGCGCAAAAACCATTCGCTGAGGCGATCAAACAAGCCGAATTCAAGACCCCGAAGGTCGCCGTTTACTCTAACACCAGCGGGCTGCGTTACCCAGACGATCCGAAATCCATCCGCAAGATTCTGGCCGAGCACATGCTCCATTCTGTCCTCTTCAAAGACGAGATCGAGGCCATCTACTCAGAAGGCGGTTCTATTTTCATCGAGATCGGGCCAAAAAGCGTCCTCACCAATCTGGTGAACAATATCCTGGAAGGGAAACCGCATATGGCCGTGGCTTTGAACGCCAGCGCCAAGAAGGATAGCGACCGACAATTGCGCGAGGCGGTCGTGCAACTGCGCGTGGCCGGCCTCAATCTGGAAGGCTTCGATCCCTACCAGGCGCCGCGCACAGTCGATAAACCGCGTAAGAAGAGCAGCGTAGCTGTGACCATCAATGCTGGCCTGTATATGACCGAGAAGACTCGTTCGGCTTTCGAAAAAGCCCTTAACGACGGCTTCAAGATCAGCGCTGCGGCTGCCCCGGCGGCCCAAGCCACCGCGTCAGCTCCTTCGCCTTCTGCAGCCGCTCCAAAGCCGACCGAAGCAGCAAGGCCAATGCCTGCGCCCCCTCTGGCAGCTCCGTTACCATCCTTGCCGTCCTCCCAATCCACGCCAAAGCCGACAACACCTTCTTCAATGACGACCAACCACAGCGACCACAATTACATGAGCGAAATAATGCGCGCCATGGAAGCTACCCTGGCTCAGTTCCAGACGCACCAGACGGAGACCCAGCGCGTCCATGAGCAATACCTGCAGAACGAAGCCGAGTACGCCAAGATATTCTCTAATCTGGCGCAAATGGA
This sequence comes from Anaerolineaceae bacterium, assembly GCA_034435955.1. Lineage (GTDB taxonomy): Bacteria > Chloroflexota > Anaerolineae > Anaerolineales > Anaerolineaceae > DAOTWA01. Next base: position 17,979 of record DAOTWA010000019.1, on the reverse strand, counting down.
GATGGGCGTCCTTTCCAGCGGCAACGCCAGCCAGGCTGCCCAGGTAATGCAGGGCCTCGAACGCAGCCTGATGCGCTTCCACGATCACCAAGACGAGACCTTACGCGTCCACGAGAAATATCTTGGCAACCAGAGTGAATTTTCCCGCCATTTCATCCGCTTGATCCAGCAGCAATACGACCTCCTGGAGCGCAACGCCTTCGGTCAAAACAGCGGGAATGCCGCAGCGGCTCCTGCATCTCCGCTGGGCTCCTGGCATGCGGAGCCTCAAGGCGGCCAGGCTGCCTTCACTTCCGTTCCCCAAGAGGTCGCCCCAACCAACGGGAATGGTAACAATGGAAACGGTTACCAGCCCCAGACGCAGGCGCACACAGAGGCAACCGCGGTAGCGGCAACACCGGCGCCAACCCCAGCAATTCCAGTGACCGTGCCGGCACAGCCATCCTCGCAGGTTGCCGCGAGTGCGATTTCGACCTCCGCGCTGCAAACGGCTTTGCTGGAAATCGTCTCCGAAAAGACCGGCTATCCTTCCGAGATGCTCGAGCTGAGCATGGACATGGAAGCCGATTTGGGTATTGATTCGATCAAGCGGGTCGAGATCCTCGGCGCCATGCAGGAGCGCTTCCCCACTCTGCCAAAAATCGATGCTTCCGCGCTGTCCGAGATGCGCACCCTTGGCCAGGTGGTCGAGTACATGGCGAAGAGTCTAGGTGAAGTTGCGGCAACCGCCTCCATACCTGCAGAAGCAACCATCGCAGCGCCTACGGTGAACGCAGCAACACCCTCACAAAAACAGACTGCCGTCGGGATCGAACAATTGCAGGCCGCCTTGCTGGAGGTGGTCAGCGATAAGACCGGCTATCCGTCCGAGATGCTCGAGCTCAACATGGACATGGAGGCCGATCTAGGCATCGATTCGATCAAGCGGGTCGAGATCCTCGGCGCCATGCAGGAGCGCTTCCCGGCTCTGCCGAAAGCCGACAGCACTGCTCTATCCGAAATGCGCACCCTTGGGCAGGTGGTCGAGTACATGGTCCGGGGAGCGGACACCGTTTCCAGCGTTGCAACTCCCCCAGACCGGCCAGAGGCTCCTGCGGCTGAGGCGCCCACATCAACAGCGACTGCCACAACGGTGACCTCCGCCCCAGCATCTCGCATTGAAAGCGGGAGCGTCGATCCCGAACAATTACAGGCCGCCCTGCTGGAAGTGGTCAGCGAGAAGACCGGCTATCCGTCCGAGATGCTCGAGCTGAACATGGACATGGAGGCCGATCTGGGCATCGATTCGATCAAGCGGGTTGAGATCCTCGGCGCCATGCAGGAGCGCTTCCCCGCCCTGCCGAAAGCCGACAGCACTGCTCTATCCGAAATGCGCACCCTTGGGCAGGTGGTGGAATATCTGGGCCAAAATGGCAATCACAATACCCAGCCTCAGGCCGCGTCCGTGGAAAGCCGCGCGCCCACGGCGGTCTATAATGCCATCCCGCAGGGTATGCTGCGCATCAAACCATTGCCGGTTCCGGATACCATTGACCTGGGGCTTCCTGAGGCTCACATCTGCCTGATCACCGATGATGGCACACCATTGACAGATGCACTGGCCGGCGCTCTGGCAAACGAAGGTGCGAAAGTCGTGGTGCTCAGTCTGCCAAGGACGGTTGCTCCGCAGCGGTCTGCCCTAAGGGAAGGCATCGATCGTGTCGAGCTGGAAAATCTGAACGAAGTGCACCTCCGTCAGACGCTGGAAAAACTCCAAAGCACCTATGGGCAGGTCGGAGCTTTCGTTCACCTGGATCCGCCTGCCAGCAAGCTTAGTGATGGAAATATCGTCCTGGCGGAGAGCGAATCGATCATCGTCAAAACCATCTTCCTGATCGCCAAGCACTTGAAAGAATCTTTGGTTTCAGCCGCCGCGAAAGGTCGGGGCATTTTCGCCGCTGTAACGCGCCTGGATGGGAACTTTGGGTTATCCGGCAGTGATGGTTATGATCCGGTTTCGGGAGGGTTGTTTGGCTTGGTAAAAACCCTCAGCCTGGAATGGGAAAACGTATTTTGCCGCGCCATCGACCTCAACCCCGGCTTGTCTGTCGAGCAGGCTGCCCAAGCCGTCGCCGCTGAGCTGCACGATCCAAACCGGCTGCTGGTCGAGGTGGCGTACGGCCCGCAGGGGCGCGTTACTTTGGCCGTCGAGCCGAGTGGAGATGGGGCAAAATGAGCATGGCCGCTCTATTGGATTCCTCTACCGTGGTTCTGGTGAGCGGCGGGGCGAGAGGAGTTACCGCGCGCTGCGTCACCCGCATGGCCGAGAGAGTCCATTGCCGCTTCATCTTGCTCGGCCGCACACCGCTGGATCAGAGCGAGCCGGATTGGGCGCAAGGGGTGCAAGAAGAAAGCGGTCTGAAGAAGGCCATCGCCGGCTTTCTGACCACCCAGGGCCAGAAACCGTCACCCCAGCAGGTGCAAAAGCTGTACCGTAACCTGACCGCCGGGCGTGAGATTCGCCGTACGCTGGAGGCCGTCGCTGCAGCCGGTGGTCAGGCTGAATACCTGAGCGTCGACGTGACAGACGGCCAAGCCCTGCGCAAGGCCGTCGCGGAAGCCGAACAGCGCCTCGGCCAGATAACCGGCATCCTGCATGGCGCCGGGAATTTGGCCGACAAACTAATCGACCGCAAGAGCGAAGAGGATTTCACCAGCGTGTTCGCACCTAAAGTAACCGGCCTCGGCAACCTATTGAGCTGCGTCCCGCCGGAGAAGTTGCGTTTCCTGGTGCTATTCTCATCCATCGTGGCGGTGACTGGCAACCCCGGACAATCCGATTACGCAATCGCTAACGAGGTGCTCGACAAAGCCGCCCACCTGTTGCAGCGAAAATACCCATCCTGTCATGTGATGGCCATCAATTGGGGCCCCTGGGATGGCGGTATGGTTACCCCCGAACTGCGCAGGATGTTTGAGCGGCGCCACATGGCCATTATCCCATTCGACGTTGGCGCCGACCTGCTGGTCGAGGAGCTGTTGCACCCCCATCTAGGGATGGCCCAGGTGGTATGGGGAAGCCTGCCATCCCGCCCACCGGTTAGCCTGGAATCGGGTCGCCACCATCACCAGGTTCGTCGCCGTCTAACCGTTGAAGCCAACCCCTTCCTTCACGACCATAAAATCGGCTTAAAGCCGGTTCTGCCCGCCACCTGCGCAGCCTCTTGGGCCGTCAACACCTGTGAGCAGCTTTATCCGGGTTATCGGTTCGTCGCTTTGGACGATTTCCGCGTGCTGAAGGGCATCGTCTTTGACGAGGGTCTCGCCAAAGAATATGTGATGGAGGTCAAACAGGCCGGCAGCAGGAAGGAAGACGTCCTTACCCTTGACACACTGGTCTGGAGCTACAACAAGAACGGCCGGCCCTTATATCACTACAGCCTGCGTGCCCATCTGGCCGCCGAAGTGCCTGACGCCCCCGTTGCGCCCCTTGACCCTTTATTTAAATCGGCCGTCAGCCATCCCACTCTTGGAGCAGAGCTTTACCGTAAAGGCATCCTTTTCCATGGGCCTTCTTTCCAGGGTGTAGAATCGGTGCTTCGGGTAAGCCCGGAAGGCCTGGCCATGACCTGTCTGCTCCCGCCATTAGATGAACGCACCCAGGGGCAGTTTCCGGTGCAAACGGTGAACCCTTACGTCAATGACGCCATCGTACAATGCCTGCTGGTATGGTCGCAGCATCAGGATGGCGCGCCATGCCTGCCGTCGAGCCTTGACCGTTTTGAGCAATACCGCCCCCTGCCTTTTGGCAAACGGATATATGTGACGCTAGCGGTGAAATCCCACAGCGCCACGTCCGTGGTCGGCGACATTACCGTCCAGGACGAAAGCGGAAAGCTGTACGCGCGCTTCCTGGCTCTCGAAGGCACGATCAGCAGACATCTAGCGGAATTGCTGTCGAACCAGCCTGTCCACAGGCGAGAAACGGTTTAACTACCGGTTATGTCAGTTGATATTCTTTTTAGCGGTCACCCCATCCGTTTGGCGCTGGCGATTATCGGTATGGAGGTTTATCTTCCGGGCAGCGAGGATCTGGCGGCTTTTTCCCGCGCCATTTACGCTGGTCGTCAGCAATTCACCTCGGCCCCGCAACGGGCATTTCAAGACCCGCTTTCTGGAAGGACCGCACCGTTTGGCGCATATTTGCAGCGCTTCGATATCGATCTGGAGAAGCTGTTTCTAACCCCCGATGATGTCGCTGCTCTTTCGGCCGGCGACCTGCTGCTGTTGCGCGCGGTGCAACGTGCGTTGGAGGACGCGGGGTTGAACACCCGGTCAACTGGCCTGCGTATAGCGTTAATTACCCAATCGGGCGCTCCGTCCTCGCCCGGATCAGTAGCTGCTTCCGCTTTCTCGAAAAACGGTAATCAACCCGCCATCTTGCCCTACCTCGAGCGGCTGGTCAAATTTTCTACTCCAACCATATACCCACCCGCGGAACTTAACTTCCCAATTATGGCTATGCGCAATATGGCGGGGCTGTTCGCCAGCAACCAGGCCGATGTTGTGCTGGTCGCAGCCTCCTCGCTGCTGGAGGACCCCTCCGCTGCCCCCGCCGGCTTTTCCACCGACCCGGCTTCTGTGGTCACCTTGAGTTTTGATCAGAACTTCAGCGCCTGGCCTTTGGGTGAAGGCGCGGTTGCTTTGGTTTTCGAGAAAGCCAGTTCAGCCGCTGCGCGGGGACAGCGCATCTACGCCTGCCTGCAAGGCGCTGCCGAGGCAAGGCCATCTGACGGGATTCCCGTTCCTCGCGATGTGGCGGCTGCCTGCCGCGCGTCCCTGGATGCAGCCGGAGCCAGGCCAGCAGAAATTGGCCTGCTGGAAGCCGCCGGCTGCGGGCTGCCGGAGTTCGATCGCGCCGAGATTGGCGGCCTGCTGGCGGTCTACCAGCCCTCATCTCCTATTCCTGCCATTGCTTTGGGCAGTACCGCAGCGAACTTCGGCTGGAGCGGCTCCGTCTCGGCTCTGGCGGGTTTGGCCAAATCAGCTTTGTGCCTGTATGAGCGCTTCCTTCCTGCATTGCCTGGCTGGTCCGCACCAAAAGGAATACAACGCGAGGCTCGCCTGGCTTTCTACGCGCCGACCGAATCCCGCCCCTGGTTCCGCTCGAGGTATGCTCCACCGCGGGCTGCCGCCGTCAATTGGTTCGGACCGGAGGGCAGCTTCATGCATCTCGTCTTACGGGAAGCCGAGGTTCCCCGCCAGCCGGTCAGCGCCTCATTGCCCGAGGCCGACATGCGCCTCTTTCCGCTGGCCGGCGCCGACCTTTCGGAGTTGCTGGATGGGCTGGCCTGGTTGCGCACGCGATTATCCAGCGACGACAATCTCTCAGCCATTTCAGCCGACGCTTTCCAGCGTTTTCTCTCGCATTCTGGTGCCCCCTTCGCTTTGGCTTTATTGGGCAGTACGCCAGCCGAAACCCTGCGCGAGGTCGATTATGCCTCCAAGGGCATTCCAAGAGCGGTGGAAGCAGGCAGCGACTGGCAGACTCCCCTGGGAAGTTATTTCACCCCTTCTCCGCTGGGTAAAACCGGCGATGTGGCCTTCGTCTATCCCGGAGCGTTCAATTCCTATCCAGGCGTAGGCCGCGATCTGTTCTATCTGTTCCCTCAGCTTTTCGACCTCCTCAGCGGAATGACTGCCGATCTGGGCGGGGTGATCCGCGAGCAGCTCCTGTATCCTCGCAGTCTGTATAAACCTTCCAAAGAGGATCTGGATGCCGCCGAAGCGTCTTTGATCTCGGATGCGGTAGCCATGCTGAGCTCAGGCACCGGCCTGTCGGTCATGTTCACCCACGTCCTGCAGGACATTTTCCAGGTACACCCGACAGCGGCGTTCGGATACAGCCTGGGTGAAAACAGTATGATGTTCGCAGCCGGTGTATGGGCAGATGCGGACGAACCCAATCGTCTACTGAGCACAGCTCCCCTCTTCCGCTCACGCCTCTCCGGGCCGATGAACGCCGTGCGCGAAAGCTGGGGTCTGCCCTTGGCCGATGAAGGGGATTCTGCAAACGGCCTGTGGAGCAATTATGTGCTGATGGCTCCGCCCGATGTCGTGCGCGAGGCCCTCAAGACGGAGCCGCGTGTCTACCTGACCCACGTGAATACCCCACGCCAGGTTGTGATCGGCGGGGAACCAGCCGGCTGCCAGCGCGTAATCAGCGCGCTGAAATGTCCCTCGCTCAAGGCGCCTTTCGACTATGCGCTTCACTGCCCCGCCATGGAAAGTGAGTATCCTGCTCTGATGCGTCAGCACTGCTGGCCGGTGGCTCGCGTTCCGGATGTGGCCCTCTATTCCGCTGCTGACTATCAGCGAATGCCCATCGAGCAGAACAAGATTGCCGACCGTATCGGGCGAACACTGACCACCTGCCTGGATTTTCCCCGCCTGGTGCAGCGCGTCTACGAGGACGGAGCGCGGATTTTCATCGAATTGGGCGCGGGAGCTAATTGCTCTAAGTGGATCGAGGACACTTTGAAAGCCAAACCCTTTCTATCGGTGTCCATCAACCGGCGCGGCAGCGACGATCTTTCGTCCATTTTGCGCGTCCTCGCCCGCCTGGTCAGTCACCAGGTCAACCTGGACCTCTCGCCGCTCTTTCCGCCAGCCAGAGATCGCTATTTCGCCAATTCACTCCTGTCGGCCACCATTGAGCTGGGCGGACAATCTGCCGGCATTCGCCGGGTAAATCGATGACAGAAAGCGAAGGCAATGCCCGAAGAATTAGCTTTTGATGATCTGGTGAAGAAACTGTACGATACCCTGTTGCTCAGGGGCGTGGAGCATATTGAACTGCCCGTTCAGCTTTCGGTGAACCTGAGCGGCATTTCCCACCGTCTCAGTCAGGCACAGAGCCAATTTTTGCGCACCCGTCAGGCGGCCCTGGAAGCTGCTGGCTCGCTGCTCCAGGCCCAAATCAATGCTGCCGGGCGCCTGGTCGATGCGCTCGGCGCCGGTGTTGCGCCGCTGTACAACGCACTCAGTGGAGTGCTCGCCGCACCCACCTGCCCGGAAGAAAAGCCAGACACCGCTCAGCCTTATCCGGCGAAACCGGCGATATTCAACCGCCAGAACCTGGAGGAATTCGCCGTCGGGTCTATGGCAAAGTGCTTCGGACCTGAGTTCGCTATCTTCGAAGGACGCCGCCACCCGCGCATCCCTAATGGCGACCTGCTGCTCATGGATCGGGTGACCGCCCTGGAAGGCGAGCGGCTGAATTTCAGGACGCCAGCCGCCATCGAGGTGGAATACGAACTGCCGGAAGATGCCTGGTTTTTTAGAGATAATCACTCGTCCAGCCCACCCTATTCGATCTTGATGGAAATTGGCCTCCAGCCATGCGGCCTGCTTTCCGCCTATCTGGGCACGGCTCTACTCGCCCCGAATGAGGAGTTCTTTTTCCGCAACCTGGATGGGCAGGCGCTCCTCTCTTCGCTCCCCGATGTGCGCGGGCGCACCATCACGACCAACGCCCGCCTGATCACCCATCTGGTTAGCGGAGACACGATCATCCAGAAATACGCCTTCGCCCTCTCGTGCCTGGGGGAAACCTTCTTCAGCGGCCAGGCTGTTTTTGGCTATTTCTCTCCCCAGGCGATGGCCAGCCAGATGGGTCTGGACGGCGGCCGTTCTATCCCTCCACTCCTCGAGAGGGATTCCAGCCTTTTCGGACGATGGATCGACCTGCAGACGCCATTTACCGCCGCTCGCCCTCTCGGCAGGACGGAGCGTTTCAAATGGCGTTTGCCATCCGGTCAATTGAGCCTTATCCGCAACGTTTTCGTCTCACTCGAGGGCGGTGCCAATCAGCAAGGATATGCCTTTGCCAGCAAAGACATCGACCCGCGTGATTGGTTTTACGACTGCCACTTCTATCAGGATCCGGTCATGCCCGGTTCTCTGGGGGTAGAGGCCATGCTTCAGACAATGGAGGTGCTGGCATTGGAGAAAGGACTTGCGGATCGTTTCACCACCCCGCGTTTTGATCTCGTTCCCGGGCAAGAGACCATATGGAAATACCGCGGCCAGATCCTTCCGACCAACAAGATTATGAAACTCGAAGCACAGGCGAGGGAGGTCGAAATCCGCACAGACCAGACCATCCTGCGCGCAGACTGCAGCCTGTGGGTGGACGGCAATCGCATTTACGAGGTCGAAGGGGCGGCCATTTCAATTCGGGAAGGGTACTGAGATGAGCACACCATTTATCAGCCGGCTCCAGGGGGCCATCCGGGCGGCGAATTCCGGCTCGTTCCATCGTCAGGCCTGGAGCGGTCCATCCGATTCGCTGGCTTACGACGAGAATGGCATCCGCGAGCGCCTGCTCGATTTGAGCCGCCCGGTTTACGTCGTGCGTGTGGGGGGCGCGCTGGCTGCGACCAACGAAGGAATGCCGGTCTTCGCCGAGGCCGACGAAGACCTGCCCGAATTGGTTTCATTTGCCCCGCCGCTGCCGATCACCCGCCTGGGCGACCCCGGATTTTGCGAACAGTACGGGGTGAAATACGCCTATTACACCGGCTCAATGGCCAACGGGATCGCCTCCGAACAACTGGTCGTAGCGTTGGGAAAGGCCGGCATCCTGGGATCATACGGGGCCGCAGGAGTGGTGCCCTCCCGTCTCGAAGGTGTGATTCAGCGCGTCCAACAGGCGCTGCCAAACGGACCCTATGCCTTCAATCTGATCCACAGTCCGAATGAGGAGGCTATGGAGCGCGGCGCAGTCGAGCTATATCTCAAATACGGCGTGACGACTGTGGAGACTTCAGCCTTCCTGGACCTGACCCCACACGTGGTTCACTACCGTGTCGCCGGCTTGAGTGTGGGCCCATCAGGTGAGATCGTCGCGCGGAACCGCATCATTGCCAAGCTCTCCCGGAAGGAAGTGGCAACCAAATTCATGTCCCCCGCGCCCGAGTCAATCCTTACCCAGCTCGTCCAGGAAGGCCGCATCACCCCTCAACAGGCTGAGCTGGCCAGGCAGGTGCCTCTCGCCGAGGACGTCACCGTTGAAGCGGATTCGGGCGGTCACACCGACAATCGCCCGCTCGTTGGCCTGTTGCCGACGATGCTGGCTTTGCGCGATGAAATCCAGGACCGCTACCATTATAAGGATCCCATTCGCGTGGGCGCAGCCGGCGGCATCAGCACGCCAGCATCGGTGTTGGGTGCGTTTATGATGGGCGCCGCTTACGTGGTCACCGGTTCGATCAACCAGGCCTGCTTGGAAGCCGGAACCTCCGAACATACCCGCTCGCTGCTGGCTAAGGCCGGCATGGCCGATATGATCATGGCCCCATCAGCCGATATGTTCGAAATGGGCGTCAAAGTACAGGTACTCAAGGCCGGCACTCTCTTCCCTATGCGCGCTCAGAAGCTTTACGATCTGTACACTCATTACGATTCTCTGGATGACATCCCCAGTGAAGAGCGCGAGAAACTGGAGCGGCAGATCTTCCGCCGCGATCTGGAAGAAATCTGGAGCGACACAGTAAAATTCTTCGCCGAGCGGGATCCCGAGCAGATCCTCCGTGCGCGTGAAAATCCCAAGCGCAAGATGGCGTTGGTGTTCCGCTGGTACCTTGGATTGTCTTCGCGCTGGTCCAACACCGGCGAAAAGGGTCGCGAGATGGACTACCAGATCTGGTGCGGTCCTTCCATGGGCACATTCAATGACTGGACCCGCGGCACGTACCTGGAAAATCCAGCCAATCGACATGTGGTGGATGTGGCCCTGCAGCTACTCACCGGCGCGGCTTACCAATACCGCGTGCAGAATCTGAAGATCCAGGGCACTCAACTTTCCCCCAAGCTGGAGAGTTACCGGCCGCTGACCCCTCTGGCCCAATGACCGCCGGTCGTCCGCAGTTGTGAGCCTGACCCAAAGAGCTTTGGGTAGCTGTGCTTGGCTGATGGGCATGTTCAAAAGTGGATCAAAGCGCCGATCGAACTTGACGCGTAACCGGGTAAAAATTGTGGTGTTGTCAATACAGGTTTCAGCAGACTGTGGTCGAAACAGCGGCATTGAAGGATAGTATCGAATGAGCTCCATACCAGGTAACCTGACTCACACGACCAGTGCAAAGGGGGTTTTGCAAGATAAGCGCGAGGAGGCGCGCCAGGGAGGCGGCCCGGCGCACGTCGAAAAACAGCACGCCAAAGGCAAGCTGACCGCGCGCGAGCGCATCGAACGCTTGGTAGATCCGGGAACGTTTGTCGAGACCGATATGTTCGTCACCCACCGCGCTTCCGGCTTCGGACTGGAAAATTCTCACCCACTGACGGATGGGGTCGTGACCGGTTGGGGCAAGATTGACGAGCGCCTGGTGTATCTCTACGCCCAGGATTTCACCATATTGGGCGGCTCGCTGGGTGAGGCCCACGGGCGCAAGATTGCCAAGCTAATGGACATGGCTTACCAGAATGGCGCCCCTTTGATCGGCCTGAATGATTCGGGCGGGGCGCGCATCCAGGAAGGCGTTGACGCCCTGGCGGCGTACGGCGAGATTTTCTACCGGAACACGCGCGCTTCAGGCGTCATTCCGCAAATTTCAGTCATCCTGGGGCCATGCGCCGGCGGTGCGGTCTATTCACCCGCCATCACCGACTTCGTCTTCATGGTAGAAGATAACGCCTACATGTTTATCACCGGCCCCGAGGTGGTCAAGGCCGTCACTCACGAAGAAGTGGACTTCAGCTCGCTGGGAGGAGCCGGTGTTCACAGCGCCAAGAGCGGCGTGGCCCACTTTACCGCTCCCGACGAGGAATCGCTGCTGGCGCAGGTTCGCTATTTACTCAGCTTCTTGCCGTCTAACAACCTCACCCCGCCGCCGTACGTTCAACCCGACGATGACCCAGCCCGACCGACACCAGAGCTGGAAGAGATCGTCCCCAGGGATGCACAAAAGTCTTACGACGTTCATGCGGTGATTGAGAGCATCGTGGACGGCGGAGAATTCCTCGAAGTGCAGCCCGAGTTCGCCCGCAACCTGGTGATCGGCTTCGCCCGCATGGACGGCTATCCTGTGGGCGTGGTCGCCAACCAGGCCGGTTACCTGGCTGGTGTGCTGGACATCGCTGCCAGTGAGAAAGGTGCGCGTTTCATCCGCTTCTGCGATTCCTTCCACATCCCGCTGGTTACGTTGGTCGATACGCCCGGCTTCCTGCCGGGTACGGACCAGGAGCATGGCGGCATTATCCGTCATGGCGCAAAGATGATCTTCGCCTATGCCGAGGCAACCGTACCCAAGGTGTCGGTGATCCTGCGCAAAGCATATGGCGGCGCATATATCGTGATGAGCTCCAAGAATCTGCAGGGTGATCTGAACTTCGCCTGGCCGAACGCCGAGATCGCTGTCATGGGCCCCGAAAGTGCAGTACAGATCGTCTTCCGCAAAGAATTGGCCGCGGCCGAAGATGCCGAAGCCTTGCGCGCCGAACTCACGCGCAAATTCCGCGAAGACCTTGCCAACCCATTCGTGGCCGCTTCACGCGGCTATTTGGACGATGTTATCTCTCCCGTTGAGACCCGCGCGCGATTAATTTCCGCGTTGGAGAGCCTGCGGGACAAGCGCCTTCCAACACCCGCGCGCAAACACGGAAACATCCCCCTATAGAGGTATCATGAAAGTATTGGTAGCCAACCGCGGCGAAATCGCCATTCGCATCCTGCGCACCTGCCGCGAGATGGGCTTTCCCACCGTGGCGGTATACTCTGAAGCCGATCAAGGTGCCCTGCACACTCGTTACGCCGATGAAGCCCTGCCAATTGGTCCACGCGCAGCCGCCGAGAGCTATCTGAACATCGCAGCAATTCTTGAAGCCGCCCGCCGTTCCGGCGCGGAAGCCATCCATCCGGGTTACGGTTTCCTTTCCGAGAATGCTGATTTTGCCAGGGCGGTCGAAGAAGCGGGCCTGGTTTTCATTGGACCTCGACCGGAGACACTGGCCTTGACCGGCGATAAACTCGCCGCCCGTCGGATTGCTCGCGAAACCGGGCTGCCGGTCTTACCCGGCCCTGACCTGCCAGTTTCGGATTCCTTCAAAGTCGAGCTGGCCAGTCAGATCAAGTTCCCGGTGCTGATTAAAGCAGTCGCCGGAGGCGGAGGAAAGGGCATCCGCCTGGCGCGTACACCAGCAGAGCTCGATCAGATGGTGGTTGCGGCGCGCCGCGAGGCGCAGGCCTCCTTCGGTGATGGCACCGTGTACCTCGAACCACTGGTTCAGCAAGCCCGTCACATCGAGGTGCAGATTCTGGGAGACGGACAGGGGCGCAACTTGATTCTGGGTGAACGCGAGTGTTCGATCCAGCGCCGCCGGCAAAAGCTGATTGAAGAAGCGCCTGCGCCAGGCTTGAGCGATGACCTGCGCAAAAGCATCCATCAGGCTGCCTTGCGCCTGGCCAGAGCGTTGAATTACCGAAGCCTCGGCACCGTCGAGTTTTTACTGGACACCAAAGGGAAATATTATTTCATCGAAATCAATCCCCGCATCCAGGTCGAACATCCGGTGACCGAGATGATCACCGGCCTGGATCTGGTTAAAGCGCAGCTTCTGCTCGCCTCCGGCCAGGAATTGCCATATACCCAGGAGCACATCCACCTGCATGGCAGCGCAATTGAAGCGCGCGTGCTGGCCGAGGACAGCGAATCAGGCTTTCTGCCGTCAATCGGCGAAATCGCCTACCTGAAAGAGCCGGGCGGTCCAGGCATCCGTGTGGATAGCGCCCTGTACCTGGGGATGCCGGTGACAGCGGATTACGACTCCCTGATCGCCAAGGTCATCGCCTGGGGCGAGGACCGTCAGACGGCCATCCGCCGCCTGCGGCGCGCATTAGGCGAATTCCAGATCGGCGGAGTGGATACTGATTTGAGCTTCCTCTCCCAGATCATCGAGAGCGACAGCTTTATCGCCGGAAACGCCGATACCACCTACCTCGATCATTTCCAGCCGGTGCGCATCGATAATGACGAGATGCTTGAGCGGGAAGTTGCTTTGGCCACCGCACTGGTGGCATATCAGGCCCAGCGCCAGAACCATAATGAGCACATTGACAAATCCAGCCTTTGGCGCATGGCCGCTTGGCGCGAGCAAATGGGCGCCTGAAAACTTCGGAGGATCTATTCCATGACCATCTATCATGTTTACGTTGGCAAGAAGGAATTCCAGGTCGAAATTTCGGATCGGCTGATTCGAGTGGATGGCGAGCCTACTGAAGCCGGTTTGACCCCTCTAAATGAGGGTGGCTTGTATCTGCTCGAACGGGGGAATCAAAAACGGGAGCTGCATGTAAAACCCAGGGACAGCCGCACCTTTTCGGTGATGATCGCCGGCCGCTCGATCATCGCCCAGGTGGAGCGATTCAACAGCCAGTTCCGCCGACGTAACGGTCAGCCAGAGGCGGGAGAGCTGCGGGCGCCGATGCCCGGGCTGATTATCAGCGTGGCAGTGAAGGAAGGAGAGATCGTCCACTCCGGCCAGGTAGTCATATTGATGGAATCGATGAAAATGCAGATGGAGCTGCGCGCTCCGGTCTCGGGTAATGTCGCGCGGGTGTTCGCAACGCCGGGAGCGCAGGTCGACAAAGGCGCGCTGCTGCTGCAAATCGCGTCGGCTTAATCCGTCAATATTCACACCCTATCGGTGACGCCTTTTCTCTTGACTTTTATTCTTTTCATCCGTAGAATGATGACTGACAATTGAGCGGAGGCCGGGAAGAGGCCGGATGAGCAATCCCGGAACCGAAGGGGCAAGCCAGAGAAGCCAGCCATCTTCTGGTGAAACTCTCAGGTAAAAGGACCCGGTCGCCGGATAAACTCTGGAGAGTCGCGAGACACCGACGGGGCAAACCTCGCCATGCGGGGTGAATCTCTCAGGTCAGAAACAGAGGGCGCATGCTGACGAGTGTGCGCCTTTTTGCATGGTGGTTGACCATATCCTTTTATCCTTCTCCTGGAGGCGAAAATGAATATTCCGTCCGACCTGAAATATACCAAAACCGACGAATGGATTCGGGTGGAGGGCAACACCGGCACCATAGGTGTCACCGACTATGCCCAGGATCAGCTATCCGACGTAGTGTTCGTCGAGGTGACGGTGGATAAAGGCAGCACCGTCAAGAGAAATTCGACCTGCGCCACCATCGAATCGGTCAAGGCGGCGGCCGACGTCAGCATGCCGGTGGATGGCAAAATATTGGAAATCAACCAGGCGCTTTCCGATACTCCTGAGCTCGTCAACAGCGATCCCTATGGCAAAGCCTGGATGCTGAAAATAGAAATCACCAACCCGGCTCAATTGGACGAATTGATGGATGCGGCCGCCTACGAAGCCTATTGTAAAGAACGGAGCCACTAATGTTTATCCCCCATACGGACGCTGAGCGCGAGGAAATGCTGAGGACGATCGGCGTCAAGAGCCTGGAAGACCTCTTCCAGGACGTACCGGCGTCCCTGCGCTTCCCCAAGATAGATCTGCCGCCGGCTCTGTCTGAGATGGAAGCCATCGCCGACCTCGAAGACCTCTCACAGGGAAACGAAACGACCCGCAGCCTGGCCTGCTTCCTGGGAGCCGGAGCATACAACCACTACATTCCTGCGGCCGTGGATACGATTTTACGCCGCGGCGAATTCTATACGGCTTACACCCCATACCAGCCGGAAATCTCGCAGGGCACACTTCAGGCGATATTCGAATATCAGAGTCTGATGGCCAAGCTTACCGGCATGGATGTGTGTAATGCTTCGCACTACGACGGCGCCACTGCCGCAGCCGAAGCCGTCGTTATGGCTTATCATAATTTTCATGGGCGGAGGTTAAAAGTAATCCTTTCGCCAGCCGTCCATCCACAGTTCCGGGCGGTCATTCGCACCTACACCCAGGGCTACGAGAATCTCACAATATTGGGCGATAGCGCCGGCGCCGATCCATACCAATCCCCAGACGCGCTGCTCCCCTTCATTGACGATCAAACCGCGATCGTATTCGTGCAGTATCCGGACTTCTTTGGCCGCATCTTCGATTACAGCAAGCTGGTCGAAGCTGCGCACGGGGTTGGAGCGATGGTCGCGGTGGTCGCCAATCCCACCGCGCTCGGCTTGCTGAAACCGCCGGGGGAATTCGGCGCGGATGTAGTCGTGGCTGAAGGCCAGCCATTAGGTATCCCGCTGTCTTTCGGCGGCCCATATCTGGGCATCTTCGCCACTCGCAAAGAATACGTCCACAGGATATCAGGCCGTTTGGTCGGTGAGACGGTCGACACACAGGGCCGCCGCGCCTACGTGCTGACTCTCACCGCCCGTGAACAGCACATCCGACGCGAGCGCGCCACGTCCAACATCTGCACCAATCAGGGCTTGATGGCTCTGGCCTCTACGGTTTATCTGAGCGTGGTAGGCAAGCACGGCCTGCGCCAGGTAGCCAACCTGTGCTACCAGAACGCTCACTATGCCGCCAGGCGCATCGCTGAAATTCCCGGCTACACGCTCTGCTCCGACGCGCCATTCTTCCACGAATTCGCCGTTTGCTGCCCTAAACCGGTCGAGGACATCAACACCCATTTGCTCGATCACGGCATCCTGGGAGGATACGATCTCAGCCGGGATTATCCATCGTTGAAGAACCAGATGCTGATTGCCGTGACCGAGATGAATACGCGAGAAGAAATCGACGCCCTTTGTGAGGTCCTGGAGGAGGTGAGCCGTGAATGAGCCTACGATTTATGAACTATCGTCCCATGGGCGTCGCGGCGTGCGTTTCCCTGAGCCGGAAGTGCCCCTCAGCCCGCTGCCCGAGCAATTCGTGCGGGAAGACCTGCCCCTTCCAGAACTCTCCGAGCAGGACGTGGTCCGCCATTACACCCATCTCTCGCAGATGAACTATTCTGTCGATGGAGGCTTTTACCCGCTGGGTTCCTGCACGATGAAGTACAATCCAAAGGTGAACGAAGAAGCTGCCCGTTTGCCGGGTTTTGCCTTCACCCACCCCCTGCAGCCGATCGAGACGGTTCAAGGCAACCTGGCCTTGATGTACCAGCTTCAGGAATGGCTGAAGGAAATCAGCGGCTTCGACGCAATCTCGCTCCAGCCAGCGGCTGGCGCCCAGGGCGAGTTCACCGGTGTATTGATCATGCGCGCCTACCATCGCAGCCGCGGCGACCTCAAGCGCAACAAGATCCTCATCCCCGATTCGGCCCATGGAACGAATCCGGCCTCATCTGCGATGAGCGGCATGCAGGTGATCTCGGTGCCGTCCGACAAACGGGGGAATGTCGACCTGGAAGCCCTGCAGGCAGCCTGCGATGACACCCTGGTCGGATTGATGCTGACGAATCCCAATACCCTTGGCCTGTTCGATGAGCATCTTGTGGAAGTGATCGAAATCGTCCACAAGGCTGGTGGGCTGGTGTACGGCGATGGCGCCAACCTGAACGCGCTCCTGGGCGTCACTCAACCAGGCAAGAATGGTTTCGATGTGATGCACTTCAACCTGCACAAGACCTTCTCCACCCCCCATGGCGGCGGCGGTCCTGGATCGGGTCCGGTGGGGGTGACTGCCCGACTGGCCGATTTCCTTCCCGGCCCGATCGTGGACATCATCGAAGAAGGCGACAGCGAGATGCCGCCGTTGTACGGTTTCGTCATGCCTGCTAAGACCATTGGCCGGGTGAAGGCCTTCCATGGCCACTTCGGGATGCACATTCGCGCCTTCACCTATATTGCCATGCATGGAGCGGAAGGCTTGCGCAGCGTGGCCGAACATGCCGTGCTGAACGCCAACTATCTGCTGGCCCGCTTGCGGGGCACCTACACGGTGCCTTATGACCGCATTTGCAAGCATGAGTTCGTGGTCGAAGGCCGTTGGGAAGATGCGCCCGATGTCCGCGCTTTGGACATTGCCAAACGACTGATGGATTACAATTTCCATCCCCCCACGAATTACTTCCCATTGATCGTGCATGAAGCCCTGATGATCGAACCCACGGAGACGGAGAACAAACAAACCATCGACGCCTTCGCGGACGCGATGATCAAAATCGCCGAAGAAGCCCGCCGCGATCCACAATTGCTGAAAGAGGCCCCGCACAGCGCGCCGGTCGGCCGCGTGGATGAGGTGCGTGCGGCTCGCGATCTGGTCCTTTGTTGCCGGTTGCCGGAAGAAGCTTGAAACGCTTCTAGTCAGCCTTGCTGCTGCTATCTGGCGCGAGTGAACCCCCGATCTTTGATCGGGGGTCCGCATTATCCCAAGCTTGCATTTCTGTAAAGTGCGCCGTGATTGAAAACGGATGGGGACTATGCGATAATGATCTTGAGACGACCCGTTTGTACCCCCAAATTCCAGGCTGCGTCATATCACAATAGGAAGGAGGGTACAAAAATGCTTTTTCAACCGGAGGAAAAAGGCCAGGGCCTGGTCGAATACGCTTTCATCATTGTCCTGGTCGCCCTAATGGTCATCGTCATCCTGGCGCTGTTAGGGCCCGCAATAGGGCAGGTGTTCAGCAACGTCATCCCGCTCATCTAGCGCGGCAGGCTTCAGGTAAAATCGGGGGACACCGGGTACCTTCTCACACAATTGTTCCGAGCCATATTTTTTTCTGATCGCATAGAGTCACCGGTTTGAGCCAACGGGTGGCTCTATTCGTTTGATCACCCCTCCAAAACCAGCGTCACCGGACAGTGATCCGAACCCTGTACCTCAGTATGGATGATCACATCCTTGACGCGTTCACGCAGACTCTCGGACACCAGGAAATAATCAATGCGCCAGCCAAGGTTGCTTTCGCGAGCGTGGAAAAGGTTCGTCCACCAGGTATAAGCGGCCCGTTCGGGGTACAGGCTGCGAAAGGCATCCACAAAACCATGCTGTAAGAAGCGGCTCACCCACGCTCGCTCCTCGGGCAGGAAGCCCGAAGTATTACGATTTTCGCGCGGTCTTGCT
>DAOTWA010000018.1:0-114199 GCA_034435955.1 Anaerolineaceae bacterium | reverse complement strand
GCTGGCTTGCCGGATGATCTGCGGCAAGTTATAATCCGTTCCGTATGTCACCGTTTCTTGATGTGTGGAGACAAGGCCTGGCGCGTTCCAGCAAGGCGGCTTTCGGTCGTCTGGCCGGCTTGCTGGGCGCCACAGAGATCACCGCCGACACCTGGGATGATCTGGAGGCGCTGCTGCTCCAGGCTGATGTAGGCATTGCAACGACTCAGTCCGTGATCCTGGCGCTGCGCAGGCGCGTCGCCGATCAGGGATTGACTTCCGCCGCAGAGTTAAAGTCTTGCCTGCGGGAGGAGCTGCGTAATCGCCTGCTGACGCCGCCCCCGCTCGTCCTAGACAATAAGCCCGCTGTCATCCTTATTGTGGGCGTCAACGGCTCCGGCAAGACCACCACCATCGCCAAGCTGGCTCGTCAGTGGAGCGACCAGGGAAAACGCGTCCTTTTGGCGGCGGCTGATACTTTCCGTGCCGCGGCCGTGGATCAACTTCAGGTATGGGCCGAGCGCCTCGACCTGCCGGTAATCGCTGGACAGCCTGGCGCCGATCCGGGCGCCGTCGCTTATGACGCCATCCAGGCCTCTCTGGCGCGCAAGATGGATATCGTTCTGGTGGACACCGCCGGACGTCTGCACACACGCTATAATTTGATGGAAGAACTCAAGAAGGTTTATCGCGTGGTCGGAAAGGCATTACCGGGCGCGCCACACGCCACCTGGCTGGTTTTGGACGCTACCACCGGTCAGAATGCTCTGCAGCAGGCGCGAGCGTTCAAAGAAGCGGTCAACGTCACTGGCGTAATTTTGGCGAAGCTGGATTCTTCCGCGCGCGGCGGCATGGCGTTCGCAATCCAGGAGGAGCTTGGTTTGCCCATTCTGTACGCCGGCCTGGGGGAGCGGCCTGAGGATTTGCAGCCTTTCAACCCGGAAGCCTTCGTGGATGGGATATTAGCTGGTTAATTTGGAGGAAATGTAATGATGAGGGATTTCGTAGAGCGTCTGCGCAGAAGCGAGGATACCATCCAAAGTCTATTGGTGCGCCTTTGACTTACCTGCTAAAGAGGCAGAATTAGTCCGGCTGGAAAAGCAATCTGAAGACCCACACTTGTGGGATGACCCACAATCTGCTCAGCGGGTGATGAAAAACCTCGCCGAACTGCGGGATGAGGTAGAAAATTGGCGCCAGCTCGAGAAACGCATCCAGGATGCGCTCGAGTTGGCCTCCCTTGACGATGAAAGCCTTCGTCCAGATATTGAGAAAGAAATCGATCAGATCGAGGCCGAGGTTGCGCGGCGGGAGCTGAGCACCCTTCTTTCCGGACCATACGACAAAGGCAATGCCTTGCTGGCGATCAATGCGGGCGCCGGCGGCACCGATGCTCAAGATTGGGCCGCTATGTTGGAGCGCATGTATCTGCGTTGGGCCGAACGGCGCGGTTACCAAACCGAGATCCTAGATATGACCGAGGGCGAAGAAGCTGGCATCAAGAGTGTTACCATCGCGGTGAATGGGCGTTATGCCTACGGCTATCTGCGCGCCGAGAAGGGGGTGCATCGTCTGGTGCGCCTTTCTCCATTTGACGCGGCTCATCGTCGCCACACCTCCTTTGCTCAGGTAGAGGTTCTGCCTGACATTGGTGAAGATGACCCTGAGATCGTCATCAATCCCGAGGACCTGCGCATCGACATATTTCGTTCTTCGGGTGCTGGCGGCCAGAATGTGCAAAAGAACGCCACCGCTGTGCGGTTGACCCACATCCCTACCGGGATCGTGGTAACCTGTCAAAACGAGCGGTCTCAACTTCAAAACCGCGAGAACGCCATGCGCGTCCTGCGCGCCCGCCTGCTCGAAATCAAACGGGAAGAGCAAGAGAAACAACTGGCCGAATTGCGCGGCGAGTACACTAAGGCCGAATGGGGCAGCCAGATCCGTTCATATGTGCTGCACCCCTACCAAATGGTTAAAGACCACCGCACTGAATATGAGGTCGGCAACGCTCAAGCTGTGTTGGACGGCGATCTGGACGGTTTCATCGAAGCCTATTTGCGCACGCCAATCACGAAATAGCCCGGTTTATTTATCAAGTTTTCGCGAAAGTTCAAAAAGGCTCAAATCGAGCTGCTTCTTATTGGCCACCACTTCGTCGAGCGGTGTTGCCCGAATCTCGCCCTTAAGTAAGCCCATCAGGACCCCGTAGTTTCCTTGTTCGAGCGCGTCGGTTGCTGCTGCACCCAGCCGGCTGGCCAGGATGCGGTCGAAAGCGCCCGGGTTTCCTCCTCGCTGGATGTGTCCAAGGGTAGCGGCGCGCAGATCGAATCCCAATCGCTCGCGGTGCTGTTTGAAATACTGCACCAGCGCATTGGCGTCGTATTTGGCCCCTTCCGCTATCACTACGATTGCGTGCGCCTTGCCTTTTTCGTATGAAATGCGCAACCGCTCGGCCACCTGCTCTGGATCTGTCTCCACCTCAGGGATGATGGCCATCTCCGCGCCGCCGGCGATGGCCGACATCAACGCCAGATAACCACAATCACGCCCCATTACCTCAACCAGGAAGGCGCGCTGGTGCGATGACGCCGTAATTTTCAATCGGTCGATCGCTTCCAGCGCAATGTTTAAAGCAGTATCCACACCGATGCACATCTCTGAGCCATACAGGTCATTGTCAATGGTCGAGGCGACGCCTACAACGGGGAAGCCCAGTTTCCAGAGCGCGTGCGATCCGGCCTGCGAGCCATTCCCGCCAATCACCACCAACCCCTCGATATCGTGTTGATTCAAGACGCGGATGGCCTTCATCTGGTTTTCCTCGGCCTTGAACTCCGGGCAGCGAGCGCTGCCGAGGATCGTGCCGCCGCGCTGGATGATCCCACCGGTCTCGCGTGCTCCGAGCGGCTCCAATTCCCCGGCAAGCAGTCCGCTGTAACCCTGGCACACCCCGAAAACTTCCCAGCCTTTATCGATCCCGGTGCGCACCACCGCGCGTATAGCCGCATTCATCCCCGGTGCATCACCCCCGCTGGTCAGAACGGCGATCCTTTTCATGTTCCTCTCCTGACATGTGATTTATCTCGTGGAACGCATCTTGGTTCGTAACGCCGCCAACCACTAATTTCCCCATAAAACGGCTTTATTGTAACATGGGGAGGTTAAATCAATTACGGAAAGGCATTCACCCATGTTATAAAGGGTTAAATTGTCACTCAATTTGATTATATTTGTCACAGTGACGGTCTTCTTATCGGGTGGTAGACTATATTAGGCCTGCAAAAAGAATTACACGGTTTAAAGACCGGGAATTCTCTATTCATTCTGCCGGTTGCTTCTAAACTTTTTCCAACGAAAGATCCGCTGATGAGCGATCATCGCATCACCCAACACCCGATCTTGCCCATCGAAAAGCGTGAGATGCTCTCTTTTACCTGGCAAGACCGTCAGCTGATGGGACATCAAGGTGAGACCATTGCCGCAGCGCTGATTGCCAATGGTGTTCGCATTTTCGGCCACCACCACAAAGACGGCTCTCCTCAGGGAATTTTCTGCGCCAATGGGCAATGCGCCCAGTGCCTTATCCTGGCGGATGGGATGCCCGTTAAATCTTGTATGACTTTGATCCGGCCTGGTATGCGGCTAGAACCTGTTGAAGGCCTGCCTCATCTACCCGATGATGATGAACTGCCCCAATTTGGAAATATCGAAGAGTTGGAGGTCCCCGTCTTGATTATCGGCGGAGGACCAGCAGGCCTGTCAGCAGCCATCGAGCTTGGCAAACTTGGCGTCGAGACGCTGATCGTCGACGATAAGCATCGTTTGGGTGGTAAGCTGGTGCTCCAGACGCATCGCTTCTTCGGTTCGGTTGACGCGGTGTACGCTGGAACGCGCGGCATTGATATCGCTGCGCGGCTGGAAACGGAGTTGAACAATTACCCATCGGTGCGCGTATGGTTGAACAGCACGGCCTTAGCCGTATTCAGCGATAAGAAAGTCGGTGTGTTGAAGGAAGGCCAGCGCTATGTGCTGGTCAGTCCTCAGGTCCTTCTTGTTGCTGCCGGAGCACGTGAGAAATCACTGGCATTCAAAGGCAACACATTGCCAGGCGTCTACGGAGCAGGCGCATTCCAGACGCTGGTGAACCGGGATTTAGTTCGCCCAGCCGAACGCCTTTTTATTATTGGCGGCGGCAATGTTGGACTGATCGCTGGCTATCATGCGCTCCAGGCTGGCGTTACTGTCGTCGGCCTGGCCGAAGCCATGCCTGAGGTAGGCGGTTATAAGGTCCACAAAGACAAATTAGTCCGCATGGGCGTTCCGATTTACACCTCGCATACCATATTGAGCGCCAATGGGAAAGATGGCGTAGAGTCGGTGACTATCGCGCGAGTGGACGGCCAATTCAGGCCAATTCCAGGCAGTGAAATTTCTTTCGCATGCGACAGCGTATTGATCGCAGTCGGCCTGGACCCGGTCAATGAGTTTTTCCTGAAAGCGAAGGATTTTGGCTTACCGGTCTATGCCGCCGGCGATGCCGAGGAGATCGCAGAAGCGTCGGCAGCCATATTTTCTGGCAAAATACGCGGGTTAGAGATTGCCAAAACACTGGGGGTGACGACGCAAGAGGTTCCCGTCGAGTGGCGCCGTACCATGGATATCCTCAAGTCAAAACCGGGCCGTATCCAAACTGAGCTCACCCATCGGGAAAACCTGAAAGCGGGACCGGTCTTCCATTGCACACAAGAAATCCCGTGCAATCCCTGCACCTCAGCCTGCCCGAAGGGTTTGATTATCATCGCCGGAGACGATATCCGTAAGGTTCCAACCTTTCGCGGGGACGCATCATCCTGTTCAGCCTGCGATCGGTGTGTGGCCTTTTGTCCGGGATTGGCCATCACGGTTGTAGATGGCCGTCGTGATGCCGAAAGGCCGACGGTTTCTATTCCTTATGAATTCAACCGCGAAAGCATCAACCCCGGGGATTTGGTCATTGTGCTGGATACACAGGGCGACGAGTTAGGGTGTTTGGAAGTCGCCGATGTGCGAAAGATCAAGGCGTTCGATCGCACATTGATCGTACGCGTCAAAGCGCCCAGAGAGATTGCCAGCCGCATCGCTGGCATTCGCGTACAGGAGAAGTTGGCGGGCGAGCCATTAGACGAGGTCATTCGCCGTATCGACGACGATGAGATCGTCTGCCGCTGTGAACGGGTCACTGCAGGTGAAATCCGCGCATTGATCCGCCAAGGATATCGTGATCTCAACGAGATCAAAAGCATCACGCGCGCCGGCATGGGCGCCTGCGGCTCCAAGACGTGCACGCCGCTCATCCACCGCCTCTTTCGTGAGGAAGGCATTCCGGATGATCAGGTGACCGAGCGCACATTGCGTCCGCTGTTCATTGAAGTTCCGCTGGGTATCTTTGCAGGAGTTAAGAAGGAGGAAACTCCATGAATTTCCATCCTCCTTCCTGGGACGTGATCGTGATCGGTGCAGGCTCAATTGGCACGCCAGCCGCATTCAGCCTGGCTCAGGCAGGCTTTAAAGTTTTGGTGATCGATCGTGAGGCCAGCGCGGGACAGGGCTCCAACAAGCGCGCCATTGGCGGTATTCGCGCCACCCACTCCGATCCGGCCAAAATTCGCCTTTGTCTGCGTTCCATCGAGATTTTCTCTACCTGGAAAGAGCAGTATGGAGATGACATCGAATGGCATCCCGGAGGCTATGTTTTTGTCGCCTATCGAGAACAGGAAGAGCGCACGCTGAAAGATCTTCTGGGTATACAAAAATCGTATGGTCTAAACATAGACTGGCTCGATCGGGATGCGTTGCTTGATGCCGTGCCCGGATTGAATCCCGATGGACTGATTGGAGGTACGCTTTCCCCCGGAGATGGCAATGCTTCCCCTTTGTTAGCCAATCACGCTTTCTATTCTCATGCCAGGCGTCTCGGAGTCGAATTTCATTTTCAAGAGACTGTGACGAACATTCTCCAATCTGGCGGGCGGGTTAAGGGCGTACGCACCCATCGCGGCGAGTACGCTGCCGATGTGGTCATTAACGCCGCCGGTGGAGATGCGCGCGCCGTGGCCGCGCTTGCCGGTGTGGATATCCCCGTTTACCCCGACTCACACGAAGCGGCCATCACCGAGCCAGTCGCCCGCTTCTTTAATCCGATGGTTGTGGATATCCGCCCTTATCCGGGGTCGTCCAACTTCTACTTCTATCAACACATGACCGGACAGGTCGTCTTTTGCATTACCCCCAACCCGAACATTTGGGGCAGCGACGTGCGTGAAACCAGCGCATTCCTGCCGATGGTGGCCCGGCGCATGGTGGAGGTGATGCCCAGGCTGAAGAATATCCGTGTGCGGCGCACCTGGCGGGGCCTTTACCCGATGACGCCAGATGGCTTCCCAATCGTGGGTTGGTCCCGCGAGCTGAAAGGTTTTCTTCTGGCAGTGGGAATGTGCGGCCAGGGTTTCATGCTCGGCCCTGGATTGGGCGAGCTGCTCACCCGTATGGTAGCCGATCAAATCACACCGGAAGATCAGGAAACACTCAATTATTTATATCCATACCGTGAATTCGCCGCCCAGGAAAAACTAAAGTAGAATTATTCGATCAATATTGTGAGGAGGATCGTATGGTCGATGAAACTGTGTACATACCCGTCGATACCCTGCATCAGTTTATGATCGATGTTTTTCTGGGTTGCGGGGTGCCATCCGAGGATGCAAAAATATGTGCGGATGTGCTCATCACGTCGGATATGCGCGGGATCGAATCTCATGGTGTCCAGCGCCTGAAAATGTATTACGACCGCATCAAGAGCGGTATTCAGCAAGCCGTAACCCAATTTGAGGTTGTGCGCGAGACTCCGGCAACGGCCTTGGTGGATGGCCACCACGGCATGGGTCAGGTGATTGGTCACCATTCCATGGAGCTGGCTATCCAAAAAGCCCGCGCTGTTGGGGTGGGTGCAGTGGCGGCTAAGAATTCCACCCACTTCGGAATCGACGGCTATTATGCTCAAATGGCGGCCGATGCAGGCCTGATCGGCATGAGTTTCACCAATGCGCGCCCCTCCATCGCCCCGACTTTCGGTGTCCAACCGATGATGGGCACCAATCCCATTGCCTTCGCAGTTCCTACGGATGAGGAACACCCATTCCTGTTCGATGCGGCCACATCGATCATTCAGCGAGGTAAAGTCGAAATCCACGCGCGCACTGGCGAGCCTCTACCCGAGGGGCTGGTCATCGATCAGAATGGCCAGTTTGCCACCGATCCAAACCAGATTTTAAAAGGCCTGGCTAATGACACGATGGCGCTGTTGCCTATTGGCGGCGCAGGAGAGGATTTCGCCGGTTACAAAGGATACGGGCTAGCCGCCATGGTGGAAATTTTATGCGCATCCTTACAGAGCGGCTTCTTTATGAAGGATTTGCTGGGCTTCGATGAGCATGGCAACAAACGGCCTTTCGGCCTTGGGCATTTCTTCCTGGCGATCAATATCGAGGCTTTCGTCGAACTCGACAAATTCAAGGCGACTACAGGCGCAATTCTGCGCGAGTTACGCAATTCCCGCAAGGTGCCCGGTCAGGAGAGAATTTACGTCGCCGGAGAGAAGGAATTCGAGAAGGAGAAACAGACCCGTATCACGGGTATTCCAATTCTGCCCAGCCTGCAAAAAGAACTGGCCTTCATGCGCGATGAACTTGGTTTGACTCAATACCATTTTCCCTTTTAGCGCTGAATGTGGTAACAGGCCGGTCATGATCCAAGGGGTCGTTTTTGATTTCGATGGTCTCATACTGGAGACAGAAACTCCTGAATATCTCGCCTGGAAAGAAGTTTTCGCTCAACTCGGGGTATCTCTCCCCCTTTCGGTGTGGAGCGCATTTGTCGGCAGCACGGCTGAAGAATTCGACCCCATGGACTACCTGGAGGAGCAACTTGGCCATACCGTCGACCGCTCAGGGTTGCTGAGAGAAATCCGTATACGCTCCGATCGGATCATTGACTGCCAGGGTCCAATGCCCGGCGCTTCAGATTATCTGAAGGATGCGCGCCGGCTCAAGCTGCAAGTCGGGTTGGCCTCCAGTTCGGACAGCAAATGGGTCATGAGCCATTTGGGTCGCTTGGAATTAAGCGACTATTTCGATGTGATCCGCTGTCGTGAGCATGTTGCGCGACCCAAACCGGCGCCCGATCTATATTTATCCGTCCTGGAAGCATTTCGATTACCGCCCGAGAACTGCCTGGCCTTCGAAGACTCCCAAAATGGAGTCCAGGCCGCCAAATCAGCCGGCCTGCACTGTGTGGCAGTACCCAATGAGGTTACCCGTGGCATGGATTTCAGCATGGCAGATATGATGCTATCCTCTCTGCAAGAGGTTCCGCTGGCGGAATTAATACATCGCCTTGAGTAAGACAATAAATTTAAACTTATTGAGAGGTAAATTGTCGATTCGTGCAGTTATTGTCGATTTTGGCGGTGTGCTCGTACTTACCCAGGACACGTCCGGCAGGCAAAGATGGGAACATCGCCTGGGGTTGGGTGAAGGCGAGCTGGCCGAGGCGGTTTTCAATACACCGATCTCGTTGCAAGCCAGCCTTGGCAAACTGCCCGAGCAGGCCATCTGGCAGCATCTTGCCGAGCGCTTCAATCTCAATCCGGCACAAGTAGATGAGTTAGAGCATGATTTCTGGAGCGGAGATCGTCTAAATGAACAACTGGTCGAATTTATTAAGGCGCTCCGCCCCTGGTATCGAACGGCTATTCTCAGCAATGCCTGGTCAGGTGCACGCGGGATCTTCACCCAGGAATACAGGCTGGATCGGGTATTCGACGAGCTGTTCATCTCGGCCGAATTAGGACTGGTTAAGCCCGACCCGCGCATTTACCGGTTAGTGACCGAGCGATTGGACGTCCGGCCCGAAGAGTGCGTTTTTCTGGATGATTTCAAGGAAAATGTGGCTGCCGCGGAACAAGCAGGCATGAAAGCAATTCTATTTCGATCGACCCAGCAGGCGATCGCTGATATGACGGCTCTCCTTGACCACGTGCCTAACGCCAAAGTCGGCTGATTGGTCGCTCCAGGTAAGACTTCTTATCTCACTACATCTTATTATTGGGATTAACTCTTGCATCCTGCAAGGGACGAAGATTATACTATTCATTGAATTTATGTTCGATAATGGCAAATGCTAGTAGATTTGATGATGTCATGATTGAGGAATTGTTACAGTCGCTGCCGGATAATTACAATGCCGTGGATCGTGAGCTCATCCAGCGCGCATATGATTTCGCTGCGCGTGCTCATGAGGGGCAGAAACGCATGTCAGGTGATGCCTACATTACCCATTGCGTTGAGGTGGCTAAAATACTGGCCGGGTTACGCGTGCCGCCGGCGGTAATTATCGCCGGCCTGCTCCATGATACTGTTGAAGATACACAAGTCACCCTCGATGACCTCCGGCATGAATTTGGCGAGGAAGTCGCCAGCCTGGTAGATGGAGTAACCAAGCTCACCAACCTGCCGCGGGTATCACGGGCCGATCAGCATGAAGATGAACGGATCACCAGCGCCGAAGGCGAACATGGCCTTTCTGGCGATGGCCGCGGTAAATACTCAACCGAAGCTGAAACGGCCGTTGAGGCCGTGGCTCGCTCTCGACGCAGGGATCTGGCATCGGAAACCTTGCGCAAAACTTTCCTGGCCATGGGCGACGATGTGCGGGTTGTGTTGATCAAGCTGGCAGACCGATTGCACAATATGCGCACGCTTGGATCTATCCCTGAAGAGCGGCGCAAACGCATCGCCCAGGAAACGTTGGAAATCTTTGCTCCTCTTGCCAATCGTTTGGGCATCTGGCAGATTAAGTGGGAGCTGGAAGATCTGGCTTTCCGCTATGTAAACCCCGAGAAATACAAAGAAATTGCCAGGAATCTTGCCGATAAACGCCAGGACCGCGAAAAAGAAATACAGGCGATCATCAAGCGACTGCAAACCGTTTTGAGCGCAGCCGATATTAAAGCGGAGATAACCGGCAGGCCCAAACACATCTATTCGATCTACCGAAAGATGATTGACAAGGGCAAGTCGTTCGAGATGGTGCGTGATCTACGCGGCGTGCGATTGATCGTGGATGACATTCCGGCATGTTATGCCGCCCTGGGCGTTATACACACTCATTGGCGTCCGATCCCACACGAGTTTGACGATTACATTGCTGCACCCAAAGACAATTTCTATCAATCGCTGCACACCGCCGTGATTTACGACGATGGCAAGCCATTAGAAGTACAAATTCGCACTCATGAGATGAACCAGAACGCTGAATATGGCATTGCCGCTCACTGGCGGTATAAGGAAGGCGGAAAACGCGATGAAGATTATGAGCAGCATGTGCTTTGGCTCCGCCGGCTGATGGATTGGCGACAGGATGTCGAGGACGCCACGGAATTCGTCGAAGGAATGAAGAGCGACGTCTTCCAGGACAGAGTGTACGTCTTCACACCCCGAGGGGATATCATTGATCTTCCAACCGGTTCCACGCCAATCGATTTTGCTTACCACGTCCACACAGAGATTGGCCATCGCTGCCGCGGCGCAAAAGTGAATGGTAAACTCGTCACCCTGGATTACACCCTGAAGACCGGCGATCAGGTAGAAATTCTTACTGCTAAACATGGTGGTCCCAGCCGTGATTGGTTGAACCCCAATCTTGGCCTGGTTAAAACTCAGCGGGCGCGCGCTAAAATCAAGCAGTGGTTCAAACGCCAGGATCGCGAGCAGAATCTGACCCAGGGCAAAATGATCCTGGAACGTGAGTTTCACCGATTGGGGCTGACCGATGTAGATCTGGAAAAGCTGGCTCGTGATCTTGATTATCGCAGCGTTGACGACCTTTTCGTTGGCCTGGGGTGCGGCGATGTTTCTCTCGGCCGCATCATCAATCGTCTGTCCGACACCGACAAAGAGAAGCTGGATAAGCTGCTGGCAACCAAGGCCCCCGGCGAGAAGAAATCGTCGCCCAATGCGGTGTCCGTTCTGGGGCTGAAGGGCATCCTGACCAACCTGGCACGCTGCTGCAATCCAGCTCCGGGAGATGAGATCGTCGGATACATCACCCGTGGCCGCGGCGCTACCATCCACCGCCAGGATTGCCCCAACATTCTTCGCATCCAGGAGCACGAGAGAATCGTCAAAGTGTCCTGGGGAGAGCCGCACCAAACCTTCCCAGTAGCCGTCCAGATCAAAGCCTATGATCGCCAGGGGCTGATGGTGGACATATCCAATATCTTAAACAACGATAATATCAACCTGCTCGATGTGGCTGTGAAGGTCACCCATAACTTAGCCGCCATCAACCTGGTTTTGGAGGTGGGGGACATCGCACAATTGAGCCGTGTACTCACGCGTATTGAAAATTTGCCCAATGTGCTGGAAGCGCACCGCATGCACCCCGGCTAGAAAATGGTATAATAGCGCCTCTTTGCGGGATCGTAAACGAATGGGATTAGGCCTTCATGCATCGAACGATCGCATCGGGAGCAGCAGACTTTGGCTGAACTCCTCGCTGTAGAGGAAGCGAAGAAACGTCTCCTGGCTCACTTCGGCCCGGTAGATACGACGCAAGTGCCGTTAAACAATGCATGCCTGGGGCGAATTCTGGCGACGGACATTAATTCGCCGATCGATCTACCGCCTTTCCCCAATTCCTCTATGGATGGCTTCGCCCTCCGTTCTGCGGATGTAAGAGGGTCATCCGCAGAAAATCCGGCAACGCTGGAAGTGATCGGAGACATACCCGCTGGATCAGTGCCATCGTTTACGATCATGCATGGTCAATGTGCCCGGATTATGACGGGCGCACCGCTTCCTGAAGGAGCGGACGCTGTTATCCCCGTGGAAGAAACAAACGCCGCCAATCTATCCAGCGATAGTCCGCTGCCATCCAATATTCAAGTAAAGCGCGCCGTCACCGCCGGTGAATTCGTCCGTTTGCCGGGCCAGGATGTTCATGTAGGCCAGTTGGTATTAGAGAAAGGCCGGCGGTTGCGACCTCAGGATATCGGTATTTTAGCGATGTTGGGAATCAGCCGGGTGCAACTCTTCCGCCAGCCGCGCATTGCCCTCCTATCCACGGGGGATGAGCTGGTGTCTTCGGAGGAAGAGTTGCTGCCGGGAAAAATCCGCGAGTCCAACTCGTATTCCCTGGGCGCCTTGATCCAGTATTATGGAGGCCAGGTAGAATCCTTGGGGACTACGCGGGATGAATTCGCCTTGATCCAAAGTCGTCTGGATGAAGCGGTGCATCGGGGAGTCGACCTGATCGTTTCTTCGGCGGGCGTGAGTGTAGGCGCTCATGATTATGTGCGTGCGGTGGTTGAGAAAAACGGCAGTTTGGAATTCTGGCGTGTAAATATGCGTCCGGGTAAGCCGCTGATTTTTGGATATTATCGCAATCTACCCATTTTGGGCTTGCCAGGCAATCCTGTCTCTTCATTTGTAACATTCGAAGTCTTCGTCAGGCCTGTTCTACTCAAAATGTCCGGCGCGACTTCATTGCAGAGGTGGACAATTCCGGTCATTCTTGAAGAGGCGATCGAATCGGACGGGCGGGAAAGTTACTTACGTGCCATCCTAACCCAACGCGAGGGGCGTATTACTGCCAAATTGACCGGCCACCAGGGTTCTGGTAATTTATTTTCTCTTGTTCAGGCAAATGCTTTACTGATTATCCCATCGGGTGTAAAATCGCTCCCTGCCGGAAGCGAAGTACAAGCCTGGCCCCTCGAATATTAAAAGCAGGAATAGTGAAAGGATGGCGTTGGATCAAAAGGCTCGTTTTGGGGTGGTTGTAGCAGCGGTAATCGGTCTGGTTGATTCAGTTTATCTCACCTGGATCAAATTCACCCATAACGAGGCATCTTGCCTGGTCGGGATCGGGAATTGTGAGGCAGTTAATACCAGTCGATATGCTGAAATTGGCGGGATTCCTATCGCCTTGCTGGGCGCCCTAGCCTATCTGATCCTGCTGGTGCTGGTCCTTTTAGAGGTGCGAAAGGCCATCAGCGCAGAAAATTCCAGCACGTTGATTTTTGGGATTGGTCTGGCAGGTTTCTTGTATTCGCTGTACCTGACCTACCTGGAATTAATGGTCATCAAGGCCATTTGCCCATTTTGCATACTTTCAGCGGTAGCGATGACGGCTATCTTCATCCTGGCGGTTGTAAGGTTATTCCTTAACCGGCAGAATTTGAAAACCTAGGCAGGAGGATCCATCTTATGGCCCGTATTCGCTGTCATTATCTGGACTGTGTTTTTCTCGACGAAGGCTATTGCACGGCTGCTGCGGTGGAAATTGATCCAGATGCGGGTTGTATGACGTATTCGCCCAATACAGAGGCCAACGAGGAAGGCGATTGGGTGGAAGAGGATGAATTGGAGGAGTGGGAAGAGACCGAGGGAGATGAGGAAGAGGAAGAAGACCTCTGGTTAGACGACGAAGACGAAGAATAAATATGTTTCTTCCGTGCATTCAACGACCCCGGTGAAATAACCGGGGTCGTTAACCAATAATGCATTAAAAGCCCTCCGTACAAATTTACCCCCTTTTCCCATCTCAAAAGGGCTAGCTCATGAAGCTACTATCCAGAGGGACGGATTTATTGCACAACACCATCTACAATGTATTGGATGGCGGCTTTTTCGGTTTCGGATTCGGTTTCGCCTCATTTTCGACTGTTCTTCCATTGTTTGTCAGTAATCTGACCGATTCGGCTGTGTTAATCGGCCTTGTCCCCGCCATTCACACCATGGGATGGCAACTTCCTCAATTATGGATTGCACAGAAAATTTCTCGAATGGCGCGGTTTAAGCCGGCTGTTTTGATTGCCACCACTCAAGAGCGACTACCGTACCTTGGACTTGCAATCGTCGCATGGTTGTTGCCAAGTATTGGAGCAAAACTGGGATTGGCACTCACTTTTTTCTTACTGGTTTGGCAGGGATTGGGCGCAGGAATCACCGCCAATCCTTGGCAGAACATGATTGCAAAGGTCATCCCGGCAAATGTACGGGCGACATTTTTCGGTCTTCAATCTGGGGCCGCAAACCTGCTGGCAAGTCTGGGCGCCATTGCGGCCGGATTGATATTAGAGCGTTGGACCACATCTTCAGGATTTGCCCTGTGCTTCCTGGCGGCATTCGTTATGATGATAATTTCCTTTGTCTGTCTCATGCAAACCCGCGAGGAGAAACGCCCTCATGAAGAGCTTACGGCATATCAGGTGCCCTTATATGAGCAGGCAAAGGCGATCCTACGCGCCGATGCGAACTTTCGTTTGTTTCTGGTTTCACGCCTGCTGACGCAGTTTTCCTTTATGGGTCTGGCGTTTTATATGGTATACGCTGTAAAAAAATTGGGCATGAGCGAAGCTGATGCGGGCGTGTTGACCAGCATATTGATGCTCTCTCAAGTAATAGCCAACCCTATATTAGGGCGGATGGCCGATCTCTGGAGCCGCAAGTCAGTTCTCGAGGTTGGCGCTATTGCCATCGTCATGTCAGCTATTTTTGCCTGGCTGGCGAAAAGCTTTATTTGGTTTTTGCCAGTGGTCATTCTCGCGGGTATAGCCAATACGGCTTACTGGACAATCGGTCTTGCCCTCACTCTCGAATTTGGCTCGGAAAACGAGCGGCCCACGTATGTCGGATTGGCGAACACGTTGGTCGTGCCAGGCACCATTGTAGCTCCCCTGCTGGGAGGCTGGCTTGCAGATCAGTGGGGATTTGAAAGCACATTTATTGTTGCTGCTGCGATTGGAGTGGTGACTGTTGTAATATTGCATTGGGTAAGGGATCCGGTGGTTAAGAGTTACGATGTGGTAGAGGAAGTTGTATAAACCGACTACGCGCAATATCTCACGGCATCTCTTATTGGTATGTTGACAGCAATAAACAATTCTCAATCATTAAGCCTTTTCACATAAATAGAATATAACTTTCCTACTTCGAGGGTCTTTGGGGGGGCAATTTACACGGCTCCAGGCGTGGTTATGGCGCAACTTACTGGCTGTTATCACGTATATTTTATATAGAGACACAGGGAGGTGTGTAAAATGGAGACAAAATCACGCAATCGGCTGACATTAGGGGTCATACTCATATTGCTGGGCGTTTGGTTCCTGATGACGCAATGGATACCAGATTTTGCCGCCTGGTGGCCTCAGGCGTACACCTGGCCCCTATTCATTATCGCAGCGGGTGTGATCTTATTGATCATCGGCCTATTGACCGGCACACCGTCTATGGCGATACCTGCCTGCATTGTGAGCGGAATCGGAAGCTTGCTTTACTGGCAAGACATGACCGGCAATTGGGCATCCTGGGCCTATGTTTGGACTCTGATCCCGGGCTTCGGCGGTGTGGGAACTGTGCTTGCGGGGTTACTCGGAGAGCGCACAGGCCAGCCGTTGCGCCGTGGGTTTGAGGCCATCCTGGGAAGTATGGTTCTATTCTTGATCTTCGCGGCACTGTTCGGCGCTCTTGAAAGTTGGGGGGCTTGGTGGCCATTATTGCTGATCGCCGCCGGTGTGATCCTGTTGGTGCGGGCTCTCATCCCAAGGTGATAATCGCAGGTTATACACAGAGAGAGGATCTCATGAGCAGGAACAGCATGTTTTGGGGAATTGTGCTCCTGATTGTCGGCGGCTTATTCTTGTTACAAAATATGGGCCTGCTGGCGGTAAATGTCTGGAATCTGGTCTGGCCGATTTTTCTCATTTTATTGGGTGCCTGGTTTCTTATTGGTACCACCATGCGCAGAGAGGTCTACTCCGCCGAGCAACTCTCCATTCCGCTGGGTTCTTCCAAGACAGCGGATGTGGTCATCAGGCATGGCGCTGGCCGGCTAACGATCAGCGGCGGAGCGCCAGCGGGCACTTTGGCGTCCGGTTCATTTATGGGGGGCGTAGTTCGAGACTTACGCGAAGAGGGCTCCAATGTGCGCCTTCGTTTGAGCCCGCCAACCCAACGTTTTTTCGACTTTCCATGGTTCATAGGCCCACGAACAGGCTTTACTTGGTATCTCACACTGACAGAAGAAATTCCTCTCACTTTGAATCTCGAGACAGGCGCCAGCGAATCCCAGATTGATCTCTCAAAATTAAAGGTGACCGACTTGCGCATACAGACCGGCGCAAGTGATACTCGCCTGACATTGCCTGAGAATGCCGGAAGGATGCGTGCGAGTCTCCATTGCGGCGCGGCCGCAATACGCGTGCAGGTGCCACCTGGCGTCGCAGCGCGCATCCATGCTCAAACCGGTTTATCCGAACTACGGGTGGATAAAAGCCGTTTCACCCATACGGATGGCGGTTATGAAACGCCTGATTTCGTCTCGGCGATCAATTCGGTAGACCTTTTCATTGAAGCCGGCGTCGGGTCGGTAGAAGTGAGTTGAGGCGCTGCCTTTTTCCTGTCAGGTCGAATGGTAATGTGACCGGACGCGCATTTCTTGACGCGCGAAATGGTTGAATGTATAATCCGGCAGCTAATTCGGAATTAATAGCACGCGAGAATTTATTGAGCTCAAATAGATCAGACAGGAGTCCGCAATGGTTCCACTTCCAAAACGTAAACTATCACGCGGCAGACGTGATCGCCGCAGGGCGCACGATGCGCTTCATTCCGCAAATCTGGTAGTATGCAGCAACTGTGGAGAAATGCGCAGACCACACAGCGTTTGCCCCAATTGTGGTTATTATCAAGGTCGGGAAGTCATTGAAATCGAAAAAGAAGAGAAAAAGAAGTAACCCATCGTCGAAATGAACAAATCGGCCGCCAGACGAAAGCGGCCTTTTTGTTACCCCGCTTCGTTGACGCTTGAACCCTTTGGTGTATTTTCGGCTTTTAAAAATGGTTTGAAACGCGCCATCAATCGGCCTGGCAAGCTGCCCTGGATTAAAACTTCGTCACGAGTGTGCTCCACGTAAGCCACCTGCCCCTGATCGTGAAACAGAGAGATCAACTGGCCTTCTCGATAAGGCAAACGTACGGTAACTTTCTGATATTTCTCGAACAATTCCTCTTCCACGAGACGCAACAGATCATTCATTCCCTGACCCTTCAGCGCTGAAATCGCCACCGAATTCGGGAAGGCAGCCAATGCATTTCGGGCCGCATCTGGATCGGGTAAGCGGTCGATTTTATTTAACACGGTAATGACCGGTATGTGATCGGCGCCGATTTCTTGCAGTGTTTCGTGTACGGCTCTGGCTTGAGCCTGTGCATTGGGATGGGTGACATCCACCACATGAGCCAGTAAATCTGCCTCGGCGATTTCCTCCAGGGTGGCGCGAAATGCCGCCACGAGCTGCGTCGGCAATTTTTGTATGAAACCAACCGTATCGGTAAAGAGGACGACGTTTCCGCCTGGAAGCTCTACCCGTCGCGTGGTTGGATCAAGGGTTGCGAACAATTGATCTGCGACGTAGACATCGGCTCGCGTAAGCCGATTAAGCAATGTGGACTTGCCAGCGTTGGTATAACCGACCAATGTGACCACCGGAATGTGAGAGCGACGCCGTTGCGAGCGGTAACGCATGCGGTGGGCGCGGACTTTTTCAAGCTCCTCTTTCAACCGCGAAATACGCCGGCGGATTTCACGGCGGTCGACTTCGAGCTGCGTCTCGCCAGGTCCGCGCAGGCCGACTCCGCCCACGCTGCCAGTCCGGCCGGCCGCTCCGCCTGCCTGCCTGGCCAGATGGGTCCACGCACGAGTCAGCCGCGGCAACCGGTACTCGTACTGCGCCAGCTCGACCTGCAAAATGCCCTCACGTGTACTGGCATGCTGGGCAAAGATGTCCAGAATGAGCGCCGTGCGATCCAGTACTTTCACCGATTGATTGAGCTTTTCCTCCAGCTCGCGCTGGTGGCGTGGAGATAGCTCGCCATCGAAGATTACCACGTCGGCCTGGGTCTCTTCGACCAAAGCTTTAAGTTCTTCAACTTTGCCAGAGCCAATAAAAGTTTCCGGGTTTGGCTGATCGATCTTCTGGGTCAGTTCGCCAACGACTTCCAGGCCTGCCGTTTCAGCCAGCAAGGTTAGTTCAGCCAGGGAATCATCCAGGCTGAGCAGATGCTCTTGACCATGGATCTCTACGCCAACAAGAAAAGCACGTTCACGCGGGAGATCGGTTGGTTCGGGTTCTTTTTTTGCCATTTACACCTTGGGGAGTATGCCTGCCTTCGTCCGCACCCACTCGGTAAAACGCCTCATCGCTTCTTCCAAACGATCCGTTGGTGTACCCAGTGAGATGCGTACGTATCCTTCCCCATACTGGCCATAAACGATACCGGGAGTGGTGCTCACTCCAGTATCTTCGAGCAAATTCGCGCAAAATTCTTCGCTGCTCACCCCTTCAGGCAGGTGTACCCAGACGTATATGGATGCTGGAGGTTTATGCGCGGACAAACCTGACTGCTCTACAGCCTTCAACACCAGATCGCGCCGGTGTTGGTATATCTTATTGCGTTCATCCAGCCAATGCTGATCACCGGTTAAGGCAGCCACACTGGCATCCAATATGGGTTTGAAATGCGATGAATCCATCTGACTTTTATATGTGCTCAGGTAGCGGATTACATCGGAATTACCCACCACCATACCAACGCGCCAGCCGGCCATGTTATAGGCTTTGGAGAGTGAGTTGAATTCTACGGCAACATCCTTTGCACCAGGGATCTCCAGAAGACTGGGGGCGTGGTATCCATCGAAGCACACGTCGGCGTAGGGGGCGTCATGGGCTATGACAATGCCATAATGACGAGCGAAAGAAACCACCTCTTCGAAGAAGTTGAGGGGGGCAATCGCTCCGGTCGGGTTATTGGGATAATTCAGCCACAATATCCGCGCACGGTCAGCAATATCGGACGGAATTGCATTCAAATCGGGTAAAAAGCCGTTTTCTTGCAACAGCGGAAGCGGGTAGATCTCGGCGCCTGCAATCTTGCTGCTCGCCCTGTAAACCGGATACCCCGGATCGGGTACGAGAGCCACATCGCCAGGGTTGAGGAGCACCTGGCTTAGATTGAACAACCCTTCCTTGGATCCGATCAGGCCTAGCACCTCTTTTTCCGGGTCTAGATCGACATGGAAACGCTGGCGGTAGTAATTCGCCACGGCCTGGCGATATTCTGGAGTACCACCATTTGGCGTGTAGCTGTGAGTGTCCGGCCGGCGGACGCTCGCCACCAGCGCTTCGATAATAAAATCCTTTGGTGGTAAATCGGGAGCGCCGATGTCAATGCGGATTACATCGACATTACGGGCCCGCAGCTCAGCCAGCTTTTGGCCAAGCGCAGCGAAGAAGTAGGGTTTGAAATCAGCAATGCGGTCAGCAGGTCGGATAGGTTTCATAATATCAAGTTTACGCCATCTTAATAGTTTTGCCAATATTACTTTCCTGTGAGCCAGTTTGTCAGAACCTTCCCCACAATCTGCAAGCTGGTAGCTGATATTTTATCGGCGGTATCAGCCGTTGTGTGCCAGAAAGGGTAATCGAAGTCAATGATGTCCAAGGCAGGTATGCCCGCTTCAAGGAACGGCGTGTGATCATCTAAAATAGAATAACCGGCCCTATCTATGAATTGTTGGCTGAACCCAAGTCGGGTTGCCGATGACCAAATCTGATCAGCCAGCTCAGGCGTCGAGTTTCGCTCTCTGTATATATTCAGGTTGGCATCACCAACCATGTCGACAACAACCACCGCGTCGGGTTTGCCTTGAAGATTGGCTGTAAATGCGCGGGAGCCAAGAATCCAATCTCTGCCCTGAATACCGCCATCATCCTCGTAATCAAAAAACACCAACCAGATCTGTTTGTTCAGGGTCTTTGGTAAGATGCGGGCCAGTTCAAGCAGAACTGACACGCCCGACGCACCATCATTTGCGCCTGGAACAGGATCCTGGCGTTTAGCTGCATCCAGGTCCTGATCGGCCCAAATGCGTGTGTCGTAGTGCGCCCCAAGTATGATCCAGGGGTTGCCATCCCCCCTCTTAGCGATTATGTTCTGAATTGGATAGCCGTCCCAGGTGGTTTGCTGCAATTCCGTGACCCAGCCTGATTTCACCAGTGTATTCTGGATATACGCAATCGCCTTTTGATGCCCCTGAGTCCCGGGGATGCGCGGCCCAAAAGACAATTGTGTCTGGACATCTAAAACCGCTCTCTCGCCATCAAAATTCAGAGCTGCATCAGTTAGTGAATGCTCTGTCCATGTCCATACTCCCAGGATTGCCGCCATCATGACAAGGACGGTGAGGAGTATCATCGGACGTAGCCGCCGGGTTTTCGTCAATTCTCATGCTCTCCTGGATGTCGATCAACTCGGTCTTAAAAGCCTTTCGATTTTAGAAATTCCTCCAATACGGTGAGCGATCTGGCCGAATAAGCGGCTGCGCGTTCGCGCTTGTTCATTCTGTGCTCATTTTCATCTATTTGCGGGAGAATACCAAAGTTCGCCTTCATCGGCTGGAAATCAGATAGATTGGCATGAGTGACATAATGACATAACGCACCCAACATCGTCTCGGTAGGCAACTTTATTAGCGGTAGACCTTTGAGCAAGTTTGCCGCATTCACCCCAGCCAGCAGACCGGTGGCAATATTACCCATATATCCCTCCACACCGGTAATCTGACCGGCGAAGAAGATGTCCTCTCGGTATCGGAATTGGAGAGTGGGTAGTAAAAGCTTAGGGGAAGCGATGAAAGTGTTTCGGTGCATCTGGCCAAAACGCACAAACTCAGCCTTTTCCAGACCGGGGATCATACGGAATATTCGTTTCTGCTCGGGATACGTCAGGTTGGTCTGGAATCCGACCATATTATAGAGCGTCCCGGCCAGGTTATCTTGGCGGAGCTGGACGACTGCATAAGGTCTGCGACCAGTTCGCGGATCATTCAGGCCTACCGGGCGCAACGGGCCAAAGGCGAGAGATTGCGGTCCACGAGCGGCGATCACTTCAATTGGCAGGCATCCTTCGAAATACCTGTCTGTGCCTGCACGCACCCCTTCGAGAATGTCCTGCTCAAAGTCGCGCAATTGAATGCGCTGGGCATTCCGTAGTTCATGGGTAAAACGCTCGTATTCCTCTCGTGTCAGCGGGCAGTTGATATAATCGCCATCTTCGGTTTGGCCACGACCGTAGCGCGCCGCCCGAAAGGCAATCTGCAGGTCAATCGAATCGTAGGCCACAATTGGCGAAATAGCATCATAAAAATATAGATATTCTTCACCACTTAAAGCAGCAATCGCGCGTGATAATGCCGGACTGGTTAATGGCCCGGATGCGATCACCACAGGTTGATTAGGAATGGAAAGGACTTCTTCGCGGATTACAGTGATATTTGGGTGAGCGAGCAGTTTTTCAGTGACGCGCGCGGAAAAGGCTTGTCGATCTACCGCCAGGGCTCCGCCGGCCGGTACGGCCGTCTCCTCTGCACAAGCCAGCAGGAGCGAGCCCATGCGACGCAATTCTTCTTTCAACAGACCCGATGCGCGGTCCGGCAGCCGCGACCCCAATGAATTGGAACATATTAATTCTGCCAGCCGGTCTGTGGCGTGAGCGCCGGTAGTTTTCACTGGCCGCATCTCAAACAGGCGCACATGAATGCCGCGCTTGGCTGCCTGCCAGGCGGCTTCTGAACCCGCCAGGCCACCGCCAATAACGATCAATTCTCCTGACATATGTTCTGACACCATACTGTCTCGAGATTTTACCACCCATACACACCACGCATGCGTAAAGTGGTCCTGGAATCAACAGCAGGGCTTTTTATGCGCCCTGCTGTTAATAAGAGTACTATTGTTGTGGTACTTATTTCATGGATTCGGCTATCTTTTTCATCTCATTTAGCCGTAATCCCAATTCATGTGCAAACATAAGATATGGCTGGCCACCTTGTTTCCAGGTCAAGTAAGCGTCATCAATTTCGTCGTTCCAGCGCAGTTTATTCGAACCATTTCCCAAAGCTGTGGATGGATCGCCTCGCCCTTCATCATCCCAACCACCGTGGATGTAAGACGCAGCATTGCCATTCATGTCAATTTGCTGTTCTCTATTGGCCGGTACTAAATATGGAGAACCGGGACCAATTCGAATGAGTAGATAGGATGAATCTTGATCAGGCGATTGACCCTCTGGATAAAACCACAATTCGATCTGAGTCCCCTCGGCGAGTTTCTCAATCTGCCCGCCACCAAATACCAGATTGTCTGGTAACCATCGTGGCGCCAGTACCTCAAACGGAGCTTGATTTTTGATCTCGTCGATATTAAGACGCCGCGGTGGAGTAACTTTTGTTGCTTCGAGGACTTCCCGGTCAGATTGAGCGGTCTCCCTGGGGTTTTTATTGAATAGACTCGTATCCACGAATGCAAGGCCTAAACGCTCCCAAATAACCTCAACCTGTGCGCGCACGGCCGGCACAGTGAAAAGCATTCCCAACCCGGAGAGAATTGAGATTGCTGCGATCATCAGTGAACGCCTGGATCGCATCCGGCGATTTTCGATAGCCTTCACCTGCTCCCTTATACGCGGGAAGAGATTGACCGCATCTTCGGGCGCTGCAGAATCTCCAATCTGCTTTAGATATTTCCTTAGAATTTCTTCATCGGCAACCATTTGTTTTTCCTCCCGAAAGACAAATTCCGACGGTTTCAGATGTCGAGTGCAAGATCCTCCTTGGAATTCTTGCGGCGTAAAATAGCGCGAAGATATTTCCGTGCATTATGGAGCCTCCACTTGATTGTTCCACTTGGACGCTTCAGAATTTGAGCAATCTCATCATCTTCCATATCGAGGTAATAACGCATGACAACAACGGCTCTTTGTTCGCCAGGAAGTTTATCCAGCGCGGATATGATCGTTTCGCGCAGTTGGTTCTCTTCAATCTGCCGCTCGATTTCGGTCAGAGAATCCCAGATTGTGTTGGCAGCAGATAAATAGAGTTCGGTAGAAATATCGTCGATGGATGTGTTATTTTGTTTTGGAAGCTGGTTGATTGCAGTATTAATGACTATGCGCATAAACCATGGTTTAAACCCGCGCGCACTATCGAATTGACTTATATGCTCATAGGCGCGGATAAAGGCGGTTTGTACAACGTCCTCGGCCTCATCGCGACTCCCGGTGATGAGATAAGCGGCTCCCATTGCTTGAGCCTGATATTCACGAACCAACGGTTCAAGCGCTTCGATATGATGCCTCTTCAATTGCGCAATCAACTCCGCTTCATCCATTGATGGCTCTCCAAAAGCAACGAAATTATTCCTTGCTCGTTAATAATACAAAGAGGCAGGGGAAAACGTTTGAATTCCGCGGGGTCTTTCAAAATGCCCCTGTTTGTGTAATTACGGCACATAACTTGCATCCCTAATTCTATCTATCTATAATTAATCAACGTTGCTCGTGGGGATTAATATGCTTCAGGCACACTATCAGGCCCTTCGCCCCTTAACCACAGCCCACCTGGCCCAAACAATGACCTTATTGGCATTGACGGCCGATGAATTGCGCCAGCAAATCGACGCTGAGCTGGCTTCTAACCCGGCCCTCGAACTGGTCGAAGAGAGGCGTTGCCCGACCTGCAAGCGTTTGTTGCCTAGCCATGGCCCTTGCCCGGTGTGCAGTCGCCCAAAGGCCAATGCTCTTGACGAACCAATCGTTTTCATATCCCCGCGGGACGATTTTTATTCTGGTAAGGGTGTCCCGAAAGAAGACCTCCCTGAGGACAATTTTTCTCCGGCAATCGAAGACCTGCCAACCTACGTCCTCCGCCAAATTGCCTCCGAACTCGATGCACCGGATCGCCCTATCGCTGCTTATCTGCTCACCCATTTGGACGAAGATGGTTTATTGACCATCCCGCTCATCGAGGTTGCCCGCTACCACCATATCCCGCTTTCACGTGTCGAGTCGATCGTGCACATGATCCAACGCGCGGATCCGATTGGCGTCGGTTCATCCTCTCCAACGGAAGCCCTTCTGGTTCAGCTCGAAGTTCTGGCCGAGTTGCACCCGGTGCCGGCAAAAACGGAAGAGGTTATCCGCTCACAGATGGATTTGCTCAGCCGCCACCAATACGCCGAAATTGCCCGAGCGCTCAAAATACCGTTTCGGCAGGTGCAGGAAATCGCGCGCTTCATCGGTGAAAATTTAAATCCTTTCCCCGGGCGCACCCATTGGGGCGACCAACGCCAGCCCGAAGCTCCACCCATCCAGGTTTACCACCAACCAGACATCATCATTTCTCATTTGAATGACCGCAAGGACAACCCGTTAGTGATCGAAATCATCATGCCCATCAGCGGCACCCTGCGTATCAATCCGCTTTTCCGACAGGCAATCCGTCAGGCTTCTGAAGGAAAAATAGATGAGTGGAAAGCGGACCTGGAGCGTGCTTCGCTTTTCGTCAAGTGTCTGCAGCAGCGAAACAACACGATGCAACGCCTCATGTCGCGGATAGCGAAAGAACAGGCGGATTTCATTCTTTATGGAGAGGCGCACCTCAAACCATTCACCCGTGCGCAACTCGCAGAAGAATTGGGCGTTCATGAATCAACTATTTCACGTGCGGTGGCCAATAAAGCTGTACAATTACCCAGTGGCCGCATGATCCCCTTGGCGAAGTTTTTCGACCGTAGCCTGAGCGTCCGCACCGTACTGAGGCAGATTATTGAGAAGGAAAATCGCCCTCTTAGTGACACCGACCTGACGTTTTTACTTGCAAAAGAGGGGTATCATGTGGCTCGGAGAACAGTGGCAAAATATCGTGCCATGGAAGGCATCCTTCCTGCACATCTGAGGAAAGCGCGCATCGAAAATAAAGCATGAGTCCGAGCCTTTCGACGCGGCCCATCTTCCCGATGACCTGGCGTGGCCGCACGCCAGGTTTTGCAGAGTTTAACCTGCTGTTAAATCTGTTCAATGAGCCAACCCTCCTTATCGACTACCATCGAGGGGCGGTTCTTGGCGCCAACAGTGCGCTGATCGAACTGACTGCTTTCACCTACTCAGAAATTACCAGCATCAGCTTGAATGATTTATTGCCCGGCTTTTCAAACCAAATCCTGGCTCTCGGCGAGGAAAAAGAAGCGCTTCTCAGCCATCACTCCCGCGATCCGATTCCTGTGATCGTGCGGGTCGTTTCCCTTGACCGGTCTTATCAATGGTTCCTGTTGATCCTCACACCGATCGCTGTTTACCAACAATTACAGGCGGAGGAACGGCGCAGAGAGCTCTTATTAGGCGCGCTATATGATTTAGCCCGCCTTACCACGCAATCTGATCTGAAATCCTCGTTCATGCTGGGCCTTAAGATTGGGAGCACAATCCTTGGAGCAAGCATCCTTCTGATCTATCAGGCAGATGCCGGGTTCCCACAGCTCAATCGCGTGGCTTACCTCTGCGATAACCCCGATATATTTCCGGAAACCCTGCCCTCCACGAACCTGGCAAAACTTCAAACGCCCACCCTGTGGCTATCAGGAAAACGCGTCAGCACCGATCTCCACCGAGCCGCGCGCATCGCCAATTTATCCTATTTAGCCACTGTGCCATTAGGACAACCCGGCGCCTGGAATGGGTTGCTGGTAGCCGGCGATCCATCGGCTTCTCCCTCTGAAGATATTCTCAGCCTTCTCGAAATCCTTGGCCTAAATATC
Organism: Anaerolineaceae bacterium; assembly: GCA_034435955.1. Taxonomy (GTDB): domain Bacteria; phylum Chloroflexota; class Anaerolineae; order Anaerolineales; family Anaerolineaceae; genus DAOTWA01. Next base: position 88,467 of record DAOTWA010000018.1, on the reverse strand, counting down.
AGTGCTGCGATGCAGCATTTTATCCTGCAGAGTAACCTCGCTTCATCCCTATCCGAATCTCGCCGCCAACTGGCGATCCTCGAAAATGCACTGGAAAATTCCAGGGAAGGGGTTGTCCTTCTAAAGCCAGATTTGACCATCTTGGAGCTTAACCCAGCGGCGGAGCTCATGCTGGGGTATGCCAGCAAGGAAGTGTTCGGCCGTCCAGTTGCAGATGTCCTGATAGGTTCGGAGTCCCTGGGTGCTGCCTTGCGTTCAGCCTTACAGGGAATTGCCACGCATGACTTGGGTAATATTACCCTCCATCGCCGGAACGGACAATCTTTCCCTGGTCGAGTAGAAACCGTGCCGGTGATGGATGGCGATACCCTGACCAGCATTACCGTGCTCATCAGTGATGTGAGCGAGAACGAACAGATCCGTGTGCGCACCATGCAACTCGAACAACGCGCCGTTCTCGGTGAATTAACTGCCATCTTCGCTCATGAAGTGCGTAATCCAATTAACAATATCAGCACTGGATTACAACTTATGGCGGCGCGGCTGCCGCCTGACGATCCAAACCAAGAAGTAATCGACAGGCTGGAAGGAGACTGCAGCCGTTTAATCCATCTGATGGACACAGTGCTGGCCTTCTCCAGGCCGCAAAAATATGACCTGAAGCCTACTGACTTACCTTTGCTGTTGGAACGCATCATTGAACGTTGGCAACCGCGTTTTGTGCGCGCTAACATAAAATCATATCTGCAGGCTCCAGACAATTTGCCCAAAATACTCGGCGATCCACGGGCATTGGAACAGGTCTTTACCAACTTGATCAGCAATGCTGTGCAGGCCATGAGTAACAACGATGGTGGAACATTGGCTATCAAATTCGACATGGGTAATCTTCCCGAACATGGACCTGCAGTTTTGGTGACAGTGTCCGATTCCGGACCGGGCATACCTGAAGATATCCTGAAACACATATGGGAACCCTTCGTCACTACTAACCCAAAAGGAACTGGATTGGGCCTGGCCATCACGAGACGGATCGTTTTCGGGCATAATGGCCGAATTGAAGTGAATTCTTTTCCGGGCGGGACCGTCTTCTCCGTCCTTTTACCTGCCGTTGTAGGAGAGGCTTCATGACTGCGACTATTCTGCTCGTGGACGACGAGGACCATGCGCGACAAAACATTTCAGAGTATCTGACTTCGAAAGGGTACGAAGTAATTGATGTCCCTGGCCTAACGGAGGCGCGCGATATTATCCAGCGTGGCGGAGCCGATATTATCTTGCTGGACGTGATATTGAAAGACGGTTTTGGCACAAGTTTCCTTAAAGAGACCGCTCAGATGCCGATGCGCCCGCCGATCATATTAATCACCGCTTATGGGGATATCGATATGGCGGTCGAAGCCATGAAGAACGGTGCTCATGATTTTCTTCAAAAGCCGATTCAATTTCCCCAACTTGAGCAGTCTATTCAACGCGCTCAGGAAATCGTGGCCACCCGAAGGGAGTTAGCCCATTACCGGCAATCAGGGCTGCAACAGGTAGATTTCATCGTCGGAAAAAGTCCGGTGATGCAGGCTGTTCTTGATCAAGCGAGGCGGGCAGCCAATGCTTCCGTTTCGGTGCTGATAACGGGCGAAACCGGCACAGGCAAAGACTTACTTGCGCGTTTCATCCATAAAGTAGGGCCGCGTTCGTCTAAGCCGTTCGTCGCTCAGAACTGCGCTGCGATTCAAAACACGATGCTTGAGTCCGAGCTGTTTGGATATGAAGCCGGCGCTTTTACGGGAGCCGAAAAACGGAAACCGGGCTTAATGGAGGTGGCTGATGGTGGCATCCTTTTCTTGGATGAGATTGCCTCGATGACCACCGATGTACAGGCAAAACTCCTCCGCGCCATTGAAAACCAGGCTTTTTATCGGGTTGGCGGCACCAACCTAATCCATGTCGACGTGCAGATCGTTGCTGCTTCCAACCGCGATCTGGATACTTTGATTGCAAAGAATGAGTTTCGCGAAGACCTCTATTATCGCCTCAAAGTGGTGGATCTGGCGCTGCCCCCATTGCGTGAGCGCAAGGAGGATATACCCGAGCTTGTAGGGCACTTCATCCGCCAAAACAACGCCCGCATGGGTGTTAACATCACCGGCATAACTCCGCGGGCAATTCAAGCTTTAATGGCTTACGATTGGCCGGGAAACATTCGCCAACTGGCGCATTCCTTAGAGCGCGCCATGCTGTTCTGTGATGAAGCCGTGATCGACATAGACAATCTCCCCGCCGATGTTTTACAAAAGACTTCCCGCTAAACCTATTGGTACACTACTTGCACCAAGACCTCCTGAGATCTCAAGCTCAGGAGGTTTTTATGTATTCGCTCCCCATCGAAGATATCACATTTATCATGGCTGCCGGCCTCTTTGCTCTAGGCCTGGTTACTTTTGCTGCGGGTCTCATTATTCTGGTGAGTAAAGTAATCGGCCGCAACGTGCGGGTGATCGCCGATCAAACGGTCAAGCTAGCACAAAAGGGCATGGCGGAGGATGTCTCCGGTTTGGTTGGCAATGCTTCAGCTTTGCTAAACGCCCTAAATCAAATGATTGCCACGGCCACGGGGGTGGGTGTGTTTCTAATATTAATTGGTATGGCGCTGATGGGGGCATCCTATTGGTTGGTGACGCAAATTTCGTGAACAGGTAACTTCACTCTGCCCAACCCCAACATGTGGATCACATTTTAATCAAACCCCAAATCCCAAAGGAGCAGGTATGGCATGCAATGATTTTCTCACCGGCTTGCGAGGGATGTTACCCGAGGAAAGCTCGGTCGAAATTCTTTCCGCCTTAAGCCAGGATCCTGTGATATGGTCCAGTCTGGATGACCCCGAATTCTCGCATGTTGTGTTGGGATATGCCGGGGCAGATAAAAGCAAGTGGAGCCCGGCATCACTGGCTTTGCTTTCCTTGGGCAATCCCATGTCGCAGTCGGAATTGTGCCTGGAACCACTCATGCCTCTGGAAACTTCTCTGGGAGAGAGGGTGAACCATAGTCTGGCCGAGGCGTTGGACACGTTTGCACCTCCTACAACTCTGGCGGAATCGGGGTTATTGGCTTTAGCCCTGCGGGAATACCGCCGTTCTAACGGCGTTTGGGACGGCCTCCTCGACAAACTCGCCTATCAGAAGGATGCCGCCGCCGATTTTGCCACACTATGGCGTACACCGCTGGCCTGCGCATTCGCAATGGTGCCCGATCCGATGGCGCTTTTGAAAGCTTTTATACCGGAAGGCAACCGCGATAGGCCACAAGAAAATATCGGCCTTGTATTGCATGCATTCTTTAGTAATGCCCTGTTAATCGCAGATCAGGCCGCCTGGCTGGAAGGATTGATTGGCAAAGCTGAGGTTCAGGTGTTGTCTTCATGGTTAGAGACACTGGCTCAGGGGGGGCATTCTGAGCTTGCCAGATCAATGGCCAATCATTACCTTGAGATCCTTGAACCCATCTTAAACGCGAAAGATGAAATCCAAAACCCGTTGGTTGAAATCCCTGATCGAGCGAAGTTAGACCAATTGCAGGTTTACGCCAAAATTTTCAGCCTGGCAGGAAAATTCGACCAGGCTGCTTCTGTTCTCGAGCGTGCCTTGAAGCTCGCAGCCCATTATCAGGCCAACCTTGCCATTCGATTGGCCGAAGCCGAGATAGAAAACGGCTCCAATGAAGCTGCAGCCGCGGAGTGGGAGTTGGCCGCGAGGCTGCTCCCAAATTCCGACCTTGCGCGGGCCGGCCGAACGCTGGCAAAAGCTGCTTTCGGCCCTTCTTTCGATCCATCAGAAACCCAAATTTCTAATAACAATGAACCACTCGCTCAACTGGCGCTGTCACAAGCTATATTCTTATCGGGCGATACGTCACATGCTCGAGATCTGGCGCGTCAGGCCGTCCAAGTCTCCTTGCAAGCATCTCTCGGATGGCTTTCAAACAGAAATTCATTAAACCTCCTACCCGGGAGATCGTATGGCGGATTGTTGGATTATTTAATTTCTATGGAACTTTACCCTGAGGCAATCCAGGTCGGTGAACGGATCTTAGCTTTTCGGCCAACCGATGTAGATGTTTTACGCGAACTCGCCAAAGCGTACGAAGCCAGTGGATCCTTGGACAAGGCAGTGTCTGCAGCGCTGCGGCTGACCATTCTTCAGCCCCAGGATTTACAACAGCGCCGCTTGTTGGCGGGATTATTCGAGCAAATACCGGATTGGGAAAAAGCTCTGGGTGAAAGAGAGCGCATCCTGACACTGGTGAACCAACCAACCACTGGCGACATGCTGGCAGTTGCAAATTGCGCATTACAGGCGGGTAAATACACCCGTGCCGGGGAAGTCTGCCGCGATGCCATCGAACGCGAACCCGAAAACGGTCTAGCTCATGCTCTGATGGGTGAAGCACTTTCGAACCTGGGCGAAGAAGACCGTGCCATGGAACATTTCACACAGGCCACACTTCTTTCCCCGGAACAAGCCGCTCCCTGGCTGTACATGGCACGTGCCTACCAGCGTGCCGGGGAGCATCAAAAATCACTGGAGATTCTCCGTGCTGCTGCGCACGCCGCCTCGCAATCGCCGGAAGTGCACCTGGCTTTGGCGGACGCCTGCCTGGCCAACCAGTCTCCATCGGAGGCCCTGCCGGCATTACGAAAAGCCGCCATGTTATCGCCCCGCTCGCCTCAGATTGCGCTTCGCCTGGGGAACACGCTTGCCGAATTGGGCCATCACGTTGAGGCACGTGAAGTTTTCGAGCGCGCCCGCCAGAGCAATCCCACTCATCCGGAATTGGCTTATGCACATGGAAAAGTTCTGCTCGCCCTTGGAGAACCTGAGGCAGCTCTCGTCGCGTTTGAAATCGCTTTGGATGGCCATCCAAAATCGATAGAACCTTACATCGACTATGCGACGACGCTTCTCAAACGCAGAAAATGGCAATCGGCGCGCTTCTCCATGGACAATAAGAAAGTCTACACACCTGCCGCGGGATTGACCAACCGGGATTTGGATAGCGCCCAGGCACGCCTGGACCATGGCCTCTCCTTGGAGCCGGGCAACTTAGAAGCGCGCATTCTCCAGGCAGAGCTTATGGAATTGCGCGGAGATTGGGAGCGTGCCTTGAAGAGCTTCCTCAACCTGGCTGAAGAGGAGAAAAAATGCACCGCCGATCAACTGGGCCGCATCAAACTTGGCTTGGGTAAGGCAGCTCTGGCGCTGAATGAAATGGAAACCGCTCTGGCCGCTTTACAAGAGGCTGCACTTTCGAACCCCGATAACCTGGATGTCCAGCATGCATTGACAGAAGCCTATTACACAGCCAATCTCAAGGATGAAGCCCTTCAGGCTTCCTACCGGGCGCGTGAATTAGCTCCTCATGACCCTCAAAATCTGGCCTGGTTGGCCGGAGCGATGCTGGCACTTGGCGCTACGCAGGAAGCGATTGCCGCCTTACGCCGAGCTTCTGAATTGGATCCGCAAAGGTCGGATCTCCAAATTTATCTCGGCCAGGTACAAATGCACAGCGGCGACCTGAAAGGCGCAAGAGAGACTTTCGATGCCGTGCTACTGAATCCGAATGCCTCATCCGCCGACCTGCAAGATGCTGCGCATGCGTTTTTGAAACTCAATGACTCCAGCAGTGCAGTCACTTGTATGGAACGCGCTCTCGAAAAGAGCCCGATGCCCGAGATAGAATTATTCCGAGAGCTGTCGCAATTGTTGGTGGACAGGGGCGACCTCGAGGGCTCTTTAGATGTACTCCAGCGCGCGGCTACGATTTATCCAGACGTAGCAGATCTTTTCGTCCGGCAATCTGACGTTCTGGCAGCCCTAGGCCGTCATCAGGCTGCTCTAGCATGTCTGGAGCAGGCCCAACAGTTGATCCTAACCGCCAAAGATACATCCAAAGGGCATCAGGATGACTTTCTGAGTTTACAGATACACACCCGCATTGCCCGTCTGGCCCGCGCAATCGGCGATCTACCCACCGCATATGGCCATGCCCTGACTGCGCTGGATTTATTCCCCAATCTGCCAGAAACTCATTATTACGCGTCAGAGCTGGCCTATGCGCTGGCCGATCTGGATAATGCGCGCAGTGCGCTCGAATGGTGCTTCCCAAAAGCTCCATCCTCCAATGATGAAATAGCTGGAACACCCGAGTGGATTAAAACCACGGATACTAATCTGGTCAGGAACCTGGTCTGTTTGTATGCTGAACTGGCCCTGGATGCCGGAGACGAACAAGAATCGGCAAGCGTATTGCAGCAAATCGGGGAAGTACAGGATAACGATGCGCGCTACTTCGCCGTTCTTGCCCGAATGAAACACGCATCTGGCGAGTATAAACAAGCAGCTGAACTATTCGACAAGGCATATGAGATATATCGCAGCCAAAAGATCACGCTTGATGATGAAAAGTCCCTGTTTAGCACCCCAGTTTATGCCCTAGCAAATGCGGCCATAAATTTAAGCCGGTGGGATGAAGCGGAGGAGCTGTGCCAGCGCGTATGTGAAGTGCGTCCAAAGGAACCGGCCGCCCATCTAAAGCTCGCCCAGTTAAGAGTGAGAAGTGCAGAGTATCAACGCTTTGCTGAAGGTCTTCACATAACAAAGCATTTGCCCGGTAATGGATCGTTGAGCGAAACCAGCTTCGTAAATTTCGAGCAGGCAATTCGCTCCGCGGCAAAGTTGAACAATTCGTCTGAGGTCAAGCGCTGGTTCCTGCGTGGCCAAGCAGTCTTCAAGCCGAACGAATCAAAACTGAGCGATTTCGCCCGAGCGGTGCGTTTTCCGGATGATGCAGCGGCTCTGATCTGCCTGCAACGATCCATCCACAGGAGTTTAAAAAGTGCCATAGAGGTATCTCAGGATTATCTGGGTGATGCACGCGTTCTCGAAGAGCTGGCTCTATCCGCACTCACATCAGAGCCAGAGAATGCGCTGGCCTATGCGTTGAGCGCTTTGGAACGCCGGCCTTCGGATCCTCGAAGCCTGGCGCTGACCGCTTATGCTGCGCAGGCGGCCGGGGACAATCAGATGGCCTACCCATGCATAGCCAAAGCACTCGCCATTTGGCCGGACGAGGTGCACTGGCAGGCCCTGGCCGGCGAATTAAAGCTGGCTGAGGGAGATTTTCCAACCGCTGCCGGCCATTTTAGATCCGCCCTCAATCTCGAACCGGCTGCGGCAGAGTATGCGATCAAATTGGGCCAAATTTACCTTAAGGATGGCGATGCTCATTCGGCCATTCAGTCGCTGGCAATGGCGGCCCGCCTTGCTCCTGACCAGCCCGAACCATGGATAGAGCTGGCGCGTGCGCATAATCTTGCCGGCGATACCACTCAGGCGTTATCCTGCGCGGAGCAGGCAGCGGCGCTGGCTCCTACGCGGGTGGAACCGGTGATCTTGGTCGGCGAGCTTGCGTTGCAAGCCGGAAAATACGATCAGGTGCGCCAGCAGGTCGAATCTGCTCTGGAACTGGACCCAGATAACCCGGATGCCATTCTGTTGCACGCCCATCTCTTGATCAAACAGGACCGCAGTCAGGAAGCGCTCAGCACCCTGGAACGGGCCATTCCGCTTCTCAAGGACCCTCTGCCAGTTTTGATCGAGCAAGCAAGGTTGACGCGGCAAACATTGGGGTCTCAAGCGGCGTTGCCGAAAGTCCAATTCCTCGTCTCTCGCTACCCCGATGTTTTTGAGGGTCAACAAATGCTGGCTGAAATTATGGCCGAATTGGGTCAGCGAGAAAATGCGATCCGGGCAGCGCAGGCAGCGCTTCAAATACGATCCACTGATACCGGCATGCATTTCCTCCTTGGCCGCCTCATGCGCACCAGCGGGCAACTTGACCAGGCCATCCATCATCTGAGCGCCGTCATGCAAGGCGATCCTTCATGTGTCGAAGCATGCCTTGAACTCGGGCGTGTGTACCAGGATCGCCGCGACATACCAGCCGCGCTTAAGGTGTACCAACAGGCGATCCAGGCTTCTCCGAAGGATGCTCGTCCTTATTATCAGGCTGGTCTGGCGTTGCGCGACATCAAAGACTATAAGGGTGCGGAGAACTTTCTGCGGAAAGCGGCAGAGCTCGCTCCAGAGGATATCAACATTCGCCGTCAGCTTGGCGCAGTGGTCGCGATAAATTTGGTGCACAACTCACAGGAGGCCAGCACAATCTCATGAAACTTTCCTATTTCGATCCGATTCAATACGGGCAGCCGGTCTCCCGGGGCGCAGTGCTCACTCTCCTGGATGCCTCGCTTCAGGCTCGCGAATTCCGGTTCACCCGTCAACTAGCCTTAACCTGGCTTGCTGTCTTTCCGGGCGATTTAGGCATCAACCTTTATCTGGCCCGCGCCCTGGCTGGCGAGGAACGCCCGTATCAGCTCGAGCCTATCCTTGAAAATCTGGTGCGTCAAGATCCTGAATTTCTGGCGGCCCAACAGATGATTGCCTCCGGCATCGGCATCTCCACTCAAGACGCAGTCGAAAATGCCCGCGCATCGGTCTTCGCTCTTGGTGGACGCATTGGGACAGTGCTCAAACTTCCCGAGTGGTCGTTACAGCTCAGGTCAGCGCGAGATGCCTTGCGGAAAAATGACCTGACCGGGGCAAGCGACCTTACCGCTAAATCTCTGGCAGCCAACCCCGAATCCCCACTTCCAGCCATAATGCACTTGCAGGTCTTACGCAAATTGCTGGACGATCAGGTTTACAGTTTGTCGGAGGTGTATCATCAGCGTTGGCCGGATTGTTTACAATTCAGCCTGTTCCTGGCGGAAGCAAAGCTCAAAAACGGGGACGAATCTGGCGCGGTGGGTTTGTTACATCACTGCGCCGCCAATGATCTGGCGGGGCAGGTTCCCACACGTATTTGGGGGCCTGACTATCCCTATCGACCCATCTGGCCTGATCACATGGAAATACCCTTCGATCTGCCTATCCCCGCATCGATTGCGGGCATATTGGGCTGGAACCAGTTGCCTCAGCCAAGTACATCTCCAACGGACTATCCAGGCGATCAGAGCCAATCCTTACCTGGCGAAAGCAATACAGTTATACAAACCAATGAAGGGTTACCTCAGAGCGAACCCGTTCCATCGACTGATGACCGCGCGGGGAAAATTACTGGAAACCGGGACGTTGAGAGCCTGCGTTCCGTTCAAATGGAGCTCGATAAGCTCGCGAAGCGTTTGAAAAAGGCTGGACCCAGCCGAGTCGAAGGGCGCTTCCCAATTTACGTAGTCTTCTCGACCCGGCATGGATTGGAAAGCCAGTATGGCGAGCAGACTGCTCAGATACTGATCGAAGAAATGAACCGGCTCGTCGCAGCGGTGCGGAAACGTCCAAACTGGGGGGCTTTGCTCTTCCTGGCGGACGATCCAGCCAGCACGACTGCTCTTGGCATTAAACCTGCTCCCGCCAACGATCCATGGAAGCTCAAACTCGCACTGACCGATCTCGATGCCTCTCTGGGCAAACGCGGCGAGATGATCGGGGCTTTGCTCATTGTGGGCGGTCCAACGGTTGTACCTTTCCATCGCCTCCCGAATCCGACGGATGACGCCGACCGCGAAGTCCCATCGGACAACCCGTATGCCACTCTGGACGAAAATTACTTTGTCCCTGAATGGCCGGTTGGTCGCTTGCCAGGCGAGGCCAGTTCGGACGCCGGACTGCTGCTCAGTTCTTTGCGGGACCTGGTGAGCTATCACTCCTCCCAGAATCAGCCGCGCCCGCTATGGCAACGCCTGTTATTGGATTTTCTCATTCGTCTGTTCTCTCCTCGCTTCAAATTCATCGGCGCCAACGGCAAGATGCAACCTAGCTTTGGCTATACGGCAGCCGTATGGAAGAATTCCTCACTTGCGGTCTTTCGTCCGATCGGAGAGCCGCGTTCCATGCTCATCTCCCCACCTGCACGTACGGGAAGCCCGTTAGAAAGTGGCTTGGCGCCAGCTCATGTTGAATATTACAATCTTCATGGGGTGAATGATGCCGCCGAGTGGTATGGTCAGCGCGACCTGACTCAGCCCGGGAGCGGCCCGGATTATCCGATAGCCTTGACACCAAAAGACATCACCAATGATGGCCGCATCCCTGGTGTGGTCTTTACCGAAGCCTGTTATGGAGCCTTTATCGACGGAAAAACTGTCGACCAGGCCTTATCGCTTAAGTTCTTATCGAGCGGCGTCAGGGCTTTCGTCGGCTCTACCACAATTTCTTACGGTTCGATGGCAACGCCTCTAATCGCCGCTGATTTTCTGGGTAACGGTTTTCTCAAAAGGGTGAGCGAAGGCCAGCCTATAGGCTCCGCCCTACAGCAGGCTAAGATCGCGCTTGTTCAAGAAATGAACAACCGCCAGGGTTTTCTCGACGGCGAGGATCAAAAGACGTTAATTTCTTTTGTTCTATATGGGGACCCCCTGGTTTCCATGAATGGAATTGATCTTTCTCAAAAAACCGTTATGCGAGCCCGTGATCGGTTAGAAGTGAAGACCACATCCGAAGCGCCCGAACAGGAAGGTATGCCCGAACGCATCCCAATGGAAATTGTGAACCAGGTCAAACAAATTGTTGACCAGTATTTGCCGGGGTTACGTGATGCCGAGCTGACCTTCGCGCGGCAACGCATCAATCTGTCCGATGATGCGATGGCGAAAGACCGGAAAGACGCACAAACTCATCGGTTGGTAGTCACACTAAGTAAAAAGACCCAGATTTCCAATCGAACCCATCGCCATTATGCCCGCATGACCCTCGATCCACACGGAAAAGTGCTCAAGCTCTCGATCTCCCGCTAATCTCAGGTGAGCTGCTTAGGGCGAAGCTGATCAAGAATTCTAATAATTCTCTTTGTGAACCCAACGTAGAAATGCACCCCCATCAATGTTGAGCAGAAAAGTCCCTTTCCAAATCAGGCTAACTGTGCTACACTCTTTCCACATTACACGGCTGCTGACGTGGCAGCTGCTTTCCGCTCCTGACACGCCCACGGCGTAGTTCAGGGGCAATCCCGAGGAAAGGAGGTCCCTATGCGCAGTTATGAGCTGGTTGTCGTCGTCCATCCAGATCTGGATGAAAACGCCTTTAAAGGCATGATCGATAAGATCCAGAGCTGGATAAGAGACGCCGGTGGCGCTATCGATAAGGTGGATACCTGGGGGAAACGTCGTCTGGCCTATCCCATTCGAAAACAACGGGAAGGTCAGTATGTGCTGTTCCAGACCCAGATGACGCCCGCCTTCACCACCGAGCTTGAGCGTAATCTTCGCTTGACCGAACCGGTGATGCGTTTCCTGATTACGGCAATTGACTGAGGATAGATACACCGTTCATGGGGCGTTTTTTTGGTGCAGTGAGGAGAGCAAAATGAGTCGCGGTTTGAACAAAGTGATGGTCATCGGACACCTTGGACGTGATCCCGAGATGCGTTACACACCCTCGGGCCGCCCTGTCACCACATTTACCATCGCCACCAGCCGAACATGGAACTCGTCCGATGGCGAACGCCACACAGAAACCGAGTGGTTTAATGTGGTGACCTGGGGAAATCTGGCCGAAATTTGCAAGCAATATCTGACCAAAGGTCAACAGGTATACATCGAAGGCCGGTTGCAAACCCGCCGCTGGGAAGATAATGAAGGCACCAAACATTCAAGCGTGGAAATTGTTGCCAGTGAAATGATGATCCTGGGCGAACGCCGCGAAATCGCTCAAAATCACTCCACCTCCGAATCAACCCCGACGGACGAAGGGGAAGAAAATTTCCCATTCTAGCTGATTTTTGCCTGTTTTAATTCAAAGCAACATCTGGAGTCATGCCCATGGCTATAGAAGATACTACTGTGGAGAACGAACAACCCACAGGACGGCGTTATGCGCCCCGTCCGAAAATATGCCAGTTTTGCGCCGATAAGAATGCTACGATCGATTACAAACAGGTGGACGTGCTGCGCCGTTTCATATCTGAAGACGGTAAGATACGGCCTCGTCGCCAAACAGGCACTTGCGCACGGCATCAACGCGCGTTGGCGCGGGCAATCAAACGGGCACGCCACCTGGCGCTGCTCCCGTTTACCAGCGAGCCCGGGGCCGAGGGCTCACGCTGACCTGCTCTTTGAGCACACATTCAGGGGCATGGGGCTGCGAAATGGCCTTATGCCCCCTTGCTGTATCAACCGAGGAGAAGGATGGCTAAGTCGCCACAACCGAAAGTAGTCACCAAGAAGCACCTTGCACGCCTGGAAAAAGAACGCCGTCAAACGCGCATTCTTGTCATTGGCGCGATTGTCACCATCATTTTGGTGATAGGCGTGATTGGTTATGGATATTTGTACGAGAGGGTCATCATCTTCCGTCAACCGGTCGCCAAAGTTGGGAATGAGGTGATCACAACTGAGCAATTCCAAAAACAAGTGCGCTTCTACCGCTATCAATTGATCCAGCAATACCAGAGTATGGCTCAATTCATGAGTCTGTTTGGCAGCGATCCAAATATGACCTCGTCCATACAGAGCAATTTGCAGCAGATTCAATCGCAACTAAACGACACTCAAACGTTGGGGCAAAATGTATTGACAGGGATGATCGATGACCTCGTGATCCGCCAAGAAGCCGCTCGCCTGGGAATAACCGTGACCAGTGCAGAGGTCGATCAGGCCATGCAAGCTGCCTTTGGTTACTTCCCTAATGGGACACCCACACCGACGATCACGCCGACCAACATTATCACACCCACTTATAATCCAACGACTTTGGCGTTGATCACCTCAACTCCGACACCTACCGTAACCCCAACGCCAACGGTAACGCCCACGCCCACAGAAACATTAACCCCAACCCCAGGTGGACCCACCGATACGCCGACCCCCACAGAAGGTCCCACTTTCACCCCCTATCCAACAGAGACACCCATGACGTTACAGGGTTATCAGACCAATTTACAAGAATATGTAAAGACTTTAAGTAGCCTGGGATTGACCGAAGCGGACTACCGACGTCTCTTCGAGAACCAGCTCTATCGCGAAAAAGTAATGGCACATGTGACCGCTGATCTGAAACCCGAAGAAGATGAGGTCTGGGCGGAGCATATTCTGGTCAATGATCAAGCCACAGCGATCAAGGTAAAGAACCTGCTTCTTCAGGGTCAGAGCTGGGACGCATTAGCCAAGGAGTATTCTCAAGATACCTCAAACAAAGATAATGGCGGCGATCTCGGGTGGTTCGGTCGGGGTGTAATGGATAAGGCCTTCGAAGACGCTGCATTTAAGCTGGCAGTCGGTCAGATTAGCGATCCGGTGCAAACATCCTACGGCTGGCACATCATCCGTGTGCTTGGTCATCAGGTTCGCCCGCTTACCGCCGCTCAATTCGATCAGCTTAAGCAGCAGAAATTTCAAGATTGGCTGACACAACAGGAATCCAAGGATCAAGTCAAGCGCTACGATTATTGGAAAGACCGCGTGCCAACCGAGCCAACGCTCCCGGCAAGCCTCTCTGGTTTACCCGGGCAATAGCCATCAATGCGCACATAAACGCGGGAGCACAAAGTCTCCCGCGTTTAATTTTGTCCCCCAACCAATTCCTCGCTGATGTCATCCAGCCGCAGGCTGATGACCTGGCTGGAAGAATCCCGGCCCATCGTCACCCCATAGATCACCCCTGCCGCCTGAACGGTATTCCGGTTGTGCGTAATGACGATGAATTGCGTGGTCCGGCTGAGGTCGCTCAAAAGCTCGCGAAATCGGCCCACATTGGATTCATCCAGCATGGCGTCTACCTCATCCATTACACAGAACGGTGTTGGGGACACTTTGAGCAAAGCGAAGACGAGAGCAACGGCCGTCAAACTGCGTTCCCCTCCGGATAGCAGGGAGAGGCCTTGCTCGCGCCGCCCGGGCAAGCGCGCTTCGATTTCGATGCCTGTCTCGGCAGGATTTTCCTCATCGGTCAGGATAAGGTGGGCATTACCGCCGGCGAACAGCCGGGTAAACATCGATTTGAACTCCTCAGCGACAGCCACAAATGTGCGGCGGAATTCCTTTCTCATCAGATCGTCCAGCTCGGCGATGACCCGCCGTAAGTCTGCATCGGCTTTGTGTAGATCGGCGACTTGTGAAGTCATGAACTCATAGCGCTCTAAAACCGATTGATACTCCGCCTGGGCTTCGGGATTGATCGCGCCCATTCTGCGCATTTGCGCGCGCAGGCGAGCGATGCCCTCCTCGACTTCCGGATTTAGCTTTTTGATCTGTGGGAGCTGCTCGACCATCCCATCTAGAGGCAGGGGTGTGGGGCCGTCAATCTCTGCGGCGTACTCGAAAGCCACCAGCCCGAAATCTTCTTCGATGCGCTGGCGCAAGGAGTCCAACGCATCTCTGGCGCGGGCAAACTCGAGCTGCGCCTGGCTGGCCTGGCGCTCGATGGCCGTCAAACCCTGTTGGGCATTGGCCTCGGCGGCTTGCAATTGCTCATATTCCACTTCAGCCGAACGGACTTCTTCTTCTGCCGGTTCAATAAGCTTGCTCAGCTCGGCTATTTTGTCGAGAATGGCGCTCTCCTGCTCCCTTAAATCGTCGCGCTCCTTTTCTGCTTCCTCCAATCCAGAGTCAATCTCTTTCAATCGCTGATGGATAACGTCGAGCTGCCGCTCCTGCGCCGCCAAGGATAATCTCCGTTCATCCAGGCGTTTCTCTGCCTCGTTAACTGCTCGCGCCGCATACGATACGCTGGTTTCCCAATGCGTCGCTTGAGCTTGAACTTCATCCAGAGGTAGTTGGAATAATACTTCCTGGCGCTCTCGCAAACGCTGATTAGAAGAAGCCAGCAAATCCTCCAATTCGATGAGCTCCTTCTCTGCTGCTGTGATGCTTTCCTCCGCCGTATTGATCTGTTTTTCCAACTCCGCAATCTGCTGGGTTTGCCAATCGGTCTGACGACGGGCCTGTTCCTCAAATAACACCGCCGATCGATATTTCTGATGTGCCTCTTCAGCCAACTCCATCTTCTCCCGCAAATTGCGTTCCAGATCGGCCCCTCTGGCCAAGGCCTCATCCATCGCTTTTGTTAGTCGGGTAAGTTCACCCGTGATCTCCTCAAGTCGGCTATCCAAAGAAGCGCTTCTCGCCTTCAAGGTTTTACGTTCTCTCGGGCGGCTGAGAACGCCAGGTTGCAATGGAGGCCCACCTAGGACAGCACCATTGGGGTAAAAAATCTCACCCTTGAGGGTCACGACGCGATAGGGTGGCTTCAGTTCCAAAACAATACGCTGTGCATCAAGCCGGTCATGCACCACCGCCGCATCACCGAGCAGCACTTCAGCGATCGGCTTTATGCTATCTTCGACCACAACAAGCTCGCTGGCTAAACCGATCAACCCGTTCACAGTTCGCGGTATGGGATTCCTGAATCTGCGCAGCTCATCCACCGGCAATATGGCGGCTCGTCCTTTCGCCGAGCTTTCGAGAAGCTCCAATGCGGTATGGATACTGGCTGAATTTTCCAATAAAACAGCATCCACGTACTCACCCAATGCAGCACCGATGGCAGCTTCGTACTCTTCAGGAACCTCGATCAGGCCACGCAATAGGCGGCCGACGCCCGTAAGCCTTCCCTGTTCTGCCGCCTGAATGAGCATTCGAGCTCCCTCTGCATAACCGCTTAATGAACGCTCCGCCTGCTCCAGAGCTTCGATTTGAAACTGAATTCTTGCACGTTCGGCCTCAAGATCAGTCTGTTCAGACAATAATTTTTGACGTTGTAATTCCAATGATGCAATATTCGTTTGATGGGCCGCCAGGGCTTCATTGGCCAACCTGGCTTGCTCGACTGCTTGATCGCGCACCCCTTCGGCCAATTGCAGATTTCTGCGAGCTTTGTCAACCTCCTCCTGATTTTTGTTTAAAATTTGATGGGCTCGCTCCAAAGACAAACGCAGGTTCTCGAGCCGGCTTGCGGTTTCCTTTTGCTGAGCGCGTGCCATCACCTGGCGCGTTTCATACGCTATCAGTTCCTCTCTGATCACCGAGACATCCACTTCCACCTGCTTGCGTTCTGCCTGCCGCTCATTGAAGGCTTCGCGCGCCAGCTTCGCTTGTGAACGCGCCTCTTCGAGATCTTGCTTCAACCGCTCGATTTCCGCTTCGGCAGCTTGTAATCGTCCTCGCCCAGCTTGGATTTCCTCTTCGAGCCTCCCACGATCCGCCGCTATGCTGGATTTCTGATCCTCAAGACCACGGCGCCGTTCTTCGAGGATTGCCAGAGAACGGCTGATCCGCTCGCGTTCTTTGTGCAGGGCAGAGAGCTCTGTATGCCATTGGCCCAGGCGCGAGCGCTTCTCTTGTATCCGGCCGCGTGTCGCCGCCAATTGGTCGAGTAATTCCTGCCTTTTTTGCCGCGCGCGCTGGAGGCGATCATCCTGAACGCGGGCAACCTCCCGCGCACGGGCAAGGTCCTCTTGTTTCTTGTGCCAGTGATACCCGTACCACTCGCGTAGCAAACCGCGTAACTCCTCGCGGATTCGCTCATACTCCTGCGCCCGACGAGCCTGGCGCTGAAGGCTCTGTATCCTCGGCTCCAGCTCAGCCAGAATATCCTGAACACGTTCAAGATTTCGGCGCGTCAATTCAAGCCGATTGAGCGCCTCTTCTCTACGAGTTCGGTAAAGGCCGATCCCTGCTGCTTCCTCAAACAGACGGCGGCGCTCTTCGGGCTTTAACGCCAGCGCCGCATCGACAAGACCCTGTCCAATGATGGTATAGGTACGCTCGGCCAAGCCCGAATTCGCCAGCAATTCCGAGATCTCGCGCAAGCGAACCCGTTGACCGTTGAGCAGATATTCGTTTTGTCCATCCCGATAAGCTCTGCGGGTAATGGATACCTCAGAATAATCGATTGGCAGCCAACCGTCGCTGTTGTCAAAGGTGATGGTGGCTGAAGCCATGCCAGCGCGCGGTCGTTGCTCAGATCCTGAAAAAATCATATCCTCGGTTTTTCGGCCTCTGAGCAGACTGTAAGATTGCTCGCCCAATACCCAACGAATTGCATCGGCGATATTCGATTTACCCGAGCCATTTGGCCCCACGATTGCGGTCACTTCTCCGGGAAATTCGAAAAGCGTCCGATTGGCGAAGGTTTTATATCCGTGCAGCTCCAGGGATTTTAAACGCGGCATCGAACTCTCTGTGAATGAATTTAGTAATCGCTCAATCCAAGGCTTTTCAGCGCCTCTTGGGCGGCAGCTTTGGCAGCAGCCTGCTTGCTATGCCCGCTACCGGAGCCGTATACTTTTCCGTTAATCTGAACTTCGACCTCGAAGACTTTGGCGTGATCTGGTCCACTGGCGTTGCGGGTGTGGTACTGCGGAGCAGGAAAACCCTGCGCCTGGGCCCATTCTTGAAGCAGACTCTTAGGATCCTCGTTTTTGTGATTGATCAGGATTTCCTCAGAGGCCTCTTCAAGGAGAGGTGAAATGAAATCGGTGACCGCTTGAATACCTGAGTCCAGGTACAAAGCGCCGATCACCGCCTCGAAGGTGTCGCAAAGCAGCGCAGATCGGAAACGGCCGCCTCCCTGTACTTCCCCGCGCCCCAGGCGCAAAGCCTGACCCAGGTTCAGCCTTCGGGCGAACTCAGCCAGTTGCTCTGTGTGTACCAACGCCGAGCGCATGCGCGTCAGATCCCCCTCAGGCATCTCAGGAAAATGATTGTACAACCAGGCACCAACAACAAAATCCAGGACTGCGTCGCCCAGGAATTCCAGGCGCTCGTTGTCTTCCAACGCCTCAGGATGCTCATTTAAATATGAACGATGGGTTAGTGCCCGCCCGAGCAACAGCCAATCCTTGAAGGGCAGTCGAAGGCGCTTCGCAAGCTGCTCAGGAGTCTCCTGGGTCACGTTGAGGTTCTCGACATCCATTAGAAACCTCCCGGAACTCAGGGACCGCGAACCATCTCACCCGCAGGTCAGGTGGCTTGCGATCCATAAGTTCTATATGGTTTTAATTAAATTTATACCCGGAGCCGGATAAAATCAATATAATCGGTTCGGGTAAACGCCCTGCCAATCGCCTTAATGCAGCCCAAACGATCGCAGAGGTGGGTTCAACATAGAAACCCCGTTGCGCCATGTCCGCGCGCGCCGGCAGGATCTCGTTCTCGTCCACAGCAATAATATGATCGCGGCCAAGCTGCATCTCGTTCAACAGTGCGGCAGCGCGTAATGGCTTGCGTATGCGCACTCCTTCCGCTAGTGTTTCTCCCTCCTGGACATCGCGCTCAGCTTTCTCTCCGCCGGTAAACAAAGCGAAAATCGGAGCACAGGCGCTGGCCTGTACGCCGACAAATGCAGGCAGCGCTTTAATCAAACCGGAAGAAAGTAAAGCTTTGAATCCGCGCAGGACGCCAAGAAGCAAGCTCCCGTGTCCCACTGGGGCGATGATTGTGCCAGGAGAATTTCCAATTTGCTCATACAATTCATATGCGATCGCCGCCACGCCAACCATCCCAAAAGGCAAGAATGCATGGCTGGCGTAGACTGCTCCCCTCTCCGCCTCGTTTCGCACCGCCTGCGAAGCCGCGGATCGCGGACCATCGACTTCGATCAGCCGGGCGCCAAACGCCTCAATCTGCTTGCGCTTTGGTCCTGAAGCGTATCCTGGAACAAAGATGCGCGCCTTAATCCCGGTTCGTGCAGCATAAGCAGCCAGCGATGCGCCGGCATTCCCGGAAGAATCCTCGACCACTTCGTGCACACCACGGGATAGCAAATAGCTAACCGTTACCGCGCTACCCCGATCTTTATAAGAACCGGTTGGACTTAAATATTCAAGTTTATACGCAATCTTCTGTCCGAAAGCTTCGTCCCATACCAGCGGGGTCATCCCTTCGCCAAGCCAGACTACCGGAGCATCCGCGGGAAGGTCGAAGGCATGGCGATATCGCCACATTCCGGGCAATTTAATATCGATCTGGCGCGGATCAAAAGCCGGCGGTGCGGTGTAATCAAATATTCCTTTGCAGTATGGACAACGGTATGGCAGACCCTTCTCAGGATATGGGCGATGGCATTGGGTGCAAATGACAGTGCTCACTGCTGCTCATCCAGGCGAGAAGGATGGTAATCGCCTTCAATCCAGACCTCCCCCTTGGGACCGATCTCCTTTTTCCAGATCGGGACG
The DNA here is from genome assembly GCA_034435955.1 of Anaerolineaceae bacterium. GTDB lineage: Bacteria > Chloroflexota > Anaerolineae > Anaerolineales > Anaerolineaceae > DAOTWA01. Next base: position 69,243 of record DAOTWA010000018.1, on the reverse strand, counting down.
ATCTCCTTCAATCGATCAATCCCAAAGCGGGCTGCCTCGAATACACCCGTATCACGGTGAGCGGCTGTGCAGGCAACCAAAACTGTGGGGGTCATGGGTTCGAGAATACCGATGCGCTGGATGATGGCTATCCCCTCTACGCCCGGCCATCGTGCTCTGATCTCTTCAGCCACCTGGCGCATCTTCGCCTCAGCCATTGGTTTATAAGCCTCGTATTCCAGTCGCAACGTTTCATGTTTCTCGCCGCGATCGGTAATGCCTCTCACCATCCCAGTGAATATGCAAGCTGCCCCTGTACGAGGAGAGGTTATCCTGGCGAGCAAATTATCGAGGCTCAATATCGATTCTGTTATCTCGATATAGGTGGGCGCGTCCGTTCCGCCGCTGACCGGCGGGAACACAGCTATTTCGGCGCCTTGCGGGATCGTATCACCGTCATTAGCGAATTCATAATTTATTGAGACGATCGCCGTTTCCAAAGCTTTTTCGATATCCGGAAAACGCTCCACGAGTTTCGCTTTCAGGTCGCTGACCCGCGCCCCTTCTGGCATTTCAAGCGTCGTGCGATTCGTCCTGGCTTTCTCTTTCAGGTTGGCAAAGAACAGCACATGAACCTGGTTCATCGTCTACTCGTTCATTACATCGCCGCTGCGTCCGCCGTGTTTTTCCACCAGACGCACATTTTGTATGCACATGGTCTTCTCCGCAGCCTTCGCCATATCGTATACCGTGAGGGCTGCAACCGAAACGGCCGTTAGTGCTTCCATCTCAACTCCGGTGCGCGCCGTAGTTCTTACGGTGGCCGTAATCGCTATGCCCGGAATTGTGTCATCCGGATTTAGCTCCACAGCGACATATGTGAGTGGAAGTGGATGACATAGGGGTATTAATTCTGCTGTCTTCTTTGCCGCCTGTATACCGGCTATCTGGGCTACGGTTAACACGTCGCCTTTTTTTATCATCCCTTCACGGATCAACTCGAGGGTGCTTGCTAGCATGCGCACCTCTCCCTTCGCGATGGCTGTACGCACAGTTTCGTCTTTTTCACCAACGTCAACCATGCGCACCCGACCGTGAGAATCGAGGTGGCTCAAGCTGTTATCAGGCATGTGCGAATTATAACCGTAAAAGGCGAGGGATAGATAAGGATACTTTCTAAAACAGGTCTTATTCAGCCAAGGGCAGTATAATTCAGGGTGTGAATTTTCTCATCCAGGGACAATCAAAGGACGGATATAAGGTCGCCACAGAGGTCTATCAAGGCCCTCTGGATCTGTTGCTCGAGCTCATTGAGCGCTCCGAGCTAGATATCACGCGGGTGGCTCTGGCTCAGGTAACTGACCAGTATCTGGCTTACCTGGCGAATATCCAGCATCTGGATGCTGCCGAGGTCTCCGCCTTTCTGGTTGTAGCCGCAAAGCTGGTGCAGATCAAGTCAGAAGCGCTCCTTCCTCGCCCACCGGAACGCGAGTCGGGCGAGGAAGACCCCGGCGAGGTTTTGGCTAAACAGCTCATTCTTTATCGGCGTTATAAACACGCGGCGATCTGGCTGCAAGCCCGAGAAGAGTCAGGATTGCGAACCTATCTGCGTGTTGCTCCACCCCCCAAAGTTGAAGGCAAAGTCGATTTAAGCGACATAACAATTTTTGACTTGGCCCAAGCAGCCCGTGAGGTATTCTCAGGGACGCATCCTGCACCTATCCTGGATGAAGTGGTTTCAATTCCCAAAGTCACCATTTTGGATAAAATCAACGTTATCCTGAGAGACCTTAAAAAGCGCGGACACACCTCATTTCTGACCATCCTAGGGCCTGCACGATCCAGGCTCGAAACTGTAGTCACGTTTCTGGCGCTCTTAGAGCTGGTAAAACGCCACATCATAGAAGTTTGGCAGGAGGGATTATTCGCAGATATCCAATTCAAGCCAACCGGCGAGTGGAATGAGGGAGAGGTGCTTGATTTGGAAGAAGAGTAACGCAACCGTCTTATACACCCTTATGATATAATAATGGCACTTATGGACGACCTCCAGGCAGTACCCGCACAGCTATCGCCGCCGAAAAGTCAGGCCATGCCTTCAGGCGAGCGTAGCCGTCGAGCGATGCCTTGGATCATCGCAGGGATCGTGGTAATCGTTCTAGCCGTTATCGTGCTGGGCGTGCTCTTCTTATTCAAAACCGATCTGGCCACCACCAGCCGTATTCGGGACATTTTCATCATTTTTATGGCTCTGGAATCGCTGGTCATCGGCGTGGCCCTTGTCGTACTGATCGTCCAGCTTGCTGCCTTAATCAATTTATTGCAACATGAGATCAAACCGATCATCGATTCTACAAATGAAACGGTCAGTACACTGAGAGGAACGGCCGCATTTCTAAGCGATAACCTGGCGGAGCCAGTCATAAAATTGAACGAATATTTGGCTGTACTCCGACGTTTGCTCGAGCTTCTCCGCATCGTCCGGCGGTGAGGGTGAGCCGATAGGCTCCATGGTTGGATAATACGAAAGGCAAACCGAAGATCACTAAAAGTAGCAAAAGGAGTAAAAATGGCTGAGAGAGATGACTTTGGAGCATTCTTATTGGGATTTGTTGTTGGCGGCTTGACCGGAGCTATCGTATCCCTCCTGTTGGCGCCACAATCCGGAGAGGAGACACGCGCTCAAATTCGCGAAAAAACCATCGAGTTGCGCGATAGGGTCGCCGATACTGCCGAGGATACCTACGCCCGCGCCGAAGCGGCTGCTGCCGATGCGCGAGCCCGCGCCGAGGAATGGGCGCAGATTGCCAAGGAACGCGCTGAAGAGCTTCAACGTCGGGGGCAGGTTGTTTTAGAGGAACAGCGTAGCAAGTTAGGTAGCGCATTAGACGCCGCCCGCAAAAGCGCCGGGAAAAAAGCCGAGGGCGGTGAAATGACCTCAGATGAGGATCAGGCCTCGGCATAATACATAAACCACCCAGAAAATTATTCAGCCGATCTCCTTGGTCGAGGATGGTCGGCTGTTGAATGGATTAATCGGTTTGTAAATTATCGACTCTGTATGGGTCCCCGCTCGAGAAAACCGAGCACTTGGGGAATGTTGGCAAGGACATCGCCTGCGAGGACGGATGCAGTCGTTCTCAGCTCGCGAGCAGCACTCAATCCCGCTTTTCCATGGATCCATGCGCCAGCAACAGCCGCCTCAAACGGCTCTACACCTTGAGCGCGAAGACCAACGATCGTCCCGGCGAGCACATCGCCGGTTCCCGCTCTGGCCAGGGCAGCCGAAGCTACCGGGATAACCGCAATATCGCCCGTTGGTTTTGCAATTACCGTAAAAGCACCTTTTAGCACCACAATATGACCCCATTCCTCAGCAAAACGCTTCGCTACAGACAACCGATCAGCCTGGATGTCTTTCACCGACATACCGCACAGGATGGACATTTCACCGGGATGAGGAGTAAGTATCGACATATTCGGTAAAAGCTTATGCCAATTCTGCAGGCGAGCGAGAAGCTTAAGACCATCTGCGTCCACTACCAGCGGAGGGAGGTTAGCTAGCTCAGACTTGCCAGACGACTCATCCGGCACAAAGCCGATCGTCCCGTGTAAGCGTTGCTCTTTCCCATCCAACAGGCGTTCCAAGAAATCCTGAGTGGTTTTTTCCAATCCCCACCCTGGGCCGAGGAGCATTGCAGAAATCCTGTCCAGATTACCTAGCACGATCTCATCCGCATCCGCCGCGATGACGCCCAACTCATGAGGAAGAAGCAGCCAGGTTGCCTCGGGGAACTCCCCTGCAAGAGCAGAATGAAGCGGCGTCGGTACCGCCAGCGTGACCAGGCCGGCACCTACACGATAAGCCGCTTTGCCAGCCAACAATGCCGCGCCGGTATAATTGGTCGATCCCGCCACCACCAGTGCCGTTCCAAAAGTGCCCTTATGGGCTGAGGCTGGGCGCGGCGGCAACATTTTTTTGACCATCTCGGCGTCTGCCACGTATCGATTAATGGCCTTCCATGAGGCAATCTGATCGGTAAGGCCAATGTCGACTACGCGAAGCTCACCCAACAATTCGAACGCTGGAAAAGTGAGCATGCCGGTTTTTACCGCCGCCATACACACGGTTAGATCAGCCGGGATACACTCGGGGGCGACCTCGCCGCTCGCCAGGTCCATGCCTGACGGGCAGTCCACGGCTACCACTTTTAATTCATCACGCCTTTCCGCTGCCAATGACTTTGCCAATGCCAGAGGCTTGGCGATATCCTCTCTCAATGGCAGTTTTACCCCTGTCCCGAGAACGCCATCGAGAAGCACTGAACTCTTCTCTAAGAATGAGCGTAATACTTTTTGATCTTTGTCCTCCGCGGCGAACGCAATGGAACCGCCAATCTTTTTAATATCCTCCAGCAGCGGATCGTCCGGTGGCCGCTCGCGTACGATATACACCATGATCGGGACGCCTTCGCGCCCAAGATGGGCCAGTGCGACCAAAGCATCGCCACCGTTATTGCCTGACCCGATCAAACCCATCACTCCAAAAGTTAACTCATGGCTATACGCAGAACGCACTTCTTCCGCCAGGCCTCGCCCGGCGTTGGCCATCATTTTTTCATACGTCAATCCGGCGCGATCGGCTTCCTGTTCAATGGCTTTCATTTCCTCAACGCTTACCAGTTTCATCGGTATGCCTCCCCTGAAAAGCCCTGCTCAATGAGGTTTGCCAGTATAATTATAAAGTATGCAACCCATTGCTTAGGTCATGTTCGATCATGTTACTAAGCCCGGTGGTCGCTATAAAAAAAGCCGCTTGTGAGCGGCTCCCAATGCGCTGGGGGGGAGTTGAACCCCCACGCCTTGCGGCACATGGCCCTCAACCATGCCTGTCTGCCAGTTCCAGCACCAGCGCGCGTGAAAATATTATAACCCGCTCCAATGCTCTGTCAAGCAGGTGGCAGAATAAGTAAAAGAAAGTGGGATAATTCGAACGCGGGCCAAGTGGTGTGAGTACAATTCTAAATCCAGGAGTGAGGATGACGATCATACTCGATGCAATGGGAACCGATGCTCACCCGGATCCTGAAGTAAAGGCGGCTGTGGATGCTTCACGGCTTTACCATGAAGAAATTATACTGGTTGGCCGCGAGGAAGACCTGCGCAGCCGGCTTAATGCTTTTGGGCCAGGTAATAGCCTTGTACGCATCGTCCATGCACCGGATGTACTAGAAATGTCCGACCACGTCGAGGATGCACGCAGGAAAAGGCAAAACTCGATGCGAGTCGGCATGGAATTGCTTAAAAATGGGGAGGGCGACGCCTTTGTAACCGCTGGCAATACCGGCATGGTGATGTACACCGCAATCAAAACCCTCGATCTGATTCCTGGCGTGATCCGTCCGGCCTTGACGGCGGTCTTTCCTGTTCGTAATGGCGGCCGATGCATCGTAGTGGACATTGGCGCCAACGCGGAATGCCGCCCCGAGTTTCTGGTTCAATTCGCCATCATGGGAAGTATTTACGCCGAAAAAATGCTCGGCGTCTCCACTCCAAGGATTGGACTGCTGTCCAACGGCGAAGAGGAAGGTAAAGGCAACGACCTCGTGCGGGCAACCTATCCGTTACTGAAAAGCTCGGGGCTGAATTTCATTGGCAATGTGGAAAGCAAAGAGCTCTTCGGCGGTGTGGCGGACATGGTAGTGACCGACGGCTTCACAGGGAACGTGCTATTGAAAACGAGCGAAGCCATCGCCAAATTTATCACCGACGCACTGCGTCAAAATCTCACCGCCAGTCTGCGCACAAAGATTGGAGCGGCACTGGCAAGGCCAGCTTTCGCGCGCATTAAAACTCTAGTCGATCCAGGCGAAATCGGCGCTGCTCCCCTCCTCGGCGTAGATGGCCTGGTATTCATCGGCCATGGCCGCTCTGACTCACGAGCCATGATTAACGCCATCCGCGTTGCCCGGCAGGCTGTACAAGCCGATTTGCTTGGAGCTTTACGCGAAACAATCATCGAGCGCGTAAAATCCTGAAATTTACCCCATGCGGGGGAAACTTGAATTAAAAGAGAGAACTTCCATGAAAATATATATCAACGAAAATATGATCCGACGAAATAAACGGATCGGCCAGATAACCACCATTGTCAGTCTGGCTGTTCTGGCCATCGGTTTGGTACTTTCTTTCCGCAATGAAGTGCAGACGTTCACCCTTTCACTGGTGGCTTTGCTCATCGGATTCATCCTTTCTCAGGTGGGTATTTATTTCACCAACCGTTGGGGCCGGACTCCTCGCCCAGACCAACAATTGACCGCTGCCTTGAAGGGCTTGGAGGATAAATACTCCCTGTATCATTACACGACGCCCGTATCCCACCTGCTGGTCGGACCGGCAGGCGTGTGGATTTTGCTCCCCTACTCGATGCGCGGAAGAATTTCTTACGAAAATGGGCGCTGGAAGCAACGCGGCGGGAATGTGCTGATGAAATTTTTCGCCCAGGAAGGCCTCGGCCGACCTGATTTGGAGATTAAAGCCAGTATAAGCGACTTGCAACGCTTCCTGGAAAAAGCATTGCCAGAGGAACAGGTGCCACCCATCAACGCGGCGCTGGTATTTACCAACCAGCAGGCGCAAATTGAGGTTGAAGATTCACCTTACCCGACGCTTTCTGCTGAAAAGCTAAAGGATTTTATCCGTAGAAAAGGGAAAGCATCCAAGAATGGGGCTGAAAAGATCGCACTGGTTCAGCAAATACTGGAACAAAACCTGTAAGAAGAGGCGGCCGTTCATGCCTTTGCTTATTTGAAATGCTATTCCTTTACGGCTTCGCCCTCTTGATTTGTTTCGTACCACGCCTTGAATGACTAATTTGTCCGGTTATACTTTCTGTTGGAACGCCTATTTTCATATTATTCTTCAAAGCCTCAATCTCGGCTCTTGTAAGTTCCCGCCACTCGCGTGGCTTGAGCGTTCCTAGTTTTACGCTCCCGATGCGCGTTCGCAAGATGCGCACAACTGGCAGGCCAATTCTTTCGCCTATCTCACGGATCTGTCTCTTGCGACCCTCGTGCATTACAACCCTCAGCCAAGCGCCCTTTCCAGCCTCTCCTACGACTTCTACGTGCGCAGGGGCGGTGCGATGGCCATCCTCAAGAACCACACCCTTCCGCCATATCTCTAATTGCTGGGCATCCGGACGAGTGGCTACCAAAACACGGTATTCTTTCTCATGTTCATACCGCGGATGGGTCAACCGGTTGGCCAATTCCCCATCATTCGTGAGGAGGATCAACCCCTCGCTATCATAATCCAGCCTGCCGACTGGAAAAAGATGACCGGGGATCGGAACCAGGTCGCGCACATTTGGACGCGGATCATCCGGATCTGCCGCGGAGAGCATGCGCCTTGGTTTGTACACGGCTATATATATAGGCGATTCAAATTTTGGAAGCGCATGACCATCCACCTCGATCCGGTCGCGAGATGGGTCTGCCTTGCTGCCCAGGGTGACGACCTGGCCATTCACCTTCACACGCCCAGCGGCGATCAGCTCTTCACAGGCACGCCGCGAGCCTAAACCTGCACGGGCCATAATTTTCTGGACGCGTTCCACCGGCATGGCCTCAACCCTTCAGAATCTGGCCATTACCAGATACTGTTCCAGCTTCTTCTATCTCCAGGGGCGGGAGCTCGCTCAGCGCAGAAAGCCCAAAGTACTGTAGGAATTCCGGAGTTGTGCCATACATGATCGGTCGGCCTGGACTTTCAGCGCGGCCTGTTTCCTGGATCAGCCCTTTGCTCAACAAGCTTTTAATCACGGCGTCGCTATTCACACCACGGATCGCTTCCATCTGTGGGCGGGTGACCGGCTGTTGATAAGCGATGATCGCCAGCGTTTCGAGAGCCGCACGACTTAAACGGCTGGTTGCCTCGATGCCAAGGAATTTCTCGATGTAGACGGCCATCGCCGGGTCTGTCGTGAGCTGCACCTTGCCCTGATGCCACTGCAAGGCCAGTCCTCCGGCCCGCTGGTACCGCGCCTCAAGATCATGCAAACCTGCTTCGATCTCCTCGACCGTCAAACCTAGCGCTGACGCAAGCTGAAGCACGCTTACCGGGCCAGAGGCGACAAATAACAGGGCTTCCAAGCAGGCAGCCAAATCCGGTTGGCTTGCTGAAGAGGGTGGTTCGCTCATGCTATAATGAGTGTGCCTTTCTGGCAGACGATTTAATTCCCCGGAGACCGTTCAGCATTTGGGGGTAGAATTGAGTGTTCTCGAATCATCAGGCTCAAGGGACACGAATATCGTGGGCAATCCCTCGCTACCAATTATTTTATCACTGCCTGACATGGGCGCGGGGAAGACGATTCAAAGTGGCCATGTTCGCGGATTTAATCAGCGGCATAAAACCTGGTCTGAAGGGTTGCTTGGAGCATTTCTGGGTTTGATCTTCTTGTTTGGGCTGAACGCTTGCGCGGCTCAATCTGTTGGACAGGTTATGATCCAGGTCAATGTTCAGGCGGACGGGAAGACGAGCAGAATTACCGTGCCAGTGGGAACCACCGCCCAGGGAGCATATATTGCCGCTGGCCTTTCTCTCGGCAGCCTGGATCGAAGTGATCCACCCCTTTCTACTGTGCTCGCGGATCATGCCACCCTACATCTCATTCGCGTACACGAGGAGTTCGAAAATGTGGAGGAGGCGATTCCGTTTGAGCATCAAGTGGTGCATAACGAATCCTTACCACAAGGGCAGACTTTGCTCATCCAGCCGGGCACCAATGGTATTCAGGAGACCACCTATCGCCACCTTTATGAAGATGGTATCGAAGTGTCTAAATCGGTCGTCAAATCGGTCATAATCAAAGAAGCGACCCCAGAGATCGTGATGGTTGGTGTACAGGCACCTTTCACCGCTTTTGCGATCCCTGGACGATTGGTCTACCTGACCGGCGGCAATGCCTGGGTGATGGATGGCTCGACTGGTAATCGCATCCCGGTAGTTACCAGTGGAGATCTGGATGGTCGGGTGTTTTCTCTTTCACCGGACGGTGCCTGGCTTCTATATACCCGTAAGATATCAGGCAGTCCCCAGGACACAATCAACACATTGTGGGTGAGCAAAATCGCCGATCGCCCGATGCCGCCTATCGACTTGAAAGTAAAAAATATCGTCAACTATGCCGGCTGGGTGCCTGGATCGCCCCAAACAATCGCTTACTCCACTGTCGAAGCGCGTAATACCGCCCCGGGATGGCAGGCGAACAATGACCTCCAATTCCTCAGCTTCACCGCTTCGGGTGAGATCATCCGGCGGAAGCAGTTAATTGCGCCCAACTCCGGCGGTGTATATGGTTGGTGGGGCACTTATTTCGCCTGGTCCCAGGATGGTACGAAGCTTGCCTATTCCCGCCCCGATGGAATTGGTCTGGTAGATTTAAAGACCGGCGATCTCCAACCATTGTTGAATATCACTCCCTATCAAACGCGCGCTGATTGGGCCTGGGTGCCACCGATCGCCTGGAGCCCGGACAGCGAATTTGTTTATTCTATCGCCCATCCACCCGCGCCGGGCATCAATGATCCAGAGACATCCCCCCTTTTCGATTTAATTGTCTTGTCGCTACCAAAAGTTTCGCTCATACCGCTCGCAGTACAAACGGGCATGTTTGCCGCTCCGAGGCCCTCCCCTTATCAGGGATCCTCCGGCTGGCAGGTGGCTTTTTTGCAGGCGGTTTTTCCAGATCAAAGTGACAGCAGCCGCTATCGGCTGATGGTCATGGATCGCGATGGCTCCAACCGAAGGAGCATTTTCCCGCAGGAAGGTTTGCCGGGCTTAGATCCTCAGCAGATTGTCTGGTCTCCCGCTGAGGATGATCCGAACAAAGCCATGATCGCGGTCATCTATCAAGGCAACATCTGGCTGATATCGTCGAAAAATGGTTCGGCACAACAGATTACCGGCGATGGTTTGACGAGCAATATAGATTGGAAATAAAATTAAAGGTGGACAAAATGATTTTCTTGAGGGTAGCATGCATATACTCGTGACAGGAGCAGCGGGATTTTTAGGTTCCCATTTATGTGATCGACTGATCGCCGAGGGCCATACGGTCATCGGCATGGACAACTTCATTACTGGTAGCCCCGACAACCTTGCCCACCTCGCCGGCAATCCAAGCTTCAATTTCATCCGCCACGACGTTTCCAATTTCATCTTCGTACCGGGGAAAGTTGACGCCGTGCTTCACTTTGCCTCGCCTGCCAGCCCAAATCCCAATTCCCCCTTTGGCTATCCCAATTTACCCATCCAAACGATGAAAGCCGGCGCTTTGGGTACGCACAATACATTAGGGGTGGCGAGAGCGCATCAGGCACGTTACTTGCTTGCCTCCACCAGTGAGATTTATGGTGATCCACAAGAACATCCTCAAAAAGAAACGTACTGGGGCCACTGCGATCCGATCGGTCTGCGGTCCGTATATGATGAAGCCAAACGTTACGCTGAGGCGTTGACCATGGCATACCATCGTTTCCATGGCCTCGATACACGAATAATCCGTATTTTCAACACTTACGGACCACGCATGCGCATCGATGACGGCCGTGCCGTGCCCAATTTCATCCAGCAGGCGCTGCGTGGCGAGCCGCTCACGGTTTATGGCGATGGCTCCCAGACGCGTAGTTTTTGTTATGTGGATGATCTTATCGAGGGCATTTATCGACTGCTTCTTTCCGATGAGCACATGCCTGTCAACGTGGGCAATCCGCGTGAGACCACCATCCTTGAATTCGCGGAATTAATCAACCGCTTGGTCGGCAATCCTGCAGGCATCGTATTCAAGCCAGCTCTACGGTTGGGTGATGATCCTCAACGGCGCCAGCCTGACATCACCCGTGCCCGTCAGATCCTGGGGTGGGAGCCAGTTGTTCCCCTCGAAGAAGGTTTAATGAGGACCATCCCTTACTTTCGACAAAAATTAGGCCTGGCATGATTCTTACAAAGTCGCAAGAAAGGACTCGTTTCATACGCTTCGCCATTGTTGGCACGATTGGTGCAGGCATAGATTTCGCGGTCTTCAATCTCTTCACTCTGGTGTTTCACGTCATTCCGGTTGTTTCCAGTGTGATCTCATTCAGCACCGCGGTTGTGAGCAACTTCCTTTGGAATCGCTACTGGACCTATCCGGATTCACGCAGCAAAACCATGTCACAACAGTTGATCCAATTCGGAATCATTAGCGTCGTTGGGCTGGGTATCCGCACACCGCTGTTTGCCTGGACGGAACCCATTTTTGTTCGTGTTCTGGCTGGCATCTCGACGGCCCTTTCCTTGCCGCGCACGTTTCTTGGCCACAATTTCGCTCTGGCCTTAGCCATCGTGGTAGTGATGCTTTGGAACTTTTTCGCGAATCGCTATTGGACTTATTCTGATGTGAGTTGACTGATTGCCTGAAATCTCTTCAGGTGGAGCAAGCAGTTCTATGGAGAACCAATCTCGTCCAATACCAATCTACACATCAAGCGGGGAAGTTGGGGCTTTGCTCATCTATCCATGGCTATACAGCCGTCATGGTGAATGGATCGGATGGGTTACCAATGACCGCAAAGTTTACTCTGTGCTGGGGATATTTGTCGGAGAATTAAGTAACGACCAGCGCATCCTGCGTAAACGCTCACAGGAATACAGCATGACCCGCCGCCCGCCTCCTTCGACCCCGCCGCGGCAGATCACAGTGCCTGCCTCATTCCCCCTGGCGCCCCTAATGGCCGAGCTGTCATACGACACGATTGATGTCCTCCAGGATGAGCCAGAACAGCTTCACACCACTGATACGGGTGAGTTAAAGCCAGATCTGGATTAATGTCGTTGAAAAAGCCGCCCGCCTCCGACGAAATTCAGCCTGCAGGCCAGGAACAACCGGTTACCACTGGTGAGGCCCAGGGCGAGCAGTCCGGCGCAAAAGTTCGTTCTTTGCGCGAACTGATCGAACTCGTCTCGGGGAAAGGATTCGATGCCCAGGCAGTCCAGGAAGAATCTGGCCTGGCCGAGGTGTTGCCTTTTCCCTTCCTGGCGCTCGTCGGCCAGGTGGAGATGAAACTGGCCCTCGTTCTGAGCCTGATCAATCCAGCCATAGGAGGCGTTCTGCTGATCGGCCCGCGTGGCACTGGTAAAACCACAGCCGTACGCAGCCTGCTGGATTTGTTGCCAGAGGTGGCTCGCAGCACTTGTTTTTACGGATGCCTGCCTGAGGATATAGAGGCTGGTGGTATCGACGCGGTTTGCCCAGATTGTGCACGGAAATACGCCATGGGTGAACCGCTGACCAAGATGGACCGTGTTCGCCTGGTCGAACTTCCATTGAATGCTCGACTCGAGGATGTGGTGGGCGGATTGGACGAGCGGGCGGTCATACATGAGCGGATGCGCCTTCGCCGTGGGATTTTGGCCCACGCCGACCGCAATATCCTTTACGTGGATGAAGTCAACCTGCTTGCGGATGAAATCGTGGATGCCATTTTGGACGCTTCTGCTCAGGGCACTTACACTGTTCGGCGTGGACCGATAACCGCTACTTATTATGCGCGATTTTCATTGGTCGGCTCGATGAATCCCGAGGAGGGAAAGCTCCGCCCACAGATTATGGACCGCTTCGGACTTCGTGTTCTGGTACAGGGATTGAAAGATCCTGAGGAACGCCTGGAGGCCTACCGGCGCACGATTTTCTATCGCACCCACCCTCGTAGAGCCGTCGCCCAATATAAGGATGAAACGGACATCGCCCGTGAAGAAGTGCAGCTTGCAAGGGAGCTCCTCCCTTCCGTAGAAATACCTGATAAAATCGCTCGCGGAGCAATCGAGATGGTGCGCCGCCTGAAGATTGATTCGCTGCGCGCCGAGATTACACTTTTTGAAGCTGCACGCGCCCTGGCCGCCGCCGACGGCCGCCAGCTCGTTTCGAACCGTGATATAACTATGGTCGCTCCAATGGCCCTGCGATTGCGTCGGTCCACCTTCATGCGCGATTATTTTGAGCATCAGGGCGCTGAGGAGGAAGAGATGGCCGCTATACTCAAAGAGTTAATGCCGCAATCTTAACTACGGAGACAGGAGGACCGATGCTGGGGAAGAAGAAATCATCTGACATGCTCTCTGCGGCTGTCGATCCGGATCATTTTCAACCCACCAGCCAACCCGAGTTCATTCACCGTGGCTGGCAGTACTTTTCATTGAAGAAATACGATAAAGCTGAAGCAGATTTTCTGGAAGCCCTGCGCCAGAACCCAGAGGATGCCGATGCAGCTTACGCTCTGGCTCTCACCTACAAATCCTCAGGCCAGGGAGAAAAGGCTCTTCAGATGTTTCAAAAATTTCTGAACCTTATCGAAAACTCCGATGACCTTGTACGAGCTTCCATGCTTCGTCGGCTGACCGAAGGCCACATGAACGAAATCCGCAATGGCATCTGGAACGGGGAGAAAGGCGTATGGCTGGCTCGAACTTGAGCCATCGCAAACGCATGGAAACCTGCCTGGCCGGCCGAAAAACCGATCATCTACCTGTTTCACTATGGCGGCATTTCCCGGTAGACGATCAAAATCCGTATACGCTGGCCGCGGAAACCCTCGCATTCCAAAAGACGTTCGATCTGGATTTCGTAAAAGTAACTCCGGCTTCTTCCTTCTGTCTCAAGGATTGGGGAGTGGAAGACCGATGGGTTGGTAATCCGGAAGGCACACGGGATTACACCCGACGCATCATTGTCCACCCCGAGGATTGGTTGAAGCTGCCTGTTTTGGATCCAACCAGGGGCGCTCTAGGCGAACAGCTGGCCTGTCTGCGCCTGTTACGCGAATCCATCGGCCCGGACACACCCATCATCCAAACAATCTTCAACCCCCTGGCGCAGGCCAAGAATCTCGCAGGGCAACAAAGATTGCTCGTCCATATGCGTCGCTTTCCGCAAGCGCTGCAAGCTGGATTGGAACGAATCACTGAAAGCACATTACGCTTCATTACCGAGGCGATGAAAACGGGCATCGATGGCATTTTCTTTGCTGTTCAACATGCCCAATACGGATTGCTCAGCCCGCAGGAATACAAAACCTTCGCGCGCGTCTACGACTTGCAGCTCCTGGAGGCGTCTCAGACTGGTTGGTTAAATGTCCTGCACCTGCATGGGGATGATGTCATGTTCGACTACCTCGCGGATTACCCTGTCCAGGTGATCAACTGGCACGACCGACAGTCAACGCCAACACTAAGCGAGGGATTGAGCAAATTTGCTGGAGCAGTGTGCGGCGGGATTAGCCAGTGGGAAACGATGGTGCTTGGCGGCAATGAGCAGGTCCGTCTCCAGGCTCTGGATGCCTTACAGGCCACCGGCGGACATCGTTTCATCCTTGGCACTGGCTGCGTCGTTCCTGTGATCGCCCCTAGCGGCAATATACGCGCGGCGGTCGAATTTGCCCGCCAAAATTGATAGTCAATGGCTGGGAAAAAACGGCACGGGATGAGTCCGCGTATCATCAGCGGCAAAGCCAAGGGATTTCGTCTGCGATCTGTTCCCGGAGATGCTACACGGCCAATCACCGACCGAACCAAGGAAGCGCTCTTCAACATTATCGGTATGGACGTGGCAGGCTCTACCTTTCTCGACTTGTTCGCCGGCACTGGCAGTGTGGGTATCGAGGCGCTCAGTCGTGGCGCTTCTTTTGTTCTTTTTGTCGACCTCAATCGGGCCGCCGTGGATACTATCCAGGCAAACCTCAAGCACACTGGATTGATTTCCAGGGCGCAGGCGTTGCACATGGATGCGTTTACCCTGCTTAAATCTGCCCCCACCAAACAGTTTGATTACATTTATATCGCTCCGCCGCAGTATAAAAATCTATGGTCGAAAGCTTTACTGGAAGTGGATGCTCACACCGCATGGCTCACGCCGGATGCATGGGTGATCGTGCAAATCGATCCGAGGGAATATCAGCCTGTGGACCTCCAACACCTGGAAGAATTCGATCAGCGCCGATATGGTAACACCTCTCTTCTCTTTTACCGATTAATAAGGCAGGATTGATATCGTCTTCCTGTGCGCACTTACTTACAACATTTCCTCCGATGACCTATGACTGATACACTCCCCATCAAAAAGGCCTCCTTCCCTCCCCCTGGATTTATCCAGGTAACCTCTGCAGTGGTTGGGATAACCGTTTTTGCTCCCGCTCCGCCCAAGGATAAGACTGCCAAAGATCTCATCTTTACCTGTCCGCGCTGCGGCGCTACGACAGCGTACAACCCCGGCGATGAATCAGTCACATGCTTCTATTGTGGCTACAGCCAGAAGATCGAAGCGCGCGTAGTTGGATATTCCGCGCCGGCTGAAGAATTCACAGTCCAGACTTTGGAAGAAAAAGGGCGGGGATGGGGTCGTGAGCGCCGGGAGCTCAAATGCGAGGCCTGCGGCGCTGATTTTTCCCTCGCCCCAGATGATCTGACAGCCTCCTGCCCATTTTGCGGCTCCAATCAGGTGATAGCCAGCACTCTCCCAGCCGATATGATCCGCCCTGGCTACTTGATCCCTTTCAAACTCGACAACGCCGCCTGCACGGCCAGGATGCGCGAATGGCTCGGACGGGGCTGGATGCACCCTGCTGGCCTCTCGGAAGCAGCCAACAACGCCAGCGTGAAAGGCGTCTATATGCCCTATTGGACCTTCTCCGCGCAGATTGACGCCCGGTGGGAGGCGGAGGTTGGTTATGAGCGCACCGAAAGCTATTACGACGCAGGGTCGCGCTCCTGGCGTACGCGCACGGTGATCGATTGGCGTTGGGAAACTGGCCGGGTTGAGGTGCCCATCCTCAATATGCTGGAAAATGGATCGCAAAAAGCCAGCCCACTGTTGCTGGCCAAGATTCAACCTTTTGATTTGAGCGCCCTGGTCGAATATGACCCAGAATTCCTGGCAGGCTGGCAGGCGAAGGCTTACGATATTCCTCTTGAGGTGGCCTGGGACCAAGCACGCAGCCGCATGCGTGAACAAGCCAAGAGCGCCTGCCTTGCCACCATCCGTTCTCCCCATGTGCGCAATTTCAAGATGGCAGCCGATTTCAACGATGAAGCCTGGCGCTTCATCCTCTTACCCGTCTACCTTTCGGTATACAACTACCAAAATCATATTTACCAGATCATGGTTAACGGTCAAACTGGAAAGGTCTCCGGCCAAAAACCGGTCGCCTGGCGTAAAATCTGGCTGGCGATTCTGGCTCTGCTCGCGCCTGGCCTCCTCATCGGGCTGGTGAGTATGCTGGCTTTCTCGGGTACAAATACGGGCGGAGTCCTCTTCGGGATCGGCGCAATCGCCTTTCTGATCGGGCTGGTCATCACAATCGTTATCCTGGTTCAGGCAATGAAGGCAGGGGAAGCATGAGCGAAGGCTTGCCCACTCCACCTGTTGTCGAAACTACTTCTTACTGGGGTATCCATCTAGTTGCTTCCGGCTGCCCATCTTGTGGAGCTGCCTTTCTCATCCAACCGGGAAATGAAACAGGCCTTTGCCCGGCCTGCGCCTCAAGGTCTTTGGTAGCCCAACCTGTACGGATGCGATCCGAACCGCCCGAGCTTTTAGCGCCTTATGAGGTTGACGATGGCCATGCGGCTTCCTTGATCGCCAACTGGACTGCTGGCGTCTGGCTCCGTCCACCCGATTTTTCAGCCAATGCCTTGCGTTCGCGTTTGCGGCGCGTCTATTTGCCCATGTGGCTGGTGGATGGCACGGTAGCAGGACTATGGCAGGCTCAAGCCGGCTTCGATTATCAGGTGGAAAGTGCCACCGAGATATATTCCGGCGGTAAGTGGATGACGCAAAAGAAGGTTGAAACGCGCGTGCGCTGGGAAGCGCGGATCGGAGAGATACAGATTTCTTACCAAAATGTGGCTGCACCAGCGCTAGAGGAACATGGCCAGATCATTGACGGGCTGGGCGGGTACGATACCACCAAAGCACAGGCCTACCAGCAGGAGGCTTTGCGAGACGCGTTTGTGCGAATCCCCGACCTCGAACCGGATCATGCCTGGAGCCTGGCCAAGCCACAATTCGACCGGCGTGCGGCGCAAGACGCACAAACCGCGGCTGGCGCGCAGCACCTGGATCGCTTTAGACTCGAGGCCGACTACCGCAACCTCAACTGGACCCAGCTTTTGCTGCCTGCATATGCCACCTGGTATAAAGATGAAAACGGTCGTGCTTTGCCGGTTTGGATCAACGGACAAAATGGCCGCATCCTGGGAGTGAGGCGGGCTTCCCAAAAAGCCGGCTGGCGCATCACGGGAATCCTGGCTGGCATAGCGTTCATCGCATTCTTGATCGCCGTCTTGATGAACGTGGCAGCATCCGTCATCAATACAGGTGCGATTGCTGCGCTATTCTATGCCGCCAGCGCAGCATTGGCCCTGGGATCGCCCATCCCGGCCGTCTGGGCCTGGCAGTTCAACCGCAGCAATCCGCTGCCAAAACCTATCCATCTTCAGAAATGATAATCGGAAATAGGTGAAGAGAGATCTTCGATCATTTGGATTGGGAGCAGGTTATGAAACTGACTGGTAAAAGAATCGCCTATCTGGTTGGCCCCGGCTTTGAAGATCTTGAATTCTGGGTACCGGTCATGCGTCTGAGAGAGGAAGGCGCCTCGGTTACCATCATCGGGTTGAAAGCTGGCGAAGTTTATCATGGCAAGAACGGCCTGGAGGCGCGCTCTGAAACCGGCATCGAGGACGTCAGACCGGAACAATTTGATGCTCTCGTTATCCCGGGAGGTTGGGCGCCTGATCGCCTGCGCCGGTACGACAGCGTGAAGAATTTCGTGCGCCGCATCAATGAGGCCAACAAGATCATCGGCATGATCTGTCACGCCGGGCTGGTGGGCATCAGTGCAGGAATCGTCAAAGGGCACGAAGCCACCGGCAGCGAGGGCATTAAAGACGATATGATCAACGCAGGCGCACGCTGGCGAGACGAACCCGCATTCCGCAGCGGCAATATCGTTTGGGGCCGGGTGGTGCCCGATATTCCGGATTTCTGCCACGAGCTGGTCGCTGCGCTTTCCTCTGAATAAAGCGGTTGAGATGTCCGATCCCGACTCAATCCACTGGGAAATGGGCCCGTGATTGGATACAAAGCTCCTGGCCGGCTGATCGGTGGGATCACGCTGGCGTTGATGATCATTGGCTGGAGCGGAGCTTGCCAAGGCCAATCTTCCAGCTCTGTAGAAAAAGAAGAGGACGGCTCTTCAGCCACAATACCTGCGCCCTTGCCATCGTCGACGGTTGCTGATCAAACCCAAACTCACATGCTCCCCGATCCTCTTCCGACAGGGACGGAAACGCCCCCATCCACATCTAAGGCCGCGATGACGCGATATACCTTGATCGCGGCTTACGACGAGACGAATGCGTCGCTGAATGTGGATGAGACGACTATCTTTACCAATAACGCTCCGATCACATTCAACCGATTGCCACTGGTTGTCGAAGCCAACCGATTTGCCGATGCCTTTCACCTTGGGCAGGTATCTTGGGAACCTGATGGGATGGAGGCCAAACATACCCTTGGTGGAAACATACTTTGGCTTGATCTGGCAAAGCCGCTGGCGCCCAACCAGCAGGTAGAAATAAACCTCTCGTATCATTTGAAACTCCCACATGGCGTCGGCCCATTGAGCGTGGGCGCACGCCAGGTGAATTTCGGCGACTGGTATCCCTTTGTCCCTGCTTATCTCGCCGATGGGTGGGCGCTGGACGAGCCTGGCCGGGTTGGCGAGCACCTGACCTATCCGCTAGCCGCCTATCACGTCGAGATCCGTCTGGAGCATCCGGCCGATGACCTGATCGTGGCTGCGAGCACTCCCGCCAGCATTGAGGGTGACCGTCGCGTCTTCGATACGACCGCTCGCAACTTCACCTGGTCGGCCAGCCGAGACTACCGCGTGCTGGAAGGAAATCAGGACGGTCACCAGGTTACCGCCTATGTGTTTCCCGAACACGAGCCAGCCGGCCGGGCTGCGCTGGAAACGACCTTGGCGTCCTTGAGGCTTTACGGGGATTTGTTCGGCTCATACCCGCATTCAAGTCTGGCATTGGTCGAGAGCGAGTTTCCGGACGGCATGGAATACGATGGGTTGTATTTCCTTGGCCAGGAATATTTCGCCGATTATCGCGGCGGGCAGACCAATTATCTGACTTCCATTGCTGCTCACGAGACCGCCCATCAATGGTGGGGCGGTCTGGTGGGGAACGACCCCGCCCGCGATCCCTGGCTGGATGAATCTCTGGCTACTTACAGCGAGCTGCTCTATTATGAAAAGAACTATCCCGAGCTGGTCGACTGGTGGTGGAGCTTTCGCGTAAACCGCTTCCAGCCGGTGGGCGAGGTCGATCAGCCGGTTTACGCTTTTACGGGCTTCCGCCCCTACGTCGACGCGGTATATCTGCGGGGAGCGCTTTTCTGGGAAGCCGTACGCAAAAGGATAGGAGAGCAGGCTTTCTTTTCCTTTTTGCGCGAATATGTACGCCAATATGATGGGAAGATTGCCAGTCCGTCCGCACTCTTTTCGATCCTGAGCAAGACTGCTCCCAGCATGGATGTATCCGATGTGTATGCGCAGTACCTGCGTGGTTCGTATCCAGGGGAAAGCGAAAAACGTTGAAGGGCAGCTATATATGAGCCGGGATCCATATCAAGCGAGTAAGTTTGGAGGTTAATCATGCGCTTCGGCATCATGGAAATGCAAATGTCCTTTCTTGCGCCGGCAGGGCTTTCGCCGCAACAAATCATCCAGTACGTCGGCGCCTTCGACCATCGCTCCCACGTGGCGCGCCTGGCGGAAACTGGCTTCGACCCGATCGAGCTGAACAGCGACCTGGCCTTGTTCTTCCCGCAGTCCTTCACTTCGATTTCCATGGAGAACCTGCTCTCATATAAACAGGAACATGGGCTCACATACACAGTCCATCTGCCGCTCTGGTCCATCGAGCCATCCACACCGCAGGCAGCGGTGCGGCAAGGATCGCTCAGGGTGCTCATCGATACGGTCAAGGCAACCTTACCGCTCGATCCGGAGGTGTTCGTACTGCACGCGACGGGTGCGCTGGCAGCCGAGTTCTACCACATGAAGATGCCTGAGCTTGCCCGTCCGCTAGTGCTGGCCCAATTTCAGAATAACGCCCAGGCAACGATCGAGTCCCTTCTCACGGAGACCGGCCTTGACAGTCGGAGGCTGGCCATTGAAACCATCGAATTCCCGTTCGACCTCACCCTGGAGCTGGCCGAGCGTCTCGACCTGTCGATCTGCCTGGACACCGGGCACATCCTGGTGGGTTTTTCTGGCCCAATTGGCCTGTTTGAAGCACTGGAACGCTGCCTGACGCGTCTGGCTGAAGTGCACCTGCATGATGGCGCCTGGCAGGGGCCAGAACATCTCATTGGTTATGGCAAGGATCACAAACCGCTGGGCACGGGTGACCTGGACGTCGGCCTTTTCCTCGACCGCCTGGACAAAGCCGGCTTCAAGGGCCCCCTGGTGCTCGAGCTGAATCCTGCCGAAGCTCTCGCCTCGATCGAATTCATCCGCAAGGTACGACCGCAATACCTGCCTCCCAGTTTTCAAGCATGACCCATCAAGTGGTAGGGCATGGCGCACCTGCGAGGACATTTTTTTATTTCATAAAAAATTATGGTGTGGCCGCAACGAATCCCGCGGTGGACGGATGGGGTTATATTTTATGGAAAACAAATCTTCGATGAGGGGAAAATCATGAATAAACCGGCGCGCTGGCACGATTACCTGACCATCAACATCTACTGGCTCGGCCTGACGACCGTGGCCCAGACAATGACTCCTCTCGTGGTGCCATTGCTGGTTCAGCAATTCGTCGGCGAAGAGCTGAAGGGCACATTCTACGGCACCCTGCGACTGTGGACGCTGATGGCAGCCCTGCTCGTGCAGGCGTTGATGGGCATGCTCTCGGATCGGAGCACGCTGCGCTGGGGCCGCCGTCGGCCTTTCATTCTGATCGGAACGCTGCTCGATCTGGTGTTCATGGCGTTGATCAGTCTGTCCGCCGGTCTATCAGGCATGAGCGGATATGTATTTCTTTTCGCGATGATCATCCTGCTGCAAATCTCATCGAACACCGCGCAAGCCGGGCAGAACGGTCTGATACCGGATCTGGTTCCAGAGAAGATGCGGGGGCGCTTCTCGGGGGTGAAGGCCATCTTCGAGATTCCGCTACCACTCATTCTGGTTTCGTTCACGATCGGTCGGGTAATCGCTGCTGGACATTTATGGACGGGCATATTTATCGCCATGGGCATTCTGGTCATCGCCATGGTTCTGACGATGTTCGCCCCTGAGGAACGCCCGTCTGGCTCACCCCCAGCGCTCAATTGGACGCCCTTTCTGCGTCTGGCACTGATGACGGCTCTGTTTACCGCAATCATACTGCTGATGGGCTGGCTGGTGCAGGCCATCAGCCGGTTGGTGAATGGGGTTGGCGGGAGCCTGAGCGGTGCGATTCTTATAGGAGTAGCCGGTCTCGGGGCCATGCTTGTGGCGATTGGCCTGGGCGTATGGATGAGTGTGCGAGTAGGGGTAGGCGACGTCATCCGCAAGCATCCTTCGTTTACCTGGTGGGTGGTGAACCGCCTCGCGTTCCTGGTAGGTGCCAACAACCTGGCCAGTTTCACCGTGTATTTCCTCCAGGCGAGGCTAGGCTTCGCGCGCGAAAAGGCCGTCGGACCGGCAGCCATGCTCACCATGTTCGTGGGCATTTTCATCCTATTGGCTGCTCTCCCAAGCGGCTGGTTGGCGGACCGCTTCGGACACAAGCGGCTGGTCCTCCTGAGCGGCCTGGTAGCTGCGCTGGGCACACTGATCGCTCTGCTCGTCCCCAATTTGACCCTCATCTACGTGGGGGGCAGCGTGATCGGTATGGCAATTGGCGTCTTTTACACCTCCAACTGGGCGCTGGGCACAGAGATCGTCCCACCCGAGCAGGCCGGCCGGTACTTGGGCATATCCAATCTGGCAGGGGCGGGCGCGGGCGCCATCGGCGCTTACATCGGAGGACCGATCGCCGATCAGATCACGAGCCGGGTGGTGGATTTTCCAGGCCTGGGTTATCTGATCCTGTTCGCCATCTACGGAACACTCTTTTTACTGTCCACCCTGGCGTTGCGGGGCATCCGTTTGAAGCCAGTTGACAGCAAGGTGGAGCCGCAGGTAAAACCTGCCTAGGCGCTCTTGCATTGAGCGAGCGGAAGATCAGGGCTTCGTCCAAGCAGGATAAATCAGGGTTATAATAATACGGCGCCAATTGATCGGGCCGCTAGAAAGCCTACGAAATCATTGACCGGGAGAATGCATGAGCGAAAATCCGCACCTTTCAGGCGTGACCACCATTGCACCGGATGTGCTTTTAACCATAGCTCGCCTCACAGCGTTGAGCGTTCCGGGAGTCAGCCGTCTCAGCCCAATTCCAGGCGGCGTAGACCGTCTCTTCAAGCGCAGCAGCCTGGAAGGTGTGCGTATCTCCGTGGAAAACAACACGGTTTACGCTGATATTTATGTGGTGCTGCAACATGACGTCAACGTACGCGAAGTCAGTCGCGCACTGCAAAACAAGATCTCCCGAGCAATATCCGAAATGGTCGGAATGGATGTCGGCCGAGTCAATATTCACGTAGAAGATATTGATTACAGCGAGCCGAAAAAAGATTAAATGGTATGAAATCCCGCACCAAGGCGCGCAGTGTTGCCTTGCAAGCTCTTTATGAAATTGATCTCACCGGGCACTCACCGCAGACGGTGCTTGAGGAGCGGCTCAAAGACACCCCGCTCGAAGATGACCTGAGCGAGTTTTGCCACCAGATCGTCTATGGTGTCCTATCCCAAGTAAAGCCACTGGACGAGATCATCGCCCAGCACGCCCCTGAGTGGCCGCTCGATCAGGTCGCAGTAATCGACCGGAATATCATCCGCATTGCATTGTGGGAGTTTGCCGTTCAAGGAAGCACTCCAATCAAGGTTGCGATTAACGAAGCCATCGAGCTGGCCAAAATCTACGGATCAGACAGCACACCGCGGTTCGTAAATGGTGTATTGGGCAGCCTGGCTGCCCGGCAAAACGAGATCCGCCAATCCTTCGGCTCAAACTCGAATAAAGCCGACCCAGAATAACAGAAACCACCGCGCGACTACCCATGCCCTATGATTTTTAATGTTCGCCTATCGCCTCCTGAGGGGGGAAACGCGCTCTATCTTGTGCCACAGCCTTCGATCATCGGCATTTCGACAAACCGAATAAGCCGTCAACGGATTGAAAACGAAGACACGAATGTCACTCCATTCAGTGCTCTTCAAAAATGGTCTACACAACCTGGTAAAGCATGAAGCGAGGAGGGGGTTGAAAATGAGCCGACATGATGGACATGGGATTTCGTGGAAACGACTGTGGCATATTTCGAGCATTGGCATCATCCTGATTTCTCTAGCTGGATGCTCGCTGCCATATTTACAGCCCGTTTCGCCGACCGCTTCATCTCCCGGAGAAGGATCATCTCAGGCGGCTGCTTTACCACAAGCCGAGATCACCTTCATGGTAGCTCTGCCTCAGGACGCACCGGAAGGGCAGTCGGTTTATCTCAACATCGTGGACGAAGTGACCGGGCTCGCCCTCAATCCGATCACTTACCCCATGCAAAAGATGGATGCGCGCCATTTCGGCATCCGTTTGCCGATCACCCTTGGATCGGTGGTTAAATATCGGTACACCCGCGGCACCAATCCCCCCGCAATGGAGATCACCACGACTGGCCAGCAGGTGCGTTACCGGTTATATGACGTGACTGCCCCTGGCGTCGTCCAGGATCTGGTGAGCGCATGGTCTGACCAGCCCTTCAATGGCGAAACTGGACGCATCGAAGGCAAGGTGGTTGATGCCACCAACAATGCTCCCATCCCCGGTCTGATGGTCGCAGCCGGCGGTCGACAGACCTTTACCGCCTCGGACGGCAGTTTCGTACTTAACGGGCTGCCGCCAGCGACGCACAATCTGGTCGTTTACGCGCTGGACGGCGCCTACCACACCTTCCAGCAAGGGGCAGTGGTTGCCGCCGGAGCCACTACTCCAGCGACCATCAAACTTACCCCCGCCCCGATGGTAAATGTGGCATTCGTGGTTACAGTGCCGAAGGAAAACGTGGAAGGAGTGCCTATCCGCCTGGCCGGCAACCTGGAAACGCTCGGCAACACCTTTGCCGATTTGAGCGCCGGCCTCAGCAGCGTGGCGGCCCGCATGCCAACACTGACCGAACTTCCGGATGGACGCTACTCAGTCACCCTCTCCCTGCACGCTGGCACGGACCTGCGCTACAAGTACACCTTTGGCGATGGATTTTGGAACGCTGAATTGACCAAAGATGGAGGTTTCGTCCTGCGGCAATTCATCGTTCCGGACGCCAATACGGTCGTCCAGGATACTGTTGAAACCTGGCGCTCGCCGAAAACCGGTTATGGCACGTTCCAGGTGACCGTTCCCGCGAACACGCCGGCCACAGACAGTGTGTCGATACAATTCAGTCCCTTCGCCTGGACGCCGCCCATTCCCATGTGGCCGACAGGCAATAACACCTGGTCATACGTACTCGATAACCCGCTCAACCTGCTGACGAACATGGAGTACCGCTACTGTCGCAACGACCAATGCGACAGCGCAGACGACGCCGAGACAGCCGGTCCAGCAGCCAGGGGGAGGCCTTTCAAGGTCACTTCGGAGCCGCTGCCATTCAAGAACGAGATCAGAGCCTGGCGATGGTGGCAGCCCTCAGAAACGCCGACCCAGGTCGTCGCCGCGCAGATCCAGCCACGCGGCTCCTCATACATCGCAGGGATCGAATTCCAATCCAACTACAACCCAACCTGGCTACCGCGCTTCGCCGAAGCATTCAAGGAGGTCCACGGTATCGGCGCGAATTGGGTCATGCTGACCCCTTCGTGGACGTTCACCGACAACCGCTACCCATCTTTTGAACTGAATCCAGCTTCCGACCCGCTCTGGAACGACGCCGAGCAGGAGGCGCAATCCGCGCGGAGCGAAAACCTGAATCTAGCCATCTTCCCCGCCGCTCATTTCACCGGCGACGCCAACCAATGGTGGCAGACCGCTCCCCGCGACGCAACCTGGTGGGACATGTGGTTCGACCGTTACGGCGAGTTTGCCACCAACTTTGCCGATCTGGCCGCGCAAAGCAACGCGGGGGCTCTCGTCCTGGGCGGAGATTGGCTTGCTCCGGCGCTGCCAGAAGGAAAACTGGCCGACGGCTCCGCTTCAGGCGTACCGGCCGATGCAGCCGAACGTTGGCGCAAGATCTTGCAGGAGGTGAGGGCGCATTTCAACGGCAAGATCCTTTGGGCTCTACCCTATCCCCAGGGGGTGGACTTTCCACCATCCTTCCTGGATGCGGTGGATCAAATTTACCTGATGCTTTCGGCACCGATCGCAAGCCAGCCTAACCCAAGCGAGACTGACCTGGAAAACGATCTTGGCTCGATCCTGGATGGCAAGGTTCGCGCGCTGCAGCAGCAGGTCAACAAGCCGGTCGTGATAGCGGCGGATTTCCCGTCCGCCAAAGGACTGCTCTCCTCCTGCCTGCCGGCGCGGGGCGGCGGCTGCCTCAGCCTGGATATCCTCAGCCGGCCGAACCCCGACATCCCTTCACTCGAGGTGGATTTGCAGGCCCAGGTGGACGCCTACAACGCCCTGTTCGTAGCCGCCAACCAGCGCGATTGGATCGCCGGGGTGGTTTCGCGGGGATATTACCCGCCCGCAGCGCTGGAAGACAAATCGGCATCCGTGCACGGCAAGCCAGCGCAGGATGTCATCTGGTACTGGTTTCCGAGACTGTTAGGTGAACAGTAAGATTTACCCAAGCCCCAGCGCTTGCGCTGGGAGGAAGCCTCACCCAGGCATGGCCCTTATGCTGGGAGGAAGCCTCACCCCATCCCCAGCCCTTCCCCTCTCCTAAAGGAGAGGGGAAGAGAGAGGTTAAAATTGGCTATAATTTCATTGGAGGTCAAGCCTATGCCCGAAAATATAGGGCACCCCAGTCATTACGGTCTGGAACACCATCAGATCTACAATCAAGGCACTGTGTACTGGAATTTGTACCCGCCTGTGCTGGTCGAGCATGTTCTGCGGCGCGGAGAGGGTATCCTGGCACACATGGGCGCGGTGGTAGTCAATACCACACCGTATACTGGTCGCTCCCCGAACGATAAATTCGTGGTCAAGAATGGGCTTAAAGAGGACGAAGATATCTGGTGGGGCAAGGTAAACCGGCCGATGGCCCCAGATAAGTTCGATCTTCTGTATCACGAAATGCTGGCCTACCTTCAGGGTAGGGAGGTCTTCGTGCAGGATATGCTGGCCGGGGCGCATCCGACCTACCAGTTGCCCATCCGCATCGTCACCGAGACCGCCTGGCACAGCCTGTTTTCCCGCAACCTGTTCCTGCGCATGCCGCCCGATAAGCTGGATCAACGCGTACCCGAGTTCACCCTGATTCACGCATCGGGTTTCTTGGCCACACCCAAGCGTCATGCCACCAATTCCGACGTGTTCATCGCTATTGACTTCACCCGCCGGTTGATCCTGATCGGCGGCACCGACTACGCCGGGGAGATTAAAAAATCCATATTCACCATCATGAACGCGCTGATGCCCCACCGTGGGGTGCTTTCCATGCACTGCTCGGCCAATGTGGGAGCGCGTGGAGATGTGGCCCTCTTCTTCGGTCTCTCTGGCACAGGCAAGACCTCCCTTTCCTCCGACCCAGAGCGACGCCTGATCGGAGATGACGAACATGGCTGGGGCGACGATGGCGTGTTTAACTTCGAAGGCGGCTGTTACGCCAAGACCATCCATCTCCGCCCGGAGCTGGAGCCGCTGATCTGGGAAGCCACCCATCGCTTCGGCACCGTGCTGGAGAACGTGGTGGTTGATCCATACACACGTCGGATAGATTTCGATGACGACCGGCTGACAGAAAACACCCGCGCCGCCTACCCACTCGACTATATCCCCAACCATGTGACCGAGGGGTACGCCGGCCATCCGGAGAACATCTTCCTGCTCACTGCTGACGCCTTCGGGGTGATGCCGCCTATCGCCCGCCTGAATCCCGAGCAGGCCATGTATTACTTCCTCTCGGGCTATACCTCCAAGCTGGCCGGCACAGAGAAAGGATTGGGCGCCGAGCCCCAGGCCACCTTCTCCACCTGTTTTGGCGCGCCTTTTTTGCCCTTGCACCCCAGCGTGTACGCACGCCTGTTGGGCGAGAAGATCGCTCGCCATAATGTGCGCGTCTGGCTGGTGAACACCGGCTGGACCGGCGGGCCGTACGGCGTGGGCAAGCGCATCAGCCTGCCATACACGCGCGCCATGGTGCGCGCCGCGCTGAACGGCCAGCTTGATAATACAGCTATGCGCACAGATCCATTATTTGGACTGGAAGTTCCCCTGGAATGCCCCGATGTGCCTGCCGATGTGCTCGATCCACGACGCACCTGGGCGGATGCGGCCGCTTATGACCGCCAGGCGCATGTGCTGATTGAGGAATTTCACAAGAATTTCACCCAGTTCCAGGGAGAAGTATCGGTGCAGATTGAAACCGCCGGACCGTGAGCTGTAACAACTCAATCACAAGAAAACCCCTGGTTTAATTTGAACCAGGGGTTTCTTTCTCATCCAACCAATCCATTTTACTTTACTAAATTAAGCCGACCGGCCAGATCGAATAACTTGCCGGCGTCGTAACGCATCTGCAGCAATGCATCTCCGGAAACGTTAACCACATAACAAATGATCTCGGCATCGATCGTTTCCACATCCGATGTTCCGGCAATATTGCATCCTACCGTAGGAGCAATAATGGATCCGGTATATGGAGTGCCACGATTCACAATTGGATTTCCCGATACCGTCACCTGAACGCTGGTGGTGGGGGGCGTTTTCGGATTGTAAAGCAACAATAGTCCATTGTAATTCACTTCACCCATCGGCTCATCGGTAACGGGATCCTTGGCGGGGAACATTAGAGGGTTGTTCGTATCTTGAGCGGCGCGTAGGTTAACGATTGTGCCTCCGCCAATGGAGAAAACGTCATTACCGCCAAGGTTCATCATGTAGATAAAAACACCTTGATCTGAATTGGCGCTGGGATTCACCTGGATCGTTCCACCGTTGATCACAAAATCGTGTTGAATGCAATAAACGCCGGGATTCAAATTCAAAACATCATTATTGCCTGTCTGTCGTATTTGATCGTATCGTCCTGGATTAATCGTGACAGTGTTGCCCCCCGGCACGGAGCTGAGATTTGGATAGCCGGTCAAACAATCCGGTATGGGCACACTGGGAATGTTCAGCCGATCAACGCCGGTATTTGGATTTGGATAGACGGTGCCAGAATTACCCACCTGGCGGAAACTTCCCACAACGTCGATGCTCCCGCTGTCCACATAAATACCGCCAGAGCCGTTTTGCTGGCCGGAAGCGCAGTTCCCAGTAGCGTCCGAGTTGGAATACACGCCGCCGCCATCGGTAATCTCCACAAGGATTGTATCCTTGTTAGTGCATCCTGGGTTATCTGGAGGGCAGGCGCCATTTCCGTTGAACCAGACGGTATTACAATCGTGCGGGGACAGACCGACCAAAGACTTGCCCAGACCAACAGGACCGGAGGGATCAGCGCGAGCAACTGCCTGAACCGTACTTCTGGCCAGACCCGGCCACACCAGGTGGATGAAATTCGTCTTAATCGTGTGGGTTACTTTTACTTGCACATATTTAATATTTCCCTGATAAGGGCCATCCGCCGGCGGCCAGTAGACCTCAGTGCGGGTATTACCGTCGTCATAAACCGCATCGTGCAGAAAGCCCGAATTCGTCGTCACATGCGGCCCCGAAGCGGGCCCGCCGAAACCATTTACACCCGCCTGTGCGAGGGCCGTGGGCACAACCCCGGAATAATTGTTAGAAGCCAGGGAATAACCGCCGGCCAAAGCTCCGCTATCAGCCGCGTTTTGCGCGCTGCGCCGGTCAGAATAGAGCATCCCGCCGTCGATCGCCAGGCCGGTGAAGGCCAGCAATCCAACCAGGGCAAAGACCAGCAATACAATGGCCTGACCTCTTTCCGCCTTTCTGGTCCTGTTTTTCATAATCCACCTCTTCATCAAGATCTTAATTCTCACATCCTAGGGTGTTGGGCAAGCTGGAGCCAGTATCACGTCCGATGCAGTGGACTGAATGAGAATTTGCTGGCCAATAAATGCGCCAATAAAGGGCATAGTGATATCGAAATTGGGATCCTGGACTTTGACAGTGATCTCGTCCCCGGAGCAGGGATAGGCATTGCCATTATGGGTGGTCATCGTCACGGTGATCTGGTTCAACGGCCAATTGGTCAAGTCAACGATGCTCCCGTTCCCCTGAGAGGATTGTCGCACTCTCGTTTTTACATTATTTATGAAGGTTGGTCCCTTGATGCAATCTCCGCTACCCCCTTCCTGAGCGCAGGCGTAGGAGCCGTAAGAAGCGCCCTCTTGAGCTGCATCGCGGAGGGTGATGTAGGTGAAAAACATGCGCCCTAAATCAATAATTCCCCCGACCAGGATGAGAAGAAAAGTCAGGCTGATGGCCAGCTCGGCCAAACTTTGACCGCGTTCTTTCTTATCGGCTACTAAACGTTTTGCCATGGTTTCCCCTTTTTCATGATGAAGCCATGGTGGATCATGGTAATTCGATGCGGCACTGCGGCACCGACGGACTGGTCAGCGCAAAAATCAAAGTAACATTAAAGGCGCTATTTCCCGTGACGTAATTCCCACTAAAATCCAATGCCAGCATTTTTGTAATGCCCGGACCCAGGACATTATTGGGGGCGTCTGACGGCCAGGTTGCAATTACCGGGTTTCCGCTGTTCGGAGAAGCAATCAGCGCGGATGCAAAATAAATGGATTGAAGATAGGAATTAGTCTGCCATTGAGCGGTCAACGAAATCAGGTGCCCAGTAATGCCTGTACCATCGTTTGGAGTCGTGTTGATGATCTGAACCTTATAAGCGTGCGGTTCCCAGTTCTTATCACCCTGGGTAATGGCACCGGTAATGATGCCGCTCTCGCTGCACAAGGGAATCGTCGGTGTAGGCGTCGTTGTCGGAGTTGGGGTATTGGTAGCCTGACCGGGCGGAACTTTCTGGGTCGGTGTGGGAGTGCTTGGATTAGGTGTAGGGGAGGGTGGGACCGTTGTAGTGAATACCACGTTTGGTTGTTCAGAGGCCTGAATATATACATCAGAGATTACAGATCGAGCATTCGCAGAAACAATCGGTAATCCTGATGGGAAGGGTACGAGCGGAACGATTGGCCGATACGAAATCGTCACTTTCACCTGTACCCGGTCTCCCCGCCCAAAGGGCATGGTCGAGGGAGCATTATTGGGGCAATAAGCGGTGGCAACATTGGTGGAAGAGAGCTTATAAATTTGAATATTGCTATCACCAATTCCGGCAATCGATCCTATTCGTTTTGCGGCTGCTCTAATATTCGCGCAATCATCATATTGCGGGATGCCGGTGTTATTGGTTCCGACGCCCACCGCGTAACGCGCGCCCTCGCGGCTGGCGGAGCTGACAATGGCGTAGATGAACAGCAGCCTCGCGCCTTCGATGATGCCCATAACCAGCAAGAGCAAAATCGGCAACGCCAGGGCAAACTCGACCATACCCTGGCCGAAGCGATCTTCCCCTTTTAAATAAGCAATCAAGCCTTCCCTACTTACTCCTGGTCGGCCTGTTTTCAGGGGTTTTTGCCAGGCCGGGCGGCTGGCTGTCGCCGGTCTCTGGTTGGGGGGTACTGCTTGCCGTTCGGTTGGGTGGCTTATCGGTCGGTTTTCCATTGGGCACATCCGTCGATTTCCCGTTGGGCACTTCTGTCTTTCTCCCCTTATGGTCACCCTCCGGGGTTACCTGAAACGGTACTGGCGTATCTTCGCGATCATTCGACAAGCCCGGAGGTGTGTTGGGGGTGTGACGTAAACTCTCCTTCTCGTGGTTCGAGGCCTCGATGGCATTCTCGATGGCTGGCCGCGCCTGTACCGGGACCTTTACCAGTAATTCCGACAAGACAGCGATGTTATTGCTTAACGCTGTCTCAAACTGCTGTGATAATGAAAAGGCTTGATTCTGGTTATCTGCCTCTAATTTTACCAGATTAGAGGCCAGTTCGTTCATTTCGTTTTTGTAAAGTTCTGATGCCTGCGCCAGATGTGCGTATCGCCCGGTCTGGATAAGCTTGCGAATTTCTTCCTGACGAGTCTCGATAAACTGCAACTCCAGTTCCAGGCGTTGGTTTGGACTTGCCACGGCGACCCGCATATGTTCGACCTGCAGTTTGACCGGATAAAGCGCATCACCTGGCAGAGCTGAATTAGACGCTGAAACCGCGCCGGCTCCCAAGAGAGCCGCTGCCAGAACCGCTATGCCAATCCATGCTAAAACCGGCCGACCCAATACGGTCGCGCCCAGGCTCATCTGCCATAAATAACGTAACTTTTGTAAGATTGTTACAGATTCCCTGGTTGCGCGGGAGTTGATGCGGCGCAACAGCCTCTGAGGCGATTCGCGGAGAAACTCGGGGCGCATGGGCGCCGGCGGAGCGCTGCGGAGCATGAAAGCTATCTGGAGCAGAGGCGCGAGTTCGTCGGCTTCATGGGGGTGGTTCAGCCGCCACCCCTGGGCTTCCATTCGTCCCGCTTCCTCGAGTTCGAGGTATGCGGCCAGTTGTTCTGCCTGAAGGTCATTCATTCAGCGTCTCGTCCTTCAAGATTTCCTTCAACTTCTTCAATGCACGGTGTTGCAACACGCGTACGTATCCCTCTGAGCGACCGAGAATGACCGCCGTCTCCGCATGGCTCATATTCATGATGAAGCGGCAGGTAATGACCTGTTGCAAATCTTCATCGAGGCTGGCAATCAACCTGGCTATCTCCGCAGCGGTTTCCCCATCCTGGGCAGTGGTCTCGGGGTTTTCACCGATGAAGGATTTCTGCAGCACCACCTGGTCAAGAGAAACAGTGGGCTTATGCATGCGGTGCCGATCGACGACCACGTTGTGCGCCACGCGATACAGCCAGGCCTTGAAATTCAGGTTTTTTTCGCGCAGACGCGGGAGAGCTTCCCAGGCTTTTAAGAATACAGTTTCGGTCAAGTCTTCCGCTTCGTATGAATCGGCTACCCGGAAATAGATATACCGGTAAATGAGTTCCAAATAGCGTTCGTAAAGCTGACCGAAAGCGCCATTGTCACCCCGGATCGCGCGATGGACGAGTTGGTCATCGGGAAGTTCGAGCGATGGCGACTTCATCGCGCTCCCTCATATGTAAACGACTCCGGATGTAATACGTTACACAATAGCAGACGCATCGATTACCCGTATCCTACCGGATGAAGGACAATAATATTACCGTCCCGATAACCAGAAACGGCGCATAAGGGATGGCCGTGAACAACCGGTAGCGGCGGGTGATGAGCAGATAAACCAGGTAAATCATACTCACCAGCCCGGCCAACAGGATGGCGACGACGATCCCGGCCAGGACCGCGGGCCAACCCAGCATCAAGCCGAGCACCGCGGTAAGATTCACATCGCCGAAGCCGAGCGCGACCTCATCAAGGGTCTGTCCGCGGCGTTTGGCCAGCCAGCGCGCAAAGAGCTCCCCCAGGTAGTAAAGCGCCAGCATGATGATAAAGCCCGCCGCGCCGCCCAACAAGGTTTTGACAATCCCATTGACGTAAACGCCGAATCCCAATCCGAGAATCAAGCCGACCAGACTGACGGGATGCAGTATCAAGCGGTGCTCGAGGTCGATGATCACGACCAGGCCGAAATAGGCCAGTACGATCGCTGCCAGCCAGAAAGGAATACGGCCGGATTGCCAGATCCAGGCTGCGGCGTATGCGACCATGGCCGCAATCGGCACAAGGTAAGAGCGCAGCGAGCGCGGCGTGGAGCACACCGGGCATGGCCTGAACAGGAGGAAGTTGCGCCAGCCTAGCGGACGGCCGCACTCTACGCAAATGGGCCGACTGATGCGGCGGGTGAGCGGCAATACGTCGGCGAGGTAATTGATCAGCAGGCCAGTCACCAGGCCGATTAAACTGACCCCGATCAGGGTGACAACCATGGCATCATTATATCCGAAAACGAAACTTGGCGATTTTACGATCCTGGCTTAAAATGCGGTCAGCGAAGGTGCTCGGGGAGTTGGTTGTCGCAGAGGAATCGCCCTTCAACCGGGTGCAAGGAACAAGCCGGAATCTGGCCGATAAGTGGAGATGTAAGGAAAAAAAATGGAACAGTTCATCATTCACGGCGGCAGACCCCTGCGGGGCGAGGTCACGCCGTCCGGAAACAAGAACGCAGCCTTGCCATTGCTGGCGGCCAGCCTGTTGACCGAAGAGGCCATTATCCTGCGCAATGTGCCCGAAATTGGGGATGTTCAGGCCATGCGATGTTTGCTGGAGAGCCTCGGCGTGGACATCCAAACCCTGGCGCCGCATACCTGGCGCGTTCAGGCGCGCGAGGTGCGCTCTGCCGACCTGGACGAGGATCTGACGCGCAAGATCCGCGCATCGATCTTGCTGGCCGGACCGATGACCGCCCGCACCGGGGAGCTGCACCTGCCGCCGCCTGGCGGCGATGTGATTGGCCGCCGACGTGTGGATACGCATCTCCTGGCTCTCAAAGCCCTCGGTGCAGAGGTGACTTACAATCGCAGTTTCCATTTCCGTGCTCGGCAGCTGCACGGAGCCGATATCTTACTGGATGAAGCCAGCGTGACCGCCACCGAGAATGCCATCATGGCTTGCGTCCTGGCGAAAGGCGATTCGGTCATTCGCAATGCAGCCTCCGAACCTCACATCCAGGAGCTTTGCATGGCGCTGAACCGTATGGGGGCGCATATCGAGAATATTGGCTCGAACACCCTGTACATTCACGGAGTGGATC
Source organism: Anaerolineaceae bacterium (assembly GCA_034435955.1). Taxonomy (GTDB): domain Bacteria; phylum Chloroflexota; class Anaerolineae; order Anaerolineales; family Anaerolineaceae; genus DAOTWA01. Next base: position 35,137 of record DAOTWA010000018.1, on the reverse strand, counting down.
GGTTGGGCGGCGGAGATTTCACCATCGGCCCCGATTATCTGGAGGTCGTCAGCTTCATCGGTGCAGCCGCGGTGACGCATGGGGAGATCCGCATACGCAACGCCGGTCCACAGTATCTGGGCATGATCCAGCTCGTTTTCGGGCGCCTGGGCGTGGAATGGACGGTCGATGGCGAGGATGTCATCGTCCCGTCCGAGCAGCGGCTGACGATCGAACCAGACCTGGGTGGAGCGATCCCGGAGATCAGCGTAATGCCCTGGCCGGCGTTCCCAACGGATCTGATGTCCATCGCCATCGTCGTCGCCACCCAGTCCTCCGGCACGATCCTGTTCCACGACTGGATGTATCCAAGCCGGATGTTCTTTACGGACAAGCTGGTAAGCATGGGAGCCCAAATCGTGCTGTGCGATCCGCACCGCTGCATCGTTCAGGGGGCCACCCCTCTCGCTGGCGAAAAAATGGAAAGCCCGGATATCCGCGCAGGAATAGCCCTGGTCCTGGCAGCCCTCTCCGCAGAAGGGAAGTCAGTCATCCGCAACATCACCCAGATCGACCGCGGCTACGAGCAGGTTGATGTGAAGCTGGGCGGCTTGGGGGCGGACATCGTTAGAGTGAAAGAGTGATTTGCTTTGGGAGAATCAAAAAAGGCGCACTATGCAGTGCGCCTCACCATGATGCCAATGGTCAATTTTTGGACGCAGCCTGGACCACGTCCATGAACTGATCGATCATGTCACGCAAAATCGGCTCGGGCAGCGCTCCTACCTGCCGGTGGACGATCTTGCCGTTGGCTATCAGCAGCATGGTCGGGATGCCCTGGATACCGTATTTCTCCGCCCATTCCGGGTTTTCATCGGTGTTGACTTTGGCGACAATCAGCTTTCCGGCGTACTCGCGAGCTATTTTTTCCAGGACAGGGGCGACCATTTTACACGGTCCGCACCAGGGCGCCCAAAAATCCACCACTACCGGCAGGCTAGACTGCAACACCGTTTTTTCGAATGCCGCATCCGTCACATGAATAGGCTCATTCAGCATCTGAAGTCCTCCTCAAAGCAAAACTATTCATCGGTCAAAAACCTGATCGCATCGCCACGCAAGCGAAAACCATGCCTGGGAATGCTTTCATGAGTATACCATAACGGTATTTTTCTAACGGCTTTGACAACCATTTATGGACCGTTCTTACCCATTTTCGTTTCTGTTTCGCCTGTTTTTTCATCTCCTTTACCACCAATTCGCCTGGAGCTACGATTGGGTTGCCCGTTTCGTCTCGCTGGGAAGATGGGAGGATTGGGTTTACACAACCCTCACCTACGTTCAGGGCAACCATGTGCTTGAACTTGGGCACGGCCCAGGACATCTGCAAGCCAAATTGCTGGATCAAGGTCTGTGGGCAGCGGGTGTGGATGAGAGCAGCCAGATGGGTAGATTGGCTATGCGCAATTTGCGCAGCCGTCTCCCTTCCTATATGCACCACGGCTGCGCATCGCCGCGCCTGATCCGCGCCCTTTCCCAGAGACTCCCCTTCCCCGACCAATCTTTCGAGACCATCATCGCCACCTTCCCTACCCGCTTCATCTTCGATCCGCGCACCCTGGAAGAAACATACCGCCTTCTCGTTCCCGGCGGCCGTTTGGTCATCGCTCTCTCTGCCTGGATCACCGGGCCATCGTTGCTCGAACGCTCGGCGCAATGGCTGTTTACCATCACCGGTCAGGCTGGCGATGCTTCCATCCATCTGCTCACGCCCCTCATCCAGGCTGGCTTCGAGCCCCGCGTAGAAACGGCCGAACTGTCTGGGAGCCGGGTGCAGATCATCCTTGCCCGCCGACCATAAGGCGCATGAGCCAGAGGATCAACGTACCATAGCCGTATGCGCCAAGTGAATTGATTTGATGTACAATTTGATTTATGGAAATCTTAATCGCCGCCTCAAAAATTAATAAATATGCCTCCTCAGAGAGTGGCGATACCCTCGAAGTGGTCGAACGGCCCAACGGCGGCCTGTCGGTCGTCCTTGCAGATGGACAGACCTCAGGCAAGGGTGCCAAGGTGATCTCCAATATGGTCGTTCGCAAGGTGATCAGCCTGCTGGCCGAAGGTGTACGCGATGGTGCCGCCGCACGAGCCGCCTCGGATTATTTGTTCACCGAGCGCAAAGGCAAGGTGATCGCCACTTTGAACGTGCTCTCTGTCGATCTGCAGACCGGCACAGTCGTGATCACACGCAACAATCCATCACCGGTTTACATCGCGCACAACGAAAAGATAGACAGTCTGGATTCGGAGAGCATGCCCATCGGCACGACACGCAACACGCGCCCATCGATCTGTGAAATACCGGTGGAGCCTGGGTTAACCGTGGTGATGTACACCGATGGCGTGCATACGGCCGGTGAGCGTTACGGCCGCAGCTTCGACATCCGCACCTTTTTGGATGCGATGCTGGAAGACCAGGAGCCCAGCGCCCAGGAGATCGCCGATGACCTGCTCAACCACGCCATTCGCCTAGACGAAGGGCGCCCCGAGGATGACATGAGTGTGGTGGTGATGCGTGTGGTCCATCGCCAGGGAGACGGCGCGCGGCGGCTGACTGTCCGCCTGCCGGTTGATTTTGTCTCCTAGGCTTCATCCTTTCATCACCGCCCTGTATGGGCGGTGATTTTTCCATACAAGAAATTCAGAGCTCTGGCATGGCGCAAGAACAGAAGCCGCTGCTGGTGGGCGTGGTTGGCCCTTGCGCTGCCGGCAAGACCACCTTGATCGCAAATCTGCGGGCCAGCGGCGTGGTCGCCCGCCATATCGCCCAGGAGCATTCCTATGTGGCCGATATGTGGCGGCGCATCACCAATCCGGATGTGCTGATCTTTCTGGATGTATCTTACGAAGTAACGCTAAAACGACGCAGGCTGAATTGGACCCGGGCCGAATATGAGGAGGAGCAGCGCCGACTCCGCCACGCGCGTCAGCACGCCGACCTGGTGATCTTCACCGATCAACTCACGCCCGAGCAGGTACGGGATCGGGTGCTAGCGTTCATTTCCTCACGCCGATAGGACTTACTTTGGCTCTTGTTACCCTGTTCACGGATATTCAATAAGGTTATAATTCCTGCTCAGCCGGCCCATGGCTGGCATTTGCTTGAATCGGAGGCCCCAATCGCATGAGTCAGAGGAACACGGTCAGCCTGATCTTGATTCTTGTACTTGTGGCTGTCGTAATCTGGATCGATCTGCCCAATAATCCGGGCATCCACATTGGAAGCTTCAACCGTGATCTGAAAACCCAGCTTGGTTTGGATCTGCAAGGCGGTTTGCAGGTGCTGATGCAGGCCGATGTACCCCCAACCACTGTGGTCACCGCCCAGCAGCTCAACGATGCGCGCCAAATCCTGGAAAACCGCGCCAATGGGTTGGGCGTGAGCGAAGTTACCCTGCAGGTAGCCGGCAGCAACCGCATCGTAGGCGAGTTCCCCGGGCTGACGAACACCGAGCAGGTGATCAATGTCTTGAAAGAAACCGGCCTGCTCGAATTTGTCGATTTCGGCAATAATCCGCCGCCCGACGGCACCGTGATCCAGACCGACATTGGAACGAGCGGACAGCCGGTCGGGACGACCACCGCCACCGCGCAAACGACTGCCACCACCGCCACCGCGCAAACGACTGGTACGGCTGTCACGCCAGGGGCGAGCGCCACGACGACAATTTCCGCTGCAACGGAAACACCCTCGGCGTCGGCCACTTCGATCGGAAGCGCGACGCCGGAATCGAGCGGCACGCCTCCCGCAGCAGCCGCGGGCGCAACCGGAACTCCGCAGGCCTCCCCCACTCCAACCGCAGCACCCACCATTTATCACACCGTGATGACCGGCGCCGATCTGAAATCGGTCAGCGTCACCACAGACCCAACCGCCGGTTTTGTCGTCCAGTTCACCCTCACCGACAAAGGGAAACAAATCTTCGCTGATTACACCAGCACCCATGTAGGGCAATATCTTGGCATCGTGCTGGATAAGAAGGTGATCTCGGCCCCGAGCATTAAAAATCCCATCACCCAGGGCAGCGGGATCATCGAGGGCAACTTCACCGCCGAAAGCGCCAATGCCCTGGCCGTGCAACTGCGTTATGGCTCGCTGCCGGTGCCGCTCAAGGTTGTCGAGAGTAACACAGTTGGGCCTACGCTTGGCCAAGACTCGCTGCGTAAAAGCGTCATTGCCGGGTTGATCGGCCTTTCGGTGGTCATCCTCTTCATGGGACTCTATTACCGCCTTCCCGGCATTTTGGCCGATCTGGCGCTGCTGGTTTACGCTTCGACCACCTTCGCCATCTTCAAGCTGATCCCTGTCACGCTGACCCTGCCGGGCATCGCCGGCTTCGTCTTGAGCATCGGCATGGCCGTGGACGCCAACATTCTGATCTTCGAACGGCTGAAGGAGGAGCTGCGCGCCGGGCGCACCCTGCGCCAGGCCATCGATCTGGGCTGGCAGCGAGCCTGGCCGTCCATTCGAGACTCGAACTTCTCGACCTTGATCACCTGCTTGATCCTGTTCTGGTTCGGGAGTGCATTCGGTGCGACCATCGTCAAGGGGTTCGCCCTTACATTGGCGCTGGGCGTCGGCGTCAGCCTGTTCACCGCTATCGTTGTAACCCGCACGTTTCTGCACACCGTGCTGGACAGCCTGAAATTTACCGAACATCCCAGGTGGTTTGGTCTTTAGGAGCGCGTTCATGAACCTCATTGGAAAGCGATATCTTTATTTCGCCATCTCCCTCCTGGTGATCATTCCGGGCGTCATTGGCCTGATTATATGGGGTTTACGGATCGGGATCGATTTCACCGGCGGCAGCCTGCTGACCATGCAATTTGAGGCGGGAAAAACACCGCAACCAGCCCAGGTGGTCGAGTTGTTGAACGCGAATGGACTTCCTGGCGCGGAAGTTCAATCTTCTGGCTCAAACACGTTAATCATTCGTTCCAGGCAGATCGACGATGCCGAAAAGAACGACCTGGTCAGCAAAATGGAGACCAAATTCGGCAGCAAGGTGACCGTGCTCGAGTTCGATTCGGTCGGTCCGGCAATCGGCCGCGAGGTAGCCGTACGCGCCGGGGAGGCCGTCGCCGCGGCAGCCCTGGGCATCCTGCTCTACATCACATTCGCCTTCCGAGGAGTGCCTCACGCTTTCCGCTTTGGCACCGCAGCCATCATTGCCATGCTGCACGACGTGCTGGTGGTGCTGGGCTTCGAAACCTATTTCGGCCACTTCCTGGGATGGGAAGTCGATTCGCTCTTCCTGACCGCGCTGCTGACCGTGATCGGCTTCTCCGTACACGACACGATCGTCGTTTTCGACCGCATTCGTGAAAACTCCAGCATCTACCGGCGCGTGCCCTTCGAGACGGTGGTCAACCATTCTGTCATTCAGACCCTGGACCGTTCGATCAACACCCAGCTCACGGTCATGTTCACACTCTTTGCCCTGGCCCTGTTCGGCGGGGTCACCATCCGCCACTTCGTGATCGTCCTGTTAATCGGGGTTTTCAGCGGCACCTATTCATCCATCTTCAATGCTTCTCCCATCCTGGTGGTGTGGGAGAACCGGGAATGGCGCACATGGTTTCGCGGTAAGAAAGCCAAGGAAGGCATGGCCAGTTCCTGAGATGCAGGCTAGATGACGGCATTTAGAGTGGGTTTCGGCGCAGGGAGAGCTGAAGCCCATTTTTTATCTACCTGACAAATATGCTGCCAAAATGCGACAAACTACACGGTTCGAGAAAATTCGTTCGCAAGTATAATGAGATCGCAAAGAGGCGTTGCGATCCGTTTCAGACATATTCAGGGAGGTAGCGTTCATGCGTAAAGAGGTCGTTCTCATCACGGGAGCAAACGGCGAAATTGGCCACGGTTTGATCCCTTACCTCGGTCAGAACAGCATGGTGGATATCGTAGCCCTCGACCTGGCGCCTCTTGATGAAGAGCTCAAACCTTACTGCTACCGCACCATCCAGGGAGATATCCTCGACAACATGCTCCTCGGTCGGTTGGTCGCCGAGCATGAAATCCACACCATTTATCATCTGGCCTCAATCCTCTCCACAAAAGCCGAATACAACCCTGAAGCGGCCCATAAAGTGAATGTTGAAGGAACCTTGAATCTGCTTCGTTTGGGTATAGAGCAATCCCAATGGCAGGGCAGGCCAGTCAAATTCATTTACCCGAGCTCCATCGCCGCCTATGGATTACCCAGCCTGGAGGTCAAGAATCAACTCGGGCCGGTTAAAGAGGGCGATTTCTGTACGCCGACGACCATGTACGGCTGCAACAAGCTGTACTGTGAGCACCTGGGCAGATACTACGCCTCGCACTACCGCCAACTGGCTAAGGAACAGGCAAGAGTCAGCCTGGATTTCCGCTGCCTGCGGTTCCCCGGGCTGATCAGTGCCGATACGGTGCCAACCGGTGGCACGAGCGATTACGGCCCGGAAATGCTGCATGCGGCCGCGAAAGGTGAACCGTACGAGTGCTTTGTCCGACCGGATACACGCCTGCCGTTTATGGCCATGCCGGATGCGGTCAAATCGCTCATCATGCTGGCCTCAGCGGAAAAAGAGAAGCTCACTCAGTACGTATACAACGTCACCAGCTTCAGCCCGACGGCGGCGGAAATCTTCGAGATGGTCAAAACGGCCTTTCCGGATGCGCGCGTGACCTTCAAGCCCGATCTGCGCCGCCAAGCGATTGTGGATAGCTGGCCCGCGGACATCGACGACAGCGCTGCACGTCGGGATTGGGGTTGGCAGCCAGATTACGACCAGCAAAAAGCATTCGAAAATTATTTGATCCCTGCTGTCCAGCTCAGATACACACGGCCAGAGGAGAAATTGGCCTGATTCTTGCTTCCTATACGTTGCTCCTGATTTAGGATCGGGGATAACCCGCCTATACACCCGGCGAAACCGCCAGGAACATCCCTTCCACGTTGCCGAGAGGAGGAACCATGCCCACCGAAGCCGTGAAACCCGCCTACGAGCTGGATGTAAACGATAAAGTTACCAGCGTGATGCTGTACACCGGCATTAATATGTGCTGGGGAGATTTGATCACCCGTGAGCAAATACGCGTGAGCACCTGGCTGCGCACCAATTACGCCCCCGATCACATTGCCCTACACAACGCCAAGGTATTGTTCGCCACATCCGGCCAGCTCAAGCCCATCAGCTACCCTGAACTGTTCATCGCGGTGGTGCAGATCAACGCCTTTCACCTGATGCCGCCAGCCAGCGAGCCGCTGGATTACGACCCGAACGAGCCCAATCGCAAGTTTGAACCCATGAGCGCACTGGTTGGCCATTTTCGCTTCGACGGCTTCATGCGCATGGCGACGGTATCCAATCTTCATAAGTATTTGGAAGTCACGCGCGAAACGTTTACGCCGATTTATAATGTAGAAATCAGCAACACGGCCAACGCTGCCATGGGCGTGATCCGCGTGCCATACGTGATCGTCCGCCAGGAGCGCACGGTTTTCGCTTCGCGCAACGCACCGGCGCCACCAAATGCCTGAAGAAACCTCATTTGGCAACACCCGCATCTACACGGTCGGCCATTCCACTCGCAGCCTAGAGGAATTCATTCGCCTGCTTCAAGCGCACGGCGTCAGCCGGGTGGTTGACGTGCGCAGCGTGCCGCGCTCGCGGCGCAATCCACAGTTCAACCGTGAGACACTGCCCGGCGAACTGGCAAAAGCGGACATTGCCTACGCGCATATAGCCGCCCTCGGCGGTCTGCGCCGCCCAAAACCCGATTCTCCCAACACCGGCTGGCGCAACGACTCTTTTCGCGGCTTTGCCGACTACATGATGACGAAAGAATTTTGGACCGCCATCGATGAGCTGATCGCTGCAGCCGGCCAGGAGCAGGTCGCCATTATGTGCGCCGAAGCGGTCCCCTGGCGCTGTCACCGCTCCCTCATCGCCGACGCGCTCATCGTTCGCGGGGTAACGGTCGAGCATATCTTCAGCTCGGGCCGACGTTCACCCCACGTGCTAACACCCTGGGCCGTTCAGGAAGCAGACAAAATCCTCTATCCCAAACCGGCTGAAGAGCCGGGCGGCGATTTTCAGGCCTGAAACCAACTTTGAATCAGTGCCAATCGAATATGGGATTCAGGCTGGGGGTGAAGGATTCGAACCTCCATACGCAGATCCAGAGTCTGCTGTCCTGCCGTTAGACGAACCCCCACCGTGGGACGGCGTATTTTACCCTTTCGCCGCCATACGGTCAAGCGTATCGATGGCCTGCTGGATGCGCTGGAGAGACTTCTCCCTGCCCACGATCGCCATACTTTCGAAGAGCGGCGGACTGACGGTCTGCCCTGTGACGGCCGCGCGCAGCATGCCGAATAGCTGTCCGGCGGTCAGACCCAGCTCTTCCACGAGCGCGCGCAGCGGGGGTTCGAGCGTTTCTGGCGTCCAAGGAGACACGGATTGCAGCACCTCCAATGCGCGCCGCATCGCCTGACTGGAGGCGGCGGGGGATAAATTCTTGCCGATCAGCTCCTCGGGGCGCGGCGATACATCTTCACGAAAGAAGAAGCCGGCCATCGCCACCACATCATCCAGCGTCGTCATACGCTCCCGCACGATCGGGGCAATACGGAGCAGGGCGCTGTCATCTGGCTGGAGGCCAGCCTCGACCAGGAAAGGCTTGATGCGCCTGGCCAGCTCGTCATCGGGCAGCTTGCGGATGTGCAGGCCGTTAAAATAATCCAGCTTGGTGAAATTGATCGCCGCAGGAGAAGGGTTGAGCCGTTCAAGGCTGAACTTTTCGATTAAGTCCTGCATGGTGAAAAATTCGGTGCGGTCGTCGTAACTCCATCCCATCAGGGCGATCCAATTGACGACCGCCTCGGGCAGATAACCCAAACGGCGAAGATCCTTTATGAAGATTGAATAGCCATCTTTCAATGCTTCGGCTGCTTCGCGCTTGCTCATCTTGCCTTTCCCGCTGGGCTTCAAAAACACCGAAAGATGCACCCAGACTGGTTCATCCCATCCCATCGCGCGCACGATCAGAGCATGTAAGGGAAAGGTGGGCAACCATTCGGAGCCGCGGATGACGTGGGTGATTTTCATATCATGATCGTCCGCCATGGCCGCCAGGTGATAGACTGCCAGCCCATCCGATTTGATCAGGATGTAGTCATCCAATGACTGATTTTCGACGGTGATATCGCCGCGCAGCAAATCGTGCACCGTGGTGGTGCCCTCTTTCGGTGTCTTGAAACGAATGGTATGACGTTCGCCCGAGGCTACCCGGCGGGCCGCCTCGTCAGGATCCAGCCGACGGCACAAACCATCGTAGTGAGGCGCGACCTTACGGCGCTGCTGTTCCTGGCGCAGGCGTTCCAATCTTTCTGGGGTGCAGAAGCAGTAGTAGGCATGGCCGCTTTCCACCAGCTTGCGCGCGTATTCCTGGTAGATTTCTTTGCGCTCCGATTGGCGGTAAGGACCATAAGGCCCCCCAACGTCCGGCCCTTCGTCCCAATCGATGCCCAGCCAATGTAAACCCTCCATCAACTCTTCTTCTGCGCCTTCGACGTACCGTTTCCGGTCGGTATCCTCGATGCGCAGAATGAATTGCCCACCGGTCTGACGGGCCAGCAAGTAGTCATACAGGGCTGTCCGCGCACTGCCGAGATGCATATGGCCTGTGGGCGAAGGGGCAAAGCGCACGCGCGCGGGCGTCTTTGGATCAACCGCCATGCTGTTCTTCTTTTCTCCTTAAAATTCCAATGGTTTTTGGCGCAAAACGATGCTTTCCACCAGGCCGACTCCGAGCACGAGCGAGAGCAGCGAGCTGCCACCATAACTGATGAAAGGTAAGGTTAAACCGGTCACGGGAATAAGGTTCAGGTTGACGCCCACGTTCACAGCCGCCTGGAAAAAGATCAGCACCGAGACCCCATAGGCGATCAAGGCGCCAAAACGGTCATTAGCAAGCCTGGCCGCCCGAAGGCAGCGTAAAATGACAAATACGATCAATCCCAAAACTATAACCGTGCCAATAAAACCAAACTCTTCGGCCATGGCCGAGAAGATGAAGTCGGTATGGCGCACTTTGAGAAACCGTAACTGCACCTGAGTACCATGCCCGTAGCCCATACCGAACCAGCCGCCCGATCCGATCGTCACGAGCGCCTGATCGACATTGTAGGTATCGCCATGGCGCGCATTCGGATTGGGAAATAAAAAGTTGACGATGCGATCTTTCTGATACGTCTCCAGTAATGGAAAAGCGACCACCGAAATCAGCGCTACAACGGCCGCCATGATGGCCAGATGCTTTAAAGGCAGTCCGCTGATCCACAATAAAGCGAACCAGATTACCAGGATGAGGATAGAAGTGCTCAAATTGGGCTGGAGGAGAATCCACACGACCAGGCCGGCGGTCAACAAAAAACTGCGCGCCACCCAACGCAGGTTGTGCGGCTCATCCGCGTTACGGTTGAAATAATCCGCGAGGACCAGGATGATTACGATTTTCCCCAGCTCGGATGGCTGAATGTCCACCAGGCCGGTTTCGAGCCAACGGGCGGCGCCGAAACGCGCTTTGGCATAAATGAAAATCGCGATCAGAAGAAGAACGGTGAAAACGTACATTGGCCGGGTGAGCGTGGCCCAATAGTGATAATCGATCACGGAAACAGCAATCATCACGATCAGGCCCAAACCCACGAAGATGATCTGGCGTTGAACCAAACCAGCCAGGCTTTCGTTGCCGGCGATCGCCGATCGAATCATGACCACGCCGAATATCGACAACAGAACGACGACGCCGAAGAGCCAGAAATCGAAATGTCTCCAGGTTTCACTGCGCATACAGCTATTTATCCGGATCGGCGGCGGCGAGCCGGTTTGAGGGGCACGTCTGCCACCAGGCGCTGCTGGCGCCCATCCTGCGTCATGGTGATCTTCACTGCCGAGGGATCGATTTCCACGTAGCGCGAGATGACCGCCAACAGCTCGTCTTTCAGGGCTTCCATGGCCGTGGGGGTAAGATCGGTGCGATCATTGATCAGCACCAGCTTGAGGCGCTCTTTGGCCTGAGAAGCGCTTCGGTTTCTGCGTCCGGTCAGGATTTCGAACAGGCCAGCCATATCAGTCCCCTCCCGGACGAATCAACCGTCCAATGCGCCCAAACAAGCCTTCTTTCTCCTCCAGGTTCATGAACGGCACTTTTTCTCCGGTCAATCGCCGGGCAATGTCCTTGAAGGCCAGGCCCGCGCGCGTCTTGCCGTCCAGGACGACCGGCTGGCCGCGGTTCGTGCTGACCACCACGCTCTCATCCTCCGGTACAACGCCGATCAGCTCGACCGCCAGGAGCTCAAGCACGTCTTCGCTCGAGAGCATATCCCCACGGCGGACCAAAGCCGGGTTCATACGGTTGATGATCAGACGAGCCGGTCCCTTTTCCTCGGCTTCGATCAGGCCGATGATGCGGTCGGCATCGCGCACGGCCGATACCTCTGGGTTGGTCACCACGAGGACCATATCGGCAGGGGCGAGGGCATTGCGGAAACCGCGCTCGATGCCGGCTGGCGAATCGATCAGGATGTAGTCGCACTCGTTGCGCAGCTCATCGCACAGACGAACCATGTCAGAAGGGGATACGGCTGACTTATCGCGCGTCTGTGCAGCAGGGATCAGGAAAAGCTCGGGGAGGCGTTTATCGCGGATCATTGCCTGACGGACTCGGCAGCGGCCTTCGATCACATCCACCAGGTCATAAACAATGCGGTTTTCAAGCCCAAGCACCACGTCCAGATTGCGCAAACCGATATCGCCATCAATGCAAACCACCTTGCTGCCGTCCATCGCCAGCGCTACTGCCAGATTGGCAGTAGTGGTGGTCTTGCCCACACCACCTTTGCCTGAAGTAACTGTAATCACCTTGGCCGCCATAATCCTCCCTATGATTTCGCTTTTACGGTCCACGGCTCAACCACGACTCGACCGTCTCGGATACGCGCCATCTCCGGCTGCGGCTGGGAATGGCGCATCGAAAGGACCCTGCCTACTCCAAAACCAGTCCCCTTGCCTTTTGGCGTCGGCGTGATAGCGATTTTCTCGGCAATGCGCAACTGGGTCGGCGACATGTCGAGCGCGCATACGGTGGCGTTTTCGTCGCCCTGGGCACCGGCGTGAACCACTCCGCGCAGGCGACCCCACACCACCACGCTTCCGCTGGCCACGATTTCCGCACCCGGGTTCACGTCTCCAAGGACGATGACATGACCCTGATAGGAGAGTTTGAAACCCGAACGCAGGGTGCGCTGGAGCATAACGGCGTTTTCACCAACCTGACCCGCATCCTGGACATGGGCAGAACGACCTTGCCGCAGCACCGGCAGGCGGGTCGCCAGGCCGAGCGCCTGAGCGTTTTGCTCGGTGGAAGGTGCATTGCTCAAGACCGCCCACAGGGTGATGCTGTGATCCGAAAGCACGTCGCGCAAGGCGCCTAGCTCAGCCGCATGCAAAACGCGGTTGCCGACGTCCAGCGCGAGACGCGCGCCCTGAAAGAAGCCAGCGTTGCCTTCCACATGTTCGATCAGGGAGCGTTGCAGATCATCCCACTCACCATCTCCGATGGTAACGAGCAAACCATCCCGATTGCCCTTGATCTGCAATGGAGTGCGTCCCCTCTCGGTCATGGCGATATCTGCCTGCTTCACCCGATCTGATCCAGGCACGTTCCCGAAATTATAGCAGAAGTTATGTGAATCATAGCCTGCTCAAGGTTGAGGGGAGGCTGCATTTTCGGCATCAATCGTCTTCAGATTGAAATAGGCACGGATGACCTGATGGACGATGGGAGCAGCCACCGTTGCGCCTTCGTCCCCGTGATAGACGAAAGCCACGACCGCGATCTCTGGGTTGTCATAAGGCGCAAAACCCACGTACCAGGCATGAGCCGGCCAGTTACCCGGCGCGCACAGGTTTCTGGAGTTGGCGATGTCATCACAGTACTCGGCTGTACCCGTCTTACCGGCGGTAGGGATGGTTTCGTTTTTAAATTCCGCCATCGCGGTTCCATCAACAACCACTTTGCGCATGCCCTCCTTCACCAGATTGACCACCCAGGGGGCCACGGTTTTCGTCTGACCGGTTGGATTGCCATACTGGTCAAAGACCTGAATAACGGGATCCTTGGTGATGTCGCGTATGACCTTGGGCTGAACCGTCTGGATCACATGACCTTGCGGGTCGAGGATGTCCTTGACGATATGAGGTTGGATTACCTTCCCATCATCCGCGATCGTGGCCGCAGAAACCAGCACCTGAAGAGGGGTAGAGAGCACATATCCCTGGCCGATGGTGGCGATGTATGTATCACCGGTCGCCCAGTCTTCACCCTTGTTGATGCGCTTCCACTTTGGATCGGGGATCAATCCACCCACCTCTCCCGGAAGATCGATGCCGACAGGCGAACCATAGCCGATGGCTTTCGCATACGTCCCCAGGCGGTAAATGCCCAGGCCGCCGTTGGGCACTTCGTTCTGGTAGCCGCCGCCCACCTTGTAATAATATACATCGCAGGATTGGGCAATTCCGGTGAGGAAATCCACCAAACCGTGGCCATGGCCAGTGCTTTTATAGATCCAGCAAACATAGTCCTGAGGAACACCGACCTCATTATTCAAAAATCTTTGCATCACGGTGATCTTTCCCGGGTCATCAATTTTCTGGTCGGGAGTGACCACCCCTTCATTCAAGATGCCCAGCGACGGCGCCAGCTTGAAGGCCGAGCCGGGCGGATATTGAGCCGAGATAGCATGGTTGAGCAACGGTTTAAGCGGGTCATTTTCAAGCTGATCGTAATAATATGCCGGTATGAAGCGCGCCATGCGGTTGTTTTCGTAAGAAGGATAGGAGACCATGGCCAGAATTTCACCCGTTTTCGGATTCATGGCGATTACCACACCGTTGGTCATGTCGTTATTATTGAAATAGTTATTCCAATAATTCATTTCATTGACCAATGCAGTCTGGGCGGCAAGCTGGAGCCGCGTATCGATGGTCAGACGGACGGAATCTCCCGGAACAGGCGCAACGGGTGGTTTCAGGTCGCGGATTTCCTGACCGGCCACATCCACTTCCACCTCACGCTCGCCATTCTTACCCATCAATACCTGGTTCATCTGGTCTTCGATGCCGGCATAGCCGATCTTATCGCGATTGGTGACGAAGCCCTGCGCTTCCATCTGGCTGGCCAAACTGGCCGGAATGGGGCCCAAAAATCCGACCACGGCGGCGGTCAACGAGCCGGTGGGATAATCGCGTACAGGTTGAACCTCAACTCCCACGCCGGGCCAATCGCTCGTCTTGGTGCGTACGATCATGGCGGTGTTCTCATCTACGTTGCATTTGATCTGAACCGGCGAATAGGGCGCCAGGCTGTCGGCAATTTCCACCACCTGAACGATCCCGAGGTCCGACACGCAAGGCACGAAATTTTTCACCGTGGTTTCATCGGTCGTCCCTTTGCTGACCGGAACACCGATCAGGGCGGACAATTGCCGGTAGATGTTCTGGATGGCACCCTCATCATCCGGCAGGTAAGCCGGCGTGATGGTTATATTATACGAAGGCACGTTGCGTGCGAGGACGATATTGTTGCGATCATAAATCAGGCCACGGGTGGTCTGGGTGTGGATGGTGACAGTGCGGTTATCCTCGGCGCGGGCAGTGTATTGCGCACCCCGCAGGATCTGCAGGGTAAACAGCCTCAATCCATAAAATGCGAAGATGGCCAACACGATGGCGTAAAACAACATCAGGCGCCAGCCATCGAAGTGGCGGCGAGAATTCTCAGGATTCATACTTCGATCTCCGTTGGGTATACCCAATTGGCTAAATCGGTCACCAGGGCGTACACCGGTAACGCCAGAAGCATATTGAGCAGCAGGCTGGGCAGGATCACAAGGTTCAGGCTCTCGCGCCATGCGAGCGGATCTCCGCGGAGCTGTAGACCTGCCACTGAAAGGAATTGCATCAGGAGCGTGCTGACAAAAGTGGCCAGGAGCATGGCCAGCAAGGGAGTCTGCCACACGCGGCGTTGAAGCAAGCGGGCGAAACTGACTGCTGCGAGATAGCCGATGATCGGAACGTAAAACGGCAGCGCAGAGACATAGCCGACCATCAAACCGGCGATCAGCCCCCAATGCCAGGCGCGCGCCACACGGCTGTGCAGCGACCAGGCCAGCAGCACCAAGAGGACGACATCGGCGCTGCCTTGGAGCAGCGGCAGACGGCTGACAATGGCTGATTGAAGAATCAATAACCCGGCAATGACCGGGAAGCCGATCAAGGTCGAGAAGGTCATGGCGATGTGGTGGGGATTAACGGTGAGATATCCACCGGCTTGAAATTGACGATCACGAGCACGGCCTTCAGCCCGGTAAAATCGACCACTGGCTGGACGGCGGCTTCCTGAAAGAGGCCGCCCTGGGGCTGGCGCACAGAGGTTACCTGCCCAATGAAAATATTGGCCGGCAACTGGCCGCCCAGACCGGTAGTCAACACCACGTCTCCAACCGAGACGGGCATATCGCTGGGGATCATCTGTAAGGTAAGGTCCCCGGTGATCGACCCGGAAAGGATCACATCTCTTTGCGAATTCTGCAAGCGCACATTGATCGAGGAGGATGGGTCGGTGATCAGCTGCACGCGCGCAGCCCTGGCGGTGACCGCATCGATGCGTCCGACCAGGCCCTGCTGGTTAACCACAGGCATCCCATGGCGCAAGCCATCCTCTGAACCGTGATCAATGATTACGTAATGAAGGAATGGGCTGGGATCCCTGCCGATCACAGCAGCGGCCACGTATTGATTCTCTGGGCGGGCGCGGGCGAAATCCAATAGCGCATACAGCACCTGGGCCTCGCTGAGCTGCTGCTGCAGCTCGACCACCTGAGATTGCAGCCGTGAAACCTCGGATTCGAGTTCGGCGTTGCGCTGGCGCAAACTGGCTACATCGCGCGGTACGGTGAAGAAATCATAAAAAGCCATATAGCGGCTAGACAGCCAGCCTTGAATGGCTACCAGAGGATTTAACGATGTTTCAAAGAGGGGAGTGAGATATCCACCCAACGCCAGAGCCAATAAGCCGACCACCACCAAAGCCAGAGTAGCCGTTCTTAATATTCGCGAAGAAGAGAAATTCATTTCACCACAGCAGAGAAATCGGCCGCACCGTTCGAGTCAGGCCGCTGATCCGCGCGGATTACAAATCGCCCCGGTTTTAGCGGCCTTTACGGTCGAGAGGCACCAGGAAGTTGCTAAACATGTCCAGATCTTCGAGGATCAGACCGGCGCCGCGCGCCACGCACGTCATCGGATCCTCGGCAACCCATACACGCAGGCGTAAATCCTGGCTCAGCCTTTCAGCGAGTCCCTTGAGCAGAGAGCCGCCGCCGGCAAGGCAGATGCCCGATTCGAGCAAATCGGCCACGATCTCGGGCGGGGCCTCATCCAAAGCATCTTTGATCGTATCGACGATGACCTGGATGGAGCCGGACAACCCTTCGCGGATTTCCACAGAGGATATTTCAATCGTTTCCGGCAGGCCGGTGACCAGGTTGCGGCCGCGCACCAGCATAGTTTTCTCTTCGGGCAGCGGATAGGCCGAGCCGATTTCCATCTTGATTTCCTCGGCCATGCGCTCTCCGATGAAGAGATTGTATTTATTGCGCACATACAGCATGATGTCCTGGTCCATCTCGTCGCCGGCAACGCGCAGCGAACGGGCAACCACCACTTCTCCCATAGAAAGCGCGGCGACCTCGGTGGTGCCGCCGCCGATATCCACGATCATGCTGCCGCGCACCTCTGACACAGGCAGGCCAGCGCCCAGCGCCGCTGCGCGCGGCTCCTCGATCAGGTATGCTTCGCGCGCCCCAGCCGCCATAGCTGCATCGTAGACAGCGCGTTTTTCGACCTCGGTAGCCCCGGACGGTATGCCAATGACTACCCGCGGCCGGGGTAAAGGCACCAGCGTCTGCTGGTGAACCTTGCCGATGAAATACTGCAACATCTCCTGGGTGATGTCGAATTCCGATATCACCCCATCACGCAATGGGCGTATGGCGACGACATTCGAAGGTGTACGCCCGACGCGCGCTTTTGCCTCCGCCCCTATGGCCAGCGCTTTCCGCGATCGCTTGTCAATCACGACCCAGGAGGGTTCGTTGATGACAATCCCCTTCCCCCGCACGTTGACAAGAGTATTCGCGGTTCCTAAGTCAATGCCGATGTCGAGCGAGAATAATCCCAACAGCCAGTCAAGGGGATTAAACGCCAACCGGTTCTCCTCTAGAGATCACGCTTCACTGTATTTTTTATATGGATCCCGCGAAGTATTATACCATAGTGCCCGTTGGCACGATTGATCATGCTGGCCCTATGCAGGTTTCACGGCAAATCCACCCTTATTGAGTGGCTTCCAGTTCAATGTAGATGCGCTTATTGATCCTGCCTTTGCTTTTGTAGTCTACCACATGGATCGGTCCCACTTCGCCAGTGTTGTGGACATGAGTGCCGCCATCCGCCTGCAGATCCAGGCCGATAATTTCCACCACCCTTACTTCACGAATACCCTCCGGCAACAAATTGATCTTGGTGCGGATCAAATCCGGTATGGCAAAGGCTTTCTCGCGCGGCAATATGTCTACACGCACTGGACGATTAGCCTGCACTTCACGGTTGACGGCGGCCTCGATCACCTGCACCAACTCCTTTTGCAGATTCTCGAATTCGAAGTCCATACGCCCATGCAGCGGCTCCATATCTCCCCCGGTGACCAGCGCGCCGTAGTCACGGAATACCACGCCGCAGAGGATGTGCAGCGCGGTGTGCGTGCGCATCAATTGGTAACGGTACTCCCAATCCACCTCCCCATGCACGGTTGCGCCGACTTCAGGCAACGAAGACCCCTCGGGCAGGATGTGCAGCACCTCACCCTCGGCTTTCCTGACTCTGGCCAGGGGCCAATCCCTGCCTTCCCAGGACAGTGTCCCTCGATCTGACGGCTGGCCGCCGCCGCCGGGGTAAAAAGCGGTCTGGTCAAGCGTTATGGCCCACGTCTGTGGATCGACGGAAACCACTTGCGCATCGAACTTTTTCAAATACGAATCGCGTTGATAAAGCAATCGGGTAGTCATGGAGCTTCATCCTCGCAGGAATGGGATTATTGAGCTGCTTCCTCAACTTCGTTTTGGGCCCACCAGCGCACCAGATACGGAATTTCCGTGCCGCCGCCTTCCAAAGTCGACTTGAGATCGGCGCCTTTCGTTATCTGAATGACCGGCACATCGCGGACGGCCAATTTAGCCGCCAGGTCCGCGCTGGAAATTCGCGCTCCAAATGAGGCCGGATCGATTAAGACCACGATGGGATGCATATCGCGCTGATCCAGCAATTCGACCGCCAGCTCGATGGCAGGCTGGGTGGAGGGTGTGATCAACACGACGGTCGAGCCGCGCGGCAGATGACCCATTTGGGCGGTCACCAACCCGATGAGCGGCAGACTGCCTTCACCCTGCAAGAAAGCCAGCGTCTCCAGCATTTTAGCCAATTGCCGCTCGCCGCGCTCGGCCGGCAGGATAGTGAACACCTGCCCAGCGCTGGCGATGCCCAACGCCTGTCCGCGTTGGATAAAATAGCGGCCGATCGAGGCAGCCGCGCTGATGGCGTATTCGATCGTGGCGGGCGGCAAAGTGACCTGCGGTCGATGACGCCACAACCAGACTTTATCAATATGCGGGATCTCTATTTCCTCTTCGAGCGACACCTGCACGGAGCGTTGAGCATCAATAAATATCCACACATCGGATTGGGGATCCTGCTCGAATTCCTTAACCATTAGCTGATCGCGGCGAGCAGTGCTGGGCCAATGAATACGGCTAAGGGCATCGCCAGGCGTGTACTCCCGCACCCCGGCGGCATGAGGTGTGGCCTCCGTCGTGCGCCGCCGCAGCGCCCGCCCACCCGGCAACATGCCAGGGGGTGAAGGAAAGCGTTGGAGTTCGACCAGATGGGGGATGACCAGCAAGGACTGGGTGGCCGGGAACCTGCGCGTGACTGCAAACAGGCCGAATAAATCTCCAGCCCGCAAGGTCGTCGGTCCTAAAGGGATTAATCCGCGCCGATTAAGCCAGCTATTCGCCAGATAGGTGCGCTGCTGTCGAGCGCCTATCCAGGTCAGCACACGCGAGCCGCCCTCGCCCGGCAAACGCGATTCATCCCGAACCTCGATCCAGACGCGAAAGAGCCGGCTTTCGTTGACGACCTCGAAACGCTCCTCGAAGATCTCCCCTACCTGATGACGAAGCGATCGCGCCTGCCGGCGCACCTGAATCCCGCGCAGGGCGAAGTAAGTCCATAGCCAGCTGCTGATGAGCAATAACCCCCACACATACACCAACCGGTAAAAGAGGGGCGATCCATACACGGCGACGCCGAACAGGCTGACGGCAAATAAACCGAGGACCACCCAAAATGTACGTAGGACGGTCATTTATGGTGATCCCCCGAGCTTAGATCCCCTCCAGGCACCGGAAGGCGATTCAGGATTTCTTGTACGATTTTTTCAGAGCTCAGGTTGCGCAGTCTCGCCGCCGGGCTCACCACCATACGATGAGCCAGTACAGGAACGGCTAGCGCCTTGACATCGTCCGGCACGACGAAATCCCGACCCAGCATGGCCGCCCGCGCCTGGGCTACCCGGAAGAGCCCCAGGCTCCCGCGAGGGCTGGAACCGAGATACACATCTTCGTGCTCACGGGTCATCCGGGTGAGGTCGACGATGTAACTCTTGACGGCCGGGGCAACGTACACCTGTTTTATCTGCTCCTGGACGGCTTTTATCTCATCGAGCTCGACCACCGGTTCCAGGCTTTCAATCGGATGGCTGATCTGCTGGATTTCCAGGATGTGCACTTCATCGGTCTTAGCCGGATAGCCCAAACGCACGCGCATCAGAAAACGGTCGAGCTGGGCTTCAGGCAACGGGAAGGTGCCCTCGTACTCGATTGGGTTTTGGGTAGCGAGGACCAGAAACGGACTGGGCAACGCATGGGTAACGCCATCCACGGTAATCTGGCGCTCCTCCATGGCCTCCAGCAAAGCAGATTGCGTTTTGGGGGTGGCCCGGTTGATCTCATCGGCCAGCACAATCTGGTTCATTAGAGGGCCGGGGCGAAATTCAAACTGGCGGGTCATCTGATTAAAAATCGAAACGCCGGTTACATCACTTGGCAGCATGTCCGGCGTAAATTGAATTCGGTTAAACGAGCAGCCCAGAGATTTCGCCAGGCTGCGCGCCAGCATCGTCTTGCCCACTCCGGGAACATCTTCAATCAACAAGTGGCCCTGGCACATCAGGCCTATGATCGCCAGCTCTACCGTATGCCTCTTCCCAACAATCACTTTCTCGAGATTCTCGATCAAACGCTCGGCAAAAGCCTGGACTTCACTCACCTTTACATCCATACCCATATACTCCTCGATTGAATACAGGCTCGCTCGTAAGGAAACAAAGTTAAATCATCGATTAGCCTGTTCGATTCAGTTTACGCTTGCCCAACAGTAAGACCGCTGCCACAGCTCCCAAGACAATCGTTGCCGCGCTGAGTCCGGCTCCCAGTAGAAACGAACCGGGTTTGTATCTCAGGACAACCACGTGCTCCCCGGCCGGCACAGCGACGGCGCGAAAGGCGGCATCCGCTCGTAAAATCTCGACCGGATTGCCGTCCACAGCAGCTTCCCATCCGGGATACCAGATATCTGCCAGAACCAACCAACCCGGCTCCGACGCATTCACCTGGATCTCGATCT
This sequence comes from Anaerolineaceae bacterium, assembly GCA_034435955.1. GTDB lineage: Bacteria > Chloroflexota > Anaerolineae > Anaerolineales > Anaerolineaceae > DAOTWA01. The sequence goes on along the minus strand of DAOTWA010000018.1, from coordinate 14,239 downwards.
GGTTGGCAAGTTCTTTAATTATACGAAATTCTGCTGGTTTTGTAAGGTTGCAATCCGCCAGCGGCAGTAAATCCGGGTTGTCTCCTTCCAAAACAACCCGGGAATTGAGTCCCCCATCTAGAGAAAACAACGCCTGGGTTTGCGACCAGGCGTCGGCTTCATTTACCGCGCTCGCCGCACAGGTAAACCAGTGCAGCCTGGCCGCTCCACTGACCGGAATGAAATCCACCCCATAGCGACCGTGGGCGGACGGCACTTCGACCAGACCGACGTTCATAAACGCGAGCATTTGTTGTCTGGCGGCCGAAGAGGTTTTATTCACCGCCTCCATCCAGCGCACGTAGCGCGCGGGCAAAAGAGGGTCGAAATTGTTGGCCGAAGCGATCTGGTCGAGCGAATTTGCGTTCGGCAGATATACCTGGCGTAAATCCTGCCAGCCGTTTGGGGGATCGAAGGTCTTGAACACAAAAAACCGACCATACATGATTGCATCGGCGTCCGCAGCAGAAATAAACAGACGGCGGCCGCTCAGCTCCTGGCGCAGCTCACTGGCTGTCTCTGCCGGGCGCCGATACGCCTGCAGTTCAATGCCCGGATTCAGACCCCAGCCCGCCAGGAGCAAATCAACCGCCAGCACTCCAATCACAGCCCAATGCCAGCGAGAAAAGGGCGCTGTTTCCCGCCGAGGAGCAGTAAGCGCCAACCCAGCCGTAGCTGCACCCAACAATCCAGCCAAAGCAGTAGCCCAAATAAAGGTCAGCTCGATATTCCTGAGGGCCAGGTAAGCGACGCCAGCGCCGGCGGAAACCGCCAAAGCGCCTACCAGTCCCCGGCGGACCCAATCCAATCCCCGGCCCCAAGGTCGGCGCCAGCCATCGAAACCCATGGACGCCAGCATGACGAGCCCAAATTCCGCCCAGATAGAAAATCGCGTCGGCGCCTGAAACATGGCGAATGTGGGCACATGACGATAAAGAAATGGGAAGATGGGGGTATATCTTCCCAACGCCAGCACGAAGGCAATCAACACCAGGGCAGCCAGAAAGCGGGTAAAACCACGCCGCACACGCGCCTGATCGTCTACCAAAGCGGCCTGCTTGCGGGAGAAACCTCTGGTAGCCACACCGACCGCCAGGACGAACGTCATCAAGCCAACATAAACGGCATCCTCCCAATAATTATCGGCCGTCACCCAGTAATTTCCTTGAGCCGGTGTACCGAAGAAATTTGGGGCGAGCAGGGTGAGGAACCTCCACGGCCAAAAGGAATAATTCATGGCGAAAGCATATTCCACTGCACTGGCCCGTTGAGACTGGAGCAGATATTCCAGCGTCGGCAGCAACTGGACGGCGGCCATCAAAGAACCCGCCAGCGCGGCGCCAGTCAATTCTGCCAATGCAGGGCCAATTCGCCTCCAACCGCCAGCCTGCGCACTCCAGAATATCACCCACACCGCTAGAAGGATCAGCAGATACCAGGCAGTCTGAGCGTGACCCGCCAGCAAAAGCAAACCGATGCAAACCGCCAATGGGAGGATGCGAATAAAATCGGGGGACTTCTGGCGCTCTGGAATATGCGCAAAACCAAAAGGAGCGATCGAGTAAGAAGCGAGCAACAGCCACGGCAGCCAGGCCGCGGCGGCGTTCATGCTCAGGAAACCGGCCCGGGCAACCAGATAACCGCACAAACTGAAGGAGAGACCCGCTGCCGTCTGGGCCAGGGCATCCAGGCCCAACCTGCGCACCAGAAGCGCCATGCCGATGCCTGCCCAGACAATGTGAAGGACGGCAAGCAGCGTTTGCCCCCAGGCGATACCGGCTGGGCCAAAAGCGGCTGCCAGTGGAATGAGCAGCCAGTTGGGCGGGTAGAATAAGGCCGACTGGTAGTTAGCCGCCAGCGGTGCACCCATACCCACTTGGGGATTCCACAAGGGGAGTTGACCAGCTGCTATCTCTTTCCAGGCCAGGTCGCGCCAGGGAGTGAATTGTAGAAAAGGCGTGCCCCAGAAAAGGACTTTTCCGGTCAGAAGAAGCGGCGAAAAAAGGATGATGGGAGTAAGGATGACCGGTCCCAGCACTAAAAGGATGGACTTTCTGCCCAGGCTCATCTTAACCACCCTTCAAATCCACGGCAAACACCTCACAGTCGCCTGAACGATAGGTCAACTTCAGATATGTGGCGTTCTGGGGATCCCAACTGCCCAACGCGGCTTCTTGTTCTCCCCACACCACGTAATCCACGCCAAACTCGCGCAGCAGCCTGACGCGCGAGGAGTCCGAGGTGGTGCTTTGGTAAAAAGCCTCCACCCGAGGGCGAAGGATGGACAGGTTCATGCTTTCCGGACCATGCCCGATGAGGACGCGCACCGGAGCCCAGGCCGGCAGCGCATTGGAGGTATCGAAAGAGGCCAGGACGACGCTGCCAACGGGTGCATGGTGAGCAAGGTATTCGTAGGCGGAAACCTGCTCGGCAGGCTGAAAGATCGGTTGGGATGGGGCCAGCGAAACGAAAATCCCGCCCGCCAAAAGCATCAGAGTCGAGGGGAAAACCAGCAGACTGGCAACCTGAAAGACGCCAAATCGAATTCGCGGCGCTCCTCTAACGCTCGCATATTCCCAGGGGATCAACGCCAGGGTCACCATCACCACCCAAATACCCTCTGCCAAGCGGCGCTGAATGTTGATAGGCGCATACACCAGCGCGGGCACTGCGATGAGCCAGGCCGCGGGAAGCCAGCCAGCCGCTGGCGCGATGCGCAGCAATCGAACCGCTCCCCACACGACCAAAGGTAAAATCAAGCCATAAGCAACAAGGTATTGCAGCGGGGCGGGTGAAAGGATCACGTTTTGGGCCGCCCACGATTTCATGAAGGGATCACCGGCCAGCATAGCCGCGCTGTAAACTGCTAACGGCAGAGAAACCAGACCGGCAACTACGGGGACGCGAATCTGCCCGATGATACGGGTATTTCGCAGCATCGTCCCAAACTGACCATGAAATAACCTGCCGGCCAACAAGATGGCTTGATGCAATCCGATTACAACCCACATTAAAGCGGCGGTGAGCGGCTGCGCCAGAAATGCGACCAGTCCAGCTACGCCGAGCCTGATCGCACGTGGCGCCCATGGCTCCACCAGCCCATGTTCCAGACCCTGGCTGGCAACATAGGGTTTCAGGTAAGTTGCTAATCCCCAAAACATGGCCGCTCGCGCCAGCGCCAGATGGGGTAAGCCGTACAACTCCAGAAAGCCGAACGATTCGGGTGAATACATTTCGAGCGGCAAGGATGCGGTCAGATTTGACCGCCCAATGAGGATCAAAAACCATCCCAGGCCACCTCCCAAAGTAATCAGAACAAGCCCCCATCGCCTCAGGCGAACTTTGCGTAAAAAAAGCGAAATAAACTCATAGGCGGCCAGAGTGACCAGCACCCCGGCGGCGATGCGGTAAAGATGAAAGAGAGCCACAAGCTGATCGTGCTCAGCAGGCGGGGAAGCCAGTTTGCCAAGCCAGAGGTAAGGTAAGAACATTGGCTGGCCGCGTTGTGGATAGGCGGTGTACGGCGTACGGAACAGCCAGGCGCCGGCAGCGCCGCTCAGCATCTTGGCGATGTAGGAATTGCCATCTTCAACGCCAAATACGAAGCCGGTGAAACGCCAATCATTCCCCTGGCTGGCGTACCCTACCAGATAAGGGACGGTGGTGAACAGCATCACCACGCCCGCGAATAAGATCACCCAGCGGCGTTCGCCTTTTTCCATGCGGCTTTGGATCGGAACAGGGTATAGAAGAATATCCCGGTAATTGCGATGGCCGTCAGAGTCAAACCCAGATACACTGAGGTGGGCCTGAATAGATATGTGACGCGATGCTCCCCGGGAGGCAGTTCAACTGCGCGCAGCAAGCCGTAGGCGGTCAAATTTTCGGCGCGATGGCCATCCACCCAGACCTGCCAGCCCGGGTAGGCCATCTCGGAAAGCACCAGCCGGCCCCCTCCGCTGGCAAAAAGATCGATCTGGTTCGGGGACCAGCGCAGGACGGCGACGCTTGCGCCTGGAACTGTCGGGGTGGCTGGAGAGCCCTCAATCCAGGCGCGCGGTCGGGCAGCTTCGTTCTCATACACGCGCGTCGAGCCTAGGCGGGCGCGCAGCACCAATCCATCGACCGGAAGATCGAACTCGGAGACGACAAAGCGTACGTTGAGCAATCCCAACGCCTGGGGGTCCGGCCGATCGGTGGAGTTATCGGCTTCCGGATCCCCCGTAGCGAAAGGCGGGAGTGTCACGCTGTAGGTGTTCATGGGAACGCCGGTGGCGTGCTGCATGAAATTCGTGTAATTGGACAATTGCAGCGGATCGATGCCATCCGCAAGCTGGAGACCGAAAAGTGCTGCAGTCTGCTGGGGGATACTGTAAGAGGGTGAATAAATGCGAAACAGATTCCCTTGCGAAGCCAGGTAGCTGGCCGCGTCTTCAGCCGGGGAAAGAACCTGAGCGGCAGGGCGCGGGTCAATGGATAGGCGGTCGACTACGCTTAAATTGGCCAGAACCAAAACGATGGCGCCTAGGGCAAAAACTGAGCCGGGGATCCAGTTATTGCGCCGCAAGATCAGCCATCCGATCGCCGCCAGGATGGCTGCGCACCCCAGGAGGTAATTCCAGGGCAGGATGCCCCCGAGGTAATACGTCCCACCAAGGAGTAAGATCGTCAAGGTGGCTATCGCAGCCAAAAGAAGATTCGCGGCCGGGATTCTCTTGAGAGAAAGATCAGGCCGACTTTCTAGCAGCAATTGAGCGCCGTAAGCCGTCAGAACCGAAAAGGCGAAGCACGCCAGGAACATTGCGCGCGAGGGCACCCGAAGAAGGTCCAGGCCGGGCAAAAAGGCCAGGAAATTTAAGAATGGCATGTAGGAACCAAGAGAATACAAAATCGAAAGAACCGCCACACCCAGCCAGAACCATTTCAGACCGACCCGCCGCGGAACGGCCACAACGAACAGGCCTGCCACCAGCGTCAGCCCACCTGGGTAGATGGTCCACTCTGCATTTCCACTGGGATTCGGAAAAAGCAGGCCGAACAGCTTTTCTGGCGGCAATGAGAAGGTGAAAAAATCCTGAACCTTCATGCCTGCACGGGTCGAAAGCGAAGTAAACTGCATCAGCGGGAGCAGCAGGGGCGCGGCCAGGCAGGCGGCGACGGTCGCTTGAACGGCGATATTACCGAGAAACCTGCCAAGCCATTTCAAATAGACCCATATTTTGGCCTGTAAAGTGGACGGAGCATCGCTGTCATGAACCGCATCGGGTAGACCGACCATCGCCAGCGAGTAGGCTGCCCACAAGGCGCCGGTAAAGGGAACCCAGCGAGGGTCTGCCAGGGCAATCAGGGCAAGGAAGATCGCTGGAAAGAAGCGAAAGCGAGGTATATTGCTGGCCAGTCTTTGGCGGCGCTCAGCCCACAGCAACCAGGGCGTCCAGGCTACCGCGTAAATTAATGTGACATGTCCTGCGGCAATGTGGGCAAAGAACTTCGGCATGGCCTCGAAGGTCACCGCACCCAGGACAGCCGCCCATGGAACCAGGCGTTCAGAGCGCAAGAAGAGATATGCGCCTGCTCCTGCCAGAATAAGATGCAGCGCCACGGTGAGGTTAAAGGCCAGGGGCAAAGGCAAGATGACTGCCAGCCAGCCGGGGGGATACCAGAGGCCGGAGAGCGGGTCTGCAGCAAATGGATACCCGCTCAGGATATTGTCACTCCAGAGAGGAATCTGGTGCCAGGTTGTCAACGATTGACGCAGGAACAGCGCGTTAGGGTAATGACTGATGAGTAAATCCGTATAGGCTGCGCCTGGGAGGAATAAAAAGTCCTCCAGGAACGGCACGAGCACCAGAATCGGCAAGAGAAGAAACCAAAACATAGGCTATGATGTAGGACGAACCGCGAAAATCGTGACGCCCCCATTCTGGTAAACCGGTCGCAAATCCGTCAAGGTGGGAATCCAGCCATCAGCCAACTCGCGCGGGCCCCAAAATATGTAGGAGACGCGCTGTTCCGTAAAAAATGCCGACGCTTGCGCTGACGTCATTTGCCCACTCACGAAACGCAGTACTTCCACGCGGGTATTTAGAGCATTCACCGTCTCGAACGGATGGCCGTAAACCACTCTACGGCCGCTATAAGCCGGGATGAGCGCGCCGGTTTCTGGGGAGGATAATACCACGGCTTCCTGAGGCGTTTCCTGCGCGAGCCAGCGAAAGGCGTCCATCTCCCAGCGGCTGATGAACACTTTTGTATCCTGGCTGCGGGCTGCGCCCAACCCGGCTAAAATCACGACCAGGTTCGTTGGCAGCGCCAGCAGGAACAGGGCAGTCGCAAGCAAGCGAAAGCGGGTGAGTGAATATTTGGCCAGCGAGCTGACGCCCAAAACGGCCAACCCGGCCATCGGCACGTAAAGGGCAAACATGAAGCGGCGTTGCAGGCTCCATGGCAAATAAAGCAGGATCAAGCCGATAACTGCCCAGCACACCAGCATACGGGGGCCGTCTTCCTTGCGCCGCGCAGCGAAGACCGCGCCGGGAACGGCCAGGAACAAAGCCGGGGAGAGCGAAACGATCAAATCCCAAATAGCAGGTGCGGGGGTCACATTCTGGCGATTCCATGCGGAGAGCTGGGGAGATATGCGGGTGGCCAGAAGGGCGTAGATCAGCGGCGCAGCGCCGCCTAACGCCAGGAACAACGGTCTGCGCCATTCGAGCCGGCGAATCGCCAGCCAGTTCCAAATCGCGAGAGCAACCAAAACAAGGCCAACGATCACAGCCGCAAACGGCAGCAGTATCCCCAGCAGCAGCCCGGCGACAACAGTCATGGCCGCCCTCAACCAGGTAAATGGCTCTCCAGGCGAGGCCAGGAGCCATAAGCTGATTGCCATGGCCAGCGGAAAATGGGGGTTGGCGTAGAACGAGAGAAACGGATAGGCTTCCGCCACCCAAAAATCGGATGTGAAACCGCCCAGGGCCACCGCCAGCCAGCCAAGGCCTGAACCGAGGGCAGCCAGAGCAAAGGCAAACCCGGCATGCCGGCCTTCCGGCATAACCCGTGGGAAGAAATAAGCCAACGCCAGCACCAGGAGGATACCCGCGATCACCCGGGCCAGATGAAATACCATAAGCAGGGACAATCCTGTCCAGCGCGCCAAGTGCCCCAGAAACAAATAGAACAGGAAAAGATAGGCCCCCTGGCCTGGATCGGCCGTGAAAGGCAGGGTAAACTGCCAGGCGCCGCTCCAACCCTGGTACATCTTGGCCAGATACGAATTCCCATCCAATGGATTGAGCAAGAAACCGCCAAATACGTACTCGCTGCCCCCTGCACTGGCCGCGATCATATAGGGAAGAGTGACCATCACAAGGACGGCTGCCAGGACGGACAAGACCACGCTTTTTCGTATCGGGGGCGGCACGGTAAAAGTATACATGAGATCAGATAAACCGGCAACCAGCGCCCAAAGACCCCACTCGCCTCAGGTTGAGATGGAACCCATCGAGACTCAGCTTACAATGCTGTAAACCGTATTGGACGGTTCTGCATCGCCCGGGAGCTTGCCTTTCCTTACAAGCGCTTCTATAATCTTCATGATGAGCCCAGCCATTCATCTATACCGCCTGCAGCAGATCGACAGCCTGCGCGACCAGAAGAGCGCCCGTCTGGCCGAGATCGAGCGCAGCCTGGCCGAAGATGCGGAATTGCTCGCCGCCAGAGAACGCAAAGAATCGGCCGATCTGGCCCTGTACAAGGCCCGTCAGGCGCTACGCCAGATCGAAGCGGAGACCAAATCGAAACAATTGAAGATCGAGCAGAGCGAAGCGACATTGTACTCCGGCACAGTTAAGAATCCAAAGGAACTGCAGGACTTGCAAAATGAGCTGGCGTCTCTAAGACGGCAGCTAAGCGGGTTGGAAGATCGCCAGTTGGAGAGCATGATCGGTGTGGAGGAATTGGAAAAGCAACAAAAGGAGGCTGAAAGTGCTCTGGCCGCGGCGCAGGCCCGGTCTGCACAGCGCCAGAGTCAGCTCACCGCCGAACAAGCGACGCTGAAGCGCGAGCTGGAGCGCCTGGAAACAGAGCGTTCCGCCACCATGAAGACGATCCAGCCGGCCGAGCTGGAATTATATGAAACCCTCCGCCGGGAAAAGCATGGCGTGGCCGTGGCCAACGCAGTCGATCGCACCTGCGGGGCGTGCGGCGCGACGCTCACCCCAGCCGAATGGCAGGGGGCGCGCTCTCCTTCTCAGCTCTTCCGCTGCCCCAATTGCGGGCGCATTTTGTACGCGGGGTAAGCATGCCGGGCCTGTTCAGCAACCTACACGTTGACCGCCTGTCTTTCTGGCTGGGTTTCATCGCCGCAACACTGCTCTGGTGGCTGGTGTGGCGTTGGCGATCTTACTGGCCGCTGGCCAGGGATTACGTCAGGAAACGGGCCCAACAGGCGCGGCTCAAATCGTTGACCAGCGTGGATGAGCGTCTGCGGCGGGAAACTCTCCGTCGGGCGCAGGGGATGCACGTTTCCTCACCGCTGTTCTCGTTGGACGAAGTGTTGATCCCCCCGCGTTTCCTGGCCCCTCCTCCGCGCGTTGACCCCGGCGTAGATTACCGCTCAGATCCCGTCATCAGCCTGCTGATCCCTTATCTGCCGGAATGGCCCGAGCTGCCGACCGAACTGCATTACCCGACCCTCAGCCTGGGTGAGTTGCTGCAAGGGGGCCGCAATCTGGTCATTATTGGGCGGCCAGGAACCGGCAAGAGCGTCACCCTGGCGTACCTGGCTTCCTTAATCGCCCGCCGCAATCCTCTGGCGGCATCATTGGCTCAGAAACTGCCCATTCACCTGCACGTCAATGATCTGATTCTGCCCATCCCGGAAAAAGACGATCCATTAGGAGCGATCATCCCGGCGATCCTCGAAAACGCCCCCGCCATGATTCGGCCGCAGGTGCCCGGCTACCTGCGCTCGATCTTCCAGCAGGGCGGCGCCGTTTTCCTTCTGGATGGCCTGGATGAGCTCTCCAGGGAAGCGCTGGGTGAAGCGTCCGATTTCCTTGCCCGGCTGCTCAAGGCTTATCCCGGCCTGCGGGTGATCACCTGCGGTTCATCGGATTATCTGGATGGGTTGATCCAACTCGGATTCGCTCCGGTCGTCCTGGCCGCCTGGGATTCGGCTACACGACGCGCATTCATCGAACGTTGGGCCGCCCTGTGGGAGCGCACCATGGTTGACAGCATCCTCCCACCCGAGGACGGACGGAGCGCCGATTGGATGGTGCTCAAACGGTGGCTTCTGGACGGAGACCAGGGATCGACGCCCCTGGAGATAACGCTCAAGATTTGGTCGCTGTATGCTGGCGATATACGCGGCAACGCTCTCCAAGATGCTTTCGAGGCTTATATCCGCCGCGTGGTGCCGGATCCGAGATACCGCCCTGCATTGGAACGCCTGGCCTTACAGATGGCTCTCAATGGTCGGACATTTGTCCATCAAAGCCAGTTAAGCGCGCTGGCGGCCGAGATCGCCGGTGTACCTATTGCAGCAAAGACGAATCGATCACAATTGCCGGCTCAGAATTCTCGATCTTCGCCAGCGACGTCCATCGCAGCGATGCTAAAGATCGGCCAAAAAGGGCAGAACCCCTCCGCGAAAAGGAGAGCAAGACCAGAGGCGCCGCTCAGGGACGTCGCTCAACCGAGCCGTGAAGCACAGCCGGCGGAGCCGCGCCAGTCCACTGTTCAGCGCGTGGTCATGGAACTGGCCAATAACGGACTGATCGCGCTTTATCCAAACGAACGGGTCGGTTTCACCAACCCGGTCCTGGCCAGCTATCTGGCCAGCCGGCTGCCATTGGAGCCGGGCATCAGCAAAGACTATACATCCCACAATGATCGGGGCATTCTTGGCGAGATCTTCCGCTTCACTGCCGCACGCGCCGATATCACCGAAGCGGTTTCTTTACGGTTGCAGGAAAAGGACACCTTGTTTTACCGGGGACTGTTTTCGGCAGCCCGCTGGCTGCGGGACGCCGCTCCAGATGCCCGTTGGCGCGGGGTGGTCATGCGTCGGTTGTTCACCGTGTTGCAGGACGAAACCCTGCCCATGGCCGTCCGCTTCCAATCCCTGGCCGCTTTTGTCCAATCAGCCGATCCATCGGTAAGCGTTCTTTTCCGGCAATTATTGAGCAGCCCATCGCCGGCGCTGCGGCAAATGGCAGCCTTTGGCTGTGCCGCTATTCGGAAAGGTACAGCGGAGGATGAATTGATCGGCCTGCTATCCGACGAGGTGGTTTCGGTGCGCCAAACCGCCTGCCTGGCGCTGGCTAGTCTGGGAACACCTTCGGCCCTGCAAGCTGTTAATGAAATGCTCGATCATGGGGATGAGGAATTGCGCCGCTCGGCAGCCGAGGCCTTGGCGTATTCTCCAGGGGAAGGCCACGAACTGCTGCGCAAAGCCAGCGCTTCGGAAAATCTGCTCACCCGCCGCGCCTCAGTTTTCGGCCTGATTCAAGTGAACGAGACCTGGGCGAACGAGATCCTCAGTAAGATGCGCATCGAAGACGGTCAATGGGTGGTGCGAAATGCAGCCGTTCAGGCTTTGGAAAATGTAGAGCTGCCCGATGCGCGCATCCCGAGGCCGCTGCCGCCACCCTGGCAGGCGCCCTGGCTGATCGCCTTTGCCAGTAAACAGGGTGAAGGCATCCCGGCGGGCGATGAAGCCATCGAATTGCTGATGAAAGCCTTCAAAGAAGGATGTGATGATGAGCGGCTGGCGGCGTTGGAATATCTGCGCCGCAGACCCGAGGAACGGATCGTGCAAGCGCTGCTCGAGGCGGTGCATGGTGAACAGGGCGTCGTGCGAGAAGCGGCCTACCATGCGCTGTGGATGATGGCTCTCGGCGGACTCCCTCACCCTCAATCTGAGCCACAAAATCAGGTCTAATTTCTCAAAACGGTCGTTTCGGCAGAATTCGCGATCGCCCTAGCAACTTTCGTGGAGCTGCTTTTGCAATCGCTCCTGAACAGTATCCCCGTCCACGTCCATCAGCGTGATCAGCTTATCCCTGCCCGATTGGCCTGCGACGATCTCGACCTTCGATTCAGGGATTTCAAGGATGTCGGCCAGAAAGCGGACCAGCGCAGCGTTCGCCTTGCCCTCTACCGGAGGCGCGGTCAAGCGGATCTTCACCGTACCATCCTCCAGGATTGCGCTGACCTCATTGCGGCGGGCGCGGGGTGTGACGCGCACCGCCAGCGCCACGCCCCTCTTGCCATCGTGGAAGTGAAATGTTCGCTCCATCGTCCTCATCCTATCGAAAAGAGCAGGCGGGTGATCACATAGTCGAGAACCTGAATGAGCACCAGCAGGACAAGGGGGCTGAAATCGATCATGCCCAGCGGGGGAACGACGCGGCGGATGGGCAGCAAAAGGGGGTATACCAGGCGGTCGAAGAACATGCGCACCGAATCGTAGGGGGACATGAAATATGACAACACCACATCTACGATCACGATCAGGGAGAGGATGCGCGCCAGCCAATCCACAACTTGAGCGATTAAAATGATCACTTCTATTTCCTCGATGGTATGATTTTATACCCTTATGGCCTTCACGCCACTCTCGGCCGTGGTCCTAGGATGGCCTCACCGATGCGCACCATGGTGGCGCCCTCTTCGATTGCCACCTCAAAGTCGGCGCTGGTGCCCATGGACAACTCCTCCCATGGATGGTGAGGGAATGCCTTCCGCAGAAAATCTCGCAGGTGGGCCAGTTTGCGGAAGAAAGGCCTGGTCAATTCGGGGTCGCTGAAAAGCGGGGGCATCGTCATCAATCCGAGCACACGCATATGACTCAATGCCAGTATCGCTTCCATTTCGGGCAACAGCTCATCCCAGCGATCCTCATTCGAGGCGTCCCATCCAAACTTGCTGGCCTCGCCGCCCACGTTGAACTCGAGCAAAGCCGGCATTACCCGCCCCAATTCGGCGGCGAAGCGGTCAAGGCGTTCGGCCAGCTTTAGGCTGTCCAATGAATGCATCAGGGCAAAGTTTTCGACCACCAGGCGCGCCTTTCGACTCTGCACGTGCCCGATCATGTGCCAGGATATGCCCTCGCCGGCAAGGGCCTGCATCTTAGGAAGCGCCTCTTCAGCGTAATTTTCGCCAAAATCACGGGCACCCGCCTTAATGGCCGCGCGGATACGGTCAACCGGCTGGAGTTTGGTAACCACCACCACACGGATGGAATGAGCATCTCGTCCGGCTCTGTCCGCGGCGCGCTCCACCCGGCGGAGCACCGCACGATAATTGGCCTGTACGTCAATCGCCAACTCAGCTTCCATCTCCACCCCGAATGCTATTCAGTCTGCCAAGGCCAGCAAAGCGCCAAAACGCCCGGTTTTTCCGCCCTCACCGCGGTGCGAAAACCAGTCGTCGGTATGGCAGGCGGTGCATAGTTCCGCCACCTGGATGTGTCGAACGCCCGCCTCTTCCAGGGCGAACCGGTTTGCAGCCCACAAGTCGAAATGCACACGGCCGTCCGCTTGCAACAGAAAAGCGCCCGCATCCTGCCCGAAAGCGCTACGCACCTGGGAGGCCACGTCTGGCCCGATCGGATAATGATCCACGCCGATGGAAGGACCGATGCCGGCATGAATATCTTCAGGGCAGCAGCCGTAGCGCGCCTTCATCGCATAAACAGCGCCGCGGGCTACCCACTGTACCGTCCCTTTCCATCCTGCGTGGGCGATCCCAATCACACGCCTGACAGGATCAACCAAAAAGATGGGCACACAATCGGCGAAACGCATAAAGAGAGTAACCTGCGGCCGGTCGGTTAGGAGCACATCCGCTTTCAGGTGAGGGGCTGAAGCAGGGCGCGGCATATCCGCGCACACAACCGCGCTGCTGTGAACCTGCCAGACGTCATAAAGCGTGTCCACGCCGCGACCCACGGCGGCGAATGAAAGCCGCCGGTTGGTGCGCACTCGCTCGACCTCATCACCGATGGTGCCGCCCACGTTGAGTGAATCGAAGGGTTTCTGGCTCACTCCTCCGCGGCGGGTGAAAATAGCCTGGATGACGCCAAGCTCCTCCAGCAGTTCAAAGCGATAGTAGCGGATAGCCCCGCTCTCGACGAAGCTCATGTCTGACCGTGCCGATCTGCGCATCAGGTCTGCGCGATGATCGCCTTCTTATGCGCCAAAATGCGGCGCACTTCGAGCATATTTTCCTCGATGTACGGGTAGCCAAACCAGGCGGTGGTGAAGCCGAACAATCCACCTGTCAGGGTGCGCAAAAAAGGAGTGCTTTCGTGCACCGGCAACCAACTCAACGATGGCAGGCCAAGCTCGCTCACCAGTTGCCAGGTGCCGTCCACAGCGATCGGCAGGATACCGATTAAAATCCAAACATACCAAGGGAGCGGCTTCAAGCGGTTACCGGTGGCAGCGAATATCAACCCGAACAGAAGGATGGAGCCGTAAATGGCTATGTCGCGCTCACAAATGGCCACTTTGAAGCCCATGGCCGCGTTGCCGATGAAGGCGCGCGCCGCAGCGTAATCCGACTCACTGATGCCGGTGGCCTGGCCAAAGGTCATCAAACCTGGTACGTTAGCGATGGCCTGTGGGTAGGCGGGCTGCTCGCCAAACAAGAACCATGAGCGGTAGGCGAGCTGATGGCAAAGCGGGCTATAGATCGTATAAATGAGCTGAGCCGGACCCGTTGCGCCGATTTTCATTAAAGTGGGGGCCAGAAACGGCAGACCAACGTAAAGGAATGCCATTACGTTAAACAACAGGATATAGTGATGAGCCAGCCAGGCGCTGACCCGGTCCGCTGAGGTCACCATATGGCCGCGTTCGATGCGCGCCTGATACCCTTTATCGCCCACCGATTCCAGGTGTTCGCGCCGGTCGCGCGCCGCACCCAGCGCCGCCATGAGGTCCTGGCGGGTGAAGGGCGAAACCAGGCGGTAAGGACCGACCTCCACTACCGGCGTCGAGCCGTCATACGCCTGCTTCAGGGCTGGATCCTTACCTACATCCACAATCACCAGCCGGTGGGGGATGCTATCCTGGAGAGAGCTGAGGTCAGTGACCGCCTGGTCGCATTGAGGGGAATCCGATTGGATAAACAGGGTTACAGTAATCATGGTTTCACTCCGATGGCGGGCAGATACTGATCCAACACCTGG